>JAYRFV010000198.1:0-3729 GCA_041908165.1 Holophagales bacterium | reverse complement strand
TGATTTCATGCAGAAGCGCCTGTTGGTGCGAATGGAAAAGCATTCCAAACACAGAGGCACAGAGGCACAGAGTTGAAAAAGCAATTCTTTGCGCCTCTGCGCCTTTGCGTTTCACATCACTTTCTCCAATGGGCCGACGCGCTGGTGCTCGCACGGAAGCGCCTGTTGCGGGGATGGCAAAGCCTGTTGAACGCAAAGGCGCAGGGGCGCAAAGGAAAGCGCCTTCGCTGTGCCTCCGTGTTGAACGGGCGATTTCCTAGTGCCCGCCCTTGCCGGGTTTGGCGTGCCAGATGCGGGTCAGGAGGAGGGTGCCGACGATCCCGAAGGGCAGCAGGAACACCGGCCACCAGGCCCAGTTCCGCGTGGTGATCCAGCCGAGGGCGTAGGACTGCAGGCCGGTGCCGAGGTAGACGAAGCCGTCGATGACGCCCACCGCGGTGGCCGCGCCCTTCCGTCCGCCGAAGTCCATGGTGGCCGTGCCGGAAAGCAGGCCGTGGGTGCCGATCACCGCCACGCTAATGAGGAAGACCAGCAGCACGAGCAGCCAGGCGTTGTGCAGCGAGAAGGCCATGGCCCCGCAGCAGACGGTGAGCAGCGCGTAGAGGAAGAAGGCGGCGGGGGCGCGCCGGGACTGGAAGACCAGGTCGGACACGTAGCCGGCGCTCATGCCGCCGACGATCCCGGCGATCATCAGCAGGAGGCCCCAGTTGGACAGGGCGAAGTCCCAGGCTGCCGCGCCTCCGGTTCCCGCCTTCAGCTGCTCCTTGGCGTAGATGCGGAACCAGTGCATGACTCCGTTGCGGAGGACGCCCGTGCAGAATTCCACCAGGGCGAGGGTGAGGATGACCGGGTGCGTGAGGATCCGCTTGATCAGCCCCATCGAGGTGGCCGGCCCCTCGTCGCCGCTGGAGGCGTCGCCGGTGTCCAGGTCCTCCAGCCCGGCCTCCGCGGGCCGGTTGCGCAGGAACGCCAGCTCGAAGAGCCAGAAGGCGGCCAGGACGAAGCCCGGAACGAGGAAGACGTACCAGTTCGGGTCCGTGCCTCCGGCCCCGCTCCCCTTGAGCAGCCGCAGGATCCGCTCGTTGAGGTCGAAGGCCAGGAAGATCCCGGACGCGATCATGATGCCGAAGATGCCGCTGAACTTTCCGCGCTCGGTGACGTGGAACCAGTGCGCGTTCACCTTGACGATCGCCACCGCGCCGAAGCTCTGGAAGTACATGTTCAGGGCATAGAGGACCATCAGGCTGGTCAGCAGCGTCTGCCCCGACATGGCCCCCTGGAGCGTGCTGCGGACGGCGTAGCCCATGGCCAGGTTGGCGAGCGCGGCCCCGCCGGCGGCGAGCAGCATGGACCTGCGCCCCCCCCCAGCGGTCGGTCAGCGGGCCGTTCAGCAGGAAGGCGAAGCCGTAGACCACGGTGCCCACCGCGAAGATCTCGCCGAAGGCGACCTTGCTGAGCAGGTCCCCCAGGGCGCCCTGGGCCACCGTGAGGTTGTACCGGCCCATGTACAGGCTGGCGTAGGTGAGCCCCAGCGGGAACCAGTTGAGGAACCGGCGGTGGCGGAAGGCGGGGGTGTGTTCCAAGGGGGTCGCTCCTGGACCTCCAGCCTAGGCGGGATGCCGCGCCCGGCGCGGCCGGCGTGCTGTGCCCACGGTCACAGGTCCCGCACCAGGGCGCGGATCTCCTGCTCGGAGAGGACGTGGTTGCTCTGCTTGGCGGCGTGCAGGATGCGGGCGATGCGGTCGGGACTGGCGTCGTAGCCGTTCAGCTCCAGCCAGTACTCGGCGTTGGAGTGGCCTGCCACCGGACCGATCTCGATCTCCTGGCGGCGGTTGACCATGGAGGCGGGCACCGCGGAGTAGACGCCGTCGGCCAGGTCGACGTCGCCGCGGCGCAGGGCCTTGACGATGGCGGCGGCGTGCACCCCGGTGCCGGTGCGGAAGGCGTCCCGGCCCAGCATCGGGTAGTTGGCGGGAATCTCCATGTCCACCAGCTCCGCCACCCGGTCGGCCAGGGCCGGAAGGTCGGCCAGGTCCCCCTTCCACTTGCCGAGCAGGGTGAAGTTCATCAGCAGCTGGTCGAGGGCCACGTTGCCGCAGCGCTCGCCGATGCCGAGGATCGAGCCGTGCAGGCGGTCGGCGCCGGCCTCCCAGGCGGCGATGGCGGTGGCCACGCCCAGGCCGCGGTCGTTGTGGCCGTGCCAGTCCAGGCGGATCGGGCGGTCGCCGATGATCTCCTGCTTGACGAAGCGGACCAGGTGGCGGGCGCCGTCCGGCGTGGCATGGCCGACGGTGTCGGACAGGCAGATGCCCTCGGCGCCCTCGTCGAGGGCGGCGCCGTAGATCGCCCGCAGGGTGTCGGGGTGGGCGCGGGTGGTGTCCTCGGTCACCATCATCACCCGCACCTGGTGCTTGCGGCAGAAGCTCACGGCGATCCGCACCAGCCGCACCAGGTAATCCACGTCCCAGCCTTCGACGTCCATGCGGATGGCGCTGGAGCCGAGGAAGGCCCCGGCCTCCAGGCCGACGCCCACCTTCTGCTGGATCTCGGCGAGCGGGATCAGGTCCGCCTCGAGGGTCCGGACCGCGGCGTTCGGGTGGATCGGCAGGCGGTGGTCGCGGATCTCGACCATGAGCGCCTTCACCGCGGCCAGGGCCTTGGGCCCGGCCCCGGGCATGCCCAGGTCCACGGCCTCCACGCCGAGCTTCGCCAGGCGGTGCAGCAGGTCGCGCTTGTCCGGGATCTCCGGGTCGCGGACGGAGGGGCTCTGCAGACCGTCGCGCAGGGTCTCGTCGTTGAACAGGGGCACCCGGCCGTTGCCGGGGTCGGTCAGGGCGTTCCAGTCGTGGACCAGCTTGGAGTCGGGCATCGCGACAGCTTAGCCGAGGCGCAGGCTCAGAGGCCCAGCAGGCGGCGGGCCTCGGCCTCCATCCGGTCGAGCAGGGCGGCGTCGGTGCGGCTCTGCAGGTAGACCTTGAGCTTGGGTTCGGTCCCGCTGGGCCGGAAGGCGGCGAAGGCGCCGCTGGCGAAGCGGAACTTGAGGACGTTGCTGCGCTGGATCGGCAGGGCGAGGTCGCGCCGCTCCGGGCGGTCCAGGATCGGCTCGACCCTTCCGTCCATGTCGTGCCATTCGCCGGCCTGGAAGTCCTCCCAGGAGACCACCGCCTCGCCGGCGAATTCGCGCAGGCCGGCGGTGCGGATCCGCGCCATCGCCTCGGCGAAGCGCTGGGCGCCGCCCGGCTTCGGGTCCTCGAGGTTGACCAGGCGGTTGAGGAAGGTGCCGGTGGTGCGCTGCAGGGCCTCCACCGCCTGCACGAGGTTCTGGCCGATCGCCTTGTAGTGGCCGACCATCTCCGCCACCAGCAGGGCGGCGGTGACGCCGTCCTTGTCGCGCAGCTCGCCGCTGTTGCACATGCCGATGCTTTCCTCGGCGCCGAAGGCATAGGTCTCGCCGAGCTCCACCAGGCGGTGCATGCACACGGCGATGTTCTTGAAGCCGGTGAGGGTCCAGACCGTGGGCATGCCGTGCAGGCGGCCGGTCTCGGCCAGGAAGTCGGAGGTGACCACGGTGGTGACGACGGTTCCCTTGGTGCCGTGGAAGCGCGCCAGGTAGTCCAGGGTCAGGGCGGCCATGTCGTTGCCGGTCATCTGGAGCCACTCGCCCTCGTGCTTCAGCACCACGCCCAGGCGGTCGGCGTCGGGATCGTTGGCGAGGATGGCGTCGACGCC
>JAYRFV010000197.1:0-12609 GCA_041908165.1 Holophagales bacterium | reverse complement strand
GGTGGTGGACACCTGGCACCGCGGCGTCAACGTCGGCCCGGGGCCGCTGAAGATCCTGGTGGTCTACCTCGGCGAGGCGGGGGTGCCGATCTCCACGGCGAAGGGGGCGCAGGCCGCCGGGAAGCCCTGAATCCAGGACCTCCGGCCGCGGCGGTCCGCTCAGCGGACCTCGGCGGCGAGCCGCGCCCGGGTGCCGGCGTCGGCGGCGACCAGGTGCTCCACCCGCAGGGAGGCCAGGGTGATGTCCAGGGGCGTGCCGAAGGTGGTGAACAGGCTGAAGAAGGCCAGTTCACCCTCGGGGGTGGCGAACCGGGTGGTGAGCACCGGCGCCCGGGGCGGCGCGCCGCTGGACCGCGGTTCGGCGCCGAGGCGGCTGCGCAGCAGCGCGGCGAAGGCCGCCACCCGGGGGGCGAGGGCGGGCTGGGCGGCGGCATCGTGGCGCAGCAGCGCCAGCATCGCCGGCCCGACCTCCGGCAGGTTGACGATGCGCCGGGTGAAGCCCTCGGGGTGGATCATCAGGTCCAGGAGGTTGAGCGGCGCGGCCTCCAGCAGTCCGGCCGGCAGCAGCGCGGCCGCCAGCCAGCGGCCGCCGCGGTTGAGGTGGCGCACGTTCCAGTGGGCGTCGAGCAGCAGCGCCGGCAGCGGATCGTGGGCCTCGAGCAGGCGCAGCAGGGCCTCGGTGGCCTGCGCCAGGGCCGGGTCGCCCAGCGGCGCGGCCCCGTAGACCGGCGCGAAGCCGGCCTGCAGCAGCGCCTCGTTGCGCACCGCCAGTGGCGCCTCCAGTTCGCCCAGCCAGGCGAGCAGCAGCTCGCGGCTGGGCCGGGCGCGGCCGCTTTCCACGAAGCTGATGTGCCGTTGCGACACCCCCAGCCGCAGGGAAAGTTCCAACTGGCTCACCCGGCGGACCCTGCGCACCCCCTGCAGGGTGGCGGTCAGGTCCGGGGCGGGTGCGTTCATGGCTCGATTCCAGCACAACGGCGACGGGAAACAATGACCTCGGAGGTAATTGCGGCCCTGCCGCGGCGCGCCGGAGACTGGTCGCACCCGTGAAAGGATCCACCATGCCGCGCCCCCTGCTCCTCGCCCTCCTGCTCCCGTTCGCGGCGCTCACCGCCGCGGCCCTCTGGCAGCACGGCTACCTGGGCATCCTCCTGCCGCACTTCCGCAGCCTCGCGGCCGGCCAGGTGCTGGCCGACCTGACCATCGCCCTGACCCTGGTGCTGGCCTGGCTTTGGAAGGACGCCCGCAGCCGCGGCCGCAACCCTTGGCCCTGGGTGGCCGCCACCCTGGTCCTGGGCTCCTTCGGGCCGCTGGTCTACCTGATCACCTCGGGCCCGGGTGCGCCTTCGGGCCGGCCGGAAGCCTGAGCGGCCCCCGGGCGACCGCTGTCATCATGCGGGATCGGTCCGATTCCCGGGCCGGGCATCGAAGGGCCATGGCCGAACCTGCCGATCCCTCCCCGAACCCGAGCGGGGTCCCCGAGCCGCTCCTCGCCTGGAGCCTGCTCCTGGGCGGCCTGGTCTGCCTGGCGGCGGGAGCCCTGGTGCTGCAGCGGGGCCAGGGCTCGCCGGTGTCTCGCAGCTTCCTGGCCCTGGCGGGCCTGTTCCTGGGGCCGCTGGGGCTGGGCCGGCTGGTGCGGGCGCGCCGGCCCGCGCTGGCCGCGCGCCTGGAGTTCGTCGCCAAGCTGTGCGCCGGCTTCGCCCTGTTCTCCCTGAGCTGGGCGCTCTCCCACCCCTGAGGAGGACGGGGCGCGGCCGCGGGCCCTGTTCCAGCCTCGCCGGTGGCGGTAGGGTGGACGGCAGGAGCGGGTTCCGAAGGCGCATGGCGATCCACCACCACACGAGCCTCGAGGACGGCATCCTGCGGGTGCAGGCGAGCGGCTTCGACGAGAGCCTCGCGGAGGTGCAGGCCTACGGCATGGCGGTGATCGAGGCCTGCCGGCGCAGCGGCGCCAGCCGGGTGCTCTGCGACGAGCGCGAGCTGGAGTACCGGCTCAGCACCTTCGACACGTACCAGGCGGCCGCCTTCATCGCCTCCCAGGTGCCGCGGGTGGGGCGGGTCGCCCTGCTGCCGAAGGCGGCCGGCCTGGCCGACGCCCGGTTCTGGGAGGACGTGGTGGTGAACCGCGGCCTGACGGTCAAGGTCTTCCAGGATCCGGTGGAGGCGCTGCGCTGGCTGGAGGCGGCCGCCTCGGCATCCTCCTGACAATTCCCGGGTCTATACTGGGTCGGAAGCTCCTTTTTCCAGCCGCTGATCCCTCCGATGGAAAGGACACCCCATGACCGTCCGCCCGATCCCCTCCCGCCTGCGCTGCGCCAACCCGGTGGTGGCCGCCCTGCTGGCCGGCTGCGCGGCCCTGCTGCAGGCCCAGGATGGCCGCGAGCGCAAGCCGCAGGAGCGCCACGAAGCCAAGCGCGAAGCCCCCGCCGAAGCGAAGCGCGAGGCCAAGCGCGAGACCCCGGCCGAGCCGCGGCGGGAAGCCCCGGCGGAAGCCCGGCGCGAGCCCCGCCGCGAGGCCCCCGCGGAACCCCGGCGGGACCTGCGCCGGGAGATGCCCAGCCGCGAGATGCGGCCGGAATCCAGCAGCCGGCGGGAAGGCACGGTCCCTCCGGGGAACCGCGAAACCCGCCCCGGCCGCGAGCCCCGGCCGGAGACGCTGACGCGGACCCCGGACCGTCGATCTCCGGAGGGCCGGACCCCGGAAGGCCGGACCCCGGAAGGCCGGACCCCGGAAGGCCGGACTCCGGACCGCCGGACCTCGGAAGGCCGGACCCCGGAGGGCCGGACCGGGCCCTCCCGCGAGGCCCGGAGCGATCCGCGGCCCGGCCCCGAGCGGCACGAGCCCGCCCGCCAGGTGGTCAAGGTCCGCACCGGCGGCGAGATCCACCGCGCCCCCAGCGGGGCGATCCGCGAGGTCCGCACGCCCGGCGGCGCGGTGATCCGCCACGCCCCCAGCGGCGTCCGCCACGTCGAGGCGGTCCGTCCCGGCGGCCTGGTGGTGGTCGCCAATGCCCCCGGCCGCCGCGGCTACGTCCAGCGGCCGCTGGTGATCCACAACCACACCTACGTCCAGCGCACCTACGTCCACCTCGGGGTTCCCCACGCCCGGATCTACCGGCCCTGGAACCACGGCGGGCACCTGTTCCACATCTACACGCCGGTGCACTTCTACCGGCCGGCCTTCTACTCCTGGTGCTACACGCCCTGGCGCCGCCCGGTCCGCTACGGCTGGGGCTGGGACCGCCACCCCTGGTACGGCTACTACGGCGGCTACTTCACGCCCTACGTGACCTACCGCAGCCCGGCCTTCTGGCTGGCGGACTTCCTGCTCGCCACCACCCTGGAGGCGGCCTTCCTGGCCCAGCGCGCCACGATCAGCGCGCCGCCGGTGGTCTACACCCAGAGCACGGCGTTGAGCCCCGAGGTCAAGGACGCCATCGCCGACGAGGTGCGCCGCCAGATGGACCTGGAGCGGGAGGAGCAGCGGCGCGGGTCCGCCTACGTCGACGAGTCCCCCAGCCTGTTCAGTGAGCGCGGTCCGCGGGTGTTCGTGGTCGCCGGCCCGACCATGGCCTTCAGCGGCGGCCAGGAGTGCCCGCTGGTGGAGGGCGACGTGCTGCAGCTGGTCGAAAGGCCGTCGACCTCGGCCTCGACGGCCGAGGTGAAGGTGCTCGCCAGCCGCGGCGACAGCTGCCGCAAGGGCAGCTACCTGCAGGTGCCGCTCACCGACCTGCAGGAGATGCAGAACCACCTGCGGGCCACCCTCGACCAGGGCATGACCAAGCTGCAGTCCGAACAGGGCCGCAACGGCCTGCCCACGCTGCCCTCCGGGGCGGCCGGCACGCTGCCCACCGACTACGCCCGGGAGGTGCAGCCCGACCGCGACGCCGCCGACCAGATCACCCAGGTGGTCCAGGAGGCCAACCGCTCCGAGCAGGACATCATCGCCCAGGGCCCGCAGGACCCGGGCGGCGCCACCATCTCCCTGGGCATGACCCCCGAGGAGGTGGAGCGGGCCCTGGGCCGGCCGAAGAACACCGTCGATCTCGGCGCCAAGAAGATCTACATCTACAAGGACCTGAAGATCACCTTCCTGAACGGCAGGGTCAGCGACGTGCAGTAGCCCGGCTCAGCCCGTTCGGCCCCCGGTTCACCCGAAGCGCGCTGCCCCTGGACCGGCCTTTGCGGCACAAGCGCGCGTTGCAGCCATGCTGGTGCTCCACTTCCCACGAAAGGACACCCATGCACCCGGTCGCCCATCTTCTGCTCGCCTTCGCCGCCCTGCCCGTTCCCGCCCAGGGCCGGCCCAATCCGGAACTCCTCCAGGCCGAGCAGCGCAAGGCCATGGCTGCCCTGGCGTTCATGGACGGGACCTGGCGCGGCAGCGCCTGGACCCTGCTGCCTTCGGGCGAAAAGCACACGCTGACCCAGACCGAACGGGTCGGTCCGATGCTGGACGGAACCCTCAAGGTGGTCGAGGGGCGGGGCTACGGCGCCGATGGCCGGCTCGCCTTCAACGCCTTCGCCGTCCTCTCCTACCAGCCGGCCTCGAAATCCTTCACGATGCGGTCCCACGCCCAGGGCATGGCCGGCGAATATGTCGTGACCCCCCGGCCCGACGGCTTCACCTGGGAGATCCCGGCGGGCCCGATGACCATCCGCTACACCGCGACCATCCAGGACGGTGTCTGGAAGGAAGTGGGCGACCGGCTCCAGCCCGGCAAGGAACCGGTGCGCTTCATCGAGATGACCTTAAAGCGGGTGGGCGATTGCGACTGGCCCGCCGCCGGCGCGGTCGCAGCCAGGTAGGCGCCACCCGCCCGATCCTCCTCCAGGTTCGGCCCCGGGGGCTAGGCCGGAGGCGGCGCATCCTCGACCTGCACCGGATCGCTCTGCTCGGCCAGCCGCGGCAGGCCGAGCAGGTGGCCGGAGCGCCGCGCCTTGGTCTCGAGGTAGAAGCGGTTGGTGTCGTTGGGCGGGATGATGTGCGGGATGCGGCTGGCCACGGGCACCCCGTACTGGGTGAGCTGGCGGATCTTCTCCGGGTTGTTGGTCACAAGCCGCACCGAGCCGATGCCCAGGCTCAGCAGCATGTGGGCGGCCACGGCGTAGTCGCGTTCGTCGTCGCGGAAGCCCAGGGCCTGGTTGGCCTCGACCGTGTCCAGCCCCTTCTCCTGCAGGGCGTAGGCGCGGATCTTGTTGATCAGGCCGATGCCGCGCCCCTCCTGGCGCAGGTACAGGAGCACCCCGCAGGGCTCGCGGAGGATCGCCTTGAGCCCCTCGGTGAGCTGGTCGCGGCAGTCGCAGCGCAGCGAACCCATGACGTCGCCGGTGAGGCACTCGGAGTGCAGCCGCACCGCCACCTCCGCCTGGCCGACCACGTCGCCGTGGACCATGGCGATGTGCTCCTTGCCGTCGCGGTTGTTCCAGAAGCCGACGATGCGGAAGCCGCCGAAGCGGGTCGGCAGGTCGGCCACCGCCACCGCCTTGACGCAGACGTGGTCGGGGCCGAAGCCGTCGCATTCGTGGTCCTGGTCGCGGGCGACCAGCTGTTCGAGGGGATCGGGGGTCATGCATCCTCCAGCAGGATCCGGCGGGCGAGGGCGCGCCCGGACAGCCAGGCGCCCTCGACGCCGCCGCCGGCGGCGAAGCGGTCGCCGCAGATGCCGAGGCGGACGCCGCCGGGAAGGTGGAACAGCAGCGGCGCGGCCATTTCGCCGGAGCGTCCGGTGCGGGCGTAGCGCCAGCGGTGCGGGTGCTGGTGCAGCGGCGCCGCCGCCCAGGGCCCGAGCAGGCGCGCCGCCTCCGCCCGCAGCAGCCGCGGCCAGTCGGGGTCCTCGAGGTGGGCGCCGGCCCAGCGGGCATGGGCCTGCAGCACCAGGCCGAGGAGGCCCGGCCCGGGCCGCTTGGCGCTGTCGTGGGCCACCAGCTGCAGGATCCGCGAGTCCTCCGGGTAGAGCAGGTCCCAGGGCGGCGCCGGGCAGGTCCCCGGGTAGAGGGCGGCCAGGGCGAGGCTCGGCTCGCTGCGGGCCAGGCCAAGCAGGGCGCGCAGGCTGGCGGCCTCCGCGGGCGCGGCAGCGGCCAGGTCCGGGGAGCCTTCCAGGAGCCGCAGGGTCTGCTCCGGCGCCAGCGCCAGCACCACCGTCCGCGCCCTCCGCGGCCCCTGGGCGGTGACCACGGCCAGCGCCCCGTCCTCCGGGGCCAGCGCGGTGGCCTCGGTCCCGGTCTGCACCGCCAGGCCCGCGGCCAGGGTCTTGGGGAAGGCGTTCAGCCCCTCGGCGAAGGCCAGGCGCCGCTCCCCGGGGGCGAAGGCCTCCGGCTGGCAGGGCCGGCCGCTGCCCTCGACCACGTGCGGCCAGCCCGGCAGCGCCGCGGAGGGCACCTCGGCGAGGGCCTGGCGGAACCCGGGGCTGCGGCCGTGCAGGAACACCGGGCCCAGGTCCATGGGCTGGCCTTCCACCCGGCGCGTGGCGCAGCGGCCGCCGACCCCGCGGGCGCGCTCCAGCACGGCCACGCCGGCGCTGCCGGCAGCCAGGGCCTGGGCGCAGGCCAGGCCGGAGACTCCGGCGCCGACGACGAGGATCGCGGGATCGGACGCCATGCCTGCAGTGTAGAGCAGGACCGGCGACACTGGAGCCCGGAGGCGCCATGCACTACCTGCTCAGCTACACCACCAGTCCCGCCTATCTGGCCCGCCGGGGCGAGTTCCGCGCCGCCCACCTGGCCCTGGCCTGGGCCGCCGCCGACCGCGGCGAGCTGCTGCTGGCCGGGGCCCACGGCGATCCGGTGGACGGCGCCCTGCTGCTGTTCCAGGGCGACGGGCCCGAAGCGGCGATCCGCTTCGCCGAGGCCGACCCCTACGTGGCCCACGGGCTGATCACCGCCTGGACGGTCCGCCCCTGGCACACCGTGGTCGGCGCGACCTGCAGCGCCCCCCTGCGACCGGCCCCCCCGGCCTAGAACGCCGTGTGCTCGGTGCGGGCGATGATCTCCTCCTGGAGGGCGGTGGAGAGGTCGCAGAAGTAGTCGCTGTAGCCGGCGACCCGGACGATCAGGCCGCGGTGGGCGTCCGGGTCGGCCTGGGCGCGGCGCAGGGCGGCGGCGCTGACCACGTTGAACTGCAGGTGGTGGCCGTCGAGCTTGAAGTAGGCGCGCACCAGGCTGTGCAGGTGGTCGATGCCGGCGTCGCCTTCCAGCAGCTGCGGGGTGAACTTCAGGTTGAGCAGGGTGCCGCCGGTCTTGACGTGGTCCATCTTGGCGGCGGACCGGAGCACGGCGGTGGGTCCGCTGCGGTCGGCGCCCTGCACCGGGCTGATGCCCTCGGACAGCGGCTGGCCGGCGTGGCGGCCGTCGGCGCTGGCCTGGCAGACCTCGCCGAAGTAGACGTGGCAGGTGGTCGGCAGCATCTCCAGCCGGTAGGCGCCGCCGCGGGCGTCCGGGCGGCCGTCGATGGCCGCGAACAGGAACCGGAAGGTGCGGACCATCAGGTCGTCGGCGGCGTCGTCGTCGTTGCCGTACTTGGGCATGCGGTGCAGCAGGCGCTGGCGCAGCTCCTCCTGCTCGCGGAAGTCGCCGTCGAGGACGGCGACGAAGGCCGGCAGGTCGAGGTCGCGGCGTTCCCAGACCACCTCCCGCAGGGCGGCCAGGGCATCGGTGACGCTGCCGATCCCCACCGCCTGGATGAAGGTGTTGTTGTAGCGGGCGCCGCCGGCGTTGTAGTCGCGGCCGCGGGCGATGCAGTCGTCGGTGAGCACCGACAGGAAGGTGTGCGGCATGCGGGTGGCGTACAGCCGTTCGATGGTGCGGTTGCCGCGGATCTTCAGGTCGAGCAGGGCGCGCAGCTGCGCCTCGAAGGCGGCGAACAGCTGGTCGAAGCCGGTCCAGGCGGCGGGGTCGCCGCTGTGCGGGCCGACCTGCGCCCCGGTGCGGCGGTCGAAGCCGTCGTGGAGGGCCAGCTCCAGCGCCTTCACCAGGTTGAAGTAGCCGGTGAGGATGTAGGCCTCCTTGCCGAAGGCGCCGACCTCGACGCAGCCGGAGCAGCCGCCCTCGCGGGCGTCCTCCAGGGTCTTGCCCTGCCGGAGCTGCTCCTCCACCACCGCGTCGGCGTTGAACAGGGAGGGGAAGCCGTAGCCGTTGCGGACCACCTTCAGCGCGTGCTTCAGCACCGCGTCCGGGGTCCGGCGCGAGACCTGCAGGTTGCTGCTGGGCTGCAGCAGGTGCATCTCGTCGATGATGTCCAGCAGCAGGTGGGTGAGCTCGTTGCTGCCGTCGCCGCCGTCGCGGTGGAGGCCGCCCAGGTTGAGGTTGGCGAAGTCGGTGTAGGTGCCGCTCTCGGCAGCGGTGACGCCGACCTTGGGCGGGGCGGTGTGGTTGTTGAACTTGACGAAGAAGCACTCGAGCAGTTCGCGGGCCGATTCGCGGGTCAGGCTGCCGTCGGCCAGGCCGCGCTGGTAGAAGGGCCACAGGTGCTGGTCCAGGTGGCCCGGGCTGTAGGCGTCCCAGCCGTTCAGCTCGGTGATCACCGCCAGGTGGCAGAACCAGTAGGCCTGCAGGGCCTCGTGGAAGTCGCGGGGGGCGTGGGCGGGCACCCGGCGGCAGACCGCGGCGATCCGCGCCAGCTCCAGGCGGCGGGCCGGATCGGCGCAGGCGCTGGCCGCGGCCTCGGCCAGCTCGGCGTGGCGCTCGGCGAAGCGCATCACCGCGTCGCAGGAGATCGCCATGGCCTCCAGCTGCTCGCGCTTGTCCAGGGCCTCGGGGTCGCGCTCCAGGTCGAGCAGGGCGAGGGAGGCGGCGATGTCCACCTTGAAGTCCAGCAGGCCCTTGCGGAAGAGCTTGCCGTCGGCGACGGTGTGGCCGGGGGCGCGCTGCTCCATGAACTCGGTGAAGCAGCCGGCGGCGTAGGCGGCGTGCCACTCCGCGGGCAGCAGCCGGAACATCTGGTCGCGCAGGGAGCGGCCCTGCCAGTAGGGGATGATGTCGCGGCGGTATTCCTCGATCATCGCCGCGTCGACGCGGTAGGGGGTCTTGGCGCGGGTGTCGAGGATCCGCAGGTCCGCCTCGCTGTGGCAGGTCAGCTCGGGGTAGGTGGGCACCGCCTTGGGGGCCGGGCCGCGCTCGCCGACGATCAGCTCGCCCTCGCCCAGCCACAGAACCTTGCGCTCGCAGAGGTCGAGGAAGGCCCGCGCCCGCAGCACCGGCACGCTGTGGCGGCCCAGCTGCTCGCGGTGGAAGGCGGTGACGATCCGGGCCCGCTCGACGCTGAGGGAGGGGACGGCGGCCAGGCTCTCGGCGCGCAGGCGTTCGGTGCGGGCGTTCATGGTCGGCCTCCGATGCGGGTGTCCAGGCCGCGCGCGCGAAAGCGGGCGGCGGCGCCCGCCATCGCGACCGGGTCCGGGGTGGCGAAGCTGGCGCCGGGCAGTCCGACGCGGCCGTGCTTGGCCTCGCCGGTGGGATGGTAGGGCAGCAGGTCCACCCGGCGGACCCCCGCCAGCGGCGCCAGGAAATCTGCGGTGGCGTCGAGGTTGGCGGCGTCGTCATTGATCCCCGGGACCACCGGCACGCGGATCCAGATGCGGTCGTGGACCGCCGCCAGGGCGCGCAGGTTGTCGAGGATGGTCCGGTTGGAGACCCCGGTGGCGCGCCGGTGGCGGTCCTCGTCCATGAGCTTGAGGTCGTAGAGCACCAGATCGGCGCGGGCCGCCGCCGCCTGCAGGTCCTCCCAGGGGGCGTGGCCGCAGGTGTCCAGGGCGGTGTGCACCCCCTCGGCCCGCAGCCGCTCCAGGGCCTCGCAGAGGAAGCCGGGCTGGGCCAGGGGCTCTCCGCCGGAGAAGGTCACCCCGCCGCCGGATTCGTCGAAGAAGATCCGGTCGCGCAGCAGCTGCGCCACCAGCTCCGCGGCGGCGCTGGCGCGGCCGGCCACCTGCAGGGCCCCGGTGGGGCAGGCCTCGACTTCGGTGGCGGCCGGCACGGCGCCGATGCTGCAGCGCCCGCAGGCCATGCAGCGGGATTCCAGGCGGAGGACCTGGGGTCCGGCGGCCCGGCTTTCGGGGTTGTGGCACCAGGCGCAGGCCAGCGGACAGCCCTTCAGGAACACGGTGCTGCGCAGCCCCGGGCCGTCCTGGAGGGAGAAGCGCTGGAGGTTGAAGACGATCCCGGCGCTCACCGGCCTTCCCCGAAGTAGTAGGCGTGGATGAAGGCCTCCTGGACGGTGAAGGACCAGTGCACCTCCTGCAGGTGGGCGGCGGCCGCGGCGAGGTCCCCCTGCTCCAGCAGCCGGACGAAGGCCTCGTGCTCGAGCACCGAGTGCGCCTCCCAGGAGGCCAGCATCCGCGCCCGCCGCGGCCAGTCGTAGAGGCGCTGCTTGAGCAGCCGGACCTGGGCCAGCAGCCGGCGGTTGTCGCAGCGGCCCAGGTAGACCTCGTGGAAGTCCAGGTTGAGGGCGTAGTAGCGGTCGAAGTCTTCGGCGGCCACCGCCTCGGCCATGGCCGCGTCCAGGTCGCGCAGGAGCTCGAAATCACTCCAGGTCAGCACGTGGCCAGCGGTCTTCACGGCCGCCGCCTCGAGCGCGCCGATGATCTCGTAGAAGTGGCGGATGTCGTCCAGGGTGAGCGGGTTGATGCGGAAGCCGCGGCGCGGCAGGACCTCCACGAAGCCCTGGGATTCGAGCTGCAGCAGGGCCTCCCGCAGCGGCGTGCGGCTCACGCCGAGCCGCGCCTCAAGATCCTTGAGGTCGAGGAAGCCTCCCGGTTGCAGCCGGCCCCGCCCCATCTCCTCGCGAAGCACGTCGTAGACCTGCTCGCGCAGCGAGCGGTGGAGGAGGGTCGGAGGGGCGGCGGGCATCGATACTGCTCTGATATATGATATATCAGATTTGAGGATCCAGGGGTTGCCATGGACAGTCCATCCGGAAACCTTGATGCTGAACGTGTTCACGTCTGAAGGAGGTGCCATGCGGAGCGCCCTGCCCTTCGCCCTGGCGGGTTCCCTGCTGCTGGCCCAGGCTCCGAAAGGCCCTGAGCCCATGGCCGCGGCGCAGGAGATCATGGCGGCCGCCCGCTACTGCACCCTGGTGACCCTGGACCGCCGCGGCGCCCCGGACGCGCGGATCATGGACGCCTTCCCCATGGAGGCCGACGGCAGCATCTGGATGGCCACCAAGGCCGGGTCGCGCAAGGCCCTGCAGATCCGCCGCGATCCGCGGGTGACCCTGCTCTACTTCGAGACCGCCAGCGAATCCTACGCCACCCTCGCCGGCACCGCGCGGCTGGTCACCGACCCCGCCGAGAAGGCGAAGCGCTGGAAGGACAAGTGGGCCCCCTTCTACAGCGACGGCCCCCGCGGCGCCGACTACCTGCTGATCCAGGTGCGCCCGGCCCGGCTGGAGGTCAGCAGCCCCGCCCGCGGCCTCGACAACGACCCGAAGACCTGGAAGGCGGTGACGGTGGCGCTGGCCCCACGCTCTTGACCTGGAGGCCCTCGATCCGGCTGCAGACAAGGGACGCGGCACTCCCTACACTCGGGCATTCCACCCGGGGGGTTCCGATGATCAAGGTGACCGTGCTCTACCCGAACCACGAAGGCAGCCGCTTCGACATGGGTTACTACCTGGAGCAGCACTGCCCCATGGTGGGCGGCAAGCTCGGCCCGGCCTGCAAAGGCTTTGGCGTCGAGGAGGGGTTGGCCGGTGCGGTGCCAGGAACACCCCCGGCCTTCAAGGTGATCTTTTTCGCCCTGTTCGATTCCGTGGCTGACTTCCAGGCGGCCTTCGGGCCCCACGCGACGGAAATCATGGGTGACATCCCCAACTACACCGATCTCCAGCCGATCATCCAGGTCAGCGAGGTGAAGGCCTGAAGCAGGCCGAAGCCCCCTTGCGGGGGCCATGGGTGGGAGGCTCCGCCTCCGCAAGCGGAGCGCGCGGGAGCGACGCACGGCGTCGCGTAAGGCGGAGGGTAAGCCGGATTCGCGAAGCCGATGTGGGTCACGAGGAACCGTCCAGCGGACGGTTTCGAGTGGGGACCCACACGGATGAGCATCGCGTCCACACCGCAGCGCCTGGGCCTCCCTTCTGCGGCACCTTCCGTCCCGGGACAAGCCGACGCCCCCTTGCGGGGGCGACGGGTGGACCGGTAAGCCGGGTTCTGTCTTTCTAGGTAAACCTAGAGAGGGCGCCATTCCTCTGGGATGGACGTCGCCGTCCACCTCAAGCAACCTACCCGCCGGCTCGATCGAGCCAATCCTCACTCCCTGCGGAGCACGCCGGCCTATTTGGTCTTGCTCCCTGAGGGGTTTGCCGTGCCCGTCCTGTTGCCAGGCCGGCGGTGGGCTCTTACCCCACCCTTTCACCCTTGCCTGTGGCCCGAAGGCCCATCGGCGGTCTGCTCTCTGTTGCACTTTCCGTCGGGTCGCCCCGCCCTGGCGTTACCAGGCTCAGCGCTCTATGGAGTCCGGACTTTCCTCTGCCGGTGGGGTCACCGCAGCGACGCCCTGGTCCACCACGCCAATCTAGCATGCAGACCCCTGGGACCGACCGGTTGGTGGGGTCGGCGGAAAGGAATCGACCTTCGGCTTGCGCCTCGGGAAACGGATGATTCGCTTCCAGTGGGGCCC
>JAYRFV010000196.1:0-3459 GCA_041908165.1 Holophagales bacterium | reverse complement strand
GCCGCGCGGACGTGGTCCTTGCCCATCTCGGCGTGGCGGGTGATGTTCTCGCGGACGACGATGGCGTCGTCGATGAGGATCCCGATCGCCAGCGACAGGCCCATCAGGGTCATCGTGTTCAGGGTGAAGTCGAGCATCTTCATGACGGTGAAGGCGCTGATCACCGACACCGGCAGGGTCAGGCTGGTGATGACCGTGGAGCGCCAGCTCTTCAGGAAGAAGAAGACGATGAGGACGGTCAGGGCGCCGCCGAGGAGGATCGACACCTTCACGTCCTCCACGGCGTCGTGGATGAACTTGGAGTTGTCCTTGGCCTTGACCACCTGGATGCCCATCTTCTGGAGGTCCGGCGCCAGGCCCGCGAGCACGTTGTCCACGGCCCTCACCATGGCGACCGTGTTGCCGCCGATCTGCCGCTGCAGTTCCAGGGCGACCGCGTTGTGGCCGTCGAGGCGGGCCAGGGTGCGGCGCTCCTTGACGCCATCGAGGATGGTGGCGACTTCGCGCAGCTCGATCGGCCGGCCCTTCTGGTTGCCCACGATGACCCGCTCGAAATCCTTCACCTGGCGGGCCTTGGCATCGACCCGCACGGCGATCTCGCGGCTGCCCTGGAGCAGGTTGCCGCTGGGCACCGCGCGGGTGTCCTGGCCGAGGGCCGCCATCACCGACTGCAGGGTGGTGCCGACCGCCTCCAGCTTCGCCGGGTCCACCTGCACCAGGATCCGGCGGGTGGAGCCGCCGACGACGGTGACGCTGCCGACCCCGGGAACGTTCTCGATGCGGCGCTTGAGGAACTCATCCGCGATCCGGGTGAGCTCGCGGTCCTCCATGGCCTTGTGGGCCTCGTCAGGCTTGAGCACCAGCGACAGCACCGGGGTCATCGCCGGGTCCATCTTCTGGACGATCGGTTCCTTGATCGCGTCCGGCAGGTCCTTGCGGATCTGCCCGAGCTTGGAGCGGACGTCCTCGAGGGCCTTGTCCACGTCGCGCTCCAGCTGGAACTCGCAGACCACCGTGCCCAGGGAGTCCTGGCTGGTGGAACTGATCTCGCGGACCTTCTCGAGGGAGTTGAGGCCCTCCTCGATCTTCCGGACCACGTCCTGTTCCACCGCGTCCGGGCTGCCGCCCGGGTAGGGGACGCTGACCGTGACCACCGGGAAGTCCACCTTGGGGTACTGGTCGATGCCCAGGCCGCGGATCGAGAACAGCCCCACCACCACCAGGGCGAGCATGGTGCTGGTGGTCAGGACGGGGCGCTTGATGGAGAGGTTCGACAGGAACATGGCTCACTTCCCCCGGGCCGACTTGACGCGGCTGCCGTCGGCGATCTGGTCCCGGCCCTGGGCCACCACCTCCGCACCCTGCGCCAGCCCGTCCACCGGGCGCCAGCCGTTCTGCTCGGCGCCCACCGACACACGCCGGCGGCGGGCAGTGCCGCCCTCGACCACGTAGACGTCGGCGTCGCGGCCCACCGCGGTGACCACGGAGGCCGGCAGGGCCGGCCGCTTCACTTCGCCCTCGGACAGGAACTCGCCTTCGGCGAACAGGCCGCCCTTCAGCCTTCCGTCGGCGTTGGGGACCTCCAGCCGGACCCGCAGGGTCCGCCCTTCGGCCTGCAGCGACGGACTGACCTGCGTGAGGGTGGCCTGGAAGGGGTCGGCGAATCCGGCGATGCGGAAGGAGGCCTTCAGCCCGACCTTGACCAGCGGAAGGGCCTCGGCCGGCAGGTCCGCCAGGATCTCCAGGCGGCGGTTGTCCACCACCACCAGGGCGGGCTGCCCGGGCGACAGCATTTCGCCCGGCTGGATCGCCCGGCTGGCCACCTCGCCGTCGAAGGGCGCGGTGATCCTCGCCTTGTGCAGCCGGGACTTGGCCAGCCCGAGGTTGCTCTCGGCGGCCCGGGCCGCGGCGGTGCTCGCGTTGAAGAAGGTCTCGGCCTGCTGGGCGGCCTGCCGGGTGATGCTGCGCTTCTCGAGCAGGGCCTGGGCGCGGTCGTTGTCCCGACGGGCCTGCTGGGCCTGGGCCTGGGCCTGGGCGAGCTGGGCCTCGGCGGCCTCGACGGCCAGCTGCAGGTCCTCCTCGTCCTGGGCGGAGAGCACGGTGCCCTTGGCCACCCGGTCACCCTCGTGCACGGTCACCCGGGTCACCCGGCCGGCGACCTCGGCCTTCAGCTCGGCGCGGTTGACGGCCAGCAGGGTGCCGGTGAAGGGCACCGAGGCGCGGAAGCTGCGCTCCTCCACGGCGGCGGTGGTCACCGCCACGGCGCCCTCCTGCTGGATGGCGGCCTGGCGGGCGAGTTCCTGGTTGCGGGTGATCCGGTGCCAGCCGGCGGCGCCGGCGATGACGAGCACGGGGATTCCGGCGGTGATAAGCGTACGGCGGTTCATGGGGGCTCCTGGCGGATGGGCGGGTTCAGAAGGGGGGGAGGCCGAGCGAACGGCGGTGGTCGAATCGGGCCGACCAGACGCCAAGGTCGGCGCGGCGCAGCTGGCTCTCGAGCTGACGCTCGGTGCGTTCGGCCTGCAGCAGGTCGAGGCTGGTGATGAGGCCGAGCTCGAAGGACTCGCGGCTCATGCGCAGCGCCTCCATCCCGGCGTCGTGGGCCTTGCGGGCGGCCTCCAGGAAGGCGGCGGCCTTCTCCAGCTCGCGCTCGGCGCTGCGGCGCTCCACCGCGATGGCGCGGTCCTTGTCCAGGCGGCTCTGGCGGACCTGCTCGAGCTGGGCGTTGTTCTGGGCTCGCTTGCCGGAGCTGCGCAGCCCGTCGAAGAGCGGCCACTTCATGGTGATGCTCACCCGCCAGGCGTCGTAGGGCTCCTTCCAGAGGTTGTTCGTCTTCCCGGCCTGGTAGCCGTAGCTGGTGCTGAAGTCGAACTTGGGGCGCAGGTCCGACACCAGGATCCGGTCGTTGGCCCGGAGCATCTGCTCTTGCACCTTGTACTGGGTGATCTCGCTGCGTTCCACCGCCGGGGCGCCCGCCTTCGGGTCGGCCGGCCCGAGGTCGGCGAGCTGCAGCGGCGTGCGCGGGTCCAGGCCCAGCTGGCCGTTGAGGACCTCCATCGCCCGCTTCAGGTTGGCCTCCGCCTGCAGGGACTCCGGGATCACCGTCAGCAGCTCGCTCTCGGCGCGCAGGCGGTCCAGCTCGGTGGCGCTCTGCGCCTCGAGCTTGGCCTTCACGTCGGCGAGGAAGCGTTCCGCGGTCCGGCGCCGGGCTTCCACCACCTCCAGGTCGGCGCGGGCCACCAGCACCCCGAGGTAGCCCTTGGCCACCCCGTGCAGGACCTCGAGCTCGGCGGTGGTGTAGCCGGCCTCGGCCTCCTTGGCGCCCATCTCGGCGATGTCGATGGCGGTGCCGATCTTGCCCCAGTAGAACAGCGGCTGGGTCAGGTCCAGCCGGCTGGTGTAGGCGTTGCGGGCACCGACCAGGGACTCCGGCTTGAGGCCGAACAGGGCGGCGCTCTC
>JAYRFV010000195.1:0-2807 GCA_041908165.1 Holophagales bacterium | reverse complement strand
ATGCGGAGGAAGCGCTGGGGATCCAGCCTCTGCTCCAGGCTCGCCAGGGTCTGCTGCTTCAGGTGCCCCTTCTCCGGGGTCTTGAGCAGCACGTAGTCGTCCTGGGCCTGCACGTAGTCCAGCCTGGACAGGGGGATGAAGGTGACCTTGGAGCCGTCGCGCACCACGATCCGGTCCAGGGGCCAGTCGCCCCGGGCGGTGTGGGACAGGTCCGCCGGCTGGACCGAGCGCGCCGCGCCGGTGCCGATCCGGGCCTTGGCCCGCTGGAGGGCCTCCTCGAAGCGCTCTTCGGAAAAGGGCTTCAGCAGGTAGTCCACCGCGTGGATCTCGAAGGCGCGCAGGGCGTGCTGGTCGTAGGCGGTCACGAAGACCACCTCGGGCCTGGGGTCGAGCAGCTCGAGGACCTCGAACCCGTCCAGCTTGGGCATCTGGATGTCCAGGAAGGCGAGGTCCGGCTTGACTTCGGCCGCGGCCTTCACGGCCTCGAAGCCGTTCGCGCACTCCGCCACCAGGTGCAGCTCGGGATGCGCCTGGAGGTGCTCCTTCAACACCGCCCGCGCCAGTTCCTCGTCATCCACAACCATCACCTTCAGGGGCGTCCCGCTCACGTTCCCTCCTCGTCGATCGGAATCAGCAGCCGCACGCGGTACTGTCCGGCCTGGGCCTCCGCGCCGAAGGCCGCCCGGGAACCGTGCCGCCCCAGGAGGCGCTCCTTGACCTGCCGGAGGCCCATGCCGAGCCCCTGGGGCGGCTCGATGTCCGGGTCCGCCGGGTTCTCCAGGGTGATCGACACGTGCGGGCCGACCCGTTCGCTGCGGATCACCAGGGTGCCGCCCTCGGGCAGGGAGGCGATGCCGTGCTTGATGGCGTTCTCCACCAGCGGCTGCAGCAGCAGCGGGGGCAGCGGGGCCGACTGTTCGGCCTCGATCTCCCAGCGCACCTGCAGGCGGTCGCCGAAGCGGATCCGCTCGATGGCCAGGTAGGCCCTCAGCAGGTCGAACTCCTCGGCCAGGGACACCGAGGCGCGCTCGCCCAGCTTGAGGCTCTTGCGCAGGAAGTCCGACAGCAGGACGCACATCTCCCGGGCGCGCTTCGGGTCCACGGTGGTCAGGGCGCTGATGGAGTTCAGGCTGTTGAACAGGAAGTGGGGATTGAGCTGGGCGCGCAGGGCCTTCAGCTCGGCGTCCCGGGCCAGCACGCGCAGTTCGGCTTCGCGGCGCTCCGACGCCTGGGCCCGCTCCCAGGCGTCGAGCAGGTAGTGGAGGGCCAGCGCGGCGAGCGCCAGGAGGGCACCCATGGGGAGGAAGAAGCCCCAGGCGGCCCGCACCCGGGCCGGCAGGCCGGCCAGGCCGGGATGCAGCGCCCACAGCTTGGCGATCAGGATGCCGCACTGGTACCAGAGGTTGCCGAGGACGCCGGCGGTGAGGAACCAGGCGATGCCGTGGCCGGTCCAGCGGAAATTGGCGACGGGGAGGGCGCGGCAGAGGTACCAGGTGGACATGAACAGGAAGGCGCCGGCGAAGGTCAGGGGAAAGGCCAGGGCCGCCGCCTCCTTCAGCGGCCAGCCCTGGCTGGCGCCGACGCCGACCATCATGGCCGCGATCGGGACCCACGCGAGGAGGTAGGCCCCGAGCCGCGGCCGGCTGGCAAGCAGGGGGTGCATCAGGACCGGATCTCCACCCCGCCGAAGAGGACGAGGCCGGTGAGCTGGATCCGCGGGCGGTCGGAGGACAGGGCCTGCGGCGGGGTCTTGTCGACGATCCCGCCGAAGATGGCGGTGGCCTGGTTCTGGACCTCCCACCCTTCGGGCACGCGGATCTCGCCGCCGCCGAACAGCACGAACACGTCGATGCGTGCCGATCCGATCTCCAGTACCGACTGCCGGGTGTCGAGCTCGAAGCCGCCGAAGATGGCGGTGAGTTCAGCCCCGCGGAAGGGTCCCAGGGGCCTCCGCTTGGTGCCGCTGAAGATGGCCGAGGAGGCGACGAAGGCCTGGCTGTCCTTCAGTTCGGGGGGGACGCTGCGGTGCTGCTGCAGCGCCCGGGTGACGATGAAGATGCCAGCGGCGAGGAGGATCGCCGGCCCGATGAAGTCCTCGAAATGGCGGAACCCGAAGGTGACCATCAGGCCGAACAGGCCCGCCACGACCAGGACGTAGCCGCCCACGTTCTGCTCCCGCTCGCTGCGGATCTTGGCGTAGCCCATGACGACCAGGACGAGCGGCCAGAGCTTGAAGGCGGTCCGGAAGATCTCGTGGTCGGGGACCAGGTTGTCGAGGGTGAGCAGGAGCCCGGCCACGATGATGGCGATGCCGAACACCAGCTTCGGCGTGAAGGTGTGCGGGCGGATCCGTTCGGCCAGCGATGGCTGGGCCGGAGGAGGGGCTTCTGTCGGTGTCCGGGGATCGCGTTCGTCGTTCATGGCAGGGTTCCGGGTTGATCTTCGCAGGTCTCGGGGGAGGGACGGGGCGCGGGGAGCAGGGCCTTCAGGGTCATCAGCAGACCCCACCAGACCACGGCGATGGGCCACCAGCGGTGGATGAGGTCGTCCCGTTCGTAGCCGGCGGCCAGGAGGAACAGCGCCACCAGGATGAGTGCATGCGGCCCGCCGCGGAGCGCGCCGCGCTCGATCATGCGGGCCCCGGCCAGCGCCACCAGGAACAGCGGCCAGAGCCTCCAGTCCAGTTCCACCGGCAGCCGCCCCAGGTTGTTCAGGAGCAGCACGGCGCCGCCTGCCGCGAGGCAGAGGCCCAGGAACACCCGGCCTGCCATGCGCCGTCCCGGGGGGATCGGTCGAGCCGCCTTCTT
>JAYRFV010000194.1:0-6720 GCA_041908165.1 Holophagales bacterium | reverse complement strand
GGCGGCCGGGGGGCCCGGCCACCCCCTGCCCCCCCGCGCGCCCGCCCCCCCCGACCCCCGGCACGCCGGCGGCGCGCCCCGCCGGCGGCGGCCCCCCGACGCTCTTCAGGAACGAGGCGACCTGGAAGGCCTCCTCGGGGGCGAGTGGGGTCTTGGTGAACACGCCCTGCATGGTCGGGAAGGCGGGGTTCTCGATGACTCCGGTGAGACCGGCGCCGTACTTGGCCGTGGCCACCGTGAGGTCGGGGCCGAGCCACCCGCCGCCCCAGCCGCCGACGCCCTGGACGCGGTGGCAGGAGAAGCAGGCCGGCGCACCCGAGGCGAAACGCAGCTCGCCCGTGAAGAAGAGCCGACCGCGGCGGAGGTCCTCGGGAGTCGCTGGACGGCTGATGGCGGCGGACCCGAGGGTCTTGCCCTGGGCGCTGTAGTCGTCGATAAGCTTGAGCAGGGCCGCGGCCTCGGTCGGGCTGACGCCCAGATCGGGCATGCGCACCCCGTTGTACTCGCGCAGCAGCTGGGTGGCGACGGTGTCGCCGCTGTCGAGCATGGCCGCCGGCTGCGCGATGAATTTCTGCGACCATTCGTGGGGCCGCCGCTTGCCGAGATCCTTCAGGTCGGGACCGACCTTGCGGCCGTTGCCGATGGTGTGGCAGCTCATGCAGCTCTTGCGGAACTGCGCCTCGGCGTCCTGGGCGGAAAGCGATAGGACGGCTGCCGCCGCGAGGACCCACGCGCGCGCAGATCGGCTCTGGATGCTCGATTCCACGGGACCTCCTGACCAGAAAAAGAATAAGTGATTCTGAAATTCAAACAATTATGCAAACCCATTGTGGGTCGCGCAAGGGAGTTTTTTTAAAATCATAAAGACAAATATTACAAAAATTAAGATTTTATTAAATTAATTTGCAGTAAAAAAATTAATTATTTGAATATAAAAATTGGTTTAATTAAAAAAACAACGTTAAAAAATTGTTGAAATCATCGTACAGGTGCTTATTATTCGGATAAGCGATTCCCTTATACACGATTTCGATTTGGACCCCTATGACCGCGCATCTGCAGGGATCGAGGCATGGCCGCTCACTGCTTTCCACGCCGGTGCGGTATGCCATCCGCGCCCTCGTCAGCCTGGACGACCACGGCGCCTACCGCCTGGCCAAGGACATTTCAGGCGAGCTGAACCTCCCCCAGCCCTACCTGGCGAAGATCCTCCAGGCATTGGCCCTGGGCGGCATCCTCGAGTCCATGCGGGGCCCGAATGGCGGCTTCCGGCTGCACCGGCCCGCCCACCGGATCAGCCTGCAGGAAGTGGTCTCGGTGCTCGACGGCATCGAGCCCATGGAGGCCTGCCTGCTGGGGCTCGGGGTCTGCGGCGCGAATCGCGAGTGCCCGCTGCACCCCGCCTGGGACCAGGTCCAGGGGCTGCTGGCCGGCCTCCTGGAGCGGACCACCATCCGGGATCTTCAACTGGCCGGCGATGGCGCTACCCCGGAGGGCGGGACGTCCCGCGACCCGGGCCGGACAACACAAAAAGACTGAAAATTCTTAAAATTACTGGAGATATAAATGTTTAATATAAAGCATCTTAAAGAATTCTTGAAAGTGGGGCATCTCCCCACCCTGCTCACCGCCTTCCTCTACTTCGATGTCTGCTTCTCGGTCTGGGTGGTCAACGGGGCAATGGCGCCCTTTATTTCGCAGGAGTTCAACCTCACTGCGGCGCAGAAGGGGTTCATGGTGTCGGTCCCGGTGTTTTCGGGAGCCCTCATGCGCTTCCCGCTGGGGATCCTGGCCCAATACATCGGGCGCAAGCGCGCCGCCATGCTGGAGATGGCCATCATCTGCGCCTGCCTGGTCTGGGGCTACTTCTTCAGCACCACCCTTGGCGCCGTGCTGGCGATGGGCATCGCCTTGGGGGTTGCCGGCGCCAGCTTCGGCGTCGCCCTGTCCCTCGGCTCCGGATGGTATCCGCCCAGGTACAAGGGGCTGGCGATGGGCATCGCCGGAGCCGGGAATTCCGGAACCGTGATCGCCATGCTGGCGGCCCCCCCGCTGGCCCTGGCCTTCGGCTGGCGGACGGTCTACCTGATCGGCCTCATCCCCATGGCCCTGGCGATGATCCTGCTGCAGGTCTTCGCCAAGGAACCGCCGGACCGCGAGGACAAGAAGCTGAAGGACTACCTCAAGATCCTGGTGAGCAAGGACGCCTGGATCTTCAACCTGATCTACAGCGTGACCTTCGGCGGGTTCATCGGGCTGGCGAGCTTCCTGCCGACCCTGTTCCACGACCACTACCAC
Source organism: Holophagales bacterium (assembly GCA_041908165.1). Classification (GTDB taxonomy): domain Bacteria; phylum Acidobacteriota; class Holophagae; order Holophagales; family Holophagaceae; genus JACQZU01. The sequence goes on along the minus strand of JAYRFV010000194.1, from coordinate 4,422 downwards.
ATCGCCAAGCAGCACGTGGGCATCTACGTGACCGTCGGCGTGGTGGCCGCCAGCGGCCTGCGGGTCGTCGGCGGTTGGCTGGCGGACCACCTGGGCGGGATCCGGGTGCTGTTCCTACTGTTCGGGATCATCCTCTTCGGGACCGGGGTCGCCGCCCTGATGCCGCCATCGGCCATCGCCATGGCCCTGGTGATCGCGATCTCAATGGGCGCGATGGGGGCCGGAAACGGCGCCGTCTTCCAGTTGGTGCCCCTGCGCTTCCGGGGCGACACTGCGGTGGCGGGAAGCCTGATCGGAGAGGTGGGCGCGCTCATGGGCGGCTTCCTTCCGGTCGCCATGGGGCTCGGCAAGAAGCATTTCGATTCCTTCACGCCGGGCTTCCTGTCCGGGGCGACCCTGACGGTGCTGTCCCTGGTCATCCTCGCCATCATCACCCGCCAGTGGACCACCACTTGGGTCGGCGCCCACGGCAGGGCCCTCGACACCTTCGGGGAAGAGCGCCGCCACGCGGTCTCCGCCGACATCGACGGCTAGACAGGGATCCGCCTTTCCGCACCCGGAGCTGACATGAGCCTGCTGAACCGATGGGAACCCGAGGACGCGCCCTTCTGGAGGACGGAAGGGCGTTCCCGGGCCTGGCTGACCCTCGGGGTCACCACCGTCTCGCTGATCGCCTCCTTCGCCACCTGGTTCGTGTTCAGCGCGGTGGCGGTCCGGCTGCCGGCCATCGGGTTCAAGTTCAACACCATGCAGCTGTTCTGGCTGACCGCCATGCCCGGCCTCAGCGGCGGCAGCCTGCGCTTCATCCACACCTTCCTGGTGCCCATCTACGGGACCCGCCTCACGGTGACCGTGGCGACCTTCCTCAAGATCTTCCCCATGCTCTGGCTCGGCTTCGCGGTCCAGAACCCGCAGACGCCCTATGCCCATTTCCTCGCCATCGCCTTCCTGTGCGGCATGGGCGGCGGCGACTTCTCGTCCTACATGCCGTCGACTTCGATGTTCTTCCCCAAGCGGCTGCAGGGCACCGCCCTCGGCATCCAGGCGGGGGTGGGCAACCTCGGCGTGAGCATCGTCCAGTTCGTCACTCCCTGGATCATCACCTTTCCGCTGCTGTCCGTCTTCGGCGGATCCCAGGTCTTCTCCAAGGGCGCGGTCCAGAAGGCCATCTGGCTGCAGAACGCGGCTTTCTGGTACGTCCCCTACCTCGCCCTGGCCGGCGTCGCCTGCCTGCTGCTGCTGCGCAGCCTGCCGGGCCGGAAGCCGGCGGTGGGCGCGATGGTCAGGAGCATGACCGACAACAAGCACGCCTGGTTCTGCGTGATCACCTACGTCATGACCTTTGGCAGCTTCTCCGGCCTCTCCGCCGCGTTCCCGCTGATGATCAAGTCCCTCTATGGCAGCTTCCCGGGTGCCCCGGATCCACTCAAGTACGCCTTCCTCGGGCCGCTGGTGGGCTCGGCCATCCGCTTCATCGGCGGTCCCCTCGCCGATCGTTTCGGCGGCAGCATCTGGACTCAGGTGTCGGGGTTCGGCCTTATCGCCGGCTGCCTGGTCCTGATCTTCGGCGGCTACCTCACGCCCACTTCGATCGCGCAGTTCAACGGATTCCTCTGGATCATGCTGTGGATGTTCCTGATGACCGGGATCGGCAATTTCGCCACCTTCCGCCAGTACCCGATCATCTTCGCCTTCAATCCCCGCCAGGGCGCCCAGATCCTGGGCTGGACCGGCGCCTGGGCGGCCTACGGGCCGCTGATCTTCAGCTCCCTGATCGGCGCCTCCATCGCCGCCACCGGGTCCGCCAAGCCGTTCTTCTGGGGGGCGCTGCTGTTCTACGCGGTGGCCTCGGCCATCAACTACTGGTACTACACCCGGATCAAGGGCGAACGCTACGACTTCGGCACCTGGAAAGGCACCTGGTGGGACACGGCCAAGGACACTTGGCCGGGGACCTGATCCCGCAGCCTTCCTCCCCATGCGGTGGTCGATCCATGGCGGTAGAATGAAGGGCCATGCAGGATCCCCAGCCCACTCCCCAGTCCACTCCGGAACCCAGCCGGACCTTCGAGCCCCCGCAGGGGTTCGAGACCAAGTTCCGCGGGCTGCCGCTGCACCTGACCGCCTTCGAGGGGCCACTCGACCTCCTGCTGCACCTGATCCGCGAGCAGAAGCTGGACCTGCTGGACCTGCCGATGGCCGACGTGACCCGGCAGTACATGGACTATCTGATGCTGATGGAGGAGCTGAACCTGGAGATCGCGGCGGAATTCGTTGCGATGGCGGCCCACCTCATCCAGATCAAGAGCCGGCTGCTGCTGCCGCGGGGCGTGGACGAGGACGGACTCGAGGAGGATCCGCGCGAAGAGCTGGTGCAGAAGCTCATCGACTACCAGCAGGTAAAGGAGGCCGCCGGGGAATTGACCCGCCGTCAGTCGGCCTGGAAGGACACGGTCTATGTGAAGGGCCTCGACATCACCGAGCACGCACGCACCGAGGACGAGCCGATCCGCTGCACGCTGTTCGACCTGCTCGCCGCCTACCGGGAGGCGCTCAAGCAGCTGCTGCCGCCGCCGCCGGTTGAGGTGCGCACGCCGCCGGTGACCCTGGAGCAGCGCATCGCCGCGGTGCTGGCCGCGCTGGGCGACGGCGGCTGGACGCCGTTCCACGGTCTGATGGCCGGGCTGCGGACGCGGGAGGACCTGGTGCTCACCTTCCTGGCGCTGCTCGAGCTGGTCCGCACCGGGCGCATCAACCTGGTGCAGCCGGAACCCTTCGGCGAAATCCGGGTGCAGGCGGCCTGATGCTCCTCCGGGGAGACCGCCAGCCCGCTGCGGGCGCGACCTCCTCCCGTGCGCCTGCGCTTCCACGGAAGGCGCCCGGCGCGTCGCGGGCCTCCCGGGAGGTGTGATGGTGGCCGCTGGGGGTGATCCCGCCGCCCGCAGGGCCTACGGGGCCGCCCTGGCGGTCACCGTGGTTCTTGCGGCGGCCGGGGAACTGCTGCTGGAGCGGCTGCCGGCGGGGCAGGGGACGGTCGAGGCGGTGCGGGAGTTCGGGTACACCTTCACCGCCCTCTGCCTGCTGGGCGGATACCTGCAGTCGCGACGGTCGCGCCGGGTGGCGGCGCAGGCCGCGGGTCTGGACCCCAGGGATCTGGAGCGCCTGGTCTGGAAGGAGACCCTCCGAGCCGCCCTGTTCTGCTCGGCCGGGATCCTGCTCGGAAGCGCCTACTGGGGCCTCGGCGGTCGGTCCGTGGAGCGCCACGCGCGCACCTTCATCGCCCTCGGTCCCCCGGCCTTCCTCGCCCTGGCTGTGCGGCCTTCGCGCTGGGGAAGCAGCCCGGCCTGAGCATTCACCGACAGCGGAAGCTATGCTGGAGGGAGCCCCAGGTGAAGCCATGGAACCCAACCGCAATGCGAAGGACCCCGCCCAGCCTGCCTTGCCTGCGGACCGGAAGCCCCTGACGCCTCCCGCGGTGGAGGAACCTACCCAGGCCCTGGACGCCCGGGCGACGCGGGCGTTCCGCGGCGCCGAGGCCGAACGGATGCGGGAGGCCACCCAGGCGATGCCGATGGTCGAGCCGGATGCCGGGATTCCAGGTGCGGCCCTCGGGGCACCTTCCAGCGAGGGCGCCAGCACCCAGAAGGTGCGCCAGGAGGACATCGCATGGGTCGCGGGCGAGCATCCGGAGGAACCGGGGCAGGATGCGCCCGATCCGGCGGTCCCCGGTGTGGCCTCCGTCGATCCCACCAGCCGGGTCCGGGTGCGCCTCGCGGACTTGACGCGGATCGTCAAGGACCGCGAGTCCTCGCTGGCCCCTCCGGCGGAGGCCCTGCAGACCACCGTCGTTCCTTCTCCGCCGGTCATCGACAGCGCCGCCCGCACCACCCGTCTGACCCGGCAGGAGATCGACGGGACCCATGAGGAGCCGGGGACCGCCTTGATGCCGGTGGTCCAGGCTGCCGAGCAGACCCTGATCCTCCGGCCGGAACCCGGCGAAACCCGCACCGAGATGCTTGCGGTGGTGGTGCCCGGGGTCCCCCGCGAAAGCGCCACCACGCCGATCGAGAAACCGGTCCTTGAAACACCGACCCAGGAACTCGCGCAGGTCCGCCCCGCCGATGCGACCCTTCGGCTGCCCGGCGGGACCGGCGCGGCGCCGGAGACGACACCCGCCGCGGCAACCCTGTTCCTCACCCGCTCGGACCTCGATGTCGCGCCCGCGCCGTCCACGGCGCTGATGCCGACAGTGGAGCCCGCGCCGTCCACGGCGCTGATGCCAACGGTGGAGCCCGTGCCGTCCACGGCGCTGATGCCAACGGTGGAGCCCGCGCCATCCACGGTGCTGATGCCGAAGGTGGAGCCCGTGCCGTCCACGGCGCTGGTGCCAACGGTGGAGCCCGCGTCGTCCACGGTGCTGAT
>JAYRFV010000193.1:0-3210 GCA_041908165.1 Holophagales bacterium | reverse complement strand
GTGAGACCACCTACGAGCTGGCGTTTCTCGACCCTGCTGAAGACGATGTCATGCCGTTGCCGCGCGCCCTCCCGGAGGGCCTGGGGCGGGACCTTGAGCAGGCCCTGCTCGCCCTGCGGCCCTGAGCCCTCCGCCGGCTCCGTTCCTGGTGTTCGTGCTTCGTGGGTCCGAGATCCCCCTCAGCCCAGGTTCTCCTGCATGCCCGCCACCACGGTCTTCACGTGCGCCTTCAGCGCCTCGGGGGCCTCGATGGTGACCGCATCGCCGAACTGCAGCAGCCAGCGGGTCGGGGCGAGCAGGGCCTGGGCCATGAAGCTCACCACCGCGGACTTGCCGTCGGCGTCGGGGCTGATGCGAAACTCCGGCAGGGCCGGAGGCGCCTCCTCCATGGCGCGAACCCAGTGGACGCCGCGCACCCGCAGGCGGATCTCGAAGGGCTCGGCCTCGCCGATCCAGCCGCCGATCTGGTAGCGGGCGGCCCGCTCCAGGGACGGCAGGTCAGGGAGGATGCCGGGCCGGCTGAGCGCTTCGGCACGGCTCAGCCGGCTGATGCGGAACTGCCGCGGGGCCTTCTTGTCCAGGTCCCAGGCCAGCAGGAAAGTGCCACCGGAAAAGACGTCGTGGGTGAGCCGGTAGGGCACCACCCGACGGCGCCCGCAATCGGATTCGCCGGCGGCCTGGTAGTCGAAGTGCAGCTCCCGCGGGCCGGCACCGTCGGTCATGGCCGCCATCAGCTGGGTCCGCACCTGGTCATCGGGCTCGACCGGATCCTCCACCCCGCCCTCGATGTGGACCACGTCCTTGAGGCGCTTGAACAGGCCGTGCTCATGCTCCGAAAGGTGCAGGTCGGCGAAATTCTCCAGGGACTGCAGGTGCTCGGACAGGCGGTAGCTGCCGGCGTGCTCCACCAGGGAGGTGGCCAGGAACAGCGCCAGCCGCGCCTCGTGGGTGAGGCTCTCGTCCCACTGCGGGGCCGTCACCAGGACAATGCGCAGGCGCTCACCGGGCGCAGGCTTGGCCTTCTCGATCACCGCCCCGGCCGCCGTCAATGCGTCAACTGCGCGGTCCACCTGGCGGGGCGACACGCCAAGCTTCTTGGCGGCATCCTCCTTGGTCAGCCCCTTCGCCCCCGCCTCCTGCAGCGCCTCCACGAACGCCCGCTGCTTGTCGGCGTTGACCTTGCCTTTGCGCGGGAGGGGCTTGAGCGGCATGGCGCGGAACCTCGGATGTATTGGCTTCGAGTATTCCATGAAGGACCACGGGAGAACGAAGACCTTGGTCAGGACCGGAGAACACCCTTGGTCGTTCCAGATCCTCCCTTCCTCACGATCACTCCTGCCAGGTCATCACAGCACGGCGTCAACTTCTCCCCGACTCACCCATAGCAGGCCAATGGCGCGGGGATCTTTAGTGCACGGGTTCCCTCGATGTCGATGATCCCGAAGTCCGACAACTCGCGGGTCAGTGGAGTGGCGGATCCCGTCCCTGCAATCCGCCTCCGCTGGTCGACGTCCACCTGGTGCTTCAGTCAGACCTGCCGATCCTCGGTGGCCTGGATCTTGTCCAGGAAGAGGCAATCAGGGCCAACGGCGGCAGACTCAACCTCGCGCCAAAGATGACCGACGAGGTCCGGCGCGCTGAAGACGTGGACCGAATGGGCAGAACGCTTCTGATCCTTTTCCCGATTGATCAGAAGAAGATGTTCGTGATTCGCGAATTACAAATTTCTTATTTCGCGAATCACGAATTCATACTATTGTTTCCCCATGGTGCTGAAACCCCAGGATCTTCTCGTGGTCTTGAAGTTGTGGGCGTCCCGCGGCCAAGACTGGACCTATCCGACCTTGGCGGCGGCCCTGGGGATGAGCATCTCCGAAGTCCACGGAGGCGTGAAGCGGGCCCATGCGGCGGGGTTGCTGCTGGAGGCGAAGGCCTCGGCCCTGCCAAGCCCCGAGGCGCTCCGCGAATTCCTCCTCCACGGGGTGCGCTACGCCTTCCCGCCCGATCGGGGAGAACGCACCCGCGGCGTGCCCACCGCCCACGCCGCACCGCCCCTGCGGGGGGCCTTCCAGGACACCGAGGAGCCTGATCCGGTCTGGCCCCACGCCCAGGGAAAGGTATGGGGACAGTCCTTCAGCCCCCTGTACCGATCCGCCCCCGGGGCTGCCCTGGCCGACTCCAACTTATATGAATTGCTGGCCCTGGTGGACGCCGTTCGCGGCGGCCGCTCCCGCGACCGGGCACTGGCCCGGCAAGCGCTGACGGCGAGGATCAAATAACCACCAGGGACCTGAACGCCGCCATGACGGCACGGGTAGCAGACTTTGTGGGCCCCGCGCTCAACCCGCCCACCGACGCCTCACCACAATCCGGATGCACAGGCACAGGAGGCAGACGGCCAGCCCCCCAGCGGACAGGAACGAAGGATCCAGGATCAGCCGCGTGGCCGCTTCCAAAATCCCGACCCGTTGCGCATTCGTCCATCATCCCGCGCCGCGCCCTCCGCTTGAGGCCCCGGGCACGATCGACAACACTCAAGGGCAACTGCAGCCTGCCTTGCCGCCCTTCCCGTCCCTTTGGAGGTTCCCCATGCGCTTCCGAGCCCTTTGCCTCCTGCTGCTGCCGATCGTGGCCTGGGGCCAGGCGGCCCTCGACCAGGTGGTGGAACGCTGCCGGAAGGAATTCCAGGTGCCCGGCATCGCGGTGGCGGTGGTGAAGGACGGCAAGGTGGTGGTGGCGAAGGGCTACGGCCTTCGCAAAATCGGCGAGCCCGCGCCGGTCACCCCGCGCACGCTGTTCGGCATTGCCTCCAACACCAAGGTCTTCACGGCGGCGGCGCTGGCCCGGTTGGTGGACGAAGGGAAGCTGGACTGGGACGACCGGGTGGTGGACCGCCTGCCGGGCTTCCAGATGAGCGACCCCTACGTGACCCGGGAGATGCGCGTCCGTGACCTGCTGTGCCACCGCAGCGGGCTCGGGCTGGGCGCCGGGGACCTGATGTTCTGGCCGGCCAGCGACCTGACCGACGAGGACATCCTGCAGCGCCTGCGGTTCATCCCCCTGGCCACCAGCTTCCGCAGCACCTACGCCTACGACAACATCCTTTACAGCGTCGCCGGGCTGCTGCTGAAGCAGGTGGGCGGCAAGCCCTGGGAGGAGGTCATGCGGGCGCGGTTCTTCGGGCCGCTGGGCATGGCCGACAGCCTGCCC
>JAYRFV010000192.1:0-2390 GCA_041908165.1 Holophagales bacterium | reverse complement strand
GGTCCATCGAGGGCGCCGCCGCCCGCCTGGAGTCCGCCGGGGAGGCGGTGGCAGTGCAGGCGCGGATCCTGAGGGACCTGGAGGAGGCCCAGCAGGCCCGGGTCCGGCTGCTCCGCGAGGCCCAGGTCCATCTCGAGGCCGAGGAACGGCGGATCCGCCACCTGGAGGACCACCTGCGGACGGCCACCGGCCAGGCCGCCCAGGAACAGGGCCTGCAGTGGCTGCGCGGCCGGGGCGGCGCCCCGGTGGCCCTGGCCGGCGCGCTGCACGCCGAGGAGGCGATCCGCGCCGACATCGAGCGGCTGCTGGGCGCCTGGGTGGAGGCCGTGGGCCTGGCGGGCGCGCCCCCCGACGCCCTGGCCGAGGCGCCGGGCCGGCTGGTGCTGGCCCTCGATGCCGAAGAGGTCCTGGCGGCACCGCCGGGCTGCGAGGCCCTGCGCGACCACCTCCAGTGGCGCGGCGGCGTTCGCCCGCACGGGGGCCTGCTCGGCCGCGCCTTCCGCTGCGCCGATGGCGACCTGCCCGGGCTCGCCGCGTCCCATCCCGGCCTCGCCTTCGTCTCGCCCCGCCTGGTCAAGCTCCCCTGGGGCCCCATCGAGGCCGGGGGCGCCGCGCCCGCCGAGTCGCCGCTCAAGCTCCAGGCCGACTTGGACGAGGCCGTCGCCCAGCGCACCGCCTGGGCCGGCCGGGCCGAGGCGGCGGAGGGGGCCGCGAAGGACGGCGACCGCGAGCGCCTCGACGGCCGCCAGCGGCTGGAGGAGATGGACGTCGACCGGCGCGAGGCCATGCGGCTCCTCGAGGACCTCCGGGGGCAGAAGGCCTCCGTGGACGCGCAGCTGGCCGAGATCCGCGAAGTCAGCGGGCGGGCCGACGAGCAGTGGGAGCGGATCGAAGCCGAGCTGGGCCGGCTCAAGGCGGCCCTCCGCGAGCTGGAGGCGCAGCCCGAGCAGGTGGAGGACGCCGCCCTGGAGGCAGCCTTCGCGGCGGCGGAGGAGGCCCTCCGCGAGTCGCACCGGGCGCTGGACCTCCGGCGGGAGGCCCAGCTGGAGCGGGCCCGCGCCCGGGATGCAGCCTGGGCCGAGCGCGACGGCGCCGAGCGCACCCTGGGCATGGTCCAGCGCTCCGCTTCGGACCTGGACGAGGAGATCGGGCGGCTGGACCGCGAGGCCCAGGAGACGGAGTCCCGCCGCCAGGAGGCCCTGGAGCGGTCCGCCGCGCGGGAGGCCGAGATCCAGGACAGCCTGGCCGAGCGGCACGCCCTGGCGGGGCAGCAGGCCGCCCTGGCCCCCCGCCTGGAGGAGGAGCAGGAGGCCCTCCGCGTGGTCGAGCGGGCCGCGCGCGAACTGCAGGACGCCCTCGAGAACGCCCGCGGCCTGCACCAGGAGCTCCAGGTGCAGGCGGCCCACGTGCACGGCTCCATCGAGGCGGTGGCGAAGGAGATCGAGCTCGCCCTGGCGCTCACCGTCCCCGACTTCCTCGCCTCGGTGAGCGACGCCGAGCGCGAGGCCTGGTCCCAGGGCGAACTGGTCCACCAGACCCGGCTGTCCGAGCTGCAGGGCAAGCGCCTCGAGATCGGCGCGGTGAACGTGCTGGCCATCCAGGACCTGGCCGAGGCGGAGGCCCGGCTGTCCTTCATGGAGGCGCAGCGGGAGGACGTCCTGAAGGCCATCGACAACCTCGAATCGACCATCCGGGAGATCAACGCCACCAGCGAGGAACGCTTCCAGGAGGCCTTCGACTTCATCAACGCCCGCTTCCAGGAGGTCTTCCGCGAAGCCTTCGGCGCCGGCCACGCCACCCTGACCCTGCAGGACCCCCGCGACGTGCTCGAGTGCGGGATCGAGATCACCGCCCAGCCGCCCGGGAAGTCCGCCCGCTCGCTCACGCTGCTCAGCGGCGGGGAGAAGGCGCTCACCGCGATCTCCCTGCTGTTCGCGATCTTCCGCTTCAAGCCCTCGCCCTTCTGCGTGCTGGACGAGGTGGACGCGCCCCTCGACGACGCCAATGTCGGCCGCTTCGCCGCCATGGTCCAGCGGATGAAGGCCGACACCCAGTTCATCGTCATCACCCACCAGAAGCCGACCATGGTCGCCGCCGACACGCTGTACGGCGTGACCATGCAGGAACGCGGCGTGTCGCGCCTGGTGAGCGTGCAGCTCCGGGAGGCGGAGCAGCTGGTGTGAGCGGGTCGCGTCCGCACGACCCGTTCCTAAGGGACGCACCCTTGCCGTGGGTGCGTCCCTTTGCGCCTGCGGCGCACCGTCGCGGGTTGGCGTGACCATGCAGGAACGCGGCGTGTCGCGCCTGGTGAGCGTGCAGCTCCGGGAGGCGGAGCAGCTGGTGTGAGCGGGTCGCGTCCGCACGACCCGTTCCTAAGGGACGCACCCTTG
>JAYRFV010000191.1:0-7571 GCA_041908165.1 Holophagales bacterium | reverse complement strand
CGGTGCGTTCCTGGACGCCGGCGCGCGTCCGGGGGCGGCGTACGTCTATTTCGTGGAGGGGCTGGACCGCGCGGGGCGCACGACCCGTTTCGCGCCGCTGGCTTTTGCTGTGCCCGACGCCGGCGCCCCGGGCCCGCTGCTCCGGCAGAACCAGCCGAATCCGTTCACGAGCGCCACCACGCTGGCGTATCGCGTGCCGGCCGGCCCCGGCGACGCCGGGCCCGGCAGGTCTCGCACCGTGCGCGCTCAGCTCATCAGCCAGTCGAGCAGGAACCGGGGGCCTTCGCCGCTGGCGCCGTGGGGCCGGTAGTCGCGCTCCTTGCTGCTCCAGCTGCCGGACAGGTCGATGTGGGCCCAGCTGGGGTGCTTGACGAACTCGCTCAGGAAGAGTCCGGCGGTGATGGTGCCGCCCCACTTCGAGCCGGTGATGTTCTTCAGGTCCGCCAGCGGGCTCTTCAGGGATTCGCGGTACTCCTCCACCAGCGGCAGCTGCCAGAGGTGCTCGCCCGTGGCGTTGCCGGAATCGAGCAGGCGGGCCACCAGCTTGTCGTCGGTTCCCATGACCGCGCTCACCGCGTCGCCCAGGGCCACCAGCGCGGCGCCGGTGAGGGTGGCGAGGTCGACGATGTGGTCCGGCTGGAGTTCCGACGCCCAGTCCAGCAGGTCGGCCAGCACCAGGCGGCCCTCGGCGTCGGTGTTCAGCACTTCGATGGTCTTGCCGCCCCTGCTGCGGAGGACGTCGCCGGGCTTGTAGCTGGAGCCGGAAGGCATGTTCTCGACCAGCCCGACGATGCCGGTCACCTGCACCGGGCACTCCGCCTCGGCGCAGGCGACCAGGGTCGCGAGCACGATGGCGGCGCCGGTCATGTCGTCCTTCATGGTCTCCATGCCGGAGGCGTCCTTCAGGCTCAGGCCGCCGGAATCGAAGCAGACGCCCTTGCCCACCAGCACCACGTGCTTGCGCGGCTTCTCCTTGGGCTTGTACTCGAGCTTGACCACGCGCGGCGGACGGGCGCTGCCCTGGCCGACGCCGAGGACGCAGTTGAAGCCGCCCTTCTCCAGGGCCGGCACGTCGAGGACCTCGATCCCGAGCTTGTGCTGCTTGGCGAGCTTCTGGGCCTGCTCGGCGAAGGCCTCGGGGAAGAGCTCCCCGGCCGGGGCGTTGGACAGGTTCCGTACCCGGTGGCAGGCGCCCACGCCGGCCTCCACCTGCGGCTGCCGGCGGCGCGCCTTGCGGGTGTCCTCGCCGTTGGTGAAGATCTCCAGCCGCTTGAAGCGGCGGGGCTCCTTGGGGTCGCCGCTCTTGTAGGCGACCAGGTCGTAGTCGGCGAGCAGCGCGCCCTCCAGGACGGCCTCCTGGACGAGGTCGTGGTCGAGCGCCGAGGTGGACGGCGACACCACGCCCACCTCCAGCCAGCGCCGCTTGAGTGCGTGGCGCGCGGCCCCCCCGACGGCCTTGCGGATCTTGTTGAGCGAGACCTGCTCCTCCTCCCCGAGGCCGACCAGGAGCATCCAGCGGCTGTCCTTCACCCCGTTCGGATGGTGCAGCGGCACCACTTCCATGAAATCCGCCTTGAAATCGCCCTCGTCCATGACCTGGCGGGCGACCTTCGAGATGGCCAGCGGCAGGCGGTGGCGCTCGCGCCCGGAGAAGACGGGAACGATCAGGGCGTCACCCGAAAAATCCTTTCCGGCCTGCGAGCTGATGTCGATGGTTGCCATGATTGACCTCCGGGAAGGGTACTTTATTACATCCAGGTTCAATCAGCACATGAAAAATTCACCCAATCAACCTGACAAATTGGATTGGATAAATGGAATTATTGCCAAATTATCTGTCCGGTGCTGACATCAGGGATCCGAAGGACTCCCCGTGCCCCCGCTCCAGCCGCCACCCCCTGCCCCGCCGGTCCAGGCCGCCCCGGCCCGGCCCGCCGCCTTCGATTGGCTCGTCGGCCGCTGGCGTGGCGGCGAGGGGGACACCGCCTTCGAGGAGACCTGGAGCCAGGGGGCTTCCGGGCTGCTCGGCATGTTCCGGCTGGAGCGGGGGGGCGCCGCGGTGTTCCTGGAACTCATGGTGCTCGAAGCCGACGGCGCCGAGGTGCTGCTCCGGATCCGCCATTTCGGCCCCGGCCTCAAGCAGGCCTGGGAGGAGAAGGACCGGCCCGTGGTCTTCCGGCTGGCCCTCGCCACGCCCCAGGAGGCCCGCTTCGAGGGCGTCGGCCCCCTGGCCGGCGAGACCCTCCGCTACCTCCGCACCGGCCCCGCCACCCTCGACGTCGTCCTCGAGAAGACCGTCCAGGGCGCCCCCCGGCGCAGCACCTTCCGCTTCACCCGCCAACCCTGACCTCCCTCGAATCACGGGCTGCATCCCAGCCCAGAGCCAAGCGAGGGCACGGCTCTGCCGTGCACGAAGCGCGGGGGCGTGGGGGTCCCAGGCGCAGCCGGAGACCCCCACACTGACTTCAGGCCGCGCTGGCCTCGCGGAGGATCTCCTCGAAGCGCTCGAACAGGTGCGCCCGCGGCCCCTTCGGGACCCGCTTGAGCTTCATCCCCGCCTCCTCCGGCGTGCGTCCCCCCTTGCGCTGGTTGCAGGGCAGGCAGCAGGCCACCAGGTTCTGCCACGTGCTCTGGCCGCCCTGGCAGACCGGCAGGATGTGGTCCACGGTGTTCGCCCGGCTGAGGCAGCCCTCGTACATGCACTGGAAGCGGTCGCGCTTCAGCACCCGCCGCTCGAGCCGGCCGGACAGGAGCTTCGACTCCGCGCAGGCCTGGGCCTGCGGGAAGATGATCAGCCGGAAGGAGGCGGCGAGGTCCAGGTTGCGGTCGAAGGTGACCGCGTCGAGGATGAAGGCCCGGCCGGCGACCACGCTGCACAGCGCCTTGCGCCGGCTGATCTCCTGCATGGGGACGTAGTTCCGGTCCACGGCGATGATCTCGCCGGGGTGCGGATGGTGGCGTCCGTGGGACATGGATGGGTCCGGGGGTTCCCCTTCATCCTAAGGCATTTCATGAGACTGGAGGCTTCAGCCTTGCGGCCGCTCAGCCCTCGGGACTGAAGGGGAGGACGGCGGGCGCCTCCCCGGCCGCGGCCTCCTCCACCTCCACCGAGGCCAGCCTCTTCTCCATCATCTCGCGGCGGCGGGCCACCTCCCCCAGCCGGGAGCTGGCCTCGTCCAGCTTCTTCTGCACCGCCCCCAGGGTCTCGCCGAAGCGGCCGAACTCGGTCTTCACCGCCCCGAGCACCTTCCAGACCTCGGCGCTGCGCTTGGAGATCGCCAGGGTGCGGAAGCCCACCTGCAGGCTGTTCAGGAAGGCGGTCAGGGTGGTCGGGCCGACGAAGGTGACCTTGCAGTCCCGCTGGACCCGCTCCAGCAGCCCCGGCCGCCGCAGCGCCTCGGCGTAGAGCCCCTCGAAGGGCAGGAACAGCAGGCCGAAGTCGGTGCTGTGCGGCGGGGCGATGTACTTGTCGCGGATCTCCCGGGCCTGGGTCAGGATCCGCGCCTCGAGGGCGCGGGCGGCGGCCTCGATGGCGGCCGGATCGGCCGCCTCGTAGCCCTCCATCAGCCGCTGGTAGTCCTCGATCGGGAACTTGGCGTCCACCGGCAGCCAGACGGTGCTGCCGTCCTCCGCGCCCGGCAGCTTGACCGCGTACTCGACGACCTCGTTCGAGCGCGGCCGGATCCGGACGTTGCGCTCGTACTGGCCGGGCGCCAGGAACTGTTCCAGCAGCGCCCCCAGCTGGGCCTCGCCGATGACCCCGCGGGTCTTCACGTTGGTGAGGGCGCGCTTCAGCCCGCCCACGTCCTGGGCCAGGCCCTGCATCTCGCCCAGCCCGCGCTGGACCTCCTCCAGCCGCTGGCTGACCAGGGCGAAGCTCTCCCCCAGGCGCTTCTCCAGGGCCTCGTGGAGCTTCTCGTCGACGGTCCGGCGGATCCGCTCCAGGCGCTCGTCGTTGCCCTTCTGGATCGACTCCAGGCGCTCGCGGACCTGGCCCTGCAGGGCATCCAGGCGCGCCCCCTGGTCGAGGCGGGCCTCCCGCAGCTCCCGTGAGAGGGCCTCGCGCAGTTCGCCGAACCTGGCCGCCAGCTGCTCCGCCTGCAGCCGCAGCTGGGCCTCCCGCGAGGCGGCCAGCTCCGCGTTCAGCCGCCCCAGCTCGCCCTGGAGAGGCGCGACCAGCGCGGCCGAATCGCCCTGCAGGTCGCGGCGCAGGCGGTCCAGTTCCTCGGACTGCTGCCGCCGCAGCAGGTCCGCGTCGAGGGCGGGGGTCCGCGGGCGCCAGGCGCCCAGCGCGGCCGCAGCCGCCAGGACGAGCGCGAGGATGGGCAGCAGGGCGTCCAGGGTCATGCTCCCATCCTAGGACCGATCAGTCCGGCAGGCTCCAGCGGGCGCGCCGCCCGGAGCCTTCGTCCCCCAGGACGAGCCGGGCCACCCAGCCGGTCCAGGGCCCGGTCTCGCCCGGCCACTCGACCACGAGCACGTCCTCCGGCTCCAGCTGGTCCTCGAGGCCGAGGTCCCAGGCCCCGGCCCCGCCGGTGCGGTACAGGTCGAGGTGGAAGACCCGGCCGGCGGCCGCGCCGTAGCGGTGCAGCACCGCGAAGGTGGGCGAGGCGACCTGCTCCGGATCCCCGCCCCGCCCCGCCAGGAAGCCCCGGGTCCAGGTGGTCTTGCCGGCGCCCATCCCGCCGTGCAGCAGCCAGGTCCCGCCTGCCGGCGTCCGCGCGGCCAGCTCGGCGCCGAGGGCCTCGGTGGCGGCGTCGTCGGGCAGGTGGCGCGACCCGCTGGCCTCAGCCAAGGCCCGCCTCCCGCTGCAGGTCGCGCTGCAGCGCCGCGACCGAATCGGCCAGCTCGCGCACCAGCATCGGCCCGGGGCCGAGGCGGTCCGCCGCGGCGCCGTGCAGCCACACCGCCTCCGCCACGGCCTCCTGGAGGCCCCCCGGGCCGCCGCGGCGCTCGCGCGCCCACCGCGCCACCCGGGCGGCGACCATCCCGGCCAGCAGGTCCCCGGTGCCTCCGGTGGACAGGCCGGGGTGTCCGGTCGGATTGACGATCACCCGGCCGATCCCGCCGGCGACCACCGTCTGCGCCCCCTTCAGGGCGAGGATGGCCGGACCGGTCGCCACCGCCTGCACCCGGGCGAGGCGCTCCGAGGTCCGGGCGCGGGGCGCCTGATCCAGGCCGAAGAGCCGCGCGAACTCCCCGGGGTGGGGGGTGAGCACGGTGTCCGCCCGCGTCACCCACCGCGGCCCCTCGCCGGGGCGCAGCGCCGAGGCGTCCAGCACCAGCGGGCCGTCCCATTCCGGCACCTCGGCCACCCCGCCGGGGCCCGCCAGCAGCACGTCGATCCCCGCGGGCACGGCACCCTGCCAGGCCTGCACCATGGCCTCCGGCACCTGGGCGGCCACCTCCGCCCGCACCTCGGGATCCGGCAGCACCGTCACCAGCCCGGCCCCGGCCCGGAGCGCGCCGAGGGCGGCCAGCACCGCGGCGCCGCTCATGCCGGCGGTCCCGGCCCGGATCCCGACGTGGCCGAAGTCGCGCTTGTGGGTGTCCCAGGCCTCGCGGGAGGCGCGGGCCGGCGCGTCCGCCAGCCAGAGCCGGGCGGCGGGGAGTTCCCCGGGCGGAAGCTGCAGGGGCAGCGGGACGACCCGCACCTCGCCGCAGCACCCACGCGCCGGCTGCAGCCCGTGGCACACCTTGCGGAACCCGAAGCAGGCGGTCCGGGTGGCCTGCACCGCGGGCCCCGCCAGGTCGCCGGAGCCGGGGTCCAGCCCCGAGGGCAGGTCGAGGGCCAGCACCTGGAACGGCGGCGGGCCCCCGGAGGCGAAGACCGCGTCGTGCAGGGCCTGGACCCAGGCCGTGGCAGGACCGCGCAGGGGCGGACGGGTGCCCAGGCCGAACAGCCCGTCCACCACCCAGCCGGTGAACCGCCCCACCGCCTCGGCGGGGTCGCCGCAGTGCCGGCAGGTCCCGCCGATCCCCTCCCAGAGGCTCGCCTGCAGGGCCGCATCCCCCTTCCAGGCCGGATCCTCCACCGGGGTCCAGACCTCGACCCGGTCCCCCCGCAGGCGCGCCAGGCGGGCCAGGGCCAGGGCATCGCCGCCGTTGTTGCCCGGTCCCGCCAGCACGTGGATGGGGCCTCCCTGCGGCAGCATCGCCAATGCGCCCATGGCGGCGTGCTCCTGGAGCACCAGGCTGGGGATGCCCCAGCGCTCGATGGCCCGGGTTTCCAGGGCCCGCATCTCGTCGGCGGTGAGCAGGGGGATCATGGGCGGGTTCCCTCGCGGCCTGGTGGCCGATCCAAGGATACGGCGGCAGGCCCGGGGGCGGGGGACACCTAGGTCAGGCCGGCGCGGAGGGCGCGCTGGACGGCCTCGAGGTGGTCCCGGGCGGCGGAGAGCACGGCGGGGTCCTGGGGCCGCTCGCCGCGGCACTGCAGCTCGAGGTCCTCCATCGCCCGGGCCAGGTGCACGGCGCCCAGGGTCGCCGCGTTGGATTTCAGGTCGTGGGCCTGGCGGGCCGCCTCCCCGAGGTCGCCGGAGGTGAATGCGGCGGCGGCCCGCTCGAGCCGGGCCGGGGCATCCTCCAGGAAGCCCTCCACCAGTTCGGCGATGGCCCCGGGGCCGGCCACGGACTCCAGATGCCGGAGACCCTCCCAGGTCCTGGGATCGAGCACGGGCTCCCGCTCGGCGCCCGCCCCTGCCTCGGCCCCGGGGCGCAGGAACTGCGCCGGGACGGCCCCGCCTCCTCCGGTCCAGCGCATCAGCGCCTCCTGGAGCGGATCCAGCCGGAGCGGCTTGCTCAGGTAGTCGTCCATGCCGGCCTCGAGGCAGCGCTCGCGGGCGCCGGCCATGGCGTGCGCCGTGAGGGCGATCACCACCTGGTGGCGCCCGGCCGGTTCCAGCCTCCGCAGCTCCCGGGTGGCCTCGAAGCCGTCCACGCCCGGCATCTCGCAGTCCATGAACACGACGTCGAAGGCCTCCCGCGCCATCGCCTCGAAGGCCTCCCGGGCGCTTCCCACCGCGCGGGCCCGGTAGCCGAGACCCTCGAGCTGGAGGAGGGCCACCTTGCGGTTGGTGTCGTTGTCGTCCACCACCAGCACGCTGCCGCGCCGGTCCAGGGGGACCAGCTCGTCGCTCGGGCTGGTCCCCTCCGCCCGTTCCAGGCCCAGGGTCCGGCGCAGGATCTGGTGCAGCCGGGCCCGGCGGGCGGGCTTGGTGAGGTAGGCCGCGAGCCCGCCCTGGCGGGCCTCCTCGGCCCGCCGCAGGTGGCGGATGGCGGCGAGCAGGATCACCGGGGTCTCCCGCGGCAGGCCGTGGGCGCGGAGCTCCTCCAGGCGGCGGGCGAAGTCGCCCTCGGCCCGGGTGATGTCGAGCAGCAGCAACGACGGCCGGGCGCCCCCGTCCAGGGCCCTGAGCAGGTCATCCCAACCGGAGGACAGGGCCGGCTCCAGCCCCCAGGAGGCCAGGGTGCGGGTCAGCGCGGCGCGGGTGGCGGGGCGGGCCGCGCCGGGGGGGCGCCCCCCCCCCACCGGGGATGCCGCCCGCGCCCCCCACCGGTCCACCGGGCGG
>JAYRFV010000190.1:0-13320 GCA_041908165.1 Holophagales bacterium | reverse complement strand
TGAGGGCGCGGCGCACGATCTTGCCGCTGCGGGTCTTGGGCAGGCTGGCGCGGATCTCGATGTCGCTGGGGGTGGCGATGCCGCCCAGGTCCTCGCGGACGTGGTCGCGCAGGCTGGCGATCAGGCCGGGGCCGGCCTCGACGCCGGCCTTGACCACCACGAAGGCCTTGATGGACTCGCCCTTGATCGGGTCCGGCAAGCCGACCACCGCGCTCTCGGCCACCGCCGGGTGGCGCAGCAGGCAGCTTTCCACGTCGGCGGTGCCGATGCGGTGGCCGGCCACGTTGAGCACGTCGTCGGCCCGCCCGAGCACGGCGAAGTAGCCGTCGTCGTCGCGGATCGCCACGTCGCCGGCGCAGTAGCAGCCGGGGATGTCCTCCCAGTAGGCCTCGTAGCGGGCGGGGTCGTTCCACACGGTGGTGAGCATGTAGGGCAGCGGCTTGCGCAGCACCAGCAGGCCGCCCTGGTTGTCGGGGATGGCGTTGCCCGCCAGGTCCACCACCGCCGCCTCGACCCCCGGCATCGGCTTGCCGACCTTGCCGGGGCGGGCCTCGAAGGTGGTCAGGGTGCCGAGCACCGGGCCGGCGATCTCGGTCTGCCACCAGTTGTCCACCACCATGCCGTTGGACTGGCCGACCAGGTACTTCTGCGCCCAGCGGTGCGCCTCGGGATTGAGCGGCTCGCCGGCGCAGGCCATCAGCCGCAGCTTGCTGAGGTCGAACTTGCTCGGCGCTTCGCCGCCGTGGCTCATCCACATGCGCACCGCGGTGGGGGAGGTGAACATCACGTTCACCCCGAAGCGTTCGCAGAGCTCCCAGGTGACGTCCGGGCTCGGGTAGTCCGGCGCGCCTTCCCGGGCCATCACGGTGGCGCCGATCGACAGCGGGCCGTAGACGATGAAGCTGTGGCCGACGATCCAGCCGATGTCCGAGGTGGACCAGTAGATGTCCCGTTCCTGGATCTGGAAGAACGCCTTGGCGAGGTAGTTCACCCCGACCATGTAGCCGCCGGTGGCGTGGACCACGCCCTTGGGCTTGCCGGTGGTTCCGCTGGTGTAGAGGATGAACAGCGGGTGGCTGGCGTCCACCATCACCGGCTCGCAGTGGATCTCCCGCGGCTGCTGCACGTCGTACCAGTCGTGCTCGCGCTCGGAGTCGAACTTCACCGGGGCGTCGCCGACCCGCGAGCCGCGCCGGTGGATGATCACGTGGTTGACGAAGGACAGGTCGCGGACCGCCTCCTCCACCGCCGGCTTCAGGCTGATCTCCTTGCCGCGCCGGTAGCCGTAGTCCGAGCAGACCACCACCTTGGCGTGGGCGTCCTCGATCCGCGCCTTGAGGCTCTGGGTGCCCATGCCCGCGTAGACCACCGAGTGGATCGCCCCGATCCGGGCGCAGGCCAGCATGGTGATGATCGCCTCGGGGGTGAGCGGCATGTACAGGATCACCCGGTCGCCGGTCTCGACCCCGAGCCGCTTGAGGGTGTTGGCGAAGCGGTTCATCTCCCGGTACAGCCGGTTGTAGGTGTAGGAGCGCTCCTCGCCGTCCTCGCCCACCCACAGCAGGGCGGCCTTGTTGCGGCGGTCGCTGTGGACGTGGCGGTCGATGCAGTTGACGGTGGCGTTGAGCTTGCCGCCGATGAACCAGGAGTGGTAGGGCGCCTTGAACTCCATCACGGTGTTCCAGGGCTGGGCCCAGTCCAGGGCGCGGGCCTTCTCCGCCCAGAAGGCGTCCGGGTCCTCCTGGGAGAGGGTGCGCTCGGCCTCGTAGTTGATGCTGCATTCGCGCGCAAGCCAGCCGCGGGCCGGGATGGCCGATTCGCCCTTGAGCAGGGCCTCGATGTTGGCCTGCTGGGTAACGCTGATCTCCATCCTGTGGGTCATGGCGCCTCCGGACTGCCGGGTTGTGGGGGTGGAATCCCCTGGTTTTACCGCAAGGGGACCCTACGGTCATCCGGAATCGCGCGGACCGGCCGCCGCGCTTCAGGTCGCTGACATGCGGCCGGCCGGCCGTTCCTCCCAGGCCGTCCGGTTGCGCCGGACCTGGGCGGCGTGGACCTCCAGGTGTTCGGCGTAGATGCGCAGCCAGTCGTCGGTGCCGTAGGGGCCGCTGTGGCTGTGGCGGCCGGTCCGCCCCCAGGCTTCCTCCGGCAGCCGCCGCAGCATCGCCACGGTGCGGGCCCGGACCCGGGCGACCAGGTCCAGGGCCTCCTCGGGATCGGAGGCGTGGTAGTCGAACCGCTCCGCCCAGACGTTCTCGTCGTAGCCCACGATCAGCGGCTCCGGCTCGGCCAGCAGCAGGCGGATCCGGATCGATCCGTAGCTCTCGGAATCGGCGCAATGGACCACCACCTCGTGGGCGCTCCACCTGCCGGGGCCGGGCCGCCACCGGCGGAGGTCGGCCGGCAGCTCGTCCCAGGCGGCCCGGAGCAGGTCCGGCCCGGCGGCGTAGCGGTCGAGGCAGGCGTTGCGTTCGGCGGCGGAGTAGGCCATCGCGGCTCCCGGCTCAACGGTCCCGGCGGACCGCGGCGATCGTGTCGAGCGGCAGGCGCCGGCCCGCCAGGAAGTCGTCGAGGCAGGCCAGCACCACGCTGGAGCGCGGCGCCCCGGCGGCGATCTCCTCGCGGGTGAGCCAGTGGCAGGCCTGGATCTCCGGATCCTCCGGCACGGCCACGCCCTGCCCGGGGACGGTCCCGGCGAAGCAGATCCGGCAGTAGTCGCGGCCATTGCGGGCCTGCAGGGGATAGAGCCCCACCAGGGCGGTGGGGGTGAAGTCCAGGCCGGTCTCCTCGCGGGTCTCCCGCACCACCGCCTCGAGGATGCCCTCGCCCGGATCCACGTGGCCCGCCGGCTGGTTGAGCACCGGGTGCGGATGACCGGGATCCTGTTCCTCCACCATCAGGAACCGGTCGCCGCGCCGGATGATCGCCGCCACCGTCAACGCCCAGGCCATGCCGCCCTCCGTGGATGCCGGCCGCAGTCTAGCAGCGGCACGCGCACCTGGAGGTGCCTGGTTCCGGTCGGAATCCGAGGTCCTACAATCGAAGCAGAGTCCCGGAGCTCCCATGACCCTCGTGAAAGCCTACGCCGCCGCCGATGCCGCCTCGCCCCTGGGGCCCTACGCCTTCGAACGCCGGGCGGTGGGTCCGCACGACGTCTCGATCGAGATCGCCTACTGCGGCATCTGCCACTCCGACCTGCACCAGGTCCGCAACGAGTGGGGCAATTCCACCTACCCGATGGTTCCGGGCCACGAGATCGTCGGCCGGGTTCTGGAGGTGGGCGCCCAGGTCAAGGCCTTCAAGCCCGGCGACCTGGCCGGGGTCGGCTGCATGGTGGACTCCTGCCGCACCTGCCCGAGCTGCCGCCGCGACCTCGAGCAGTTCTGCGAGAAGGGCGCCGCCTTCAGCTACAACGGCACCGAGATGGACCGCAAGACGCCCACCCAGGGCGGCTACAGCTCCCGCATCGTGACCGACGAGGCCTTCGTCCTGCGCATCTCGCCCAAGCTGGACCTGGCCGCCGCCGCGCCGCTGCTGTGCGCGGGCATCACCACCTACTCGCCGCTGCGGCACTGGAACACCAAGGCCGGCGACCGGGTCGGCGTGGTCGGCCTGGGCGGGCTCGGCCACATGGCCGTCAAGCTGGCCGCCGCCATGGGTGCCGAGGTGACCATGCTGAGCACCTCCAAGTCCAAGGAGGCCGACGCCCGCAAGCTCGGCGCCCACGGCTTCGGCCTGACCTCCGACCCGGCCACCTTCAAGCGCCTGGCCGGACACTTCGACCTGATCCTCGACACCATCTCCGCACCCCACGACTACAACGCCTACCTCGGCCTGCTCAAGGTCGACGGCGCCATGGTGCTGCTCGGCGTCCCCCCGGAACCCACCCCGGTGGCCGCCTTCCCGCTGATCATGGGGCGCCGCAGCCTGGCCGGCTCGCTCATCGGCGGCATCAAGGAGACCCAGGAGATGCTCGACTTCTGCGCCGAGCACGGCATCGTCTCCGACATCGAGCTGATCCCGGTGCAGCAGGTGAACGAGGCCTACGCGCGCATGCTCAAGGCCGACGTCCGCTACCGCTTCGTGCTCGACATGGGCACGCTGTAGGCGAAGGGCCTTTCACCACGAAGCCCCGAAGCGGCCCTCCGGGCCTGCACGAAGAAGATCGGTCCCGCCTCGGGACGGCTTGCCCACCGGGGTGGCCGGGTGCCTCACCTGACCGCACCGTGTTGGTGGCGGATCCCTTCCCTGCCCTACTTCCGCGCCCACAGGTCGAAGGGCCGGGCGCCGACCAGGATGTTCAGCTGCTGCTCGGTGCGCACCGGGCCGGGGCCGAAGGGCCGGACCTTGATCCGTCCCCAGCCGGTCTCGATGCGGAACTTGCCGACCGCGCCGCGCACCAGGATGCCCTGCCCCAGCACCCGCATGCCCGCGGTCAGCCGGTTCGGATCCTGGGCGAAACGGCCCCAGTCGAGCCGCGGCACCACCTGCACCTGACCGCCGAAGGCGCGGCGCAGCGGGACCGGCAGGCCGGCGCGGAGGATGGCGAAGTTGGGGGCGAGGAAACGGGTGCTGGGCGTGCCGATCAGGCTGGCGTCGCCCCCCAGCAGGTACTGGCGGTCGGCCACCAGCAGGGTGTGCCACCCCATCCCGGCCTCGGCGGCGAGGTCCACCCCCACCGGCCCGGCCAGGTCCGGCTTCAGGGCCCGGGCGAGCAGGTAGGCGCCGCGCAGGTTCGCCCGGGTGGCCGCCGGTTCCGGGGCGGTCCGGATCCGGGTCCCGGTGCGGCCCGCCAGCAGCCGCGAGCGCAGCAGCAGGCCTTCACCCGGAAAGCTGTGGCGGTCGAGGCTGTCCCATTCGGCGGACAGCAGCAGCGCCTCCTCCCGGTTGCGGATCCACGGGAAGGCCCGGGGCATCAGGTCCGATTCGCGCCGCTGCAGTTCGACCTCGGCCAGGCCGCGGCGCTCCGGGCCGAAGCGCAGGAACAGCCCGCCGAACAGGTCCCGGCTGCGCTGCCCCGCATTCTCCACGAGCGCCTGGTAGCCGGCTGCGTCCGGTACCGCGCCGAAGTAGCCGAGCAGCGGATCGCCCTCGAAGCGCTGGCGCTCGGCCCGCACCCCGGCGAAGAAGCCCTGCGAGGGATCCGACGGCAGCGCGCAGCGGAAGGACAGGCCGGCGCCCTGCTGGATGCGGTTGGCGGCGACGTGCAGCCGCCACTCCATGCCCTTGACCAGGGCATCCCGCAGCCAGGCGTCCAGCACGCCGTGGAGGCCCCAGGTGCTTTCGTAGGCGGCGGCGGCGTTCACCTGCACCCGCCGGCGGTCGGAAGCCTCCGCGCCCAGGATCCAGTCCTGGCCGTCCGGTCCCACCCGCAGCCGGACCATCGGGTTCTGCAGGTTCAGGGTCTGGTCCAGTTCCAGCAGCCGCCGGGCCAGGCCCTCGGTGTCCAGGGGCCGGCCCACCAGCGGGAGGAACAGCCGCAGCATCGCCTCCTTGCTGGGCGGCCGCAGCTCGCGGTCGTCGACGTCGACGGCGCAGATCGAGGCCTCGCGCAGCACCAGCCGCAGGACCCCTCCGGCCTCCAGGCCGGAGCCGCGCAGGTCCACCAGCGGCCGCCCGCGCAGCGAGGCCTCGATCAGCAGCTGCTCCAGGAGCGCGCCGAACTGCGGTTCGCGGAACGGCAGGCCGGCCCGGAAGCCGCCCTCCCGCAGCAGGGCCTCGGCCCGCGCCCTCCAGCCCTCCGGCACCTCCAGGCGGACCTCGCGCAGGACCGGGTTGGGACGGTGGTGGACCTCCAGCACCGGCTCCGGTCCAGGCCGCAGCTCCAGCCAGGCGTCGGCCACCAGGCCTCCGGCCAGGGCGCGGCGCAGCAGGCGGATCCCGTCGCGCCGGAGCCAGGGCCGGCCCGCGGGCAGGCAGGCCGCGGCCAGGGCCGCCAGCTCCGGCGGCGGCTGCGGCAGCCAGGCCAGGCGCTCCGCGCCCAGGGGCCGGTCCCCGTCGGGCCCGTACAGCTGCGCCTCCAGGGCCGGCAGGGCCGCCTCCATCGCCGCCCGGCCGCGGCCGGCCAGCGCGTCCACCTGGCCGTGGAAATCGAAGATGTCGAAGCCACCCACCTCCGGGCGCACCAGCAGGTCGGCCGCCTCCCGGTTCAGCCGGGTCATCACCTCGACGCTGTGGGCCAGGCTCCGCCCGAGCAGGGAGAAGGGGTTGCCGGCGGGACCGCCGTCCCAGGGATCGCTCACGTCCACCGCCACCTGCAGGGCCTGCGGGTGCCGCCGACGCGCCTCCAGCACCGGCAGGTTCTGGGAGATGCCGCCGTCCACCAGCTGCTGGCCCCCGGACCGCACCGGCCGGAACACGCCGGGGATCGACATTGAGGCCCGCACCGCCGTGACCAGGTTGCCGTCGCTGAAGGTCTGCAGGCGGCCTTCGCTCAGGTTGGAGGTCACGCAGGCGAAGGGCACCCGCAGCCGCGAGAAGTCCCCGCCGCACAGGGCGTCGGCGCGCAGCAGGTGGGCCATCAGCGTCTGCGTCGCGGCGCGTCCGGTGCTCTCGCCGGGGAGGAAGTCCCAGCCCTCCGGCCGCAGGTCCAGCCGCACCACCGTGGCCTGGAGCTCCTCCTCCTCGGCGAGGGCGAGCCCCGGGGTGCGCCGCCGGGAATCGAAGATCGCACGGCCGAAGTCGGTGCCCTTGAAGGCCCAGCGCAATCCCTGCCCCGAGAACCCGGCCGCGCGGAACCCGCCCATCAGCGCCCCGGCGCTGGTGCCGGTAAGGGAGTCCTCGGCCAGGCCCTCGGCATCCAGCAGCTCGAACACGCCGATGTGGGCCAGGCCCTTGGCCGAGCCGCCGCCGAGCACCAGGCTCAGGGTCCGCTGGCCCTCGGCGCGGTAGGTCGGCCGGAAGCCCAGCAGCAGGTCCGGCGCGCGCCGCTGGAGGCGCAGCGCCTGCGCCTCCAGCGGGTCCGGCCGGAACAGGCCGAGCCCGAGCAGGCAGATCGCGATGCCGCGGCGATGCATGGGTGGGGCAGGGCCGGAGCGGGCGGTCCTACACCTGCACCGTGTCCGCCACCTCCCGGAACGCCGGGATCTGGTCGAAGTTCATGTACCGGTAGGTGTCCGCGGCCTTCGGCTCGAGTACCGCCACCTGGGCCAGGTACTCGGACACGGTGGGGATCCTCCCCAGCAGGGCGCAGACCGCGGCCAGCTCGGCGGAGCCGAGGTAGACGTTGGTGTCGATGCCGAGCCGGTTGGGGAAGTTGCGGGTGGAGGTGGACATCGCCGTCGAGCCCTTGCGGATCTGCGCCTGGTTGCCCATGCACAGGGAGCAGCCGGGCAGTTCCATGCGGGCGCCGGTGCGGCCGAGGATGCCGTAGTAGCCCTCCTCCTTCAGGATGGTCTCGTCCATCTTGGTGGGCGGGGCGATCCACAGCCGGGTGGGGATGTCGGTCTTGCCCTCCAGCACCCGCGCGGCGGCGCGGAAGTGGCCGATGTTGGTCATGCATGAGCCGATGAAGACCTCGTCGATGGCCGCACCGGCCACCGCCGACAGCAGCTTCACGTCGTCCGGGTCGTTGGGGCAGGCGACGATCGGCTCCTTCACCTCGGCCAGGTCGATCTCGATGACCGCGGCGTAGTCGGCGTCGGCGTCGGCGCTGAGCAGCTCCGGCCGGGCGATCCAGGCTTCCATCGCCTGGATGCGCCGCTCCAGGGTCTTCCGGTCCTGGTAGCCGTTGGCGATCATCCACTTCATCAGGGTGATGTTGGACCGCATGTATTCGATGATCGGCTCCTTGTCGAGCTTCACGGTGCAGCCCGCGGCGGAGCGCTCGGCGCTGGCGTCGGTCAGCTCGAAGGCCTGCTCGACCTTCAGCTGCGGCAGCCCTTCGATCTCCAGGATCCGGCCGGAGAAGATGTTCTTCTTGCCCTTCTTCTCGACGGTCAGCAGGCCCTGCTGGATGGCGTAGTAGGGGATGGCGTTGACCAGGTCGCGCAGGGTGAGGCCCGGCTGCAGGGTGCCCTTGAACCGCACCAGCACCGATTCCGGCATGTCCAGCGGCATGACGCCGGTGGCGGCGGCGAAGGCCACCAGGCCGGAGCCGGCCGGGAACGAGATGCCGATGGGGAAGCGCGTGTGGGAGTCGCCGCCGGTGCCGACGGTGTCGGGCAGCAGCAGCCGGTTCAGCCAGCTGTGGATGACGCCGTCGCCGGGTTTGAGCGAGACGCCGCTGCGCTCGGTGATGAAGCCGGGCAGGGTGTGGTGCACCTTGATGTCCACCGGCTTCGGGTAGGCGGCGGTGTGGCAGAAGGACTGCATCACCATGTCGGCGCTGAAGCCCAGGCAGGCCAGGTCCTTCAGCTCGTCGCGGGTCATCGGGCCGGTGGTGTCCTGGCTGCCGACGGTGGTCATCTTCGGCTCGCAGTAGGCGCCCGGGCGCACGCCCTGGCCTTCCGGCAGGCCGCAGGCGCGGCCGACCATCTTCTGCGCCAGGCTGAAGCCCCTGCCGGTCTCGGCCGGCGTGGCCGGCTGCCGGAACAGGGTCGAGGGCGGCAGCCCCAGGGCCGCCCGGGCCTTGGCGGTGAGGCCGCGCCCGATGATCAGCGGGATGCGGCCGCCGGCCCGGACCTCGTCGAACAGCACCTCGGACTTCACCTTGAACGTGGCGATCACCGCACCGCCCTTCAGGGCCTTGCCTTCGTAGGGGCGCAGCTCGACGACGTCGCCGGTCTCCATGCCGGACACATCCAGCTCGATCGGCAGGGCGCCGGCATCTTCCATGGTGTTGTAGAAGATCGGCGCGATCTTGCCGCCGAGGCAGACCCCGCCGAACTTCTTGTTGGGCACGAAGGGGATGTCCTCGCCGGTCCACCAGAGCACCGAGTTGGTGGCGGACTTGCGCGAGGAGCCGGTGCCGACCACGTCGCCGACGTAGGCCACCGGCAGGCCCTTGGCCATCAGGGCAGCCAGCTCCTTCATCGGGCCGAGCTTGCCCGGCTCGTCGGGGACGATGCCGGGCCGCGCGTTCTTCAGCATGGCCAGGGCGTGCAGCGGGATGTCCGGCCGGCTCCAGGCGTCGGGTGCCGGGGAGAGGTCGTCGGTGTTGGTCTCCCCGCTCACCTTGAAGACCGTCACCGAGAGGCTCTGGGGAACCTCCGGACGCGCGGTGAACCACTCGGCCTCGGCCCAGGACTTCAGCACCGCCTGGGCGTTGGCGTTGCCCTGGTCGGCCTTGGCCTTCAGTTCGCCGAAGGCGTCGAAGATCAGCAGGGTCCGCTTCAGCCCCTCGGCGGCGATCGTGCCGACCTTGGGGTCGTCCAGGAGGGCCATCAGCGGGGCGACATTGAAGCCGCCGAGCATGGTGCCGAGCAGCTCGGTGGCCTTCTCGCGGCTGACGATCGGGGAACTGGCCTGGCCCCAGGCGATCCGGGCCAGGAACTCCGCCTTCACCCGGGCGGCGTCGTCGACGCCGGCGGGCACACGGTGGATGAGCAGGTCCAGCAGCGCCTGCTCCTCGCCGGCGGGCGGCGCCTGGACCAGGTCCATCAGCGCCAGGGTCTGCTCCGCGGTGAGCGGCAGCGGCGGGATGCCCTGGGCGGCGCGTTCGGTCACGTGTTGACGGTAGGCCTGGAGCATGGGATCCCTCGGAATGAATCCGAGTTTAACGCCCGGGCCGGACGGCGGGACCGTAAAAACCCGGGCGGAACGCCGGGTTTTCCTGAACTGTGGTAGGCTCGTCCGTTCCGGCTAGTCCAACCACCTCTCGGGGGGTTCCACCATGGCGATCTTTGAGGGCCACCTTCGCGTCGACCAGGGCGACCGCTTCGCCTTCGTCGCATCGCGGTTCAACGACTTCATCGTCGACCGCCTGGTCGCCGGCGCCACCGACTGCGTCCTGCGCCACGGCGGCAGCGAGGCCCAGATCGACCTCATCAAGGTGCCGGGCTCCTTCGAGCTTCCCCAGGCCGCGCTGCGGGCGGCCCGCTCCGGCGCCTACGCCGGGGTGGCGGTGCTCGGGGCGGTGATCCGCGGCGGCACCCCGCACTTCGACATGATCGCCGCCGAGGTGACCAAGGGCACCGCCCAGGTGGCCCTGGAGACCGGCGTCCCGGTGGTCTTCGGGGTGCTCACCACGGACAGCGTGGAGCAGGCCATCGAGCGCGCCGGGACGAAGATGGGCAACAAGGGCTGGGAGGCCTGCCAGGGCCTGCTCGAGATGGTCGACCTGGCGAAGAAGCTGGGCGGGAACCGCTGATGGGCGTTCGCCGCCGGGGCCGGGAGTACGCCCTGCAGATGCTCTACGCCATGGACCTGAACGGCTACCAGCCGGACCAGGTTTTCGCGGGCTACTGCGCGCTCCAGGACCTGAACCGCGATGCCTTCTACTACGCCCGGCGCCTGGTGGACGGGGTCCACGGCCACCTCGACGAGATCGACACGGCGCTGGCCCGCTACGCCGAGCACTGGAAGATCCACCGGATGGCCGCCGTCGACCGCAACCTGCTGCGGCTGGGCCTCTACGAGTTGATGTACATCCGCGAGATCCCGTTCCCGATCATCATCAACGAGGCCCTCGAGATCGGGAAGGAGTTCAGCGACCTCGACAGCACGCACTTCCTGAACGGCATCCTGGACGCCGCCCGGAAGGAGTACCGCAGCGAGGAGGGCCTCGCCAAGCCCCGGACCCGGGGCGCCAAGAAGGATATTCCCGAGGACCCCGACCCGCCGCTCGAGCCGGAACCTTAAGGCTCCCCGGCGCATTTACTAGTTCTGCCCCTACCGGAGTACCCATGAGCCCTGCCCGCAAGAAGGCCCCTGCGGCCCGTCCCGCCGCCCCCAAGGCTCCGCGCGTTCCCGCCCCCCTCAAGTCCGCGGCGGTGCAGAACCTCGGCCTCGAGGAGCTGAAGTCGCTCATCACCCTGGTGGCCAAGGAGAGCATCCACGAATTCGAGTTCGAGACCGGCGCGGTCAAGTTCCGCATCCGCAAGGATTCCGCGGCCCCGGCGGCGGCCCCGGCGGTCCCGGTGGGCCAGCTGGTGGTGCAGCAGGCACCGGCGCCGGCCACCACCTTCGTCAGTCCGGCCGCCCCCGCCAGCGCCCCGCCCCCGGCCGCCACCGAGGACGCCAGCCTGCAGTACATCACCAGCCCGATCGTCGGCACCTTCTACCGCTCCCCCAGCCCCACCGCCGCCGCCTTCGTCCAGCCGGGCGACTTCGTCAAGCCCGGCCAGACCCTGTGCATCGTCGAGGCGATGAAGCTGATGAACGAGATCGAGAGCGACGTCGCCGGCGAGATCGTCAAGGTGCTGGTGGAGAACGGCCAGCCGGTGGAATACGGCGAGCGCATCTTCGCGATCCGCGTGAACTGAGCCGGGCCCGCCGATGACCGCAGCCATCCGCCGCAAGGCCCCCCGCGCCGCCGCCCCCGCCGCGTCGGAACCGCCCTTCAAGAAGGTCCTCATCGCCAACCGCGGCGAGATCGCCCTGCGGGTGATCCTGGCCTGCAAGGAACTGGGCATCCAGACCGTGGCCGTCTATTCCGAGGCCGACCGCAACGCCCTGCACGTGCGGTTCGCCGACGAGGAGGTGTGCATCGGCCCGGCGGCGTCGTCGAAGTCCTACCTGAACATCCCCCAGGTGATCGCCGCCGCCGAGGTCACCGGCGCCGAGGCGATCCATCCCGGCTACGGCTTCCTCAGCGAGAACCCGCACTTCGTCGAGGTCTGCTCGGCCTGCGGCATCAATTTCATCGGCCCGAACGCCGAGATCATCCGGCGCATGGGCAACAAGGCCGAGGCCAAGGCCACCATGAAGGCCGCCGGCGTGCCCCTGGTGCCGGGCTGCGACGGCCTGATCAACAGCGTCGAGGAGGGGCTCGCCGCTGCGGAGGCCGTCGGCTATCCGGTGATCGTCAAGGCCAGCGCCGGCGGCGGCGGCCGCGGCATGCGCATCGTCAACTCGCCGGAGGAGCTCCCCGAGCTGTACGCCACCGCCCGCAGCGAGGCCAAGGGCGCCTTCGGCGACGATGCGGTGTACATGGAGAAGTACCTGCTCGAGCCCCGCCACATCGAAGTGCAGATCATGGGCGACCTGTTCGGCAACGTGGTGCACCTCGGCGAGCGCGAGTGCAGCATCCAGCGGCGCCACCAGAAGCTCATCGAGGAGTCGCCGTCGGCGGCGCTGACGCCCGAGCTGCGCCGGCGGATCTGCGAGGCCGCGGTGAAGGCCGCCAAGGCCGTCGGCTACTACAACGCAGGGACCATCGAGTTCCTGCTCGACCGGCGCGGCGACTTCTACTTCATGGAGATGAACACCCGCGTCCAGGTGGAGCACCCGGTCACCGAGATGGTCACCGGCATCGACGTCGTCAAGGAGCAGCTGCACGTCGCCGCCGGCCGCCGGCTCAGCTTCACCCAGGAGCAGGTGGTCCAGCGCGGCCACGCCATCGAGTGCCGGATCAACGCCGAGGACCCCTGGAAGTTCACCCCCAGCCCCGGCCGCATCACCGCCCTGCACTTCCCCGGCGGCCCCGGCATCCGGGTCGACACCGCCATGCACCAGGACGCCGTCATCCCGCCCCACTACGACAGCATGATCGCCAAGCTGATCGCCTACGGCGCCGACCGCCCCGAGGCCATCGCCCGCATGCGCCGCGCCCTCGACACCCTGGTGGTGGAGGGCGTCAAGACCACCGCCCCCCTGCACCGCAAGCTCATGGACCATCCCGACTTCATCAGCGGCGGCTTCAGCACCAAGTGGCTGGAGGGGGTGCTCGAGGACTACCGCCAGGAACGTCTCGCCAGCGGCCAGTGATGCGGTGGCCCGCGTGCGGACCGGCTGCCCTGGCTGCCTGGGCCAGCCTCTGGATGCGGCGAACCGGGGACACACCTGCCCAGGGGGGTGACGGTAGAATGGGGCTGCCGCCGCCTTAGCTCAGTTGGTAGAGCACCGGCCTTGTAATCCGGAGGTCATCAGTTCGATCCTGATAGGCGGCTCCATCGGGTTTCCCGGGGCAACCCGGCGTCCTTTCGGCCCTCGGCGCACGCCTCGGGGCTGGATGATTCGCTCCCGGTGGGTCCCCCGCTTCGCGCGCGGTGCGTGCTTCGCGACCCACAAGGTCGCGAGGTCGTCCGTTCGATCCTGATCGGCGGCTCCATCGGGTTTTCCGGGGCAACCCGGCGTCGTTTCGGCCCTCGGCTCACGCCTCGGGGCTGGATGATTCGCTCCCGGTGGGTCCCCCGCTTCGCACGCGGTGCGTGCTTCGCGACCCACAAGGTCGCGAGGTCGTCCGTTCGATCCTGATCGGCGGCTCCATCGGGTTTTCCG
>JAYRFV010000189.1:0-28614 GCA_041908165.1 Holophagales bacterium | reverse complement strand
CCCCGCGGCCCGCACCGAGCCGGCCACCGCCCGGACGGCCACACCGGAACCCCCGCCCCGCGAGGCGCCTGCGGCGGCCCCCCCCCGCCCCGCCGCCGCCCTCCCGCTGGCCGCTCTGGACCGGCCTGGCCGGGCTCGCCGCGGCCCTCCTCGGCCTCGTCCTCCTGCTGCGGCGCCGGCCCGGCGCCCGCAAGGCCCCCCAGGGCACCAACCCCTACCAGATCGACTTCGAGAGCCTCGAGGGGGCGACGGTCCTGGCGCCCCGGAAGGACGAGGACGATCCCAACGTCAATCGGCCCTTCGGCCCCTACACCACCCACAAGGTCCTGGGCCGCGGCGGCTGCGCCACCGCCTACTTCGGGACCCACCGCGATTCCGGCCTGGAGGTGGCGATCAAGGTGCCGCACCGCCACATCGCCGCCGACCAGGAGTTCCTGGCCCGCTTCCGGCGGGAGGCGGCGCTGGGCGCATTGCTGGAGCACCCGCGCATCGTCCGCATCGTCGATCCCGGGCCGCGGGAGGGCGACCCCTGGCTGGCCATGCACTTCGTCCGCGGGACCACCCTCGAGTCGTTCCTGCGCACGCATCCCTCCCTGCCGGTCCCGCAGGCCATCCACATCGCCGCCGACGTGGCCGAGGCCATCGCCTACGCCCACACCAAGGGCGTGGTCCACCGCGACCTCAAGCCGGCCAACATCATGATCGGCGAGGCCGGCGCGGTGGTCATGGACTTCGGCATCGCCCGGGTGCTCGACACCACGATGACCGCCACCACCATGTTCATCGGCACGCCCACCTACAGCGCCCCGGAGAGCATCGTCAATCCGAGGGTCGGTCCGCCGGCCGACCGCTACGCCCTCGGCATCATCCTCTTCGAGATGCTGGCCGGCCGGCCGCCCTTCGGCGGCGACACCACCTTCCAGATCCTCGACGCCCAGCGAAACCAGCCGCTGCCGGACCTGTCCACCCTGCGCCCGGACACCCCGCCGCGGCTGCTGCGGCTGGTCCAGCGGCTGTGCGCCAAGCAGCCCGAGGACCGGCCCGAGGACGGCGAGACCCAGACCATCCTCGCCCAGCTCAAGACCGAGTTCCCCCTGGAGGCATGATGCACCGCGCCGGCATGAAGGAAGCCCTCGAATCGGCCCTGGCCGCCCGCGAAGTGGTGCTTCCGGCCAAGGGCCCGGGCCCCGAGTCTCCGGCACCGGCCGCAGGGGTGCCCGGTCCTCGGCTCGCCGAGGCCCTGGCCTTCGCCGTCGCCCGCCACGGCGCGCAGGTGCGCAAGGGCACCGCGATCCCCTACGTCACCCACCTGATGGCGGTCTCGGCGCTGGTCGGCGAGGCCGGCGGCGGCGAGGACGAGATGATCGCCGCCCTGCTCCACGACGTGGTCGAGGACGCCGGCGGCGCGCCGGTGCTCGCGGAGATCCGGGAGCGCTTCGGCGGGACGGTGGCGGACATCGTCGAGGGCTGCACCGACGACGATTCCGGCGGCGAGAAGGCGCCCTGGCTCGAGCGCAAGCGCGCCTACCTGGCCCACCTCGTCACTGCGCCGCTGCCGGTGCTGCGGGTCTCCTGCGCCGACAAGCTGCACAACGCCCGGTCCATCGCCCGCGACCTCCGCGACCACGGCCCGGCGGTGTTCAAGCGCTTCAGGGCCGACCGCGAAGGCACCCTCTGGTACTACCGCTCCCTGGCCCGCCTGTTCGCTGCCCTGGTCCTGGACACCCCGGACCTCGACCCCGGCTTCCGGAGCCTCATCCGCGAACTGCGCGAGACCGTGGCCGCGCTGGAGGCGCAGGCCTAGGGCGCCACCGCCAGCGCCAGGTTGGAGCTGCGGCCGCGGTGCTTGTAGCCCATGCCGAAATCCAGGGGGCGGACCTCCTTGCCGCGGTAGCGCTCGGCCAGGTCGGCCTGAGTGAATTCCTTGAACAGGGCGATGGGCCCCTGGTAGCTCCCGAACAGCTGGACCTTCCAGCGGCGGGTCTCGTAGATGCGCAGGGGGACGCCGGAGTCGTCCTGGAGGATGGAGCCCGCGATCTTGAGCAGGGCCTCGCGGAAGGTGGTGAAGCTGGGCCGGTGCAGCAGGTAGGAGGCGCTCTTCAGGAAGCCGTGGGGACGGTCGAGGGTCCGCAGGAAGGCGAGGATGCGGGGGTCGCGGTGCAGTCCGTAGTTGCTGAGGTCCGCCCTCAGGTACCAGAGCTCCCGGGGCCGGCCGGCCTCGCGGTAGCGGATCCGGACCGCCATCGGCCGGCCCTTGGCTTCCTGGGGCCGGCCGTCGGCATCCAGGTCGAGCATCTCGAGCACCTGCAGGTCCTGGCCGAGCCGGGCCTGGAAGGCCAGCAGCACCGGCAGCACCCCCCGCAGTTCCTCGTGCCGGAGGTCGCGCTCCATGTCCTTGGTGATGAAGAAGCTCGACTGGAAGGCGGTGCGCAGGGTGCGGCGCAGCTGTGCGAGGTCGCGGCGCATGGACAGCCGGCCCAGTTCCGGCAGCTCACCCACCGGCTCCAGCCCGAGCATCACGATGCGTTCGGCCCAGGGGTGCAGGACCTGCACGTGCAGGTTGTCCGGCCCGCCGAAGGGGTAGAGCACGGTGCCGCTGCCCTGGAGCGCCCGCAGCTCGCGCCCGCTCCAGGTCCGCATCGCGGCGAGCCGCTCCTTCTCCAGGACCGCCCAGGCGCGGTCCATGGCCAGGGCGTGCTCGACCCAGCCCGGATCGCGCACGAAACCCTCCATCCCCGGATAGCTGGGGGTCGGCAGGCCCGCCAGGAACCGCGCCGTCGCCTGCAGCCGCGCCCCCTCCGTGGGGGTGCCGGCGGAAAGCACGGAAAAACCCGATAAAATTAACCACGAAAAACACGAAAGGCACGAAAACAAAAGCTTCCGTAAAGCCTTGTTTCCTTTTCTGCAGAGATTGCTCATTTTTCGTGTTTTTCGTGTGGTTCGTGGTTAAAAAGTCAGTTCAACCCCGCCTTGGCGGCGGCGACCACGGCGTCCACGGTGAAGCCGAAGCGCTCGAACAGCAGTTCGGCCGGGGCCGAGGCGCCGAAGCGGTCCAGGCCGATGATGTGGCCGCGGTCCCCGGCGATGCGGTCCCAGCCGAGGCTGACGCCGGCCTCGACCACCACCCGCGCGCGCACCGCGGGCGGCAGCACCTCGTCGCGGTAGGCCCTGGGCTGGGCCAGGAACAGGTCGAGGCTGGGCATGCTCACCACCCGGCTGCCGATGCCCTCGGCGTCCAGCCGCTCCTTGGCGGCCAGGGCCAGGTGCACCTCCGAGCCCGAGGCGATCAGCAGCACCTTCGGGGTGCCCGGCGCCCCGGCTAGGACGTACCCGCCGCGAGCCACGCCGGCGGCCGGCTGCAGGCGGCTGCGGTCCAGCACCGGCAGCTTCTGGCGGGTGAGGGCCAGGGCGGTCGGGCCGTCCTGCCGGGCCAGCGCCAGCCGCCAGGCTTCCACCGTCTCGGTGGCGTCGGCCGGGCGCAGCACCCGCAGGTTCGGGATCAGGCGCAGGCTCATGACCTGCTCCACCGGCTGGTGGGTGGGGCCGTCCTCGCCCACGCCGATGCTGTCGTGGGTGAACACGTACACCACCGGCAGCCCCATGAGCGCCGCCAGCCGGATGCTCGGCCGCAGGTAGTCGCTGAAGATCAGGAAGGTGGCGCCGAAGGCACGCACGCCGCCGTGCAGGGCCATGCCGTTGAGGCAGGCGCCCATGGCGTGCTCGCGGATGCCCCAGTGGAAGTTGCGGCCGCTTTCGTGCTTCCCGAAGTCGCCGCCGCCCTTGAGGTGGGTGTTGTTGGAGGGCGCGAGGTCGGCGCTGCCGCCGATCAGGTTGGGGATCCGCGCCGCCAGGGCGTTCAGCGCCCGGCCGCTGGCCTCGCGGGTGGCGGCCTTCGGATCGGCGCCGGCATAGGCCGGCAGCGCCGCCTCCCAGTCCGCCGGCAGGCCGCCGGCGAGGAAGGCCTCGTATTCCGCCGCGGCCTCGGGGAAGGCCGCGCGGTAGGCTTCGAAGCGCGCCTTCCAGGCGGTTTCCTGGGCGGCCCCGCGGGCCTGGCACTTCCGCCACTCGGCCAGCGCCTCCGCCGGAACGTGGAAGGACCGGTCCGGGTCCCAGCCGAGCACCTGCTTGGTGGCGCGGATCTCCTCGGCGCCCAGCGGGGCGCCGTGGGCCTCGTGGCTGCCCTGCTTGGCCGGGGAGGGGAAGCCGATGACCGTGCGGCAGACGATCAGGGTGGGCTTGCCGCAGGGGGTCGCGGCCTGGCCGAGGACCCGCTCCAGTTCGGCCAGGTCCTCGCCGTCGTTCACCTGCAGCACCCGCCAGCCGCAGGCCTCGAAGCGCTCCGCCACGCTTTCGGAGAAGGCCAGGGAGGTGGCGCCCTCGATGGTGATCTCGTTGTCGTCGTACAGCACCACCAGCTTCTCCAGGCCCAGGTGGCCCGCCAGGGAGGCGGCTTCGTGGGCCACGCCCTCCATCAGGTCGCCGTCGCCGGCGAAGGCGAAGGTGCGGTGGTCGACCACGGTGTGGCCGTCGCGGTTGAAGCGGTCCGCCAGCCAGCGCTCGGCGATGGCCATGCCGACCGCGTTACCGATCCCCTGGCCGAGGGGGCCGGTGGTGGTCTCGACCCCGGCGGTGTGCCGGAATTCCGGGTGCCCGGGGGTCTTCGAGCCCCACTGGCGGAAGTCCTGCAGGTCCTCCAGGGACAGCCCGTAGCCGCTCAGGTGCAGCAGGCTGTACAGCAGCATCGACGCGTGGCCGCAGGACAGCACGAAGCGGTCGCGGTCCGGCCAGGCGGGATTCGCCGGGTTGTGGCGGAACAGCTTCGTCCAGAGCACGTATGCCGCCGGCGCCTGCGCCATCGGCGTGCCCGGGTGCCCGGAATTGGCCTTCTGCACCGCGTCCATGGCCAGGCAGCGGACCGTGTCCACGCAGAGCTTGTCGAGGGGGGAGGTCACAGGCGCCATGGGAAAACCTCAAAAAACGATGGTCCGCAGATTGCGCAGATTACGCCGATTTCAATCTGCGGGAATCGGCGGAATCTGTGGATGAATTGTAGTTCACATCGCCGCGCTGGCCTTGACGAAGGCGGTGAACAGGGGGTGCGGGGCGAGGGGCTTGGACTTGAACTCGGGGTGGAACTGGCAGCCGAGGAAGTAGGGGTGGTCGGGGATCTCGACGATCTCGACGAAGGTGCCGTCGGGGCTGATCCCGGTGAAGGCCAGGCCGGCCTGCTCCAGGGGGGCGCGGTACTCGGCCTGGTTGAACTCGTAGCGGTGCCGGTGGCGCTCGCCGATCTCCAGGGCGCCGTAGGCGCGGTGGGCGAAGCTGCCCTCCGTGAGGAGGCACCTGTAGGACCCCAGCCGCATGGTCCCGCCGAGTTCCTCCACGTCGATCAGCTCACGCAGCTTGAAGATCACCCGGTGGCGGGGGTTCTCGTCGAACTCGGTGCTGTCGGAGCCCTCCAGCCGGGCGACGTTGCGCGCGAACTCCACGCTGGCCATCTGCATCCCGAGGCAGATCCCGAAGAACGGCACCCGCTTCTCGCGGGCGTACCGGATCGACTCGATCATGCCGCGGGTGCCGCGGACGCCGAAGCCGCCGGGCACCAGGATGCCGGAGCAGTCGGCGAGCTGAAGCCCGGGGTCGCCGTGCTCGAGTTCCTCGGCCTCCACCCACTTCAGGTCCACCTGCAGGCCGAGGCCGTAGCCGGCGTGGTGCAGGGCCTCGGTGAGGCTCTTGTAGCTCTCCTTGAACTCCACGTACTTGCCGACGATGGCGATGCGGACGCTGCCGGCGGGATTGTGGATGCGGTCCAGCAGGTTGCGCCAGCGGGTGAGGTCCGGCTCGCCGGCCTCGAGGTGCAGCAGGTCGGCCGCCTTGGCGTCGAGCCCCTCCTTGTGCAGGTTGAGCGGCACCTCGTAGATGGTGGAGGCGTCCTCGCAGGCGAACACGGCGTCCGGCGTCACCGAGCAGAACAGCGCGATCTTCTGCTTCAGCTCCAGGGGGATCGGCCGCTCGGCGCGGCAGACCAGCACGTCCGGGTGCAGGCCCAGGGCCCGCAGCTCCTTGACGCTGTGCTGGGTGGGCTTGGACTTCAGCTCGCCGGCGGCCTTGATGTAGGGCACGTAGGTCAGGTGCATGTTGATGGCGTTGCCGTGGCCCACCTCCAGCTTGAACTGGCGGATCGCCTCGAGGAACGGCTGGCTCTCGATGTCGCCGACGGTGCCGCCGATCTCGACGATCACCACGTCCATGTCCTTGGCGACCTTGCGGATGGTCGCCTTGATCTCGTCGGTGATGTGCGGGATCACCTGCACGGTCTTGCCCAGGTAGTCGCCCCTGCGCTCCTTCTGGATGACGGTGTTGTAGACCTTGCCCGTGGTGATGGTGTGGTTCTGCGTGGTGGGGACGCTGGTGAAGCGCTCGTAGTGGCCCAGGTCCAGGTCGGTCTCGGCGCCGTCGTCGGTGACGAAGACCTCGCCGTGCTGGAACGGCGACATGGTGCCCGGATCGACGTTGAGGTAGGGGTCCATCTTCATCAACGTGACCTTCAGCCCGCGCGCCTCCAGCAGCGCCCCCAGAGAGGCCGCGGCGATGCCCTTGCCGAGGGACGAAAGCACCCCCCCGGTCACGAACACGAACTTCGTGGAGCCGAGATCGACGGTCGAGGTACGGATCATGGGAGCACCTTGGAAGGACAATTCACAACGCAAAGGCGCAGAGGCGCCAAGGGAAGAAGGGAAAGATCCCTTCTTTGCGCCTCTGCGACTTTGCGTTGGAGAAACATCACATCTCCTCCGGGGCCTGGATGCCCATGAGGAACAGGCCCTGGCGCAGGGCGCGGGCGGTGGCGGTGCACAGCGCGAGGCGCGCCTCGCGCACGTCCGGGGGGTTGCTGGCCAGCAGCACCGGGCAGTTGGTGTAGAAGCCGCTGAAGGCGCGGGCCACGGCCAGCAGCTGGCGGGCCAGGGCGGTGGCCATGCCCTCGCGCCGGGAGGTGCGGACCGCCTCGGGCAGCCCGGCCAGCTGGAACAGCAGCTCCTGGGCCTCGGCGGCCTCCAGGCCGGCCATGGACGCGGGGAGCGGCAGCGGGGCGAAGGCCACCACCGGCGATTCCGGCCCGGGCGCCGCGGCGGGCCGGGCCGAGCCCTCCCAGCAGCCGCCGGCCTTGCGCAGCACCGAGCAGATGCGGGCGTGGGCGTACTGCACGTAGGGCCCGGTGTCGCCGTCGAGGGCGATGGCGCGCTCCCAGGTGAAGGTGATCGCCTTGACCCGGTCGTTGATGGCGTTGAAGAACAGCACCGCGCCCAGGCCCAGCTGCTCGGCCACCGCGGCCTTGTCCGCCAGCTCCGGGTTCTTCTCCTCGATCACCGCCAGGATGCGCTGCGCCGCCTCGTCCAGGACGTCCTCCAGGAAGATGACGTTGCCCTTGCGGGTGCTCATCTTGCCCTCGGGGAGCTTGATCAGGCCGAAGGGGGTGTGCTCCATCCGCCCCTTGAACCAGGGGTCGATCTTCTCGAGCACGGCGAACACCTGCTGGAAGTGCAGCACCTGCTCGCCTCCCACCACGTAGATGCAGCGGTCGAACTGCCAGGTCCGCTGCCGGTACAGCGCCGCCGCCAGGTCGCGGGTGGCGTAGATGCTCGAGCCGTCGCCCTTCTGCACCAGGCAGGGGGTCTGGATGCCGACGTCCTCGAGGTCGACGATGCGGGCGCCCCCGTCGCCCTCCTTGAGCACGCCGGCCTGCGCGAGCCGTTGCAGGGTGGCCTGAAGCTGGTCCTCGTAGAAGGCCTCGCCCATCTCCAGGCTGTCGAAGGCCACGCCCAGGCGGCCGTAGATGCGCTGGAACTCCGCCAGGGAGATCTCCCGGAACCAGGTCCAGAGCCGCCGGGCCTCGGGATCCCCGGCCTCCAGGCGGCGGAACCAGTCGCGGGCCACGTCGCGCATGGCCGGGTCCTGCTCCTCCTCGGCGTGGAAGCGCACGTACAGCTGGAACAGCCGGAACAGCGGCGTGCGCCGCTTGTCCGGCGCCTCGCCTTCGATCCAGTCGAAGTCCCGGTCGAGCCTAGGGTTGTCGGCCTCGGCCCAGCGCGTGTAGGCGGCGAGCAGGGTGCCGAACTGGGTGCCCCAGTCGCCGAGGTGGTTGAGCCGGACCACGGTGGCGCCGAGGAAGCGGTTCAGCTGCACCTGGGCGTGGCCGATCATGGTCGACCGCAGGTGGCCGATGGTGAACAGCTTGGCGATGTTGGGCGAACTGTACTCGACCAGCACGGTCTCGCCGCTGGGGGGGGCGGACCCGAAGGGCCGGGCCGGGTCGGCCTCGAGGATCGCGGCGAGCACCGTGCGGGCCCGGTCGGGCGGCGCCAGGCGCAGGTTGAGGTAGGGACCGGCCGCCTCCAGGCTGGCCCCGGGCACGGCCAGGGTCGCCGCCAGGCCCTGGGCCAGTTCGGCCGGGTTCCGGCCCAGGGCCTTGGCTGCGCGGAAGCAGGGGTAGGCCAGGTCCCCCATCGCGCCGCTGCGCGGCCGCTCCAGGGCGATGTCCTGCCCGGGCAATGCGTTCGCCAAGGCACTTGAAAAGGCATCCTTCAGTCGGTCCATGTCCGTCCCGCGTTCGGGGACCAGGGGCCTCCTCCAGGATGCGATCATTCCGGCCCGCGGGTCAAACGGCCATTGCCGGCGGGCCGCGCCGGGGCATTTGTCCTTGACTCGCGGGGCCGGTTCGATAGGATGGTCTTTCTCCCCTGCGACGCGAGGGGGGCAGGAGTGTCCGCATGGCCAACCACAAGTCCGCCGCCAAGAAGGCCCGCCGCGACGTCGAAGCCCGGCTCCGCAACCGCGCCAACAAGTCGACCATGAAGACCGCCCTCAAGAAGTTCCTGTCGGTGGTCGCCACCGGCAACCGGACCGAGGCCCAGAAGGCCCTGCCGGTCATCATGGGCGTCATGGACGTGGCCGAGCGCAAGGGCGTGCTGCACAAGAACGCCGCCAACCGCTACAAGTCCCGCCTGACCCTGAAAGTGAACGCGCTGGCGTAGGCAGCGACGCGTGCCGCGAGAGGACCCGGGGTGCCGGGTCCTTCGTTTTTCGGTCTCGCGTATCCCCGCAGGGGATACCGAGAAAGTGAACGCGCTCGCGTAGGCAGCGACGCAGGCTTTGACAGGACCCGGGGTGCCGGGTCCTTTTGTTTTGCCTCGGTTCCCCGGTTCGCGCATCGTGGGGGGATGCTGCCGCTGGCGTCGATCGTCCTCCTCCAGGCCGCCGCTCCGGAGGCGGCGAGGATCGAGGCCCTGATCCGGTCGGTGGAGGCCCTGCAGGGGGCGGTGTTCCTCCGCAACGGCACCGGCCACAGTCCCCAGGAGGCCGGCCAGCACCTCCGCCTGAAGCTGCGCAACGCGGGCCGGCGGGTGAAGTCCGCCCCCGACTTCATCCGGCTGTGCGGCACCGGCAGCAGCCTGTCGGGTGAGCCCTACCGGATCCGCTTCAAGGACGGCCGGACCCTGCCGGCCGCCGAGTTCCTGTGGAGCGAACTGAAGCGCCAGGAATCCGCCGCGAAGTAGCCGGGTCCGGCCCTCCTACCCCTCGGCCCAGTCCTGGGGGACGGCCACCGGGCCCGGGGGCACCCGGCTCCAGGCGAAGGCCCGCACCAGCTCATCGGCCCGGCAGTCCAGGGGGCGGTCCAGGCAGCCCAGGCTCCAGCCCAGCCAGCCGAGGAGGGCCGCCGGGCCGATGCCCTTCGCCTGGAGTTCCGCCCGGCCCAGGGCGCCCTCGCGCTTGCCGAGCCGGGAACCGTCGGGGGAGGTGACCAGGCCCAGATGGGCGTAGGCCGGGCGTGGCAGGCCGAGGGCCTCCTGCAGCCGGATCTGGGTGGCGGTGACGGCGCGGAGATCGGCGCCGCGGACCACTTCGGTGACGCCCTGGGCGGCATCGTCCACCCCCACCGCCAAGTGATACGCGAACAGGCCGTCGCGCCTGAACAGCAGCGGATCGCCGGTGAGGGCGGCCGGGTCGTCCACCTGGGGACCGAGCAGCCGGTCCTCCCAGGCCACCGGTCCGGACGGCAGCCGGACCCGCAGGGCCCGGTCGAAACCTTCCCAGGGCCGCTCCCGGCAGCGGCCGGGGTAGGGGCGAAGACCGTCCTCAAGGTGGGGCGCGCTGGCCAGCGACGCCAGGTCCTTGCGCGAACAGGCGCAGGGGTAGAGCCGGCGGGCTTCGTGCAGGCGCTCGAGGGCCGCACGGTAGGCTTCCTCCCGCCGCGACTGCCAGAGCACCGGCCGGTCGCTGTCCAGGCCCAGGGCGGCCAGGTCGCGCAGCTGCCGTTCGCCGTGCTCCCGTCGGCAGCGCGGCCGGTCCACGTCCTCCATCCGCACGATCCAGCAGCCGCCTGCGGCCCGCGCGGCCAGCCACGAGGCCAGCGCAGTCCGCAGGTTGCCCAGGTGCAGCACGCCGGTGGGCGAAGGCGCGAAACGGCCGGTGGGGAGCATGGACAGGACGCCCGGGACTACTCCAACTGCCTCAGCTCCTCCTTGGCGACCGCGCTGCCGGACTCGGCGGCCTTGCGGTACCACCTGAGACCTTCGGCCCGGTTCCGCGGCAGGTCCAGGCCGTGGTAGTACATGGCGCCGAGCATGCGCATGGCGTTGGGGTCGCCGGCCTGGGCCGCGTCCAGGTAGGGCTTGAGGGCGGCCTGGAAGGCCTCGGGCGATCCCGCCGGCGGTGGCGGCGCCTGCGGCACCGGCGCGGCAACCGGGGCGGGAGAGGGGGCCGGAAGCGTGCGCTGCCAGAGCAGGATGGCCAGCACCACCGACGTCAGCGAAGCGGCCACCGCCACCCAGCAGCACAGCGGGGGCCGGGGGGCATCGACGCTGAACCCGCCCGGGCCGGCCAGCGGGATCGGCCGGGTTCCCCGGCCCGGCTCCTGGACCACGGAACCGGGACCGGCCGGAGCGGGAGCCGCTTCGGGGCGGCCTTCAGGGTTGGGTTCTTCGAGGTTCATGGGCGCATCCCCGGGTCTGCGGTGGCGTGGCATCCGCTGGGGGGAGTGTAGGCCAGCGGCGTGCCCGACGCGAACCGGACGGCCGGTCTCCTTGGCCCGACCCCGGAACGGGCCAGTAGGATGGACGAATGGCAGCCTTCCCGTTCGACCGCTGGCCCCGGATCCTCCGGGCCCTGCTCGCCCAGGGGGTCGCCTTCGCGCTGCTGATGGGGCTCGGACGGCTGGGGCTCCGGCTGCCGGCCTGGGCCTGGGCCGGCCTCCAGGGCGGCCTCGCGGCGCTCCTGGGAAGCGCGCTGGGGCTGCCTCCCTGGTGGCTGCCCCTCCAGGCGCTGCTGCCCGCGATCCTGCTGCTGCGGCTCGCCTGGGGCTACCCGCCCTGGGTGGACCTCGCCCTCCTGCTGGCGCTCGTCCTGGTCTACGGCGGCGGGCTGGCGACCCGGGTGCCGCTGTACAACGCCAGCCGCGATGCCTGGACCAAGCTGGAGTCGCTGCTTCCGGAAGGGTCCGGCTTCGCCTTCATCGACCTCGGCTGCGGCCTGGGCGGCCCGATCGCGCACCTGGCCTCGGTGCGGCCGGAGGGACGCTACCTGGGCGTGGAATCCTCGCCCCTGCCCTGGCTGGTGGCCTGGCTCCGCCTCCGGGGCCGCCCCCAGGCCGAGGTCCGCCTCGCCAGCCTCTGGGACCAGGACCTGTCCAGGTTCGACGTCGCCTATGCCTTCCTGTCCCCGGAACCGATGGCCGCCCTCTGGGCCAAGGCTTCCAGGGAGATGAAGCCGGGAAGCCTGCTGGTCAGCCACAGCTTCGAGGTGCCGGGGGTTCCACCGGCCCGGACGCTCCCGGTGGACGGCCGCCCCGGCGCCCGGCTGCTGGTGTGGGAGCTCTGAACCGCACCGCTGGCGGAGGGTGGGGTCCAGCGCCACCATGAAGCACCGCCCGCGAGGACCCGCCATGCAGCCAGCCCAGCCGATCGCGCCCGAGGACCGCATCGAGGCCATGGACGTGCTCCGTGGGTTCGCCTTGCTCGGCATCCTGCTGGTGAACGTCCTGTTCTTCTGCGCGCCCGCCCAGGAGACGATCATGAAGCCCTGGCGGGAAACCACCGATCCTTGGCTGCTTGGACTCGTCTTCTGGCTGGTCCAGGGCAAGTTCTACTGCCTGTTCTCCTTCCTCTTCGGGGCCGGTTTCAGCGTCCAGACCTCCCGGCTGGAGGCCCGGGGCGCCCGGACCGGGTCCATCTACACCCGCCGCCAGCTGGTCCTGCTCGGCATCGGCCTGCTGCACGGGGTCCTGCTCTGGATGGGCGACATCCTCGCCGCCTACGCCCTGGCCGGGCTCCTGCTGCTGGCCTTCCGCAAACGCCGGCCACGGACGCTGCTCATCTGGGCGGCCGTCCTGCTCGCCCTGGCCACGCTGGTCTGGGCCCTGTTCTGGGTGGCGATCCTGGTGGCCCAGACGGTGCCCGCCGCCGCCCAGGAAATGCACCGGGCCGCGCAAGCGCAGGCTGCCGAGATGGCCCGCAAGTCCGCCGAGGCGCTGCGGGCATACGGCCAGGGCCCCTATGCCCTGCTGTTCCAGGTCCGCCTGAAGGAGCTTGCCACCAACTACGGCATGACGCTGGCCATCCTCCCGCAGATCCTGGCCATGTTCCTGCTGGGAGCGTGGGCGGGGCGAACCGGTATCCTGGGGGATCCCGCCGGCCACCGAAGGTTGTTGCGGCGGGTCGCTGCCTGGGGATTCCTGGTCGCCCTGCCGCTCAGCGCCGGCTGCGCCTGGGTCTTCGGAAAGGGCTTTCCCGGTCCTGCCAACCCGGGGGCCATGCTGGCCTTCGCCCTGCTGA
Organism: Holophagales bacterium; assembly: GCA_041908165.1. Lineage (GTDB taxonomy): Bacteria > Acidobacteriota > Holophagae > Holophagales > Holophagaceae > JACQZU01. The sequence goes on along the minus strand of JAYRFV010000189.1, from coordinate 15,787 downwards.
CCTGCGCCACCCCGGGCCTGTCCCTGGCCTATGCCGCCGGCCTGGTGCTGCTGCTGCAGAAGGCTGGGGCCGGCGCCATCCTCCGCCGGCTGGCCAGCCCCGGCCGGATGGCGCTCAGCAACTACCTGGGCCAGTCGGTGGTGATGACCACCCTGTTCTATTTCTATGGTTTCGGGCTGTACGGGAGGGTGCCGCTGCTGGCGGCCTACGGCCTCGCCCTGGTCCTGTTCGCCCTCCAGGTGCTCGCCAGCGGCGCCTGGCTCTCACGGTTCAGCATGGGACCCGCCGAGTGGCTCTGGCGGCGCCTGACCTACGGGCATGCCCCGCCCTTCCGGAAGGCGGCCCGGTAGCCCACCCCGCCAGGCACGCGGTCAACCGGCCCATCCCCAAGGTCCCGGCCCGCACCGCCGGTTCGGCCGGCAGGTCCTCCGGCAGCCCCGGCGTCCCGGCCGCGGTCCGTCCACCACCAGGCCGTCCTGGGCGGGGTCGCAGGCAGGCCTCCTGCACAGGCCTCCTGCACAGGCCTCCTGCACAGGTCCTTCCGCCCCGGCTTCACTTGGCCCCGATGCAGCAATTCATGCCCGGAGCATCCGGCACCGATCTAGCAGACGGGAGCCCTTGGCATGTTCGTCATCATCGGCCTGATCGTCGCATTCGGCTCCGTCCTCGGCGGGTACATGATCGAGGGCGGGAGCATTGGCGTGCTCCTGCATCCCATGGGTCCTGAAGGACTTATCCTCGTCGGGGCGGCCGTGGGATCGTTTCTCGTGTCGAACCCGGCCAACGTGGTCAAGGCGGTCGCCGCCAACATCGCCAAGCCGCTCAAGGGCAGCCCCTACACCAAGGCGGTGTTCATGGAAGCCCTCATGCTGCAGTACGAGGTCTACGTGAACATCAAGAAGGGCGGACTGCTCGCCCTCGAGCAGGACGTCAACGACCCCCACAATTCGGCCATCTTCAAGAAATACGAGACCTTCCTGCACAACCACCACGCCCTCGACTTCTTCTGCGACTCCATGAAGCTGCTGATCAACGGCAGCGCCAAGATCGACGAGATCGACCAGGTCATGGACCTGGACCTGGACGTGCACCACGCCGAATCCGCGGCCCCGGGCGCGGCGGTCACCAACATGGGCGACTCCTTCCCCGCCTTCGGCATCGTCGCCTGCGTCATGGGAATCGTGATCACCATGGGCTACCTCGACCAGCCCCCCAACGTCATCGGCGCCAAGGTCGGCGCCGCCCTCGTGGGCACCTTCATGGGCATCTTCCTGGCCTACGGCGTGGTCTCCCCCCTGGGCAAGAACATCGACCAGGTGAACGCCCACGAATCGCACTACTTCAACATGCTCCGCGCCGGCCTGGTGGCCTTCGGCAACGGTGCCGCCCCGGTCACCGCCGTCGAGTTTGCCCGCCGCACCATCCCCTCCCCCGAGCGCCCCGGCGGCGGCGAATTGGAGGAGGTGGTGAGGCAGATCAAGCCGAGGTAGCTCCGATGCCCCGCCTTTCCACGGCCCACCCCTTCCCACGGCACCTCAAGCGGGGCGCAGCCCCGCGTGGAGTGGAGGTGGTGAGGCAGATCAAGCCGAGGTAGCCGCATGCACCCGGCAGCGGGGACCCGCAGGCTCCAGCCTCCAGCCTCCAGCCTCTCGCCTCAGGCCCCCCCATGTCCGACCAGCCCCAGGAAGTAAAGATCAAGTTCATCAAGAAGAAGGGCGGCCACGCGGCGGCCCACGGCGGCGCCTGGAAGGTGGCCTACGCCGACCTGGTCACCGCGATGATGGCCTTCTTCCTGCTCATGTGGCTGCTGGCCAGTGCCAACGCCAACACCAAAGCCGGCATCGCCGGGATGTTCCAGGACGCCAACTTCTTCAACACCGAGAAGGGCAAGGAGATCCTCGACAACCACGGCAAGGGGATCCTGCCCGGGGGACGCGGCATGGCCCCGATCGACGGCGGCGACCAGGGCGGCGGCAAGCCCGAGCTGGACATCGGAGCGGAGACCGAGCTGAAGAAGATGGAGGCCACCGCCACCGCCATCGAGGAAGCCTTCAGCAAGGACCAGCTCCTGCAGTCCTTCAAGGACCAGCTCACCATGGACTTCACCGACGAGGGCCTGCGGATCCAGATCCAGGACAAGGCCACCCAGGTGCTGTTCGACTCCGGATCCGCCCGGATCAAGCCGCAGACCCTGGCCATCCTCAAGGAGATCGCCAAGGAGCTGGGCAAGCTGCCCAACCACGTGGTGCTCGGCGGGCACACCGACAGCCAGCAGTACGCCTCCGGAGCGGCCTACAGCAACTGGGAGCTGAGCGCCGACCGGGCCAACACCGCCCGGCGCGCCATGGAAGCCTCGGGGCTCCGGGCCGGCCAGGTGAAGAAGGTCACAGGGTTCTCCGACACCAAGCCCATGGAGGGCCTGGAGCCCGGCGACCCCAAGCAGCGCCGGATCTCCATCGTCGTCCTGAACAGCGCCTCGGAGGCCGCCGAGGCCGAACGGCAGAAGGTCAAGCCCCCGAAGGGGGACAAGGCCAAGCCGAAGCCCTGACCCTGGGCCCTGAGACCGCCCCGGGGAAATGCCCTGCCATCCTGGCTGGTTGGTCGCTATTTAACAACTTTTCCGTCAAGGTCGATCCCGGCGGGAAATCCAGAATAATTCATATTAAATAAAATAAGATCTATTAATAACTATCAATTCAAACAAATGCTTCCTTTTTGTGTCTTTGATCACTACCGTTCGGTTGATTATGCTTCCCGATCGGATCATGCTTGCTCCAGGACGCGGCCTTTCAATTTCCTGACAGCGTGCGCGCCCCCCTGGAGACCCCATGAGCGTGGGACTTCTCTTCGACGCCACCCGCTGCATCGCCTGCGGCGCCTGCACCAGTGCCTGCAAGGAGCAGAACAAGCTCCCAGGACCGGTGGAGCCTGAACCCACGGCCTACACCTGGACCACGGTCAACACCCTGGAAGGGCTGAACGTCCGACGGCTCTGCATGCACTGCCTGGTGCCCACCTGCGTGTCGGTCTGCCCGGTCGGCGCGCTGGTGAAGACCGCCGAGGGCCCGGTGGTCTACGACGCCAAGAAGTGCATGGGCTGCCGCTACTGCATGATGGCCTGCCCCTTCCAGGTGCCGAAGTACCAGTGGGACCGTCCGGTGCCGGTGGTGGGCAAGTGCATCATGTGCACGGACCGGGTGAAGGAGGGCAAGCCGACCGCCTGCGCCGAAGTCTGCCCTGAATCCGCCACGGTGTTCGGCACCCGCGAGGAACTGGTGCGCGAGGCCCGCAGCCGGATCAATAAGAATCCCGGCGGCTACCTCGACCACATCTACGGGCTGGGCGAGGCGGGAGGGACGGGGGTGCTCCTGCTCAGCAGCGTCAGCTTCGACAAGATCGGCTACAAGAGCGACCTGCCCCAGGATCCCCCGGCCATGCGCACCTGGCAGGTGCTGTCCAACATCCCGGACTTCGTCGGCGTCTGGGGCGTCTTCCTGTACGGGGTCCACTGGGTCACCTCGCGGCGCGAGGACGTGGCCCGCACCGAGAAGCACGGCAACGGGAGGCAGTCATGAACACCCAGGCAATCCTTCCGGCCCGGCGCCCGCGGCTCGGCTTCTGGTCGGTGCTGGCCGGGATCCTCATCGTCGCCTTCCTGGCCATCGTCGTCGTGCGGTTCTCCAAGGGCCTGGGCGCGGTCACCAACCTTAGCGACCGCTTCCCCTGGGGCCTCTGGATCGGCTTCGACCTGCTCTGCGGCGTCGGGCTCGCCGCCGGCGCCTTCACCCTCACGGCGGTCGTGCACCTCTTCAACATCAAGCGGTTCGAGCCGATCGTGCGGCCCACCATCCTCACCGGCTTCCTCGGCTACACCTTCGTGATCTTCGCCCTGCTGCTGGACCTCGGCCAGCCCTGGCGGATCTGGCACGCGATCATCTACTGGAACCCGCACTCCGTCATGTTCGAGGTGGCCTGGTGCGTGATGCTCTACACCACCGTGCTGGCGATCGAGTTCAGCCCGGCCGTGTTCGAGCGCTTCGGCTTCCACGCCCCGGCCCGGATCATCCACGGCGCGATCACGCCGCTGGTGATCGCCGGGGTCATCCTCAGCACCCTGCACCAGAGCAGCCTCGGCACCCTGTACCTGATCGTGCCCTCCAAGCTCCATCCGCTCTGGTACACGCAGCTGCTGCCGCTGTTCTTCTACATCTCCGCGATCGGCGGCGGGATCGGCATGGTGATCCTGGAGTCGTACCTGAGCCAGCGCGCCTTCGGCCACCACCTGGCCATGGACCTGCTGGAGCCGCTCGCGCGGGCCATGGTCGTGGTGCTCGGCATCTACGGGCTGATGCGCCTGCAGGTGGTGATCCGCAACGGCTCCTTCGCCGGCCTTCGCCACCCCGGCTACGAAGGCTGGATGTTCATCGCCGAACTGACCGTCGGGGTGGTCCTTCCGGTGCTGATGCTGGCCTTCCGCAAGGTCCGGGAGAACCCGCGGACCTTGGTCTTCGGCGCCTTCCTGGCGGTGCTCGGCTTCGTGATGAACCGGCTCAACGTGAGCGTCACGGGGATGGAGCGCGCCCTGGGCGGACGCTACGTGCCGTCGGTCCTGGAGGTCGTCGTCAGCCTGGGGCTGGTCGCCATCGGCATGCTCGCCTTCGCCCTGGCGGTGCGCCACCTGCACATCTTCCCCGAGGGCCCCGTGGCCCGGACGGAGGAGGGCTGAGGCATGCGAAGCCGGATCGGCACGCAACTGATCCTCGGGGCGGGCCTCGCGACCGCCCTGGTGATCGGCGTGATGACCGTGTTCGTCATCCGGACCCACTCGGCCCAGCTGGTGGCGGAGCGCACCCGCAGCGCCGCCCAGCTCAGCGAGGCGATCAAGGGCAGCGCCCACTACGACATGCTGGAGAACCGCCGGGAGAGCCTGCACGCGCAGATCCGCGCCATCGGCGCCCTCGACCAGGAGGGCATCCGCAAGGTCAGGCTCTTCAACAAGGAAGGGCGGATCATGTTCTCCTCCGACGACAAGGAGATCGGCACCACCCTCGACATCAAGGGGGAGGCCTGCTACGCCTGCCACGCCCCCGGCAAGCCGCTGGAAAAGCTCGACATCCAGGCCCGCTCGCGGATCTTCACCGGCGCCGACGGCACCCGCGTGCTGGGCATCATCGCCCCGATCAACAACGAACCCTCCTGCTCCACCGCCGCCTGCCATGCCCACTCGAAGAAGCAGAGCGTGCTTGGCGTGCTCGATGTGAATGTCTCGATGGCCGAGGCTGATGCCGAGATCCGCAGCAGCCGCTTCGCGATGGGCGGGATGGCCCTGGCCGCCATCCTGGTCAGCGGAGGCATCCTGTCCCTGCTCAACCGCCGGCTGGTGCTGCGGCCGGTCAAGGCGCTGGTGGCGGGGACGCGGCAGGTGGCCGGGGGCGACCTCGGCACCACCATCCCGGTGACCTCACGCAGCGAGCTGGGCGAACTGGCGGCGGCCTTCAACCACATGATCGCGCAGCTCTCCGAGGTGCAGCGGCAGCTCACCCAGGCCGACAAGCTCGCCTCGGTGGGCCGGCTGGCCGCGGGCATCGCCCACGAGATCAACAACCCGCTCACCGGGGTGCTGAGCTACGCCTCGCTGCTGCGCAAGCGCCTCGAATCGGACCCCGAGTCCTGCGAGGACCTCGACGTGATCGTCCGCGAGACCATCCGCTGCCGCGGGATCATCCGCGAACTGCTGGACTTCGCCCGGCCCACCCCGCCGACCCGCAAGCCCACCGACCTCAACGAGGTGGCCCGCCGCTCGATCTCGGTGGTGATGTCGCAGATGGCCATGAACCAGGTGCAGCTGGGCCTGGACCTCGCCTCCGACCTGCCGGAGATCCCCGCCGACGGCAACCAGATCCAGCAGGTGCTGGTCAACCTGCTGCTGAACGCGGCCGACGCCATCGGCCCGGCCGGCGGGACCATCCGGGTCTCCTCCTGCATCCCCCCTGGAGGCCCCTTCGCCGAGCTGAGCGTCGAGGACAACGGGCCGGGGATCAGCGCGGAGAACCTCCCGCACGTCTTCGAGCCCTTCTTCACCACCAAGGGCAGCCGGGGCACCGGCCTGGGGCTGGCCGTGAGCTGGGGCATCCTCGAGCACCACGGCGGCCGCCTGGACGTCGAGAGCCAGCCCGGTGAGGGCACCCGCTTCACCCTGCGGATCCCCCTCGTCGAAGTGCCCCTGACCCTGAAACTTCCCGCCGAACCTTCCGCCACCGCCTAGGAGCCCGCCATGACCGCCCTCATCGTCGTCTTCATGTTCATCGCCTTCGTGGTGATCGACATCTTCGTCCGCAAGGCCGCCGAGAACCTCAAGGCCCGCCGCGAACGCCAGGAGCGCGAGGAAGTGCTGCGGGTGTCCGTGCAGCTCAACATCTCCGACGAGGCCAGGAGCCTGAAGCGCGCCGAGGTTCCGCACCCGAAGGCCCGCATCCTGGCCGTCGACGACGAGGCGGTGGTGCTCGACTCCTTCCGCCGGATCCTGGTGCTGGAGGGCTTCAGCGTCGACACGGTGGAACACGGTCCCGAGGCGCTCGGCCTGGTGCAGCGCAACAACTACGACTTCGTGTTCACCGACCTGAAGATGCCGGACATGGACGGCGTCGAGGTGGTGAAGGCGGTCAAGCACCTGCGCCCGGACGTGGACGTGGTCGTGATCACCGGCTACGGCACCATCGAGAGCGCCGTGCAGACCCTGCAGTTCGGTGCCAGCGAGTACGTGCAGAAGCCCTTCACCGCGGACGAACTGGCGGACTTCGCCCGCAGGCTGCTGATCAAGCGCGAGGCCAGGCTGGAAGCCCAGCGCCAGCCGACGATCCGGGTCGTGGCCCCGCACATGGCCGAACGGGTCCCGGCCCACGAGTACTGCGTGCCCGGCGGCGCCTTCATGTCCCCGTCCCACGTCTGGGCGCGGATCGAGGAGGGCGGCCAGGTCCGGCTCGGCATCGACGACTTCTCCCGCAAGGCCCTGGGGGACATCCGCTCGGCCCAGCTGCCGGAGGCGAACCGCAGCTTCAGGCAGGGCGAGACGCTGTTCACCCTGCACCGCGGCGACCAGGCCGTCCACTTCCCCGCCCCCCTCAGCGGACGGCTGGTGTCCGACAATCCGGAGGTCAGGACCGACGCCACCGTCCTGGCCCGCAGCCCCTACGAGGACGGCTGGGTCTGCCTCATCCAGCCCACCGACCTGGCCGCCGAGCTGCCCGGCCTGCGGATCGGCAAGCCGGTGGTGGAGTGGTACCAGGAGGAGCTGGCCCGCCTGCGGGCGGAATCCCGGGACCTCGGCGGCACCCCGCTCGACTGGGCGAGCTTCGAAGCGCACTTCGTCAAGCAGGCGGCCGCTCACGCCTGAGGACGGCTGGACCGGCGGATCCCACCGTCCAGCCAGAGGTGACCCGGACCGGGGGGGAATTGGGCTATTCTCCCCCTGGGCCGGCCCGACCTGGGCCGCCCGAGGAGGATCCATGCGTCATCTCGTGGTCAGCATCCTGGTGGCCGGCACCCTGGCCGGCTGCAAGCGCAATACCCCGCCGGCCCCCGCCGCCACGCCCGCCGCAGCGAAGGCCGCCCCGGCACCGGCCGTCACCGGCCGCATCCTCGAACGCCTGGAGGCGCCCCCCTACACCTATTTCCGTCTCCAGGTCGGGGACCGGGAACTGTGGGCGGCGGTGCCGGAGAACGCCCTGAAGGTCGGCGAACAGGTCACCCTGGCCAACCCGATGGAGATGGCCAACTTCGAGTCGAAGACCCTGAAACGGACCTTCCCGAGCGTCCTGTTCGCCAACCTGGAGGGGCAGGCCCCCGCCGCCGGCACCTCCACCGCCAACGTGGCCACCCAGCACACCATGACCGGCAAGGGCCCCGACGTCGGGGACGTGAAGACCCCGAAGGCCACCGGGGCCGAGGCCCGCACGGTGGCCGAGGCCCATGCCCAGATGGAGGCCCTGAAGGAGAAGCCGGTCGCGATCCGCGGGAAGATCGTCAAGTTCAACGCCGAGATCCTCGGCCGCAACTGGATCCACCTCCGCGACGGCAGCGGCAGCCCGGACAAGGGCGACAACGACATCACCGTGACCACCAAGGACACTGCCGCCGTCGGGGACGTCGTCACCGTGCGCGGGGTGCTGCGCCTGAAGAAGGATTTCGGCTCCGGCTACAGCTACCCTGTCATCGTCGAGGATGCCAAGGTCCAGAAGTGACCTGATGGTCAGCTCCTCCGGAAGGGCCGCTCTGGTGGCCCTTCCGGCGATGGGAGCCACGGCACCGACGAGTGACGGAGCGGGCACCACTCGCGCTGTCGGCCCCCGGCGAGGAGGGAATCATCCAACCCCGCAGGCGTAAGCCGGAGGGCCTTGAATCAGATCTGCATTCGGGGCGCTCAAAAAAGGAAGCGCCCCGTCCCGACCGCCGGGTGACGGAGCGAGCACCGCTCGCGCAGTCGGCCCCCGGCGAGGAGGGAATCATCCCGCCCCGAGCCCGGAGCAGGAGCGGAGGGCCACCGAGCAAAGCTCGGCCCGCAGGGCGTGGCCCAGGATGGGCCACGTGAGCCGCAAGGCGAGGGCCCGTGCGCCCTCCCGACCGCCGGGTGATGGAGCGAGCACCGCTCGCGCAGTCGGCCCCCGGCGAGGAGGGAATCATCCATCCCCGGCGGCGTAAGCCGGAGGGCCTAGGATCTTCTCTGCTCCCAGAGCGCTGAAAAAAGGAAGCGCCCTGAGGCAGGGCGCTTCAAGGGGATTCGTTGGTGGGAATTTTTCGGAGGGATCCGTAGTGCGGGCGTCGCGACGAAAGGCGACGGGTTGCAGATGGTGGGACTTTGAGTGGCGGGAAGTCCTTGCGGACGCCTCAAGCCCAGGATACCCCTACCGCTCGGGAGCCGGGTCCGGTTTTCCTACGGGAAGCTCGAACAGGCGCGGGTCGTGCTTCGCCGGGGTCCAGTTGCTGAAGCGGACCTGGGCCGTCGCACCACCTGGATCCTCCAGGGCCATCCCGGCAAGGACCGCGCGACCCGCAGCCTGGACGGGCACCTCGAAGCGGACCCGCTTGGCCAGCTTTCCCGATGCCAGCCGGAATTCCGCCTGCACCGGCTCGCCGCTGCTGGACAGCCAGAGGAGCGCCCTGCGGTAGCTCTGGGCAGGGCGGCGCGCCTCCAGGTCCAGACGGAGGCAGGGGCGGCCGTCCACGTTCTCCTCGGTGCGGGCGGCCACCCGGTAGTCCTCGGCGAACCGCGAGCGGGCGATGTCCCCGCCGGCGGCCGGTCCCAGCAGGCGTTGCTGGGGGGTCACCTTGACCGGCTTTCGGGCCTTCGGGAGCAGCAGCCACATCTGCTCCCCAAGCATGAGCACGGCGCGCCCGGCCTCCTTCTCCGAGAGCCCTTCGACCCGGGCGTCCCCGTTCTCCCGGGCCAACACCCGCCAGCGCTGGGCGGCCCTGGCGTCCTTCACCTCCACCTCGACGCTGTAGGAGGCCCAGGGATGGCGCAGGCGGTCGACCTTGGCCAGCAGGTCCTCCGGCGCCTCGGCCTGGAGCAGGCCCGCCAGGGCCAGGATGGGCCAGGTCCTAGGCCCGCCCATAGTCGTCCTGGAGGCGCTCGATGTCGGCCTCGTCGAAGGTCCCGAAGCTCACCTCCAGCACCCGGACCGGGTGGGCGGTGGCGGCATCGCAGCGGAGCCGGTGGGTGCTGCCCTGGGGGAGCCAGGTTTCGGCACCCACCAGCGGACGCAGTTCGCGCCCGTCCAGGTCCACCACCACGCCCGGGTCCAGGGCCACCCACAGTTCGTCGCGGCGGGCGTGGCGCTGCAGGCTCAGTTGCTGGCCCGGATTGCAGGTGAGGATCTTCACCGTGCAGGGCGTGTTCAGGGCGTACTGGTCGAAACAGCCCCAGGGCTTGTCCACGTGCAGGGAGGTCGGTCGTTCCATGGGGTCCTTTCGGGGCGCGGCCCGGGGCCTACAGCAGGTCCTTGCGGCCCCGCCGTTTCAGTTCGTCCACGACGTTCTTCACGCCCTGGGCGTGGTCGCGGTGGGTGACCAGCAGGGCATCGGGTTCGTCGACGACGATCAGGCCGGAGACGCCGGCCAGGGCCACCAGCCGGCTCCCGCCATACACGGCGCAGTCGCGGGCGTCGACCAGGACGGCCTCGCCCTGCACCGCGTTGCCCTCCGCATCGGTCTCCTGGAAGGCCCCCAGAGCCGGCCAGCTGCCCACGTCGGACCAGCGGAAGGTGGCCGGGACCACCGCGACACGGCTGGACTTCTCCAGCAGGGCATAGTCGATGCTGGTGGCTTCGCAGCGGCCATAGGCCGCCGGCAGGTCCTCGGGACGGGACCCTGCTCCAGCCCAGTCGGCGAGGGGACCAAGCACGCCCGGAGCGTGGGCGGCCAATTCGTCGCGAAGGTCGTCCACCCGCCAGACGAAGATGCCGGCATTCCAGAAGTGGCGGCCGGACTGCAGGTAGGCGATGGCGGTCTCCAGCGGCGGCTTTTCCCGGAAGGCGGCGGCCCGGCGCACCCTGCCTTCGCCGGCGGTCTCGATGTAGCCGTAGCCGGTCTCGGGATGGGCCGGAGGGATGCCGAAGGTCACCAGTTCCCGGGTCCGGTTGGCGTGGTCCACCGCCACCTCGAGGTCCTCGAGGAACCGCGCGTCGTCGCCGATCCAGTGGTCGGCGCTCAGCACCACCATCACCGCCTCCGGGTTGCGGGCGGCGATGGTGACCATCGCCAGGGCCAGGCAGGGCGCGGTGTTGCGGCCCTCGGGCTCGGCCAGGATGTTGTCCGCCGGCAGTTCCGGCAGCAGCCGCCGGGTGGCGCCGGCCAGGTCGGTGGTGGTGGCGATGTAGACGCGCTCCGCGCCGTATCCGGGTAGCACCCGGTCCACGGTCTGGCGGAGCAGGCTGGCTTCGCCCAGGATCGGCAGGAACTGCTTCGGCCGCTGCTCCCGGGACCGCGGCCAGAACCGCGTGCCGCGCCCGCCGGCCATCACGACGACGACGGAGGAGGCTTCGCTCATCGCGCCCGCCCCTGCCCCGCCACCCCGCCGAGATGGTGCGGGAGGCTTCCAACATCGCAGGGCCCTGGTTCGGCCCCTGCGGCCACGGGCCGGATCATTTCGCCTTCCTGGCTGGAGGTTTGCGCACGCCCTTGCGGGCCGGGCTCCGCTTGACCGCTCCCCCCTTTTTCCCCGCCACCTTCCGGCTGGAGGCGCCCTTGGCGCGCGCCGCACCCCGGCGGCCGCGCAGGTCCTTGGGATGGATCTCCGGGGGCGGAAGGGGGGGCGGTTCGAGGATCGCCCGCGGCACCGCCGGCAGGTCGTCCTCGCTGATGCCCTGGGCCGCGGCCCGCTGCGCCCGCACGGCGGCCACCGGATCCGGTTCCGTGCCGGGGGCGGTGGCGGCCAGCGCCGTCAAGGCCGCCACCGCGACACCCATCCAGCGGAATCGGATCATGGGCCCTCCTGGGACCCCTCCAAGGTACCCCGGCGAAGGCTCACTTGGCAGCTTTTGGTGGCCTCAGCTTGGCGAAGAACTCGGCCACCACGTCGTCGGCGTCGCTCTTGGCCTGGTCCGGCTCCTGCGCCTGGCGCTCGAGGATGTCACGCCCGGCCGGCGCCATGTGCTCCTCCTCGAGGGCGGTGGGCTGCAGGTTGGCGAGCACGAAGTGGCTGACCTCGATGAGCCGGTGGCCGATCTTCTCCAGCTTCTGGCGGATGATGTCCTGGTACTGGAACAGGTCGAACACGCCGTTCACGTTGTAGAGGCCGTTCTCGACGTGGGTGGCGATGGCCTCCAGCTTCTCGACCAGGGCGTCCTTCTCCTCGGAGGGCGGAACCAGCCCCCGGAGCACTTCCTGGCACTCCTTGGTCAGGGTCTGGATCTCCTGGAAGCTGCACTCGACCACTTCGATCTGCCCGAGCACCCGGTCGGCGCCGCCCTCCTGCTCCTTGGTGATCTGGAGCAACTGCTCAGGAATGGCCTTGTCCCGTTCGCCCCCGGAGCCCGCCGGCATGGAATCCCCCGTTTCGTAACACCTTGCGTATCGGCGAGGGTCCCCCTGCGGCTTGAGAAACGGTAAACCTGAGTCCCGCGGTAAACTTTCAGGCCCGGGCCGGCTGGTCCGGAAGCTGGAGCACCCCCGATGCCGAATCCCGAAACCCCCGTTGGCCGCGAATCGATCCTCGGGGCCTGCCTGCAACCGTTTCCGGCCTCCCGCAAGATCCACGTCCAGGGCAGCCGGCCGGACCTGCGGGTGCCGCTCCGCGAGGTCCGGCTTTCCCCCACCCGGGATTTCGAGGGGCGGCTTCTGGAGAACGAACCGGTCCGGCTCTACGACACCTCCGGCCCCTACACCGACCCGGCCGCCGTCCTCGACCTGGCCCGGGGCCTGGAGCCGGTTCGCCAGGCCTGGATCCTGGAACGCGGGGACGTGGAGGAACTTGAACACTCCTCCAGCCTCTACCGCCAGTTGCGGGAGCGGGACGCCGGCCTGGACGCCATCCGCTTCAAGGGTGGCGGACGGCGGCCACTGCGGGCCCGGGCCGGCCGGAACGTCTCGCAGATGCACTACGCCCGCCAGGGCCGGGTCACCCCGGAGATGGAGTTCATCGCCATCCGCGAGAACCTCGGCCGGGAGGCCACCGGACGGCGCCCCATCACGGCCGAGTTCGTCCGCGACGAGGTCGCCGCCGGACGCGCCATCATCCCGGCCAACGTCAACCACCCGGAGGCCGAGCCGATGGTCATCGGTCGCGCCTTCCTGGTGAAGGTCAACGCCAACATCGGCAATTCCGCGGTCGCCTCCAGCATCGAGGAGGAGGTCGAGAAGATGGCCTGGTCGATCCGCTGGGGCGCGGACACGGTGATGGACCTCAGCACCGGTGCCAACATCCACGAGACCCGCGAGTGGATCCTGCGCAACAGCCCGGTGCCGATCGGCACCGTGCCGATCTACCAGGCCCTGGAGAAGGTCAACGGCAAGGCCGAGGAACTGACCTGGGAGATCTTCCGCGACACCCTCGTCGAGCAGGCCGAGCAGGGGGTGGACTACTTCACCATCCACGCCGGGGTCCGCCTTGCGCACATCCCGCTCACCGCGAAGCGGCTCACCGGCATCGTCAGCCGCGGCGGCAGCATCCTGGCGAAGTGGTGCCTGGCCCACCACCGGGAGAACTTCCTCTACACGCACTTCGAGGACATCTGCGAGATCATGAAGGCCTACGACGTGGCCTTCTCCCTGGGCGACGGGCTGCGTCCCGGCTCGATCGCCGACGCCAACGACGAGTCCCAGTTCGCCGAGCTGGACACCCTGGGCGAACTCACCCAGGTGGCCTGGAAGCACGACGTCCAGACCATGATCGAAGGGCCGGGGCACGTGCCCATGCACCTGATCCAGGAGAACATGGACCGCCAGCTGAAGGTCTGCCAGGAGGCGCCCTTCTACACCCTGGGCCCGCTCACCACGGACGTCGCCCCCGGCTACGACCACATCACCTCGGCCATCGGCGCCGCCATGATCGGCTGGATGGGCACCGCCATGCTCTGCTACGTGACGCCCAAGGAGCACCTCGGCCTGCCCAACGCCAAGGACGTCAAGGACGGCGTCATCGCCTACAAGATCGCCGCCCACGCCGCCGACCTGGCCAAGGGCCACCCCGCGGCGCGTGCCTGGGACGACGCCATGAGCAAGGCGCGCTTCGAGTTCCGCTGGGAGGACCAGTTCAGCCTGGCCCTGGACCCGGAGACCGCCCGGGAGTTCCACGACGAGACCCTGCCCGCCGAAGGGGCGAAGGCCGCGCACTTCTGCTCCATGTGCGGACCGCACTTCTGCTCCATGCGGATCACCGAGGACGTGCGCAAGTACGCCGATGAGCACGGCTACACCGGCGAGGAGGCGCTGGCCAAGGGCCTGCAGGAAAAGGCCGCGGAATTCGTCGAGAAGGGTTCGGAGGTCTACACCCAGGCCTAGGGTTCGGCCAGGCGGTCGATCTTCGCGAGCAGGTCCTGCACCCGGTACGGCTTGTGAAGGAAGGCGTCCGGGGAGGCCTCCGGGGAGGATTCCAGAACCAGGTCCGTGTAGCCGCTGCTGAGGATCACCCGCGCGGCCGGCGCCCGCTCCCGGATCCTGCGGAAGGCCTCCAGGCCGCCCATGCGCGGCATGGTGAGGTCCAGGACGACGATGTCCACACCGCCGTCCTGATCGAACCTGTCCAGGGCCTCCACCCCGTCGGCGGCGAGCAGCACCCGGTGCCCCCGGCTCCCGAGCGCCTCCTGGGCGAGTTCCCGGAGGGTCGGCTCGTCATCGGCGAACAGCACGGTCAGGGCCCTGCTGGAGACCTGGGTCATCTCCTGGGTGCTGCGCTCCGAGTCCAGGGGTGCCGGCACCCGGGGGAGGTACAGCTCGAACCGGGTTCCCCGGCCGGGTTGGCTCTCCACCGCCAGCCCGCCGTGGTGCGCCTTGAGAATCCCGAGCACCGCGGACAGCCCGAGCCCCCGCCCGGTGAACTTGGTGGTGAAGAAGGGGTCGAAGATCCGCGCGAGCACCGCGGGCTCCATGCCCGCGCCATCGTCCTCCACGCTGAGCCGGACGCAGGGGCCTGGAGCGAGGGCGCCGGAACCCAGCCGCTGGATCAGGGCGGCGTCGGCCACCATCGCCTGGGTGCCGATGCGGACGGTGCCCGGACGGTCGCCGATGGCCTCGGCCCCGTTGGTCACCAGGTTCACGAGCACCTGGTGGATCTGGGCCCCATCGCCCGCCACCCACAGCGCCTCCGCAGGCAGGTCCATCTCCAGCCGGACGATCTTCGGCAGCGAGGCCTGCAAGAGGTCGAGGATCTCCCTGACCTCGGCGTTGAGGTCGAAGGGCCGGATCTCGAAGGAGGACTGGCCGGCGTAGGAGAGCATCTGCCTGGCCAGGTCCGCGGCCCGCCGGGTCCCCGCCAGCACCCGGTCGAGGTGGGCCCGGATCTCGCGGTCCTCCGCCTTGAGCATCGCCAGTTCGGCATTGCCGCTGATGCCCAGGAGGAGGTTGTTGAAGTCGTGGGCGATGCCGCCCGCCAGCACGCCGAGGCTCTCCAGCTTCTGCGAGAGGCGCAGGGCCTCCTCCTCGCGCCTGCGCCCGGTCACATCCTCGAGCAGGGTGGTGACGCCCTCCGCACGGCCCTCCGGGTCGCGCAGGGGCGTGTGCGTCCACTCGCAGTGGAGGGTGGCGCCCCCGGGGCCCGGGAAGCCGCCGTTCCCGCGGAGCCCGCGTCCGGCGTCCAGGGCCTCCTGGATGCTGTCGAGAAAGCCGGCGGGAAGCCCGAGTTCGGCCCCGGTTCGACCGATGGCGCTGCGTGCCGGGTGGCCGAACATCCGCTCCGCAGAGGGATTCCATTCCCGGACACGGAGGGCCGCATCCCAGTCGATCACCGCCAGGGGCACGTTCCGCATCAGCGCCTGGAAGCGCTGGAGGGTCTCCCGCGTGGTCCGCGTGAGCCGCTTGGCCAGGGCGAACGCCCGGCTCCGGGCTCCCACCAGGGACCAGGTCGAGAGCGCCAGGGCAAGGCCGACCAGGGTGCCGCCGAGCAGCCACGTGCCGCCCCGGGTGCGGGCGTTGTCCTCCAGGACGGCCGGCAGGGTCTTCAGGCGGATCCGCCAGATCCGGCCGGCGATGACCATCTCCTCGGCCCGGAGCATCGGCCGGAACCCCCGAGGAAGGGCGCCGAGCCGGGGATCCGTCCACAGCGGCACGGCCTCGCCGGCCGTGACATCGTCCACCT
>JAYRFV010000188.1:0-22315 GCA_041908165.1 Holophagales bacterium | reverse complement strand
TCTCCGGCCCAGGAAGTGCCAACCCCGTGCCAAATCTCCTGTGGGGGTCCCAGGCTGCGCCGCTTCGGCGGACCGCTCTGACCCCCACACCCCCGCGACCGTCGCGGGCGGGTCAGGGATCAATCCAGGCGCCGGTCGCCTTCGACCCAGGTCTCGGCGCCGCCGGCGTAGCGTTCGCGCTTCCAGACCGGGACGCGCTCCTTGATCCGGTCCATGATCCAGGCGGCGGCCTCGAAGGCCTCGCGGCGGTGGGCGGAGGCGGTCGCGACCACCACCGCCGCCTCGGTCAGCGGCACGGTCCCGGTGCGGTGGTGGATGGTGCAGCGGCAGAGCCCGAACCGTTTCACCGCCTCCTGCCGGAGCGCGGCCAGTTCCTGTTCCGCCATGGGCGCGAAGGCCTCGTAGGCGAGTTCCTCCACCGCCCGTCCGCCGTGGTGATCGCGGGCACATCCTTCGAACAGCACCACCGCCCCTGCCCGGGCGTCGGTGACCGAGGCCCGGATACCCTGCACATCGAGGGGTCCATCGACGATTGACACATCGGAAACCACCGCCCGCCTCCCGCAGGACCCCAAGGTACACTGAAGGGCTGGAGGAAGTATGCTCAGTCCCGCTGGTATCCAGGTGCCCGGCTCCACCGGAACGCGCATGAACCCCGACCGCGTGTTCGAGGCGCTCGGTCGGCACATGCTGGTGGACGGGTTCCACCTCGTGATGGACCTGGAGAAGTCCCAGGGATCCTGGCTGGTGGATGCCCGGGACGGGAAGCGCTACCTCGACTTCTACACCTTCTTCGCCACGACCCCGCTCGGCCACAACCACCCGCGGCTGCGGGAGGCCGCCTTCGAAGCACGGCTCGGGTCGGTGGCCGTGAACAAGCCCGCCAATTCGGACATCTACACGACCGCCTACGCCGAGTGGGTGGAGACCTTCGCGGTGAACTGCCTGCCGCCGCACCTGAAGTACCTGTTCTGGATCGACGGTGGCGCGCTGGCCGTGGAGAACGCCCTCAAGGCCGCCTTTGACTGGAAGGTCCGGAAGAACCTGGCCAAGGGCAAGCCCGAGAAGGGCAGCAAGGTGATCCACTTCCGCGACGCCTTTCACGGCCGCAGCGGCTACACCCTTTCCTTGACCAACACCGCCGACCCCCGCAAGCACCAGTACTTCCCGAAGTTCCCCTGGCCGCGGATCCCCAATCCGAAGGTGGCCTTCCCGGTGGTCGGCGCCAGCCTGGCGGCGGCGGAGGCGGCGGAGCGGGAAGCCATCGGCGCCATCATGCAGGCCGTGCTGCAGGATCCGGATGACATCGCCTGCCTGATCATCGAGCCGATCCAGGGCGAAGGCGGCGACAACCACTTCCGCCCCGAGTTCCTGAAGAAGCTGCGGCAACTGGCGGACGAATACGAATTCCTGCTGATCTTCGATGAGGTCCAGACCGGCTTCGGCGCCACCGGCAAGTGGTGGGCGCACCAGCACTACGACGTCAAGCCCGACATCATCAGCTTCGGCAAGAAGACCCAGGCCTGCGGCATCGCGGCCGGTCCGCGGCTGGACGAGGTCGACAGCGTCTTCAAGATCCCCAGCCGCATCAACAGCACCTGGGGCGGCAACCTGGTGGACATGGTCCGCGGCACCCGGATCATTGAAGTCATCAATGACGAGGGCCTGCTCGACCACTGCTGGAACCAGGGCCTGCGCCTGCAGGAAGGCCTGAAGATGATCGCCAGGGACTTCCCGGACCTGACCTCGAATCCGCGCGGCCTCGGGCTGTTCTGCGCCATCGACCTGGACAATCCGGACCTGCGCGGCCAGGTGGTCGCCAAGTGCCAGGAGCTGGGCATGATCATCCTGCCCACCGGGGTGCACGGCCTGCGCTTCCGGCCCGCGCTCAACCTCCGGACCGAGGACCTCGACCTGGGCGTGGAGATCCTGCACAAGGCCATCGGTTCCGTCGCCAAGACCATCAAGGCCTCGGAATAGGGACCGTGGCCCCCACGCCGAGCGTCGAGCTGTACTGCGACGGAGCCTGCCTGGGCAACCCGGGGCCGGGCGGCTGGGCCTACCTGCTGCGCGTCCGCACCGCGGCGGGGGTCAAGGAGAAGCAGCAGGCCGGCCACGAGCCGGACACCACCAACAACCGCATGGAGCTGACCGCAGCGCTGCGCGGCCTGGCTGCGCTCAGCCGACCCTGCCGGGTGGAGCTGGTGTGCGACAGCCAGTACGTGGTCAAGGGCCTGACCTCCTGGCTGAAGGGCTGGAAGGCCGCGGGCTGGCGCAAGGCCGACCGCGCCCCGGTCCTGAACGCAGACCTCTGGCAGGCGCTGGACGCCGAGGCCGCCCGCCACCAGGTGACGGCTCGGTGGGTCCGCGGCCATGCCGGACATCCAGAGAACGAACGCGTCGACCAGCTCGCCCGCGACGCGGCGGGCCGCCCGACCTGAGGCCCGCCGGGCCGGCCGGAACGGCCTACCGGCCCTTGGGGAACCGGAAGTTCACCACCACGTGGCCGTTGACCGGCTTGCCGTCCTTGGTCGCGGGGCTGTAGGTGCAGGCGAGGGCGGCGTCCACGGCCGCCTCGTTGTAGCCCCAGGGCCCCTCGACCCCTTCGACGATGGTGGTCTTGCTGGGGTTGCCGCGGGAGTCCACGAACACCCGGACCTGCACGGTGATCTCGCGCAGGCGGTGCGGATTCATGGCGTTCTTCGCCCGGGCGGGGAAGGCCGGCGAACTCTGGTTGACCAGCTTCGCCGGGATCTCGATGGCCGGCTGGGCCTGGACGGGAGCAGGCGCGGGTGCCGCCTGCGTGGGCGCGGGCGGCGCGGCGGCGGGCCGGGCCGGCTCCGGAGCCTTGGCGGCGGGTGCGGGCGGGGGCTGCAGCTGGGGACCCGGGGGCGGAGCGGCCGCGGCGGTCGCCGGGGCGGCCTGGGACGGCATGGGCGCCGGCGGCTGCTGCACGCTGGGGGCCGGCGGCTTGGTGGAGGTCGAGGCCGCCAGGAGCTGGGCCTTCGCCTTGCTGTCGGCCAGCTTGCGCTCCTCCTCCAGGCGCTGGTTGCGCAGTTCTTCCTGCTTCTTCTCGGCTTCCGCCAGCTGCTTCTGCAGCTGCTCCTTCTCGGTGGAGGACTTGGCCTCGCTGATCTTCTTGGCGACGCTCTCCTTGTCCTTCTGGGCCAGCGCCTCCTGCCCGGCCAGGTCGGCGGCCTTCTGCTGGGCCACCGCCTGCTCCTGCTGGAGCGAGGCGAGCTGCGACTGGAGCTTCTCGTTCTCCCGGCGCTGACTGACGAACAGGTACCCGCCCACGCCGACGACGAGCAGCAGCACCGCGGCCGCCCCGATGCCGGCCTTCACGAGGGTCGACTTCTGCGCCACCACTTCGCCCTGGTGGACCACCGGGTCCATGCCCATGGGGCGCTGCTTGGCGGCCTCGACGGCACTGGTGTAGGGGGTGAAGTCCTCCGCCTGGTCGGCCTTCATCGCCTGGCCGTCCCGGTCGTTCTCCTCGCGGAACAGCGTGTGCATGAAGAACGCCATGTTGAAGGTGGTCGGGCTGTAGTCGCCGTCGTACAGCACCTTCTCGAGCTCGGCGTTGAAGGAGGCCACGCTCTCGTAGGGCTGGGCCACAAGCAGGAGCCGGCGCAGCAGGCCCTGGATCTCCTGGGGAACCGGTTCGGTCACTTCCTGCGCGGCCTTGAGGGAGATGGCGGACAGCGCGCCGCCCACGTTGGGCCCCAGGGGCAGCTTCTCGAAGGTCAGCAGCTCGTAGAGGATCGCGCCGAGGGCGTAGAGGTCCTGCAGGAGCACGTTGGGGGCGCCCTCCCGGGTGTATGGCTCCAGGCTTGCCTTGAGGAACGGGGCCTTGGGCAGGACGGAGCGGACGATCCCTGCGTAGGGCACGTCGATGATCTGCGCCGCGCCCTCGAAGCTGACCCAGACGCTGTGCGGGGACAGGGAGCCGTGGGCGAGCCCCTTCCCGTGCATGAGGATGATGCCCTGGGCGAGACCCTGGATGACCGACAGCGCGTGATCCACGCCGAAGGGGATCTGCTCGTGCCGGGCCTTCTCGATCATCTGCGCGAGGCTCCGGCCGGGCACGTAGTCGCAGGCCACGTGGGGCACCGAGCCGCCTTCCACGCGGTAGCCGAGGCCGAACGACTTGCTCCCGCCGAGCAGGGGCAGCACCTTGGCGGCTTCCGGCAGCTTGGCGGCCAGCCCGGCGTGCAGCAGCTCGTCCGAGAAGGCCCGGACGAGCAGGTGCCGGTCGAAGGCGTTGCCGACGATGGCGATGCCCCTGTGCACTTTGCCGAAGGGATCGGCCGTCAGCTCGCCCGACAGTAGGTAGGCGCCCATCCGGGTGTAGGTGGCCATCGCGTTGCTCCGTGTCCTGAGCCTAGAAGATAGACCTGATCAGGACAAATGCCTAGCGTGGCCGGCGCTCCGTGGGGAGGGGCCAGCGGTCGCCGACCGCACGCCACAACAGGATCCAGAGGTTGGCCGTCGCGTGGGTGCCTTCGGAAAAGGCGAGCTGAAGCTGGGCGAAGGGGATGGACAGTTCGTCCCAGGCGCCCACACGGACGTTCCGCTCCTGGTCGAAATGCTCCATCAGCAGGCCGTGCCGGTCGAATTTCTCACGGGTCCACTCCAGGATCTTCGGCCGCGGGTCGTAGGCCGCCGTCAGGGCCCAGACCGGCCGGCGGGTGAGCACCATGCGGCCCAGGTTCTCGTCGGCGTAGGTGGTGAAGGCGACCCGCAGGGGCGTGACGCCCCGGGTGGCCGAGGGCTCGGTGAGCACCTGCACCTGGTGCGCGAGCAGCCCGAGTTCCTTGACCAGCTGCCGCTGGCCGGGATTCGCCTCGCTGAGCGAGAGGATCCGGTGGAACTGCTCCTCGACGTCCTCGACCGTGGGCGGTTCGTCGCTGGACTGGCCGCGCCCGGCCTGCAGGAGCACCTCGCGGTTGGCGTGGAGGAGGGCGGCCATCGGCGCCGGCACCATCCGGCTGGCCAGCTTGGTCTGGACCTCGTGGAAGGTCGGGCTCCAGGCAAGGAGCGCCGGGGCGGCGAGCGCCAGGCAGGTGCAGAGCCGTATCATCCGTTCACCTCGGGGATGGGTTCGCCTTCCGGAATCCCGAGGGCCTTCAGGCGGTGCAGGAAGGTGGTGCGGCGCATGCCCAGGCGACGGGCCGCCTCGGACTTGTTCCAGCCGCAGTCGGCGAGCGCGTCCAGGATGATCCGCCGCTCCACCGAGCCGAGGAAGACATCCAGTTCGGTCTGCGGGGGAAGGGCGATGCCGGGCCCCTGGTGGAGGACGCCGATCACCTCGGCGGGAAGGTCCACGATGCACAGCCGGTCGGGCCTGGAACCGAGCGCCATGGCCCGCTCCACGACATTCTCGAGCTCCCGGATGTTGCCCGGCCAGGCGTAGGCCTCGAGGCAGCGGAGCGCGGCGGTCTCCACCTGCTTGACCGGGACCCCGAGCTGGCGCGAGAACCTGCGGACGAAGTGGGCCACCAGCAGGGGGATGTCCGAGGGGTGCTCCTTGAGCGCCAGCACCCGGATGGGGATGACGTTGAGCCGGTAGTAGAGGTCCTGCCGGAAACGCCGGCTGGCCACCAGCTCGTCGAGGTCCTCGTTGGTCGCCGCGATGATCCGCACGTCGACCTTGGAGACCTTCTGCGAGCCCAGCGGCGAGACCTCCCGCTCCTGCAGGACCCGCAGCAGCTTCACCTGCAGGCCGAGCGGCATCGTTCCGATCTCGTCGAGGAACAGGGTGCCGCCGTGGGCCTGCTGGAACCGGCCCTGGCGGTCCTTCCCGGCGTCCGTGAAGGCGCCCTTCACATGTCCGAAGAGTTCGTCCTCCAGCAGGTTCTCGGGGATGGCGCCGCAGTGGATGGCGACGAAGGGCCCCGCATGCCGCGGGCCCAGCCGGTGCAGGGTGCGCGCCACCAGTTCCTTGCCGGTGCCGGAGGGGCCGGAGACCAGCACGGTGGAGGCCGAGGGCGCCACGCGCCGGAGCAGGGCGCGCAGGTCCTCCATCGCCGGACTGTTCCCGACGATGGCGTCGCCCCCGGAACGGGCCTCGGCCTCCAGCGACAGGCGCGCCTCCCGCATCAAGCCGGCCCGCTCCAGGCCGCGAAGCAGGGCCTGCTCCAGGTCGTCGCCCCGGAAGGGCTTCGGGATGAAGTCCATGATCCCGAGGCGCATAGTCTCGATCACCAGGTCCACCGAAGAGGTGCCCGAGACCACGATCACCACGGTGTCGGGCAGGAGCACGGCCTTCCGCGCCAGGTCCAGGCCGTTGTAGTCGGGCAGCATGAGGTCGACCACCACCAGGTCGAAGCGGCCTTCCTCCAGGTACCGGTTCGCGCGGAGGCCGGACCCAGTGCGGACGACGTCCTGGCCGTGCCGGGCAAGGAGACCGGACACGGATTCCAGGATGGTCGGATCGTCATCGACCAGGAGGATGCGCAGATGGGGCTGGGGCATGACCTGACCATATTTGAACGGCAATCATTGCCCGTCAACCTTTCGTCGCCCCCTTCCGGGCCGCTAGACTCGGACCATGCTGTCCAGGGAAAACCTGTGGAGACGCCTGTCTGCCGCGGATGCCTGGCCCCTGGCCTGGGGCATGGCCGCGGCCTGCGCCCTGCCCTGGCTGCTTCCGGAGCGCTGGGACGGCACGCTCCCCGCCGGTTTCCTCGCGGCCGGATGGCTGGCACCCCTCCTCGCCTTGGGCCTGCTCCGGCGAAGCTCCACCCGGTGGCTCGCTGCCGCCCTGGTCCTGCTCTACTGGGGCATCGCCGCCCACGCCCGCCTGGCCCGCTGGGAGGCGGCCCTGCCCTCCGGTCCCCTGCGGATGGACGCCCGCATCGCCTCGCCCTGGACCTCGGACGGCACCAGCCGGCGCGTCCGGGTCCGCCTCGAGGCCCCGTCCGCCCTCGCCGGGATGGACCTCCAGCTGAGCCTGCCGGCGGAGGGCGCACCGGGACCGGCCCCGGGCACGCCGGTCCGCTTCACGGGCGACCTCCGGCGGATCGATCCCGGCCCGGCCCTCCTTGCGGAGCGGCCGCTCTGGCGGGCCCGCAGCGACGGGGCCCCGCGGCGCATCCACCTGACCTCGGCCCTGCAGTTCGAGGAGCTCGGCCCTGCGCGGCCCGGGCTGCTCCTGCGTTTCCAGTGCTTCGTCCGGCGGCGCTTCGAATCGCTGCCCTTTCCCCCGGGGACCGCGCGGGACCTCTGGGGGGCCCTGACCCTGGGCATCCCGCCCGCCCACGAGGAGGTCACGAGCGCCTTCGTGGAGAGCGGGACCATCCACACCTTGGTGGTGTCCGGGCTGCAGGTGACGCTGGTGATGGCGGCGATGGAGGCCCTGTGGCGACGCCTGCTCCGCCGGGGCGCCGGTCCGGCATCGGTGGCGGCCGGCCTGCTCTACTGCGCGGTCGTGGGCTTCACGGCCCCGGTCTGGCGGGGATTCTTCATGGGGCTCGGCTGGGCCCTCGGCCGCGGCAGCGGCTGGGAGGTCCCCCCGGTGCTCGCACTCCACGGCGCCCTGCTGTTCTGGCTCCTGGGCCACCCGAGTGCCGGCTGCGATCCCGGCTTCCTCCTCGCCTGGTGGGCCCTGCTGGGCCTGCTGTGGGGCGCGGAGCCGCTGGCCGGGCTGCTGGCCCCGCTGGCGGGCCGCTGGGCCCTGCCCGCGGCCCGGCTCGCCGCTCCCTGGCTGAGCACCTTCCCGCTCCTGGCGCTCTTCCACGGCGGTGTGCCGACCTTCGGCATCTTCGCCAACCTGCTGGTGCTGCCCCTGGTCAGCCTGCTGACGCCGGTGTGCCTGGCCTTGACCCTGGTGCCCCTGCCCGGGGTGACTGCCGGCATAGGGGCCATGCTCGAATGGACCGGCCGCACCCTGGTGCCCCGGTTCGGCCACGTCACCCCGCTCGCCACCGCCTGGCTGACCCCCTGGCTGCTGCTCTCCCTCGGCTGGCTGCTGCTGGCCCACGCCCAGGCGCGGCTGCGGCGGACCCGGGCGCTGGGCGTGCTCCTGGTCGCCGGAAGCCTGGTCCTGCTCGGCCTTCGCGGTGCCGGCCGGGACCCGGGAGCCCTGAGCCTGGAGGCGGTCGACATCGGCCAGGGGGATGCCCTGCTGCTCCGCGTGCCCGGAGGGGATGCGACCCTGCTCGATACCGGGCCCAGCCCTTGGGCGGCGCGGCGGATCGTCCGGACCCTCAGCCGCCGCGGCGTGCGGGAACCGGTCCACCTCGTGCTGACCCATCCCCACGCCGACCACGCGGGCGGCTGGAGCAGCCTGGCGCGGCTCTGGCCGCTGGCCTCGGTGTCGCTGCCGGTGACCGGAATGGACGCCGCCTGGCGGGCCTATGCCCCGTCCGGGTTCAGTCCGGACCTGGAACTGCTGCGCGGCATGGCCTGGCGGCACGGCGAGGCCGAGTTCTCGGTGCGCTGGCCGCCCAAGGCCTTCGTGCTGCCGGATCCGAACATGGTCTCGGCGGTCCTGCGGGTGCGGTGGCGGGGCAGGGAACTCTGGCTCATGGGGGATGCCCTGTCCCTTCAGGAGCGGGACCTGCTGGACCTCGGCGATCCGCCTGGGGATGCCGCCCCGCGCCTCCTGAAGGCCGGCCACCACGGCAGCCGCAACGCCTCGGACCCCGGCTGGATCGGCCGGGTCGCCCCGGACCTCGCGCTCGTCTGCGTGGGCCGGCGGAACCCCTTCGGCCATCCCCATCCGGAAACCCTGGACTTGTTCCGCCAGCGGCGGATTCCGGTCTGGCAGAGCGGTCCATCCTTCGGCGTCCGTGCCGAATCGGCCCCGCGCGGCTGGCAGGTGAGCACCGGGGAGGGGGCCGCGGCCTTCGTCCCTAGCCGAAGCACCCCGCAGCCCTGAGCGCCTCCACCAGGCGGGCGCTGCCTGAGGCGTGGTTGGCCCGCCACTGGGCGTGGGCTCCGGGCCCCACCTCGTTCACTACCGCCAGGGCCGCACCGCAGGGGATTTCCGCCTCGCGGCAGGCCTCCAGGACGCCGGACAGCTCCAGGTGTTCCAGCGGAGCGACCTCGGCGAGCAGCCGCGCCCCTTCCAGGGACAGCGTGATGGCGGGGGTGACCGCCACCGGGTGCCCCGGCAGCGGCGGCAGGAAGCCGGCGCGCCAGCGGGTCCGCTCCAGGTCCGGCTTGAACCCGCGCAGGGCCAGTTCGTCCATCGAAGTGGCGACCGCCTCCGTCACCGCCACGAGCGACCCCACCGGCACCCGGCCGCCGTCGTAGGTTCCGCAGGTGCCCAGGAAGAGGACCCGCTCGGGCCGCAGCTCCCGCACCAGCCGGGCGGTCGCAGCGGCCGCCGCCACCGCGCCCACGTCGGTGCAGGCCGACACCCAGCCCGCCGGCGGGCGGAGGAGCAGGTCCCCGAGTTCGGGCGGGAAGGCGGCCAGCAGCAGCTTCATCCGGATTCCGGTCAGCGGGTCAGCTTGCGGTACTTGATGCGGTGCGGGTCGAAGGGTTTCAGCCCCAGCACATCCTTGCGGTACTGTTCGTACTCCGTGTAGTTGCCGTCGAAGAACTCGACCCGGCTGTCGCCCTCGAAGGCCAGGATGTGGGTGGCCAAGCGGTCCAGGAACCAGCGGTCGTGGCTCACCACCACCGCGCTGCCGGCGAAGCTCTCGATGGACTCCTCGAGGGCCCTCATCGTGTTCACGTCCAGGTCGTTGGTCGGCTCGTCGAAGAAGAGCAGGTTCGATTCGCTTCGCAGGGTCAGCGCCAGGTTGAGGCGGTTCTGCTGGCCGCCGCTGAGTTCGCGGACCTTCTTCTGCTGGTCCTCGCCGCGGAACCCGAAGCGGCTGAGCCAGGCCCGGGCATTGACCGGGCGGCCGCCCAGCTCGATCTGCTCGTAGCCCCCGGAAACCGCCTCGAACACGCTCCTCTCGGGATCGAGGCCGGCCCGCAACTGGTCGACGCAGGCCATCTTGACCGTCTCGCCGACCCGCAGGGTCCCGGCGTCCGGCTGCTCCAGGCCGGTCAGCAGGCGCACCAGGGTGGTCTTGCCCGCACCGTTGGGCCCGATGACGCCGAGGATCCCGCCGCGCGGGATCTCGAGATCCAGGTTCTCGAACAGCACCTTGTCGCCGTAGGACTTGGCGATGCCCTCGCACGCGATCACCAGGTCGCCGAGGCGCGGCCCGTTCGGGATGTAGATCTCCAGCTGCTGCTCGCGCTGGGCGCCCTCGATGGCCGCGAGCTTCTCGTAGTTGGCGATCCGCGCCTTGCTCTTGGTGTGCTGGCCCTTGGGCGACATGCGGATCCAGTCGAGCTCGCGCTCGAGGGTGGCCTGGCGCTTCTGGTCGGCCTTCTCCTCCCGCGCCAGCCGCTGCTTCTTCTGCTCGAGCCAGGACGAGTAGTTGCCCTTCCAGGGGATGCCCTCGCCGCGGTCCAGTTCGAGGATCCACTCGGCCACGTGGTCGAGGAAGTACCGGTCGTGGGTGACGGCGATCACCGTGCCGGCGTAGCGCTGCAGGTGCTGCTCCAGCCAGGCCACGGTCTCGGCGTCGAGATGGTTGGTGGGTTCGTCGAGGAGCAGGATGTCGGGCTTCTGAAGCAGCAGGCGGCATAGGGCCACCCGCCGGCGCTCGCCACCGGAGAGCACGCCGATCCGGGTGTCCGGGTCCGGGCAGCGGAGCGCGTCCATCGCCTGCTCCAGCTGGGTGTCCAGGTCCCAACAGTCGAGGGCGTCGATCTGCTCCTGCAACGCGCCCTGCCGGGCGAGCAGCGCATCCATGTCCGCATCCGGGTCGGCGAACCGGTCGCCGATGGCGTTGTATTCGCGCAGCAGCGCCGCCTTCTCGCCGGCACCTTCCTCGACGACCTCGCGGACGGTCCTGGCTTCGTCCAGCTTCGGCTCCTGTTCGAGGATGCCGGTGGTGAAGCCCTTCGACAGCACGGCGTGGCCATTGAAGTCCTGATCGACCCCGGCCATGATCCGCAGCACGGTGGACTTGCCCGAGCCGTTGAGCCCGAGCACGCCGATCTTGGCGCCGTGGAAGTAGGACAGCGAGATGTCCTTGATGACCGGCTTCCCGTTGTGGATCTTGGAGACGCGGATCATCGAGTAGATGATGTCGGGCTGTTCGTCGCTGCTGCGGGCCATGGCCATCCTTGGGAACGGGGAGCGCCAGGACAGGGCGTCCCTGGGCGGATGGCACCAGGATAGCGGTTCCCCGCGGGAGAAAGCCCTTGACGGCGGTCCCCGGGCTTCCTGAAATGGCCTAACCGATGCGCCCCACCCTGAACCAGGCCTTCTCCCTTCTCGTGCTCCTGCTTGCGGGATCGAGCCTGTATTTCACCGCCGGCGTGATCGGCTTCAAGCGCAGCCTGCATGCCCGGCCCCTGGTCGCAAGCCTGAAGTCGGGGACGACCGGGCAGGTCCAGCGGATCCTCGACGGCGACGAGCTGTCGGTGCAGGTCGCGGGCGGGGCGGTCACCGTGCGGCTGCTCGGCATCTCCGCCCCGGACGCCACCATGAACGACCCGGACATGCAGCCCGCCGGGCGCCAGACCCTCCTGCACCTCGAGAACCGGGTCCAGGGACGCACCGTGGAACTGGTCTTCGACGAGTTGAAGCTGGATCCGCGCAAGCGCCTGCTCTGCTACGTGCACCTCGAGGGGAAGGACCTGGGCGAGGACCTGGTCGAGCGGGGGCTTGCCCTGGCCTACACCAAGTACCCGTTCTCCAGGCTGGGGACCTACGCCCTGGCCGAGGACGGCGCCCGCCGCTCGCACCGCGGCCTCTGGTCGGACCCGAAGCTGGTGCAGCGCGCCGAGCAGCTCAAGGCCCTCTGGGATGCGCAGCGAAGGAAGGGCGAGGAATGATCCGGATCCTCTGGCTCCTGTTCGCCCGCCGCGGCCGCCCCGTGCCCAGGGTAGGCGTGAAGGCGAAGGCCTTCCTGCTGTTCGCCCTGCTGCTCTGGTACGCGACCGCCGGGTTCCTGTTCTTCGAGCTGCCGAACAAGCCCGACCTGGGCTGGATGGACGCACTCTGGTGGGCGCTGGTGACCATGGCCACGGTGGGCTACGGCGACTTGTTCCCGGTCACGCCCGCCGGGCGCTACCTGGTGGGCGTGCCGACCATGGTGTTCGGCATCGGCTTCCTCGGCTACCTGATCTCGGAGATCGCCGGCTCCCTCATCGAAACCCGCTCCCGGAGGCTGAAGGGCATGCTCGACATCACCCTGGCGAAGCACATCCTGCTGATCAACCACCCGCGCCTCGACGCCGTGGTCCGACTGGTCGCCGAACTCCGCGCCGATGCCGCCACCCGCGATCAGGCCATCTGCCTGGTGGACGAGGGCCTGGCGGAGCTGCCGACCGAGCTGGAGGCGCTCGGCCTCCTGTTCGTCAAAGGCGATCCGACCCGTGAGGAGACCCTGCGGCAGGCCAATGCCGCCGGCGCCAGCCATGCCATCCTGCTGGCCAAGGATCCCGCCGATGCCCACTCCGACGACCGCAACCTGGTGACCACGCTGGTTCTGGAGCGGCTCAACCCGGCCATCTTCACGGTGGTCGAGGTGCTCAGCGCCGGCAAGATCCGGCAGGTGGAGCTGGCCGGCGCCGACAGCGTTGTCTGCGCCGCCGACCTGGCCGCCGGCCTGATCGTCCAGGAATTGCAGGATCCCGGCGTCAAGGCGGTGATCGCCGACCTCTGCAGCGACACGTCCGGGCACCAGATCTACATCGTGCCGGTCGAGGCGCAGGCGGGCCGGACCTTCGCCGACCTGGCCCGCTGGGGGACCGTTCATGGCTGCCCCGTCCTCGGCCTCCGCCGCGGTGAGGACTCGCGTCTGGCCTGCCCCGCCGCCGAGCCCCTGGCCCCCGGGGACCGGGCCATCCTGGTCGCCGCGGGCCGGCCCGCGACCCTGCACCTCGACTAGGGGCTTGCCGGGACAGCGGCGAGGCCGCCCAATGGATCCGTGAACCGGTCCACGTTCCGCGCCCTGCGCCACCGCAACTGCCGCCTTCTGCTGGGCGGCCAGCTCGTCTCCCAGGTCGGCACCTGGATGCAGACCATCGCCCAGGGCTGGCTGGTCTACCGGCTCACCGGCCGGCCCGAGATGCTCGGCGCGATCACCTTCACCGCCCTGGTGCCGGCCTTCCTGCTCAGCCCCCTGGCCGGGCTGGTGGTCGACCGCGCCGATCCCCGGCGGATCGCCGCCGCCACCCAGGCCGGGCTGCTGCTGCAGGCGGCGGGGCTCGGCCTGCTCACGGTGACCGGACGGGTGACCCTGCCCGCCCTGTTCCTGCTCTCCGGACTGATGGGCATCATCAATGCCTTCGACCTGCCCACCGGCCGCGTGCTGGTGAGCCGGACGGTGCCCAAGGACGACCTGCCCAATGCCATCGCCCTGGTGTCGGCGATCTTCCACGCCAGCCGGATCGTCGGCCCCTCCATCGCCGGGCTGGTGGTCGCCGGGTCCGGCGAAGGCTGGTGCTTCCTGCTCAATGCGGCGAGCTACCTGGCCGCCCTGGGCGGCCTCTGGGCGATGCGCATGCCGGCCCCCGCTCCCTCTGCCGCAGTGGGCTCGATCGGCGCCCACTTGGCCGAAGGGGTCGCCTACCTGCGGCGGGACCGCAGGGTCGCCCAGCTGTTCTTGCTGCTCGGCGCGGTCTCCCTGCTGGCCTTCCCCTACACCGCCCTGCTGCCGGCCTTCGCCAAGGACGTGCTGGCCACCGATGCCCGCGGCCTCGGCTGGCTCATGGCCGCCAGCGGCGTCGGCGCGACCCTCGGCGCCCTGCTGCTGGCCTCGCGCCGCTCCACCGCGGGCATGACCCGCACCATGATTGCCGCGGCCTTCCTGCTCGGCCTGCTGCTGGTCGGGTTCTCCCGCGGCCGGTCCCTGCCGGCGGCCACGCTGGTGATCGTCCCCCTGGCCTGGGCCATGGTGTCGCACATGACGTCCAATTCGACCCTCGTGCAGCTGGCGGTCCCGGAGGCCCTGCGCGGCCGGGTCCTCGCCCTGCACGGCATGGTCTTCCTCGGCGCGGTCCCGGCGGGGAGCCTGCTGGGCGGCTTCATCGCCGCGCGCTTCGGGGTGCCGATGGCGCTGGCCCTGGGTGGACTCGGCTGCAGCGGGGCGGCGGTGCTGTCCGCCCTGGCCTTCCGGAGCCTCCGCGCCTCAGGTGCGGAAGGCCCCCAGGAGCCAGCGGGCCACCACGACGTTCAGCGCGTTGCCCAGCAGCCGGAAGCGCCCTTCCAGGGGCAGCCCCTCCGGGAACCGGACCGGACCGGGGAAGCCCATCAACCGGGCGACTTCGGCCGGTGAGAAGCGGCGGACGCCGCGCTCCGTGCGCAGGAAGGACCCGCTGCCGACGAAGCGGCGGCCGTAGCCGCCGATGAAGCAGGCGGTCCTCCGCGAGGCGGCGGTCACCAGGTCCAGCCCGGGTCCGTGCTTCCGCAGGACCTCCGGCGGAAGGTACAGGGCTTCGTCCTCCAGGTCGTCAAGATAGGCACCGACCTCGCCCGGTTCGGCTGGCGCCGGCTCCATCGCGCCCAGAGGTTCCCGGGCCGCCGCCAGGAAGTACCGCGGCCGCTGGTTGGGGATGCCGAAGCGGGTGGGACAGAGGCGCCATTCGCGCCAGTGCATCCCGGCGCCCCCCAGGGCCTCCAGCAGCCGCGCGTGGCCGCGGGAGCCCGCGAACCCTTCGACGTTCTCCAGGGCGATCCGTTCGGGCGCCGCCGAACCGATCAGGGAAGTCAGGTGCGCCAGCGCGCGCGATCGCGGGTCCTCCAGGTCCCGCCGGTTGCCCATGCGGCAATAGGGCTGGCAGGGCGGGCTCAGGAGCCAGGTGTCGGCGCCGTGGGCGGCCAGGTCCTGCGCGGGGACGCAGGCCAGCTCCTTGGCCCGAGGCGGCAGCCCGTGGTTGAGCGCATAGGTCCGGTTGGCCGCCGGGCTGATGTCGTAGGCTGCAGCCACCTCGCCCCGGTCCCCGGCCGCCCAGCGCCAGGCGCCGAGGCCGGAGAACAGTTCCAGGATCCGCCACCTCAACCGGGGCCGCCCCTGGGAGGTTCCGCGGGCTCCAGGGGCAGTTCGAGGCGGAAGCAGGCCCCGGGGCCGGTCCCCTCCTCCAGCCGCAGGCCACCACCCAGGTTCTGCGCAAGCCGGCGGCAGAGGGCCAGACCGAGGCCGACACCCGGGGCGCTGCGCGCCGCCTCCCGGGCCGACTTGTGGAAGGGACGGAACAGCCGGCGCCGGTCGGCCCGGTCGATCCCCGGTCCGTGGTCCCGCACCCGCAGGGCCAGCGTCCCGCCCTCCGCCGTCGCGTCGATGCGCACCAGCCGGTCTCCGCCGGAGGCGTACTTGCAGGCGTTGTCCACCAGGTTGAAGAGGATCTGCTCGACCACGCTCGGATCGGTGCGGACCGCCCTGCCCTCCAGGGCCTCCGGCACCTCGATCTCGACCCGCATGCCAGCCTGGGCGGCCCGCTGGGACAGCCGCTCGCAGCCGCGCTCCAGCAGTTCCGTAACTGGCAGCGGCTCCAGCGCGGCGCCGCCGCGCCCCGACTCGAGGCGGGCGAAGCTCAGCACGTTCTTCACCAGGTGGTCGAGGCGGTCGGACTCCACCACCAGCGTTTCGAGCAGGCCGCGCCGCTCGGCCTCGTCCTCCACCATGCCCAGGTGCAGCAGCTCGGCGTACATCCGGAAGGTGGTCAGGGGCGTCCGCAGTTCGTGGGTGACGGCGGAGACGAAGGCGCCGCGGCGCTCACCCAGCTCCAGGGCCTGATGCAGCAGCAGCGCGGCGGCGAGGCCTGCCACCAGGGCGCAGGCCCAGCCGACGCCCAGCACCAGCAGGGCCGGCGAGGCCCCGCGGGAGGGCGCGGCCACCGCGGGTCCGGGCAGCAGCTGCACCGGCAGGGCCGCCAGCCGCCGCCCCGAGTCGTCGAGGAGGCCGGTGGAGGCGGGCGCCAGCTGCGCCGAAGGCAGCAGGTCGATCACCGCCCGGAGGAGGTTGGCGCGGATCGCTTCCCAGTCCAGCCAGCAGCCCTGCAGGTAGTCGCCGTCGGGGGTGCTGACCCGCCGGGCGAGGAGCAGGTGGCCCCCGGCCCAGAGCGGGCGGAAGGGGGTCTCCTCGATGACCCCCCCGCGATCGGCGGGGCGGGACGCCCGGGGCGACGGGGGCGCGGCCAGGGACTCGGCCGCGACGCCGGGGCTGACCGTCGGCGGCGGTGCGGCCGGCAGCGGTGCGGCCGGCAGCGGTGCGGCCCGCGGCGGTGCGGCGGCGACCACCGCGGCATCCTTCGACTCGGCTTTGGACTGGGCGGGGGCCGCGGCCGGCGCCTCTGACCGGTCGGCCATCCCGGTGGCCTTGGCCAAGCGGCCGGACAGGGAGGAGCCCAGGGAAGGGCTTGCAGGTGCCGGGGCGGCGCCCCCCGGCCGCGGGGCCGCCTCGGCCAGCCTGGCCGGCGGTCCCAGGTTCTGCTGCAGCGCCATCTCGTTGCTGGCGGCCTGCTGGCGGGCGCGGGCGGCGAACTCAGACACGTTGCGGGCCGCTTCCACCTGACCCTTGGTCTCGAGTTCCTTGGCCTTCTCCTCGGCCTGCTGGGCCAGGGGTGGGGCGGCTTCCGGCCGGCTGCCGACGACGGCAACCCGGGCGGCAGGCGCCGCCGCCTCGGCGGGCGCCGCCGTGCCGCGCCTCGGCTCTTCCGGAGGCAGGACCAGGGCGGCCAGAAGCCGCTCCCGCGACAGGTCGCGGGTCAGCTCCTGCAGGCGGTTCCGGGATTCCACCAGGGTCGCCGTGGGCGGGGCGTCGGCGCCTTCGGGCACCTGCGGCGAGGAGAAGCGGCCCGAAGGTTCCACCTGGAAATGCAGCTTCACCTGCGGGATCCCGCCCGGCATCAGGGGCGAGGCGGCCATCGGTGCCCCCGCGGGGGGCCTGTCGTACATCCGCGCGTAGGCAGCGTTGGCCGGGAAGCGGGCGCGGAAGTGGAAGTAGGGCCGCGAACTCTCCTGGGCGACCAGCGGCGCCAGGGCGGAGTCCATGCGCCAGAGCGCCAGCCGGACCCGCTCCTCCTGCGCGGCCTGGCTGCGCGAGCGCGCCTCCCGCTGCTCGAGCCCCAGCACCAGGCGGCTGATCCAGACCAGGCCGGCCAGCCCGAGCCCCATGCAGGCCGCGAAGACGAGCCAGGTGCGGCGTCCGCGGTTCACGGGGCGGTCTCCTCGGGGTTGAACTGGTAGCCGCGGCCGCGCAGGGTGACGATGATCCTCGGATCTGCGGCGCTGTCGCGCAGCTTCTCCCGCAGGCGCGCCACGTGCATGTCCACCGTGCGCGTCTCCACGGCCTGCGGGTTGAGGTGCCAGACCCGCGCCAGCAGCTCGTCCCGGGGCACCACGCGGGTGGCGTGCTTGAGCAGGTACTGGAGCAGCTCGGCCTCGCGCTCCGACAGCGGGACCGCCGCGCCGTCGTCGAATTTCAGCTCGCGCGTGCCGAGGTCCAGGGACCCGCCGGGAATCCGCACCCGCAGCGCGTCCGCGGGCCGGTCCGGGGAGCGCCGCAGCACCGCCTCGATGCGGGCCAGCAGCTCCTTGACGCTGAAGGGCTTGACCACGTAGTCGTCGGCGCCCAGTTGCAGTCCCTTGACCCGGTCCTCCTCGTCGCCGCGGGCGGTGAGGATGATCACCGGCACCCGGCCCGAGCGCGCCCTGAGCTGCTTGAGGATGTCCAGCCCGTCGCCGCCGGGCAGAACCAGATCCAGCAACAGCAGGTCGAAGCTCTCGGTCATCGCCAGCTGCAGGCCGATGGTGTCGTCTGCAGCCTCGAGCGTCTCGAAGCCATTGAAGCGGAGCGTGTGAAGGATGCCCCTGCGGATGGAGGGATCGTCCTCGATGACCAGGATGCGCGTCATGGTTGTGTCCCGCTGGGCCTTGGGCCTCTCAAAGTCTAGTGCCGTAGGGAGGCAGGGGCGAAGTTCCGGCCGGGCAGAGCCTCGCGACGGAGCGCGGCGGCGACGGGAAACAGGTCGATGTGGACCGGGCCTTCCAGCTGCACACCCGCCCCCCTCAGCCCAGGCCCCTGGAGGTCGAGCTGACGGCCCAGGCCCGGCGTGGGACCGAAGTCGATCCGGGCCTGGCGGGCGCGCTGCAGCCAGCCTTCGGCGCGCTCGACGCCGGCCGGGCCGCCCTCGCCACGCAGGGCTTCCGCGATGTAGGAGTCGAGAAGCTTGGGCCACAGGCCGGCGAACAGGACTGGATCCCCGAACAGGTCCGCACCGGCCACCCGGCCATTGATCAGCACCACCACGCCCAGGGCGGAGGGAAAGGCGCGGGGAAGGCGAGCCAGCGCGTCGTGGAAACTTCCGCGAGCCGCCACCACCCGGCCCAGCTTGTAGGTCCCCGACAGGCTGCCGGTGGGCACGGACACCGCCAGGGCGGCGTTGTTGGAGGCGACCTCCTGCCAGACCACCGACTGGTCCTTCGAAGCCTGGGCCGCCCTTCGGACCGCCACCGGCGCCGCCGCCTTCTTGCTGTAGAAGGCCGCGCTCTGTTCGCGCCAGCGCCCGTGCTCCACGCAGAATGCGGCCACCGGGACCGGCTTCCCACCGGCGGGAACCACCACGTCCTGCTGCAGGATGCGGTCCTGCTTGGCGCCGGCGAGGATCTCCCCGGCCAGGATGAAGACCGGCCGGTCACCGTGGTTCTCGAGCAGCAGGGTGTTGACGGTGCCGCCCTGGCCTGTCTCCCGGATTCGCAGCCGGCCCCTTTGCAGGGCCTCGTCGAGAACCTCAAGGGGCATGCCCCTGGACGCAGCGCCAGCGACGGCCACCACGGCCAGGTTCGCATGCTGGAGGCTGCCCAGCACCCGGCAGGATTCCAGGAAGGCGGGGGTGGGATCGGCTCCGGCCAGCAACCGGGCCGCTGGCGCCAGGGCCAATGCGACGAGAAGAATCAGGGGCTTCAGGCAGGGGCTCATGGCGCACTCCAGGCTGGCCCCGGACCGGTGACGCGCAGGACCGGGGGCGGTCTGGGTGCAGCTTAGGTCCCGGCCGCGGCTCCTGCTGTAACGCCTCGGTAACGAGCCGGGGCGCCCTGCGGCGCCCGGTGCAGCCTCCGCTGGAGCCGGAGTCTACTTGGCTTCCTCCAGGCTCGCCTGGGCGGCGGCCAGGATGGCGATCGGCACGCGGTAGGGCGAGCAGCTGACGTAGGCCAGGCCCACCTTGTGGAAGAACTTCACGCTGCGCGGATCGCCGCCGTGCTCGCCGCAGACGCCGAGCTTGATGTCCGGGCGGGTCTTCCGGCCCTTCTCGCAGGCGATCCGCACCAGCTCGCCGATGCCGCCCTGGTCGAGGCTCTGGAAGGGATCGTCCTCGAGGATCTTCTTGGACACGTATTCCGGCAGGAAGGTGCCGGAGTCGTCGCGGCTGAAACCGAAACCCATCTGGGTGAGGTCGTTGGTGCCGAAGCTGAAGAACTCGGCCTCGGTGGCGATCTGGTCGGCGGTGATGGCCGCGCGCGGGATCTCGATCATGGTGCCGATCATGCACGTCCAGTTCGTGCCGCGGGCGCGGTTGACCTCGTCGATCTCCGCCAGCATCTCCTTCTTGGTGAACTCGAGCTCCTTGATGTGCCCCACCAGGGGCACCATGATCTCGGCGACCGCCTTGATGCCCTTGGCTTCCACGTTGATGGCGGCCTCCGCCATCGCCCGCATCTGCATGCGGATGATCTCGGGATAGGTGATGCCCAGGCGGCAGCCGCGGTGGCCCATCATCGGGTTGAACTCGTGCAGCTTCTCCACCCGGTGCTTCACCTCGGAGAGGGGCACGCCGAGGACCTCGGCCATCTCCTTCTGCCCGGCCTCGTCGTGGGGCACGAACTCGTGGAGGGGGGGATCCAGCAGGCGCACGGTCACCGGCAGGCCGTTCATGGCCTCGTAGATGCCTTCGAAGTCGGCGCGCTGCATCGGCAGCAGCTTGGCCAGGGCGGCCTTGCGGCCCTCCATGTCCTTGGCCAGGATCATCTCGCGCACGGCGATGATCCGCTCGCCTTCGAAGAACATGTGCTCGGTGCGGCACAGGCCGATGCCCTCGGCGCCGAAGGCGCGGGCGACGGCGGCGTCGTTGGGGGTGTCGGCGTTGGTGCGCACCTTCAGCCGGCGGTGCTTGTTGGACCAGTCCATGATCCGGGCGAAGCGCTGGTAGATGGGGCTGGCGCTGGCGGGGATGCTCTTCTCGACGAGCACCTGGTTGACCTCCGCCGGGTGCGCGGCGAGCCGGCCGGCGAACACCTCGCCGGTGGAGCCGTCGATGCTGATGAAGTCGACGCCGGCCTTGAGGACGATCTCACCGACGCTGACGGTGCCCTGGGCGGCGTCGATGTTCAGCGCCCCGGCGCCGGCGACGCAGGGCTTGCCCATGCCGCGGGCGACCACCGCCGCGTGCGAGGTCATGCCGCCGCGGGCGGTGAGGATGCCCATCGCGGCGACCATGCCGGCGAGGTCCTCGGGCGAAGTCTCCTGGCGCACCAGCACCACCGGACCGTGCTTGGCCAGCTCCTCCGCGGCGTCGGCGGACAGGGCGATGACGCCCGCAGCCGCGCCGGGACCGGCGTTGAGGCCCTTGGTCATCAGCTTGCCGGCCTTCTTGAAGGCCGCCTTCTCCTTCGGGTCGAAGATCGGCGCCAGCAGCTGCACCAGCGCGTCGGCGTCGATGCGCTTCAGGGCGGTGGCCTCGTCGATCATGCCTTCGTCGACCATGTCGAGTGCGATGCGGATGGAGGCGAGCGACGTGCGCTTGCCGGTGCGGGTCTGGAGCATGTACAGCTGCCCCTTCTCGATGGTGAACTCCAGGTCCTGCATCTCCTTGAAGTGCTTCTCGAGGCGGTTGCAGGTGGCCAGCAGCCGCTCGAAGGCGGCCGGCATGGCCTCCTCCAGGCTCTGGAGACCGGTGCCCTCGGCCTGCGACCGGGTGATCGGCTGCGGCGTGCGGACCCCTGCCACCACGTCCTCACCCTGGGCGTTGATCAGGTACTCGCCGTAGAAGTAGGGCTCGCCGGTGCCGGGGTCGCGGGTGAAGGCCACGCCGGTGCCGCAGTCGTCGCCCATGTTGCCGAACACCATGGTCTGGACGTTGACCGCCGTGCCCCAGTCGTCCGGGATGCGGTTGAGCTTGCGGTAGATGATGGCGCGCTCGGTGTCCCAGCTGTTGAACACCGCGCAGATGCCGCCGAAGAGCTGCTCCAGGGGATCCTGCGGGAAGTCGCGGCCCAGCTTCTCCTTGACGATCGCCTTGAACTCGCCGCAGAGGGTCTTCCACTCGTCGGCGGTGATGTCGGTGTCGAGCTGCTTGCCGGTGGCCTGCTTGAGCGCGTCGATGCGGTGCTCGAAGTGGTCCTTGTGCACGTCCAGGACGACGTCGGAGTACATCATGATGAAGCGGCGGTAGGAGTCCCAGGCGAAGCGGGGGTTGCCGCTGGCCTTGGCCAGGCCTTCGACGGTGGCGTCGTTGAGGCCGAGGTTCAGCACGGTGTCCATCATCCCCGGCATCGAGACGCGGGCGCCGGAGCGCACCGAGAGCAGCAGCGGGTTCTCGACATCGCCGAGCTTGCGGCCGCGGTTGCCTTCGAGCCAGCGCAGCGCCTCCAGCACCTGCTCCTTGACGAGCGCCGGCAGCTGCTTGCCCTCCTTGTAGTACAGGGTGCAAACCTCGGTGGTCACCGTGAACCCGGGCGGCACGGGGATGTCCAGGCAGGCCATCTCGGCGAGGTTGCAGCCCTTGCCGCCCAGAAGGTTGCGCATGGTCGCGTTCCCTTCGTTCCGGTCGCCGCCGAAGGAGTAGACGGTCTTGAGGGTGGTCGATGTCTGTGTCATGGCTGGCCTCGTTCCTTTCACTCAGGATAACGAGGGTCATTACGCCATTACCGGCGGATTCGGTGACCTTGAACACACCGCCAGCGCCTCGGCTAAAACGCGCACCCTCTGGCTGGTTTCGAGGTCACGGCGAAAGTCCAGGGTCGGGTGGGGAGAGGTTGTTGTTGCAGAAACGGGAACGGGCCATCCTGTGTGGGATGGCCCGTGTGTGATATTAACGTCGCAGCGACCTACTTTCCCACCTCTGTGCGAGGCAGTATCATCGGCCCTCCGGAGCTTAACGGCCGTGTTCGGGATGGGAACGGGTGTGACCTCCGGGGTATAGCCACGACGAAGTCGTGATTCTGTTTTGTCAAGGAAGGGTGAGGTGAAGCGTGTGGCTTCGTCAGAAGTCTATCAAAGGCACCGTGCATTGGATGCAATTTATTGATGAAAGATCAAGTCGATGGACCGATTAGTACCGCTCAGCTGAATCC
>JAYRFV010000187.1:0-6104 GCA_041908165.1 Holophagales bacterium | reverse complement strand
GCGCGGCGCGTAGGCCACGGCGTGCACCAGGAAGTCGATCCGGTCCCACTGCTTGCGGATGTTGTCGAAGGCCATGACGATCTGGCTGTCCGAGCCCACGTCCATCTGCACCAGCAGCGGGTCCTTGATCTCCTGCGCCAGTTCGCGGACGTTGTCGCCGAGGCGCTCGTTCTGGTAGCTCAGCGCCACCTGGGCGCCCTCGTCCGCCGCCTTCTTGGCGATCGCCCAGGCGATCGACCGCTTGTTGGCCACGCCGACCACCATGCCGCGCTTTCCGCTCAGGAGCATGCTCGAAACCTCCCCGCCCGATGACCCAAGGCAAGGGGCCAGCTTAACCCAAGGTAGCCTCGCCGTCCACGCCGGACGGAGAGGCAAGCCCAACGGCATCAATGCGTTCCTGGAGGTCCGCTTCCCCGGGGAGGTTGCGGCGACCCGGGTCCGGCGCCAAGGGCGCTACAGTTCTGGGACCATGCGCCTGCCCCGTTCCACCTCGGCGATCCTCGCCCCGGCGGTCCTCGCCGCGGCAACCCACGGCTACGCGCCGCGCGCCGACCTGGAGGCCGGCCGCTACCTGAAGGCCCTGGCCGAGGCCGAGGCGCGGCTCGCCCTCGACCCGAGGGACGCCCTCGCGCTGGCCGTGCGGTCCCAGTGCCTCACCGCCCTCATGCGCTTCGGCGAGGCGGCGGCCCTGGCCCAGCGCGCCCTCGAGATAAACGGCGGCCTGGCCGATGCCTGGCTGGCCCGGGGCCTGGCCCGCGCCGGCAGCGCCGTCCAGCAGCGCAACCTCGGCAGCCTCCGCCAGGTGTCCGGGGCGATGGAGGACCTGCGCACCGCCACCGAGCGCGACCCGACCCTGCGGATGGCCTGGATGACCCTCGGCGTGGCCTACCAGCAGCTGCCCGGCCTGCTCGGCGGTTCCACCCGCAAGGCGCTCGCCTGCGCGCAGGCCCTGGAGCGCAGCGCCCCCGCCCTCGGCGCCACCCTGCGCGGCAGCGTGCGCTCCCTGGATGGCGATTGGCCGGCCGCCGCGCGCAGCTTCGAGGTGGCGCTCGCGCGCGGGCCCGGGGACCCGCAGGTGGTCGCCGCCTACCTGGAGGCGCTGGCCGACTCGGCCGCCCGCAAGGCCCTCGGCGAGGCCGCGCAGAAGGCCCGGCTGGCCGAGGAGGCGCGCCGGCTCGCCCCCGGCCAGCGGGGCAGCGGAAGGGGCACCGAGGCGGTCTGCGGCGCGCTGCTGGAGGCGGGCGCACCGGAGGAGGCCTGGGCCGCGGCGGTCGCGGCCCTGCCGACTGCCGACGCCCCCAGCCTGCTGCGGCTGCTGCTCGGCAAGATCGCCGCCCGCTCCGGCCTGCACCGGACCGAGGGCCTGGCCAGCCTGGACCGGGTGATCGCGGAACCGCTCGAGGGGGGATCCGGCGGGTACCCCGCCGCGCACTGGCGGCGCGGACAGATCCTCCGCGACCTGGGCCGGACCGCGGAGGCCCGCCAGGCGGCCCAGTCCGCCCTGGCCCTGGACCCCAGGCACCGCGGGGCGAGGGAACTGCTCGACGGGCTCCGCTGAGGCTGCGGGGCCGTCAGTCGGCGCGTCGCCGCGCCTCCGCCAGCCCCTGGCGCGCGGGCTCGGACCCGGGGCGCTGGGCGAGCGCTGCCTCGAAGGGCGCGACCGCCTCCCCGGGCCGCCCCAGGTCGAGCAGCGTCCGGCCCAGCAGCAACCGTGATTCGAACAGCGCCTCCTGGGCCAGCCTGGGGTCCGCGTGCACCTGCCCGGGCCTGGACTGCAGCACCCGCTGCAGCGCCGGCACCGCCTCCGCCCGCCTCCCGCAGGCAACCAGCAGGCCGGCGCGGTAGTAGTCGAGCAGCGCGGCCTCCGGCCGCAGGCGGCGGGCGCGCTCGATGCCGTAGAGCGCCTCCTCGTGCAGCCCGAGGCGGGTCAGGGCATCGATCAGGAGCAGGTGTCCCCGCCAGGAATCCGGAGCCAGCGCGAGGGCGGTCCGCAACTCCTGGGCGGCGGCCTGGAGGCGGCCCTGCTGGAGGAGGACGTGTCCGAGGTTCTCGTGGGCCCAGGCGTTGCCCTCGACGGCCGCGGCGGCGCGGCGGAACAGGGCCTCCGAATCGCGCCAGTGGCGGGCCTGCAGGTGGGTGGCCGCGGCCAGGACCAGGACCACCGTCGCCGCCGCTCCGGCCATCAGGGCCCGCGGCAGGCGCCCGCGCTCGGCCAGGTCCGCCAGGGCCCAGCAGAGGGCGGCGAACACCCCCACCAGCGGCACGTAGGTGTAGCGGTCGGCGTGGGCCTGGGAGCCGATCTGCACCAGGCCGATCACCGGCAGGAGCGTGACCAGGTACCAGGCCCAGCCCGCCAGCAGGTAGGGCTGACGGTGCCGCCGCTGCAGCACCGCCGCGGTGATCGCGAGCAGCACCGCCGCCGCTGCCGCCACCGCCCAGGCCGGGGGCCGGGTGGCCGGATAGGGGTAGAACACCGCCAGCCGCACCGGCCAGAGCATCTGCCCCAGGTAGGTCACCGCGGCCAGCGCGGCCTGCCCCAGCCGCACGACGGCCGGGATACCCTGCAGGGACACCACCGCTCCGGAATGCCCCTGGGCCACCAGGGCGAGGCCCGCGAAGGGGAGCGAAAGCAGGAGGAAGGGGACCTTCTCCAGGAGCAGCCGGCGGGTCGCCGGGTCCCGGGGATCGAAGGACCGCAGCCGGCCCAGGGGCCAGACATCGACGAGCAGGAGGGTCGCCGGGAAGGTCACCAGCATCGGCTTGCAGAGCAGGCCGAGCAGGAACAGCCCGAGGGTCGCCAGGCGGCCACCGGGGCCCGGGCGGCGCGTCCAGCGCTGGTACTGGACCAGCGCCGCGAACCAGAACAGGGTGCTGAGCACGTCCTTGCGCTCCGAGATCCAGGCCACGCTCTCGACATGGAGCGGGTGGATGGCGAACAGCGCCGCCACCGCCATGCTGCGGCCGGGGCGGCCGGTCGAGGCGCCCAGGAAGGCGTAGAGGAACACCGCGGCCGCCGCGTGCAGGGTCAGGTTGACCAGATGCTGCGCGCCCGGGTCGGGGCCGAACAGGCTGATGTCGGCGGCGAGGGAGAGCCAGGTGAGCGGGATCCAGTTGCCCAGGTGGAAGGTGGAGAAGGCCCAGCGCAGGGTGTCGACGGAGAGGCCCGCCAGCACCTGGGGGTTGCGGCTGACCGCGAGGGGGTCGTCGAAGTTCACGTAGCCGAACCCCCCGACCTGGCCGTAGGCCAGCAGGGTCAGCAGGACGAGGACGATGGCCGGACGCGGTTCCACCCGGACCTGTGGAGGGTCGGGGCGGCCCGGCTTCAACGCCCGGCTCCCGCCGCCGGGGCGCTCCGGGTCCGCACCAGGAGGGCCTCCGCCTGCTGGGGGACCTGCTGCAGCTGCAGCAGGTTCCCGCCGCGCGCCCGGGCCGCCCGGAGCAGGTAGGGCCCTGCGGCCCCGGATCGGCCCGCAGCCGCGAGCAGCACGCCCTGGAAGAGGTTCACCGCCGGGTCCCCGGGATTCCGGAAGGCCTCCCGGCGGAAGGCCGCCAGGGCCTCCCGGTGCTGCCCGGCGCCGACCAGGGCCAGGCCCAGGTAGCCGTGCACGCCGTCGAGCGCGGAGGCATCCGCCGCGGCGGCGCGGAACGCGGCGACCGCCGCTGGATAGCGCCGCTCCTGCAGGTGCAGCCGGCCGAGCACCATGTGGGCGAGCCAGTTCCGGGGCACGACCCGAGCGGCGTGCTCGAACAGGGTCGCGGTGTCGCGCCAGCGGGCGGTCTGCAGCCCGGCGAGGACCCCGCAGACGGCCAGGACCGCCGCCACGGGCGCCCAGCGGGTCGCGGGCCGCAGCTTGGCGCTCCAGCGGTCCCAGCCCCAGGCCAGCGCCCAGCAGGGGCCGATCAGCGCCACGTAGGTGTAGCGGTCGGCCATCGATTGCGCGCCGATCTGCACGAGGCCGATCACCGGCAGGAGGGTGACGAGGTACCAGAGCCAGCCCGCCAGCAGGAAGGGCTGCCGCTGCCGGAGCCTCCAGGCGCCGAGGCTGACCAGGGCCAGCAGCGCCATGGCCGCCGCCGCCGCCGGAATGGACAGGGAATAGCCGGGATGCGGATAGAACACGGCCAGTCCCACGGGCCACGCCAGCTTGCCCAGGTAGGCGACGGCGGCGAGGGCCGCGTTGGCCAGGCGCAGGCTGGCCGGCAGCGCCTCCCAGCCGGATATCGCGTCGACGCCGGCCTGGGCGGCGAGGCTGCCCAGGCCGGCGAGGGCCGCGATGGCCAGGAGGGGCAGCTTCTCGATCAGCAGCCAGCGGACCCCGGAGAACCGGGCCAGGCCGGGCGGGGCTTCGCCGCTCCGGTCCAGGGGCCAGAAGTCCAGCACGAGCAGCGTGAACGGCAGGGTTACCAGCATGGACTTGGCAAGGAGGCCGAGGGCGAAGGCGGCGGCCACCGTAAGGTAGCGGCGCAGTCCCGGGCGGCGGACGTAACCAAGGTAGGCGCGCAGGGCCAGGAGCCAGAACAGGGTGCTGAGCACGTCCTTCCGCCCGGAGACCCAGGCGACGCTCTCCACGTGCAGCGGGTGGAGGGCGAACAGGGCGGCCACCACCGCGCTCGGTCCGCGCCGGCCGGTGGCGGCGCGCAGCAGGTGGTTGAGGAGCAGGGTGTTGGCAAGGTGCAGGAGGACGTTGGCCAGGTGCTGGGGCCCGGCGGCCGGCCCGAACAGCTGGGCGACGGCCTGGAAGGACAGCCAGGTGAGCGGGTAGCTGTCGGCGAGGTCGCGGCTGGTGAAGGCCCAGCGCAGGTTCTCCCAGGTGAGTCCGCCCAGGACGTGCGGGTTCTCCGCCACCCGCCGCGGGTCGTCGAGGCCGATGTAGCCGTGGGCTGCGGACTGCGCGAACACCGCCAGGACCGCCGCCGCCAGCAGGCCCGCGACCAGCCAGTCCGGCCGGCGGGGGGCTGGGAACTCAGCGGGGGTGGGCATGGGTCCGGGCGGGGAAGTGGCGGCTGCGGACCAGCCCCCAGCGCGCCAGCCGGAAGGCGAGGCCGGTGGCCAGGCAGCCGAGGCCGTAGGTCACGCTGCGGCGGAAATTGATGCTGGAGGCCTCGGGGAAGTAGCGGGTCGGGCAGCTGATCTCGCCGATGGCCTGGCCGCGCCAGTGGATCTGGGCGAGGACCTGGTTGTCGAAGACGAAGTCGTCGCTGCAGGCCTCCAGGTCCAGGCTCTCCAGCAGGGCGCGGGAGAAGGCGCGGTAGCCGGTGTGGAACTCGGACAGCTTGGACCCCAGGAGGAGGTTCTCCACCAGGGTCAGAGCGCGGTTGGCCAGGTACTTCCAGCGCGGCATGCCCTCGGCCACCGCCCGGCCGCCGAGGATCCGCGACCCCAGGACGCAGGGGAACAGGCCGCTGGCGACCAGCCCGGCCATGGCCGGAATCAGCTTCGGCGTGTACTGGTAGTCCGGGTGCACCATCAGGACGATGTCCGCCCCCTGGTCCAGGGCCAGCCGGTAGCAGGTCTTCTGGTTGCCGCCGTAGCCGCGGTTCGCCGGGTGGGCGTGGGTCATCACCCCCGGCAGCGACCGGGCGAGGGCGGCGGTGGCGTCGTGGCTGGCATCGTCCACGACGATGATCAGGTCCACCACCCCCTGCGCCTGGACCTCGGCGCAGGTCCGCTCCAGGGTCCGCTCGGCGTTGTAGGCGGGCATCACCACCACCACCCTGCGGTCCCCGATCATTCCGAGCGCCTCCCGGGCCGCCCAGCGCAGGGCGGGATGCTGCAGTCTAGCGCCCCGCTCCCAGGACACCGTACGGACGACCGGGTGGATCGGTCCCGGCCCGGAAGTTCGCCTGACCTTCTGCGTCACCCTCCTGGACGCCATGGGGCACCTCACCCCTGGGGCGGTCCCGAGGAACTGTCGACTTCCACTCCCTGGGAGCCCTTTCGCCTTGATTTCCTTTCCTTCGCAATCTGGCATGGAATTCGATACGCTGGGCCTTGGCCAATTCACTTAGGAGGCGCCCATGAAGAAACAGTCCGGCTTCACCCTCATCGAGCTTCTGCTCGTCCTCGCGATCATCGGCATCATCGCCGCCATCGCCATCCCGGC
>JAYRFV010000186.1:0-44988 GCA_041908165.1 Holophagales bacterium | reverse complement strand
GGCGCCCATCTCGGCGATGTCGATGGCGGTGCCGATCTTGCCCCAGTAGAACAGCGGCTGGGTCAGGTCCAGCCGGCTGGTGTAGGCGTTGCGGGCACCGACCAGGGACTCCGGCTTGAGGCCGAACAGGGCGGCGCTCTCCCCGAAGCCGCTGTTGAGGATGGAAACGTCGCGCACCCGGGTGAAGTCGTTGAGCATCGTCACCTGCGGCAGGGCATCGGCGCGGACGCTGGTGATGAGGCCGCGGCGCTCGTCGACCCGGGCGCGGGCGGCGCGGATCATGGCGTTCTCGGCCTTGGCGCGGGCCAGGGCGCCGGCGATGTCCAGGGAGAGGGGGGCCGGCGCGGGGGCTTCCTGCACGGCGGCGGGAGGGAAGGGGATCATGGGTCAGGCTCCTGCGAGGATTTCTGAATCGGAAAGCCCCAGCCCGCGCAGGCTGAAGGTGGTGAAATGGTCGAGCAGGCTGGGGAAGTCCGAGGCCTCGAAGGCCCTTCCCCGGATCAGCCCGATCAGCTCCGTGTGGTTGTGCAGGTAGGCCAGCTGGGCGTGGATGCTCATGTCCATGCGCAGCAGGCCCTCCTCGTCCAGGTCC
Source organism: Holophagales bacterium (assembly GCA_041908165.1). Lineage (GTDB taxonomy): Bacteria > Acidobacteriota > Holophagae > Holophagales > Holophagaceae > JACQZU01. The sequence goes on along the minus strand of JAYRFV010000186.1, from coordinate 44,396 downwards.
GGGCGAAGCACCTTCAGGCAGCCCACCAGGTGGTGGATGTAGGGGCGGATCGCCTCGCGGATGAAGTCGCGGGTGGAGGGCTGCGGCGACTGGATCTCCCGGTTCCAGAGCAGCAGGGCCGCCCGCTCGAGCTGCTCGGAGAAGGCCCCGCCGAACTTGCATCCGCACAGGCAGTCGCGGAGGAAGGAGGCGACGTGGGCGCGGATCGCCGCGATCGCCCGGGGGCGCGCCTCCGGGTCGCCGGGCGCCGGGGGTGGAGGCAGGTCGTCCACCCGGTGGGCGCCGAGTTCGAAGACGTGCCGCAGGGTCGCGAGGTAGAGCCCCTCCTTGCCGCCGAAGTGGTACTGCACCAGGGCGCTGTTGGCCTGGGCCAGCTGCGCGATCTCGCGGATCCCGACGCCCTCGAAGCCCTTCTGGGCGAAGCAGAGGATGCCGGCCTCGAGCAGGCGGGTGCGGGTGTCCAGTTGCTCCGGGGAATCCTCGGCCATGGGCCCTCCCTGTTTCAATCAATCAATTGATTAACACGGGTCGTCCAAATTAATCAAGCGATTGATTGAATTTTCTCCTCCCGGTCGACCCCCTGGGCGAAGGGGCCCTGCTGGTTCATGCTGGAAGACCTGGAGATCACCATGAACCACCTGCTGCAGGAAGCGCCGGTCCTTTTCTATGTGCTGCACTACGGGATCGCGGCCGTGCTGGTGTTCCAGGGCGTCCAGCAGCTCGAGGAGCAGCGGGCGCCGCACGGATTCCTGCCCGCGGAGGTGGTGCAGAAGCCGGCCTTCCACCTGTTCTGGGGCTGGACCCTCGCCGGATTGGGCGGCTTCGCGATGCTGATGGGATTCGGCAGCCACGCCGCGCCGTCCATGGCCCGCCTGCTGGTGGTGGTCGACTGGGTTGAACTGCTGGCGATGGGCGTCTTCGGATTCAGCCTGCTGTTCGCGGGCCGGAAGGTCGAGTACCTCGGCAAGCCCTCGGCTCCTGCCGAGGGTGGCCACCACTGATTCAGGCGGGTCTCAGCGGCTGGCGCGCAGCCTGTCCGCGAGGTTCCTGACCTCCAGGCCTGCCTGGCCCTCGAGCTGGGCATCGATGCGGAACCGGTCCTGCAGGATCCGGGGCTGCCCGAGCCGGAGCGCACCCAGCGTCCCCTTGAGCGCCACCCCGGGGAGCAGGTCGCAGTTCAGGTTCTGCTCGAGCTGGCTGCGGATCTCGGCGAAGCTCCGCTGCACGAACCAGTCCGCCTGGGCCTGCAAGGTCCGGCGCAGGCTGGAGCGGAGCAGCCACTCCCCTGCGCGGGTGATCCAGCTGCGGGTCTCCAGGGTGTAGTCAAGTTCGTCCAGGCGGAGCGTCCCCCGGGCCTCGTCGAACACCGGCCGGCCTGTCAGGCTGAGCGTGCCTTCGACCCGGCCCTTGACCTTGACCTGCAGGATCGCGCGCCCCCCCTCGCCGCCGACGGCGGCATCGAGGACGGAGAAGCTGCCCTTGTCCGTGTCGAAGGTCCGGCCGACCATCTGCGCCTGCAGTTGGCGGGTGGCCTCCAGGAAGGGAAGGTCCAGGTCCAGCCGGACGTGGAAGCCGGGAGCGACCGTCACGCCGGTCTCCAGCCGGGGCAGCGGCAGGGTCCCGGCCGCGGGGCGGTCCCCCAGGGTGAGCACCGGCCGGGCCCGCAGCTCCGGGGTGAGCACCAGCACCTTGCCTTCGCTGCGCCAGGGAGCGAGGCGGACCTGCTCCGGGTTCAGCGCAAGGTGGATGCCGGGTGCGATCTCGATCGGCTCCTGGGCCGCCCTCCAGATCCGCTCCGCCTGCTGGCGGAGCGCCGAGGATTCCTCGACCTGTCGCTCCACTCCCTGCAGGGCCTTGACCATCTCGGCCTTCATCCCGAGCACCACCCGGTCGGTGATGTCGTAGCCGAGGAAGGTCACCAGGCAGGGATCCAGGGCCTGGGGATCCTCCGGCCAGGTGCGCAGCTGGAGCCCCCAGTCCGGGGTCAGGCCGAACTCGCTGCGGAGGGTCAGCAGCACCCTCCGCAGGGGCTCCTTGCCCCGGCCGCAGGAGCCCACCGCCTGGTACCAGCTGCCGGCCATCCAGGCGCCGACCTCGAGCCAGTACCGGGCCTCGGTGCGCAGGAGCAGGGTGTTCTCGCGCAGCGAGAAGCGCAGCGGTTCGCGGACCAGGTCGAAGCGGAAGGCCGCGTCCTTCGGGCCCTCGGCCAGCCGCGTCCAGGCGCCCGTCCCGGCCGGGCGGCGTGGCGCGGTGCGATCGGCTTCGGCGAACACGGCGGCGAGGTCGATCCGGATGGGAAAGGCCAGCACGGACGGAGGATTGTCCCCCTCCTGGGCCATGGCCGGGGCCTGCGCGGGCAGGGGCAGCGCCAGGCAGGCGAGGAACAGCAGCGCGCAGCGCATGCCTGAACTATGCCACGCCTCCGGGACCGCGCCCGGCAGGGAGATTGCAATTCCGCTGGCCGAGGATCCACTTCATGACACCGAACGACCCTTCAGGGCAGGGCCTACCTCAAGTCGCCTTGGAGGCGGAGCCCGACTCCCAGGGGCGGCGGATCCCGCTGGGGCGGCTCGCCAGCCTCTGGCTCTCGGAGGTGCCCAAGGTGGTCCAGAGGCACGAGGCGGAACGCCTGCAGGTTCGGCGGTCGCTCGGGCTGATCGGCTGAGGGCCGGTGTTCAGGGCGTCGCCAGGGCCTTGGCATAGCCGGCCTGCAGGCGCGCGGCGATCTCCTCCGGCGAGCGGTCCAGGAACGATTGCCGCTGGAGCAGGTCCACCAGCTGGCCGTCCTTGAGGATGGCGGCCTGGGGGCTGGTGGGCATGGCGCCCTCGAAGTACTCGCGGGCCTGCTGGGTGGCTTCCTTCTCCATGCCGGCGAACACGGTCACCAACTGGTCGAAGGCGAGGCCCGCCTTCAAGGCCTGGACCACGCCGGGCCGGGCGCCGGCGGCGGCGCAGCCGCAGACGGAATTCACCAGCAGCAGGGTCAGGCCCGGCCGGGTCAGGGCCGCGTCCACCTGGGCCGGGTCCATGAGGTGGCGGAAGCCCGCCTGGGTCAGTTCGGCCCGCATCGGGGCGACCATTTCTTCGGGGTAGTTGCCCATTCTGAGATCCTCTCTCATTCGCAGGAGTAGTTTACTATTCCAGTCGGATTTTGGGGAGGCACCGTGGACATCCTGCTGGTGGGGGGCAGTCTCCGCCCCGGATCCTTGAATGGCCGCTTCCTGCAGCACCTGGGACAGGTGCTGGAAGCGGAGGGGCACCGGACCTCCGCCTGGGCGGGCGAGGCGCTACGGTGGCCGCTCCTCGAGGAGGGGGCGGAGCCTCCCGGGGCGGTTCCCGCCCTGGCCGGGGAGATGCGGTCCGCGCAGGGACTGGTGATCGTCAGCCCGGAATACAACGCCGGCATCCCCGGGCACCTGAAGAACGTCGTGGACTGGCTGTCGGTGCAGGCGCCGAACCCCTGGGACGGGTTGCCGGTGCTCCTCTGCGCCTGCTCTCCGGGCGCCCTGGGCGGAGCGCGCGTCCTGGTGCCCTGGCGCCTCACCCTCGCCAATGTGGGGGCGATCGTGCTGCCCCGGTCGGTCACCGTCCCCCACGCGGACCAGTCCCTGGGGCCGGGTGGCGGGCCGGAGGACCCGCGAACCCGGGACTTGCTCCGTTCGGCGCTGGCCGCCTTCCTTTCTTGCGCCGGGCGGCTGAAGCCCGGAAAGGCATGAGATCCTGGAGCCAGCGCAGGAGCCCCCGATGAAGAACTTCTTCAAATCCTTCTTTGCCAGCCTGGTCGCGCTGTTCGTGTTCGCGGGCCTGGGCCTGGCCCTGCTGATGGCCTTCGCGGCGATGGGCTCCTCGAAGCCGACCGTGCCCGACAAGTCGATCCTGGTGTTCGACCTGTCCACCACGCTTCCCGATTCCGTCCAGGAACCCGGCCCCGGGGAGGCCCTCCAGAACGCCCTGCAGGGCGGCGATAGCGACGGACTGCCGCTGCGCACGGCCATCCTCGCCCTCGACCGGGCCGCCAAGGACCCGCGCATCGCCGCCCTCTACCTCACCGGGAACATCCGCAGCGGCGGGTACAGCGGCGGTCCGGCGGCTCTGAAGGAGCTCCGGGAGGCCCTCCACCGGTTCAAGAAGGAGAGCGGAAAGCCGGTGCTCTCCTACAACCAGGGCTGGAGCAAGCGCGAATTCTACCTGTGCGCCGGCCTCGGCGGCCTGACCGTCAACCCCTTCGGTGCTGTCGACATCTCCGGCCTCAGCTCCGAGCCGATGTTCTTCGGCGAGGCCTTCAGGAAGTACGGCATCGAGGTCCAGGTGACCAAGGTCGGCAAGTACAAGAGCGCGGTGGAACCCTACATCCTGGACCGGATGAGCGAGCCTGCCCGGGAGCAGTCCCAGAAGCTGCTGGGCGACATCTGGGGCGAGTGGAAGGCCACCGTGGCCGCCGACCGCAAGCTCGCTCCCGAGGCGATCCAGAAGGTCGCCGACGAGCAGGCCATCCTGATGGCCGCCGAGGCCAAGCAGGCCGGGCTGGTGGACAAGGTCTCGCCCTACGACGACGTGCTCGCCGAGCTGAAGCGCCTCAGCGGGAAGCAGGACAAGGACCGGGACTTCCCGCAGATCGAGCTGGCCGCCTACGTGCAGGTGCCCTTCGATCCCCAGAAGGGGAAGAACCGGATCGCCATCCTCTACGCCGAAGGCGAGATCGTCGACGGCGACGGCGGGCCCGGCCTGATCGGCGGCGACAAGCTCAGCAAGGAACTGCGCCGCCTGCGCATGGACAAGGCGATCAAGGCAGTGGTGCTGCGGGTCAACAGCCCCGGCGGCTCGGCCTCGGCCTCGGAGGTGATCCAGCGCGAAGTGATCCTCACCCGGAAGGAGAAGCCGGTGGTGGTGAGCATGGGCCACCTGGCCGCCAGCGGCGGCTACTGGATCAGCACCTACGGCGACCGGATCTTCGCCGAGCCCACCACTATCACCGGAAGCATCGGCGTGTTCGGGCTGCTGCCGAACATGAAGAAGCTCGCCAACGAGCACGGCATCACCTTCGACCAGGTGCTGACCGCCCGGATGGGCAACATGGCCAGCCTGTCCCGGCCCAAGACCGAGGCCGAGATCGCGCGCATCCAGTCGCTCGTCGACCACATCTACGACCAGTTCCTGACCAAGGTTTCGGAGAGCCGCAAGCTGCCGAAGGATGCGGTCCACGAAATCGCCCAGGGCAGGGTCTGGAGCGGCCAGGAGGCCCTCAAGCTCAAGCTCGTGGACGAACTGGGCGGCCTCCAGGACGCCATCCGCCACGCTGCGCGGATGGCCAAGGTCGAGGGCGACTACCGGGTCGATCCTCCGGCTGCGGCCAAGAAGCCGATCGAGAAGATCCTCGAATCCCTCGGCGGCGGGAAGCGCCGGCCGATGGCCTCCCGCCTAGGCCCCTGGGGGCAGCTCAAGGACGACGTCGAGCACCAGCTGCGCCTGCTGGGCTCCCTGAACGATCCGATGGGCATCTACGCGCGCATGCCCTTCGACCTCAGCCTGCGCTGAGCCTTGGAGAGGCGATCAGATCGCCCCCTCCTTCACCAGAGCCTCGATCTTCTGCAGGGACCGCTCGAGCTGCCCCTTCAGCAGCTTGTCCGCCCCCATCATCGCCATCATGGCGGGGATGTCGGCCTCGTCGCTGATCTGGAGCGTGCAGCCTTCGGGATGCGGGGCGATGGCGAAGCTCAGCTTCTGCTCGAAGATCTTGCGGGATCCTGCGGCGAGCACCACCCTCGACGGTTCGACCCGCTCGTGGACGACCATGTCCAGGCCCACCTTCATGCCCATGATGTCGAGGACGTAGCCGTGGCTGTCGGCGTCGCCGCGGAAGTTCTGGGCGTCCGGCTCCAGGAACCGGCCGTGGCTGGACAGGTCCGCCAGGAATCCGTACAGGCGCTCGGCCGGGACGGGAAGGGCGATGGGAGGCAGTTCGATGCGGGCCATCCAGCGATTGAGCCTTATTCCGGTCGGGCCGCCTAGACCCTACCCGGGGTAGGCCATTTCACCGCAAGGTGATGACCGTCGCCCCCGCGCCGCCCTGGGCCTGCGGGGCGTCCTCGACTGAAGCGATGGCGGGGTGCCCCCTGAGGGCTTCCCGAACGGCCGATTTCAGTTTTCCTGTGCCGTGGCCGTGGACGATCCTGATGAAGCGCTGGCCCGCGGCCAGGGCGCTTTCCACGAACCGGTGGACCTCCGTGTCGATGTCGTCGGAGGCCCGGCCGATCAGGTTGATTTCGGATTCCACCGGCAGGTCCTGGGGCTTGAAGCGGACCCGACCTCCCCGCCGGGGCTCCGGGCTGCCGGCGGCGGGCTGGAGTTCGTCCCTGCGCGCCTCCAGCCGGCGGCCGTGGGCGGTCTCGAGCACCGCCCGTTCCCCGCGCAGACTGACGATCCGGCCCTCCACCCTGAGGCCCGCGTGGCGCGCCCAGGTGCCTTCGCAAAGGTCGGCCGGGGCGGCGGCCGCGGGGCGGCGGGGGGCGAGGGCCGCCAATTCGGCCCCGGCGATCCGGGACATCTGCTTCATCCTCGCGTGCGCCTCCGAGCCGACGCGGTCGGCAGCGACGCGGTCGGCGGCGAGCTGGGCCTGCTTCTCCTTCGCCTTCAGCTCCTTCACCAGCCGCTTGCCCTCGTGCTCCACGAACCCCAGCACCCGCTGCACCTTCTCCTCGCCCTGCCGGAGCAGTCGCTCCTGGTCCTCGCGCAGCTGGGCCTCGCGCCGGGCCAGGATCTCCCGGTCCTTCTCGATCCGGGCTTCCCGGAGCTTGAGCGCCTCCTCCTGCTCCAGCAGGCGGACCCGGTCGGCCTCCAGCTTCCGGAGGAATTCCCTCCAGTCCAGCTCGCGGCGGCCCAGCACGCGCTCAGCGCGGTCCAGGAGGCGGCGCGGCAGGCCCAGGCGGGCGGCGATGGAGAGCGCGCGGCTCTGGCCGGGCAGCCCCATCAGCAGGCGGTAGGTGGGTGCCAGGCGGGCCTCGTCGAACTGGACGGAGGCGTTGGTGAATTCTGGCCGCTGCAGGGCGAACTGGGTGATCTCGCCCAGGTGCGTGGAGCAGAGGACCCAGCAGCCGCGGCGGGAGAGCGCCTCCAGCACGGCGATGCCGAGGGCCGCGCCCTCCTTCGGATCCGTGCCCGTGCCCAGTTCGTCCAGGAGGACGATGCCGCCCTGCCGGGCCTCGTCGAGGATCCGCTTCAGGTGGAGGATGTGCGAGCTGAAGGTGGACAGGCTGCCGGCAAGGGTCTGGTGGTCGCCGATGTCGGCGTGCAGGGTGGTCAGGGCCGGCAGGCAGGTTCCCTCCTCCGCGGGCACCGCGCAGCCGGCGGACGCGAAGGCGGTCAGCAGGCCGACGGTCTTCAGCACCACCGTCTTGCCGCCGGTGTTCGAGCCGGAGATGACCAGGCTCGACCGTCCCCGCGACAGTTCCAGGGTGAGCGGCACCGCCTCGTGGCCCAGGTCCTCGAGCCCAAGGGCGGAGCGGACGCCGGCGAGCAGCAGCGGGTGGCGGGCGCTGCGCAGGTCGATGCGGCTGCCCCCGGACTCCGCCAGGGTGCCCTCGCACAGGCTGCGCCAGCGGAGCAGCGCCAGCACCTCGTCCACCTCTCCCTGGAACACCCTCCAGCGGGTGAAGTCGTCCCGCCGCCCGCGCAGCTCCTCCAGCAGCCGCCGGAGGAAGGCGAGCACCGCCTGGGCATAGGCCTGGTCCGCCTCCACGTAGTCGTTGTTCAGCGGGACTGCATCGAAGGGCTCCATGAACACGGTCGCGCCGCTGGAGCTGTGGTCGAGCACCAGCCCGGCCACCAGACCCTTGCGGTCGAGGCGCACCGGCAGGCAGAAGCGGCCGTTGCGCTCGACCAGGTTGGTCTCCATGAAGGCGTCGGGCACCGTCCTCAGCAGCTTCTGCAGCCTGGCCTGGACCGCCTGGAGGGCCCGCTGGCGGGCGTGGTGCAGGTCGGCCAGGCCGGGCACCCGCGCCGGCTCAAGCTCGCCCTCCGCATTGAAGATCCGGGCGATCCGCTCCGCAAGGGGCCCGGGGTCGGGCAGCACCGCCGCGGTGACCTCCAGACGGTCGATGCCCGGTTCCACGCCCTGCGGCACCGGCCGGTCCTCCGGCCAGGAGGCCGCCGCCACCGCGGCCTGCAGCTGGGCCAGGTCCCGGAGGCCTTCCCGCAGCTGCCGCCAGTGTTCCGGAGCGAGCCAGCCGGCGGGACTGAGCAGCTCCTCGAAGGCCTCGTCGAAGGCGCGGACCGGAAGGGCTCCGGGACGCTGGCTCCAGGTCGGGTCCAGCTCGAGCTGGCGCAGGCGCCGCAGCGGCGCGCGGCCGTCGAGGGGGTGCATGCCCCCGATGGCCTTGCGGCCCACGGCCGTGCGGGTGAAGGAAGCGACGAGGTCCCGGAGCAGCGGGAAATCGAGCGCCGAGAGTTCCTCGGCAAAGGGCGGTTCGTGCGGGTTCATGGCCTGGGGACATGAAGAAGGCCCGTCGAGACGGGCCTTCGGGTCTTGGTGGACGACCGGGTCGAAGGCGCAGCCCTCAACCGCCCATCATCCTGCGTTCCTGGGCGAGGCGCTTCAGCGTCTTCTTACGGGCGGCGAGCATCTTCCGCTTGCGCTTCGCACTCGGCTTCTCGTAGTGCTGGCGCTTCTTGAGTTCGCTCATGATGCCGGACTTCTCGCACTTGCGCTTGAACCGGCGCAGCGCGTTCTCGAAGGTCTCGTCTTCCTTGATCTTGACCAGCGGCATATGGATTCACCCCCTTCCCCGTGGATTCGCCTCCCCACGCCGGGCGTGGAAAGACCGAAGGAACAGCATAGCGGCTTCCCCCGAAGGGCGCGAGCACGCATTTTCCAGCGGTGCCTTCCCATCCGGCCCCCGAGCCGCCTAGACTTGTGTTTTCGCCGACAAGAAATCCGGATGCCAAGGCCCCTGCTGCTGATCGTGGATGGCGAGCCCCTGAAGACGCCGGGGCTCGCTTCAGCCTTGGAGCAGGAGGGCTGGGAGGTCCGCTGGATGACCCAGTCCGAAGCCCGCTATTCGGTGGGCCAGGAACCGGTACCCGACCTGCTGCTCCTGGACCCGAGCCGGCACGGCGCCTCCAGCTTCGATCTCGCGGCGGACCTCCGGCGGACCAAGCCGGACCTGCCGGTGCTGGTGATCCAGGACCTCAAGGATCCGGACCTGTCGGTTCCGCTGCCGCTGCAGGGCGTCCTGGGCCGGCAGGACCCTGTGCAGACCTGGCCGCCGGCCCTGCGTCCCTTCCGCCCGCGGCCGGTCAAGGACAAGCTCGACACGGAGGACATCTTCGGCGACATCCTGGCCGACCTCGACGGCCCGCCTCAGCCGCGGAGGCCGACCTCGCCGATCCCGGCCCTTCCCCGGGTGCCCTCCTCTCCGATCCCGACCGCGCCGCGCATCCCGACCGCCCCCATTCCTTCCTTCCCGAAGACCTCCACCGCACCGATCCCCGCCGTGGGCCAGCTCGCGCCGCAGGGACGGCCCCCAGCACCGGCCAGTGTGCCCCCCAGACCTGCCGGTGCGGTGCATGCCGGCGCGGTGCCAGCCGGCGCGGGGCCTGCCGCCCCCACGCCGACCCGCCCGCTCGAGGCGAACGACATTTTCGGAGGCGTCCTGCAGGACCTGGACGCAGCCCCGCCCGCCACCGCGGCGGTCGATGGCGAGGAATTCACGCTCAGCGGGATTCCTGGGGTGGCGGACCCCTTCGATGGCCTCGAAAGCTCCCGTCCACCCGGCACGGCGCCCCTGCCGGAGCCGGCTGCGGCCCCGGGATTCCCCTCCGCCGGGGACACCTCCGGCTCGGGCTACGAGGAATTCGGCAACTACTACCTCCTGGAGAAGATCGCCGTCGGCGGCATGGCCGAGCTGTTCAAGGCCAAGCAGCGCGGCGTCCACAACTTCCAGAAGATCGTCGCGATCAAGCGGATCCTTCCGCACCTGTCGGACAACGACGAGTTCGTCACGATGTTCATCGACGAGGCCAAGCTGGCCGCCCAGCTGACCCACCCGAACATCGTCCAGATCTTCGACCTGGGCAAGGCCAGCGGTGCCTACTACATCGCCATGGAGTACGTGGACGGGCGCGACCTGCGCAGCCTGCTGAGGCGGGTGCGGGAGTACCAGCTGCCCTTCCCTGAGCAGGTCGCCGCCTACGTCGCGGCCAAGGTCGCGCAGGCCCTCGATTACGCCCATCGCAAGCGCGGGATGAACGACAAGGAGCTGAAGCTGGTCCACCGCGACATCAGCCCCCAGAACATCCTGCTGAGCGGCGAGGGTGCGGTGAAGCTGGTGGACTTCGGCATCGCCAAGGCGGCCACCAAGAGCACCCAGACCATGGCCGGCGCGCTCAAGGGCAAGCTGCTCTACATGAGCCCGGAGCAGGCGCTGGGGCAGCCGCTGGACGCGCGATCGGACATCTACTCCCTCGGCCTGGTGCTGTTCGAACTGCTCACCGGCGAGCGCTGCTTCCAGGCCGACAGCGAACTGGGCGTGCTGGAGAAGGTGCGTCTCGGCCGGGTGGCCGATGTGAAGGCCTTCAACCCGCTGGTCTCCGACGAGATGGTGGGCATCCTCAACAAGGCCCTGACCAAGAGCGTGGAACAGCGCTACGCCTCGGCCCGGCTGATGGACCGCGACCTGCGGGAACTCCTGGCGCGGCAGGGCGGAGAGCCCTCCGAGCACGACGTGGCGGAGTACGTCAATGCCCTGCTCCGGGGGACGAAGGAGCAGGTCGAGCAGGTCATGGGCCTTCGCTTCCAGTGCAAGGGCCGGCCCCAGCCTCTGCCGCCGCCTCCGCAGAGCGCCGCGCGCATGCTCGACGACCTTCCCACCGCCGCGGAGGTCCGCCGGGTCCGAAACACCGCCCATTCCCAGGTCTCCCTGCCCCGCCTGGAGGTGGGTTCCCCGTCCAGGCCGGGGTGGGTCCTTCCGGTCGTCGTCTTCCTGCTCGTGCTCATCGCCGGACTGATCTGGTTCGCCCTCACCCTGCACTGAGGCGATCCGGGGATCCGGTACCCTGGTCGCCATTCATCCCTTCCACCGTTTCCAACCACGGAGCCCCCCATGGATCTCAGCAAGGACCAGCAGGCCTTCTACGAAACGACCCGCGACCGCTGCCGCGAGGAGGTCGAACAGATCAACAACACGATCGCCTCCGAAGTCCAGCGGGTCCGCGACCTCCTGACCTCGCTCAGCAACCGCAAGGCGGCCGTGCTGCAGATGTACAGCGCCACCTGCGCCGTGCTCGGTGTCGACAACGACCTCGCGGCGGAGGAGGAGATGAGCATCGAGTTCTGATCCTCGGTGGGGTCACCGCTCCGCTGCGCCGCGCTCGGACCCCACGCCCCGCGCCCGGACCCGGCGGGGCCGGGCCTGGGCTTCCGGCACTCGGTGAGGTCACCGCTGCGCTGTGCTCGGAGCCCAGCGCCCAGGGTTGGCCGGAATCCGTATCGCTTCAGGATCCGAACAGGGGGGCGGAGCACTTGGAGCAGTTGGAGATGTGCCGTGGGTTGCGGTGGCCGCAGTGGCTGCAGATCCGGTCCTGGGAACGGCGCCGCAGCATCAGGCGCGCCCAGAGCATGCCCAGCAGCAGCACGATCAGGCCGACCTTGGTGGACTGCTTCAGCACGTAGGATCCGGTCGGGGCGGCGGGCTCCTGTCCTTCCATGCTGAGGGTCGGCTGGCGCATCGGGTCAGTTCTCCACCTTCAGGATCGCCAGGAAGGCCTCCTGCGGGATCTCCACGCTGCCGATGGACTTCATCCGCTTCTTGCCTTCCTTCTGCTTGGCGAGGAGCTTTTTCTTCCGGCTGACGTCGCCGCCGTAGCACTTGGCCAGCACGTCCTTGCGCCGGGCCTTGACGTTGGTGCGGGCGATGATCTTGCTGCCGATCGCGGCCTGGATGGCGACGTCGAACAGCTGCTGGGGGATGACCTCCTTCATCTTCTGGCAGAGCGACAGGCCGAGGCTCTGGCTCTTCGACTTGTGCACCAGCAGCGCCAGGGCGTCCACCGGGTCCCCGTTCACCAGGATGTCCAGCTTCACCAGGTCCGACTCCCGGTAGTCCTTCATGTGGTAGTCGAAGCTGGCGTAGCCCTTGGACAGGCTCTTCAGCTTGTCGTAGAAGTCCAGCACCACCTCGTTCAGGGGCAGGTCGTAGACGATCATCACCCGGTCGCTGGCCACGTACTCGAGCTTCTGCTGCAGGCCGCGGCGCTCCTCGCAGAGTTTGAGCAGGGCGCCGACGAAATCGGTGCGGGTGAGGATCGTGGCCTCGATGAACGGCTCCTCGATCCGGGCGATCTTGTTCAGCACCGGCAGCCGCGAGGGGTTGTCGATCTCCACCAGGGTGTCGTCGGTGAGGTGCACCTTGTAGCGCACGCTCGGCGCGGTGGTGATCAGGTCCAGGTCGAATTCGCGCTCCAGCCGCTCCTGCACGATCTCCATGTGCAGGAGCCCGAGGAACCCGCAGCGGAAGCCGAAGCCGAGGGCCTGGCTGGTCTCGGGCTCGTAGGTGAAGCTGCTGTCGTTCAGGCGCAGCTTCTCCATGGCGTTGCGCAGGTTCTCGAAGTCGTCGGAGTTGGTGGGAAAGATCCCGGCGAACACCACCGGCTGGATCTCCTTGAACCCCTTGAGCATCTCCGTGGCCGGCCGGGTGTTGTGGGTGAGCGCGTGGGTGACGGTGTCGCCCACCTTGACGTCGGCCAGCTGCTTGATGCTCGCGATCAGGTAGCCGACCTCGCCCACGGAAAGCTCGGCGGCCCGGTCCATCTTCGGGTCGAAGACGCCGACCTCGTCCACCCGGTACTCGCTGCCGGTGGCCATGAAGCGCACCGTCTCCCCGGGCTTCAGGGTGCCGTTGACCACCCGCACCAGGCTCACCACGCCGCGGTAGGGGTCGTAGTAGCAGTCGAACACCAGGGCCTGCAGGGGAGCCGCTGGGTCGCCCTGGGGCGGTGGGATGCACGCGACGATCCGCTCGAGCACCGCCTCGCAGTTGAGCCCGGTCTTGGCGCTGACGTTCACCGCGTGGGCGGTGTCCACCAGCCCGATGACCGTGTCGATCTGCTCCAGGACCCGCGCCGGATCGGAGCTGGGGAGGTCGGTCTTGTTGAGGACCGGGAACACCTCGAGCTCGTTCTCCAGGGCCAGGTAGGTGTTGGCGAGGGTCTGCGCCTCGACGCCCTGGGTGGAGTCCACCACCAGGATCGCGCCCTCGCAGGCCGCCAGGCTGCGGCTGACCTCGTAGGTGAAATCGACGTGGCCCGGGGTGTCGATCAGGTTGAGCGTGTAGGTCCGGCCATCGGCCGCCGCGTACTTGAGGGTGACGGCGTGGGCTTTGATGGTGATCCCCCGCTCCCGCTCCAGCTCCATGTCGTCCAGCAGCTGCTCGTGCATGTCGCGCAGGGCCACCGTCTTGGTCAGCTCGAGCAGGCGGTCGGCGAGCGTGGACTTGCCGTGGTCGATGTGGGCGATGATCGAGAAATTCCGAATGAGTGCTGGATCCGTCACGCAAGTCCTCTTGGGCAGGCAGGGTGTCATCGGCCTCGCCGGCGCTCGCGCGCAACCACAACGGTCCGTCGCCCGGGGGGGCCTGCCTGCAACCCACCATGGTATCGCGGCGCCCGCGGGCTGTCGCGGGTACAGGGGAAGGGTGGCGGGCCTTCCCAATCCCGGGGCGCCGGATAAGCTTCAGTCAGCCCCTTCCTGGAGGTCGGAGTTGGCGCAATCCCGTGGCCCGAGGATCCTGATCGTCGATGACCTGGCCATCCACCGGCGATTGATCGCCATGCGGCTGGGGGCGGAGATGGGCGAGATCGCCGCCGTGGGATCGGCGGCGGAAGCCGAGGCCTACCTCGCGGAGCGGCTGCCCCAGCTGCTGCTGCTGGACGTGGTGATGCCCGGCAAGGACGGCTTCGCCCTCTGCCAGGAGCTGAAGGCGGATCCGGCCACCCGGGACATCGCGATCCTGATGCTCACGGACCTTAAGGGGGATGCCTTCCAGCGCAGCCTGGACGCCGGCGCCGACGACTACCTGCCGAAGCGCGTCGAGGATCCGGTCCTGCGGACCCGGGTGCACCTCCACCTGAACCTCCAGGACCTGCGCGCCCGGAGCGGGCACCGGCCGCATCGCCCGGCGGCGGCGTCGATCCTCCTGGCAACCCCCTCGCCGACCCTCTCGGCCCAGCTGCCTGCCCAGTTCCTGGCCGACGGGCACCGCACCCGCCTGATCGACAGCCTGGACGAACTGCCGGACGCCTGCCTGCCCGGCGACAGGCTGGTGGTCCTGGACACGGCCATGGATCCCGAAGGCCTGGAGGCGGCCCTCCGCCGGATGCGCACGGAGCCCACCACCGCCGGCCTCCCGATCCTGCTCCTGTGCGAGAAGGCCGAACTGCCGGTCCTTTCCGCAGTCGAGACCATGGTCGACGACATCCTGTGGAAGCCGCTCAACGCGAAACGGACCAAGCACCGGCTCGGGTTCCTCCTGGAACTCGGGGCTCGGACCTTCGGCGCCTGACCGGTCCCGGCCCCGGGTCGCCCGAGGTCGTGAAATCGGCGGTTCCAACCGCCGGGGATCGTTGTAAGTTTGGGGCAGGCCCGGGCAGGGCAGCGACGGGGAGGACGGCTTGGAACGACAGGGTGCAGCCGGCCGCATCTTGCTCGTGGACGACCTCGCCATCTACCGGCGCGTGGTGCCGGCCCGGCTGGGTGCCCTCGGCCGCGGCATCGACGCGGTCGGCAACGTGGACGAGGCCCGCGCCTACCTCGCCCGGCAGAGGCCCGAGGTGATCCTGCTCGACGTCATCATGCCGGGGGTGGACGGGTTCACCTATTGCAAGGAGCTGAAGGCGGACCCCCGCACCCGGGACATCCCGGTGCTCATGCTCACCGACCTGAAGGGCAATGCGCACGAGCGCAGCCTGGAGGCCGGCGCCGACGACTACATGCCGAAGCGGATCGACGATGCCGTGTTCCGGATCAGGGTGCAGCTGCACCTGCACCTGCAGGAACTGCGGCGGCGCGACGGGGGCGCCGCGCCCGGCCAGGAACCCGCCTCGATCCTGCTCGCCACCCGGTCGCCCCTGCTGCGCGCCCAGCTGCCTGCACAGTTCGCCCAGGACGGCCACAGCACGCGCCTGGTCGACCGCCTCGAGGATGTGGGTCTGGCCGCGATGCCGCAGGACCGGCTGATCGTGCTCGACATGGACCTGGGCATCGACGAGATGCACGCCGCGGTGGCCCAGATCCGCATGGACCCCAGCCTCGCCGGCATGGCCGTGATCCTGCTGTGCGAGAAGGAGGAGCTGGGCAGCCTGCTGGCCATCGAGTTCATGATCGACGACGTCCTGTGGAAGCCGCTCAAGGCCCAGGTCACGCGGCACCGCCTCCAGTACCTGCTGGAACTGGCCCGGCGGAGCTTCCAGGATTGAGGCGCCGGGCGCTGCTGGCGGCGGCCCTGCTGGCCTCGGCCCTCGGCGCCGAGATCGTCGAAGGTCGGGTCACCGACGGACGGGCCCCGCTCGCCGGGGTCCGCGTCCACCCGGACCGGCCGCGCCGGATCACCCCCACGGTGGTCCCGGAATCCACCACCGGGCCGGACGGGCGGTTCCGTCTGGAACTCGACCCCGGCGACCGGGTGCTGGTCGTGGAGAAGGAGGGCTTCCGGAGGGACCTGGTGCCGAAGCCGGAGTGGTCCCGGCCGTTGGTCCTGCAGCCCGCGGCGGAATTCCGGCGCGAGCCCGTGCTGCTGGTGCGGCTGGAGGTGGCCGGCCTTCCCTCCCGCCTGGACGACACCGAACTGCGGGGGTTCTGCTTCGGGCGCGAACCGGGCCGCAGCAGCGCCGCAGCCTACCTGTTCGAGGCTTCGAAGGGGGGCCTGCTGCTGGAGGAAGGCCGGATCCTCCACGTCCCGGTCCCGGGCGGACCGCCCACCGAGGGCCACAAGGAAGCCCTGGCACGGGAGGTCCTCAGCGCCCTCGACCGGATCGACCTCCGCCCCTTCGACCGGGTGGACAACCGGACCGGCGCCCCGAGGCCCGACGGCAAGCCCGACCACCTCTGGATCTTCGCACCGGGACCGCCGGGCTCGGTGACGGCGAAGGCCGACCACGTCCACGCGGGCTGCCTGATGGTCCCCGCACCCGGGGGGCGGACCGGACGCTGGCCGGTGGTGTTCCTCACCGAGGAGGCGCCCCTCGGCAACCTGGTCCACGAAGCCCTGCACGCGATGGGCGAGCACCGCGTTGACGACCTCTACCGCGACTGCGGGCAGCCGGCCACCGCCGGCATCTGGGACCTCATGGACGCCGGGCAGTACCGGGGCTGGGACGCGCACCACCCGGAATCGGGACCCTGGCGGGAAGACATCGGCTACAGCCCGAGCCCGCCCGGACCCTGGGTCCGCACACGGCTCTGGTACCGCGGCCGGTTCGTCGCGACCGTCCCCACCCGGCAATCCCGGCGATGGGTCGGCTGGGTGACGCCGCTGGTCCGTGCCCCCGGGGCGGATCCGCAGCGGATCGTGGTGCCGGACCCGCGCGGCCGGGGACGGTTCTGGGAATTCTGGGTGAGCCGGCCCTGGGGCTTCGAGCAGGGCCGGGTCGGCGGCCGCTGGGGGCCGGGCCACGAAGGTCTGCTGGTGGCGCGGGTCGATCCGGACCGGCTGGGTCGTGCGAAGGGCCGCGTCCCGGTGCAGGTCCTCGACGCCCACCCCGGCACACGTGAGCCGGCGCAGCCTAGGCTGCCCTGCGGAAGGTACGAACTCGACGACGCCGCCTACAATCTCGGCCCAGGGGAGGTCTCCTCCGGCAGGGACGGCGGCCTGGAATGGGAGGTCCTCGGCCAGGACGGTGCGGGGAGAATCAAGCTGGCTATCCGGTGGATGGCCCAAGGAGCCCGTCGATGATCCTCTGGATTGCCCCCGCCCCCCTCCCTTCCGCGCCTCCGCCCGTGATCCAGGACCCTGCGGCCGCGCTCGACGCCTGGCACCTGGCCGCTGCCCAGTGCGACGAGGGCCGGTATTTCGGGCTGATGACCGAGAACGCCCTGTTCCTGGGGACCGATCCCGAGGAACGCTGGACCCGCGCCGAGTTCCAGGCCTGGGCCGCGCCCTTCTTCAAGCGCGGACGCGCGTGGACCTTCAAGGCCGCGCGGCGCCGTCTGGTGAAGAGCCCAGAGGGCGGCGTCGTCTGGTTCGAGGAGACCCTGGACACGCCGAACCTCGGCCCGGCCCGCGGGTCGGGCGTGCTGGTGAAGGAGGGCCGGGGCTGGCGGATCGCGCTGTACGACCTGTCGGTGCCGATCCCGAATGCGCTCTTCAAGGACGTCCGGGCCCTGCTGGAAAAGGCCCAGCGCAAGTAGGGACGGGTCCGGGTTGCCAAGTATAGTGATGCATGCGAACCCTTTCGATCCTGCTGCTGGCGCTGTCCCTGGTGCGGGCTTCCGCGATGGAGCCGCAGGTCAGCCAGGAGCAGGCCCTCGCCCGCATCGCCGCCGAGGCGATGAAGGACGAGAAGGCCTACCGGAGCCTGGAATTCCTCTGTGACCGGATCGGCCACCGTCTGGCCGGGTCGAAGGGCCTGCAGGCCGCGGTCGCCTGGAGCCAGTCCCTCCTGAAGGCGGAGGGCTTCCGGAACGTGCGCGCCGAGAAGGTCATGGTGCCGCACTGGGAGCGCCTAACCGAGCGGGCCGAACTGGTGGCACCGGTCCAGGCCGCCCTGTCGGTGCTCGGCCTCGGCGGCAGCGCCGCGACGCCCGCAGGCGGGATCGAGGCAGCGGTCCTCTGCGTCGGCGGGCTCCAAGACCTGGAAAGGACCCCCGCCGAGGCGGTGAAGGGCCGGATCGTGCTGTTCACCGGACCCTGGACGGGCTACGGCCCCTATGCAAACGTTCGGGTCCACGGGGCCAGCGTCGCCGCGCGCAAGGGCGCGGTGGCGATGCTCCTGAAGGCCTTCGCCCCCGCCACCCTGGACACGCCCCACACCGGCGTCCTGCACTACGACGCCGGTGCGCCTGCGATTCCCGCGGCCGGTCTCTCGGTGGAGGGAGCGGGCTGGCTGGAGCGGCTGTCCGCCGCAGGACTCACCCCCAGGCTCCGGCTGGATCTCCAGTCCAGGGTCCACCCGGACGCGGAGAGCGCCAACGTCATCGGTGAGATCCCGGGTTCCGGGCGGCCCGAGGAGATCGTCGTCATCGGCGGCCACCTGGATTCCTGGGATGTGGGGCAGGGAGCCCAGGACGACGGCGTGGGCTGCGTGCTCAGCCTTCACGCTGCCGAGCTGCTGCAGCGGATCGGGCTGCGGCCCCGGCGGACGTTGCGGGTGGTGCTGTTCACCAACGAGGAGAACGGCAGCCGCGGCGGGCAGGCCTACCTGGACGCGCACCGCGCGGAACTTCCGCGCCACGTCGCGGCGATCGAATCGGACATTGGCAACGGGCTCATCCAGGGCTTCAGCCTCGACGTCGGCGGCCTCAAGCCGGCCGGCGAGGCCCGCCAGGCAGCTGCCCTGAAGCACCTTCAGGCCCTTGCGCCGAGACTCTCGCACCTGGGTGCCGCCCGGTTCGACCGGGGCGGCAGCGGCGTCGACATCGGCCCGATGGTCGCCGCCGGCGTGCCCGGGCTCGGCGCCCGCCACGATCTGACGAAGTACTGGGACGTCCACCACACCGCCGCCGACACCTTCGACAAGATCGACAAGCAGGACCTGAGGAAGAACCTCGCCATCCTGGCGAGCCTGCTCTACCTGCTCGGGGATGCGCCGGATCGGCCCTAGCCGTGGAGGCCTACACGGCCTTCATCTTGAATTTCGGATGGCACTCCAGGCACTTCACGGTGGGTGCCTTGTGCTGGGCGTGGCAATCGACGCATGCAAAGGGGCCCGGGTGCTTGGCCGCTGGCCACTTGTGCGGGTTAGGATCGAGCTGGCGGGTGTAATCCGCCATGGCCGGATAGTCCCCGTGGCAGATCATGCAGGAGTCGTCGGCGACCGCGGCCGTGGTGGGCTTCTCCTTGTGGTGGCACGCATTGCAGTAGATGCGGGCCTTCGCGTGCTTGGCCGGGAGCGGGCGCTTGGCTTCCTCGGTCCAGGCTTCGGCAGTTCCTCCAGCGAGGAGCAGAAGGAGCAGCGGGCGGAGAACAGGATTCACGGGGCATCCAGGCATGCAGGCCCGGCCACGGGCCTCCCCGAGTTTACCGGGCCTTCATCTTGAAGTCGGGGTGGCATTCCATGCACTTGACCACCGGAGGCTTGTGCTGGCGGTGGCAGTCGACGCAGGGGGACTGGGCCGGGTGCTTGCCGGTGGGCGGCTTGTGCGGGTTCGGGTTCAGGTGCTTGGTGTAGGCCACCATGGCCGCGTAGTCCCCGTGGCAGATGCTGCAGCTATCGTCAGCCACCGCCGCCTTGGCGGGGTTCTCCTTCTGGTGGCAGTCGTGGCAGGTGACCCCGGCCTTGGCGTGCCGGGCCGGCAGCGGCTTCTTCTCCTCCGCCGCGCCTGCCATCGCGACGGCCAGGGTGATCGAAAGCAATCCGTGAAACCGCATGGTGTACCTCGACGGCCCAGGAAACCCCTGGCCGGGGCCAAGGAACCTCATTACGCTGAATCTTAACAAGACCGCAGGGTCGTTAGGGTGGGGGTTCTCCTCCTTGCCCTCCTCCCGGGCCTTAGCCCTTGCCAACCCGGTTTGTTCCTGAACGATCCCGAACCGCCGCTGGACCACCCCCATCCTGTGCGAGGCCGCTTCATGAAGACCAACCCCACCCTCCTGTTCGCGGCCCTGTCCATCCTGGCCGGGTTCCCGGGGGACGGCGCCCTGCGAGCCCAGTCGATCCAGTTCCGTCCCAAGGTCTCGGACAACCTGACCCGGTACGCACCCAAGGTCCAGGTGAAGGGGGTGCTGGAAGTACCGGGCACGGATTCGCTGGCCGACCTGGGGGACGAGTGGAACCGGGTCTACCGCCGCTACCACCCGGAGGGCCAGATCGTGTACCTCCCCCGGGTGAGCAAGGAAGCCATCAAGGAACTGCTCGAGGGGAACCGCGCCCTGGTCATCTCCGCGCGCGAGATGACCGCCGAGGAGTCGCAGGCCTTCCGCAGCAAGTTCGGATACATGCCGATGCGGATCCCGGTCTGCCTCGACGCCAACATCGTCTTCGTCCACAAGAGCAACCCGGTCTCCTCGCTGTCCATGGAGCAGCTCGACGCCATCTATTCCAAGGACCTCAAGGGCGGGACCAAGGAGGCCATCCGGACCTGGGGCGACCTGGGCGTCCGCGGCGACCTGGCCAAGCGGCCGATCAACGCCTATGCGCGCGAGGAAGGCAGCGCCATCCGGGCCGGCTTCAAGACCTCGGTCCTGCTCGAAGGCGAGTTCCGGCCCGGGATCATCGCGCGGAACGATTCCGGCGCCCTCGCCGAATCGATCCTCACGGACCCTGCCGGCATCGCCTTCGGTCCCATGGCCGCCTGGTACACCACCAACAAGGTCCTGCCGCTGGTTCCCTACCAGGGTTCCGATGCCCGCCCTCCGGTGCAGGACATGGTCACCAGCAGCCGCTACCCCATGCCCATGCTCTACTACGCCTACGTCAACCGCGCCCCGGGCAAGAGCCTGGAGCCCGCCGTGGACGAGTTCCTGCACCTCGTGCTGGCCCGCGAAGGGCAGGACGCGGTCGCCGACATGGGCCTGTTCCCGGGGCCGCTGGAATTCCTGAGCATCGCCCTGAAGCGGCTCGACCGCTGATCCTTCAGGCGACCTTGAACCGGTCCAGCTTGCCCTTGAGCTCCTGGGCCTCCTGGAGCAGGCGCTCGGTGCCGTCGGCGACCTGACCGCAGTCCCCCGCGGCCTGGTCCACCATGTCCCCGAATCCGCCCACGTGGCGGCCGATGGTGGCCAGGTTCTCCTGCTGCGAACCTGCCACGGCCTCGATCTGGCCGATCCGGTTGCTGGCATCCTCGACCTGCCGCACCAGGGCCTCCAGGGAGGACCTGGACGCGCGGGCGCGGGCTCCGCCCTCCCTGACCTCGAGGGCCTCCCGCTGGGTAGCCTGGACCAGGATCGCCGTCTGCGCCTGCAACTGCTCGACCATGGCGCGGATCTCCTGGCTCGACTCCTCCACCCGCGTGGCCAGCTTGCGGACCTCCTCCGCCACCACCGCGAACCCCTTGCCCTGGTCGCCGGCGTGGGCGGCCTCGATGGAGGCGTTCAGGCTCAGCATCTGGGTCTGGCTGGCGATCTCCGCGATCACCTGGATGATGACGCCGATCCGGCCGGTGACCTGGTCCAGCGCCTCCACCGCGGCCTGCGCCTCGGAGGCCGTGGCCTCGATCCCATCCATCGCCCGGAGGGCGACCCGCAGGGCCTCTCCCCCCTCGGTGCTGATCCGCACGGCGGTGCCCGCCGACTCCGAGGCGCTGTGGACATGGGCCGACATGGTGGCGAAGCCCTGCGTCAGCTCCTCCACCGCCGACACCACTTGGGCCGCCCCGCGGGCATTGTCCTGGATGCGGCCGGACAGCTGGACCATCCCGCCGCGCATCACGCCCGAGGCCTGGAACACCCGGTCGCCGAGCCCGTGGACCTCGGCCACCAGGCCGCGCAGGCTGCGGGCCATGGCGTTGGTGCCTTCGGCGATCCTCCCGATCGCGTCCCGGCTCTGCAGGGTGCAGGTCCGGGTGAGGTCCCCCTGGCCGATCGCGGTCGTGACGGCGGACAGCCGGACCAGGGACCGGATCAACACCAGGTGGAGGATGGCGTAGTTCAGCACCCCGATCATCACGCCGGCGACCAGGCAGCCGAGCACGAACCAGGGCTTCAACCCCGGCTTCCAGAGCACGAAGAACTGCGCGTAGAAGGGGAAGACGACCCCCATGGCCAGGCCGAACAGGAGGAACAGGACCAAGGTCCTGCGGAGGATGCTGCTGCCCATGGCCGGCTCCGAAGGGTTGAACCCGGCCTCTCATCGGCAGGAAAACCCGAGGAGCTGAAAAAAGTGAATCGCAATATTCCAGATCAAGCATGGACTACCAGAGGCATCGCCGCCCTCCCGACCGCCGGGTGACGGAACGCGCGCGAGCGCGTGGAGTCGGGGCCCCGGCGCGGAGGGAATCAGGATCGTCGGGGAACGGGCTTCGGAATGGGAGCGTGGCCTGGGCGAGGGTTGGGATCACTCAGGCGTGATGACGCCTTCCTCTTCGCGGTAGGCGAACAGCTCGCCGTAGCGGGCCCAGGTCCCGACTCCGCGATCGCGAGCCGTAGGCGAAGCGGGAGTGGGAGCGATGCGTGAGCATCGCGATAGGAGGGAGCGTGGCCTGGGCGCAGAAGGGCGTGTCACTCAGGCGTGATGACGCCCTCCTCCTCACGGTAGGCGAACAGCTCGCCATAGCGGGCCCAGGCCACCAGCGTCTCGAAGGTCGCCTCGGCGTCCTCCATGGGCAGGCGGCTGGCGATCTCGTGCACCAGGTCCTCCTTGCGCAGCTTGCCTTCGCCCAGGTCGAGCAGCTCCATCACCACCCGGAACAGGCGCAGCTTCTGCAGCTGCTCCCGCCAGAGGTCCTTGCGGGCGTCCATGTCGAGGGCCATGAACTGCTGTCCGATCGGGGAGAACTTCACGCTGCGCTTGGGGGTGTCGACAAGGTCGAGCATCTCCGCCGCCTTCACGGCGGTGAGCACCGACTCGAAGGGCACGTGGGTCTGGCTGGCCACGACGAACAGGTCGCAGGTGCCGTTCTGGGTCTCCAGGAACTCCAGGAGGCCCAGGATGTCCGGGCTGCTGACGTGGGGCAGCGGCTCGATGGGCTCGGGCAGGTTGGCCATGCTCGGCGCGCTGACCTCGACATCGGGCAGCTCGGCGCTGGTGATGATGTCGTGCAGCTTGTCCACCAGCCCCATGAACTCTGGGCTGCGGGTGTTGCGCGGACGGGGCAGGGGCACCGGCAGGATGGTCCGGATGTGGGACGGGTTGCCCGAGAGCACCAGGATCCGGTCCGCCATCAGCACCGCCTCGCGGAGGCTGTGGCTCACCATCACGATCGAGCTGGGATTGCGCTCGGCGTCCTCCCAGATGTCGAGGATCTCGGCGCGGAGCGCCTCCGCGGTCAGGGCGTCGACCTGGCTGAAGGGCTCGTCCATGACCAGGATCTCCGGGTCCACCGCCAGGGCCCGGGCCACCCCGACCCGCTGCTTGCTGCCCCGCGACAGCTCCCGGGGGAAGGCCTCCTCGAAGCCCTCCAGGCCGACCTTCCGGATCGCCTCGTGGGCCTTGGCCCGCACCTCGTCCTCGGGCAGTTCCTTGGCGCGGAGCACCACCCGCACGTTCTCCTCCACGGTCATCCAGGGGTACAGCGCGAAGTCCTGGAACACCATGGCCACGCCCGGGTTCAGGCCGACCAGCCGCTGCCGGTGGAGGCGGATCTCGCCGCTGTTGGGCTCGACCAGGCCGGCCATCAGCCGGAGCAGGGTGGACTTGCCGCTGCCGTTGGGGCCGACGATGCAGAGGATCTCGTCCTGGAGGACCTTGAGGTTGATGTCCTCGAGGACGCGGTTCTCCTTGCCCTTGGAACCGTGGAAGCTCTTCTGGATGCCGCGGAGTTCGCAGATGGGGGCGGACATTAGATTTCCTCAACACAAAGGCACAAAGGCACAAAGGAGCAGAGAAAAAGGCAGGCCCGGAGTTCCGATTTTGATGTCTTTGTGCCTTTGTGCCTTTGTGTTAATAAACCCATTTCCTACCTCGTCACCGAATAGCGGGTCTCGGCGAGCTTGTAGAGCGGGACCCAGACCAGCCGGTTGAACACCACCACCAGCCCGGCCATGAGCAGGGCGCAGGCGGTGAGCAGCGGGAAGTTCCCGGCGTCGGTGGTCTGCTGGAGCAGCGCGCCGAGGCCGAAGGTGGAGAAGGTCTGGTCCTTCATCGCCACGTACTCGGTGACGATGCTGGCATTCCAGGCTCCGCCGGTGGCGGTCACCCAGCCGGTCACCAGGAAGGGGAACACCGCCGGGAAGTAGAGCTTCCACGCCGTGCTCCAGATCCCGAAGCGGTAGGCCCGGGCGACTTCCCGCAGGTTGCTGGGGATGGCCTGGGCCCCGGCGATGATGTTGAACAGCAGGTACCACTGGGTGCTCAGCGACATGAGCAGGATGCTGCTGGTGAACAGGCTGATGCGGTGGTGCTGCAGCCAGACCACCAGCGCCATGAACAGGATGCTCATCGGGAAGCTGGCCACGACCTGCACCACCGGCTGCAGGCGGCGCGACCAGACCGGGGACATCCCGATCCAGAGGCCCACCGGCAGGGTCCACAGGGTGGCGATCAGCGTAGAGGCCAGCACACGGGCCATGGACGCTGCCCCCGCCCTGACCAGCAGCCACCACTCCTTCCCGGTCACGAGGCCGAGGATGCTCCACAGCTTGAAGGCTCCCAGCGCCAGCACCAGCAGGAGCATCACGAGCATGCCGAGGCCGAGGCCGCGCTTGTAGGCCGCCTGGTGGGCCGGCTGGAGCTCCAGGGTGGGCCGCCGGACCTGGACCCGGGCGCGGCGCCGGCGTTCCAGCGCGCGCCGGAGGCGCGCCACCAGTTCGGAACGCCGCAGCAGCCTCAGCAGCCAGCTGCGGTGCTTCTCCACCTTCACCGCCTCGTCGAGCTGGAAGCGCTGGCTCCAGGCCATCACCGGCTTCCAGACGAGCTGGTCCAGCAGGATGACGATGGCGAGCATGGTCAGGATCGCGTAGATCTGGGCCCTTCCATCGCCCTGGTCCACGGCCACCGCCATGTAGGCGCCGACCCCGGGCAGCCGGAAGTCCTGGCTGCCCTGGCGGAAGGCCTCGCTGGCCATGAGGAAGAACCAGCCGTTGGCGACGCTGACCATCGAGTTCCAGACCAGGCCCGGGGTCGCGAAGGGCAGCTCCACCCAGCGGAACCGCTGCAGCCAGCGCAGGCCATAGCTACGGCTGACCTCGTCCAGTTCGGCCGGCAGGGTCTTCAGGCTCTGGTAGAGGCTGAAGGCCATGTTCCAGGCCTGGCAGGTGACGATGATGATCACCGCCGACAGCTCGATGCCGACGTTGCTGCGCGGGAACAGGCTCACCATGGCCAGCAGCACCATGGGCAGGAAGCCCAGCAGCGGGACGCTCTGCAGGATGTCCAGGATCGGGATCAGCACGCGCTCCGCCACCGGGTCCTTGGCGGCCCAGTAGGCGAACACGAAGGTGAAGCAGAGGCTGACGGAGAAGGCCACCAGCGCCCTGGAAAGGCTCATCAGCGCGTACTTCGGGAGGGCCCAGAGGGAGAGGTCGATCTGCACCACCGGCCGCTGCAGGACCGTCCACTCCCGGCCCACGAGCATGAGCCCGACCACCAGCCCGCCGAGGGCAAGGATCACCAGCAGGTCCACCCAGCGGCGGCGCTTGATGGGCGCGGTGAGCAGGTTGGTGGCCTGCCCCCACATGGTGTCGAGGATCCGGTTCAGCATGGCGGGTCCGGAGCGCGGGGCGGGACGGGAGCCGGGCGCGCCGGCAGCGGTCCGCGGCAGGTTGAGGGCGGCAGGGCGGGAGAAGGGTCCCGGAGGCCTAGCTCAACGACGACGGAGGTTCTTCGATGCAGGATCGACTTCCCATCGAATGCCTCCTTTCCGCGCCGTGTTCCTGGGCAGGATGACGCGAGGCCGGTGCCCGGGTCAACCCGGTCCGGCGTAAAGTGGTGGGCGAGGATCCCCTTGGAACCCGGACCGCCCTCCGCCGACCGCGATGCGCGCCTGCTGGGCTTGGCCCTGCTGCACGGCTACATCGAGGCTGAGCAGCTGCAGCGTGCCGCCGAGTCCGACTCCAGCCCGTCCCGGATCCTCGCCGAGCTTCGCCGGAGCGGAGCGCTGGACGACCCCTGCCTGGAGGGGCTCGGCCAGGCCCTTCGCGCCTTCCAGGCGGGGCCCGAGGCCGACGCCCGCACCGGCCCCACCCACCTGGAGCCCCCGCGCCACTTCAGCGACACCGCCGAGGGCCGACCGGCGGGCCCGGATCCCTGGGACGACGACGCCGGCCGATGGAACTCGGGGGCGCGGATCCTGCGCCGGTTCAAGGTGGAACGCTGGAAGCACTACCGCAACCTGCGCTTCATCGGCGAAGGCGGCATGGGCCGGATCTACAAGGCCGAGGACCCGGACCTCAAGCGCACCGTGGCGCTCAAGTTCCTGCGCGGCCAGGAACCCGGCCAACTCAAGCGGTTCCTGTTCGAGGCCCAGGCCCAGGCCCTGATGGACCACCCCAACATCTGCCGGGTCTACGAGATCAGCGAATGGCAGGGACAGCACTACATCTCCATGCAGTACGTGAACGGTCCCACCCTGCTGCGGGCCGCGCCGGGCCTGTCGCTGGAAGCGAAGCTCCGGATCGCCGCGACCGTGGCGGAGGCGGTCCACGCCGCCCACCGGCGCGGCCTCATCCACCGCGACCTCAAGCCCGCCAACGTACTGCTCGAGCAGGACCGTGCCGGCGCCTACAAGCCCTACGTGCTCGACTTCGGCCTCGCCCGCGAACTCGACGCACCGGGACTGACCGCCTCGGGCCTGGTGCTCGGCACCACCGCCTACATCTCCCCGGAGCAGGCCCGCGGCGAAGCCCACCACGTCGACCGCCGCACGGACATCTACGGCCTGGGTGCGACCCTGTTCGAGCTGTTCGCGGGCACACCACCCTTCGGCGAGGCCCAGGGGCTCGACTGCCTGCGCAAGGTGGTCGAGGAGGAGCCGCCGCGCCTGAGGAGCCTGGCGCCGCACCTGCCTCGGGACCTCGAAACGGTGGTCATGAAGTGCCTGGAGAAGGAGCCCGCCCGCCGCTACGACGATGCCCAGGCCCTGGCCGAGGACCTCCGGCGGGTGCAGGACGGCGAGCCGATCCAGGCGCGGAGGCTCACGCTCGTCCACCGGCTGTCCAGGTTCGCGAAACGGAACCGCGCGCTGGTCGCCGTCTCCAGCCTGGCCGCGGCGGGTTTCCTGCTCCTTGGGGGGGTCGCGGGCTACGCAAAGTACGCGGCTGCGGTTCGGGAGCGCCACGCCCAGCACTTCAGCCAGGAGGCGGAACGGATCGAGTCCCTGCTCCGCTATGTACGCCTGCTCCCCAGCCAGAATGTCGAGCCCTTCCTGGATTCCGCCCGCCTGCGGCTGGGGAAGCTGGAGAGGGAGGCGGCCTCGGCGGGCCGGCATGCGGCCGGGCCGGGTGCCTATGCGACCGGCAGGGCCCTGCTCGCCTTCGGCGAATTCGACCGGGCCCTGCCCTTCCTGCAGAAGGCCGAGCGGGAGGATTTCCGCTCCGCCGGATTGTTCAACGCCCTTGGCCGCTGCTATGGATTCGTCTACCAGCGGGAACTGGAGCGGGCCCGGCGCCTGGAGCACCCGGACCTGCAGGCCGCGCGGAAGAAGGAAGTTGCCAACAAGTGGAAGGAACTCGCCCAGGACTGTCTGCGCAAGGCGACCGGCTCCAGCCTGGAACCCGCAGAATTCCTGGAAGCCTTGCTGGATTCCTACGAATCCAGGTTCGATTCCGCCCTCGAGAAGGCGAGGCGGACCACCCGGTCGACCCCCTGGCTGTACGAGGCCCGTGGGCTGGAAGGCGAATTCCTCCTGGCCAAGGCACGGGAAGCAGCCGATCCGGGGACCGTGAAATCCCTCCTCGGGGAAGCTTCCGAGGCCTTCCGGGAAGCCCGGCGGATCGCCCCGAGCGACGCCGGCCTCTGGCTCGGCGAGGCCCGCGTGCAGCGTGAATTCATCCAGCAGTTCGCGCTCACCGACGAGCCCGCACCCCACCTGCTCGGCTGCAGGTCCGCCGTGGACGAGTGCCTGCGCATCCGGCCCTCGGATCCGTCCCCGTTGCTGCAGGTCGCCTGGGCGCTCCTCGGCGTGGCGAACCGGAGGAACCTGCAGGGAAGGAATGCAGGGCCGGTCTACCGGGAGGGCATCCTGCTCGCCGAACGGGTGCTGCAGGCGCGGCGGGACGACCCGGAAGCGAACGCGGCGCGGGTCCAGCTGCTCGAAGGTCTCGGTCGCTGGCAGCGTTCCACCGGGGAGGACCCGACCGCCACCTTGAACCTGGCGGTCGAGGCAGCCCGGACCTCGCTGGAGGCGAACCCGGGAGACCCCATCCTGCTGTCCTCAGGTTCCACGGCGGCCCAGCAGCTGATGACCCACCTGGCCAGCATCGGGAAGCCCCACCAGGCTGCCTACGAGGTCTCGCTGCGCTGGGCCGACGACTTGAGAAGGCGGTTTCCCGACCTGGGCTACTCGCACTTCCGGATCGCCGCCATCCACGTGGAGCTGGCGGACATCCTGCTCTGGCACGGCGGCGATCCCCGCGCCGATCTGGCGAAGGTCCGGGTCGCCCTCGACGCGGGCAGGCAGGCCTGCACCAACCCCATCCGGCAGGAGAAATTCCTGAAGAACATCGGCAACCTCCACCTGATCCACGGCCAGTTCCTGTTCCTGCGGGGGGAGGACTGCACCCAGGAACTGGACCGGGCCATCGAGGGCTTCGCCGCGGTCCTGGCCCTGCCGACCGCCACGGGGGCCGACCATGGCGGCCTTGCCGAAGCGTGCCTCTACCGAGCCATGGGGGCGATGGCGGCGGGAAGCGAACCGTTTCCCTGGATCGAGCGGGCGGAAAAGGCACTGGAACGGGGCCGGACCATGGACCGGTACTACTGGCTGCAGCAGCTGAAGGGGCAATCCGCGTGGATCCAGGCGCGCTGGGCCCAGTCCAGGGGCGGTTCCGGCGTAGCCCAGTACCAGGCCAGCCTGGGGTGGCTCAAGCTGGCCGCGGCGGAAGGGAAAACCGCGGTGACCATGACCTGGATCGCCCGGGTGCGCTTCGACAGGGCCCGCTCCGGGCACGGCCGGGCGGACGACATCGCCGAAGGTCTCCGGGCTGCCAGGACGGCCCTGCGGATGAATCCCACCTCCGCGGAGGCGACGCTGCTGTCCGGCCAGCTGCTGCAGCTGCAGGCGCAGCACGCCCACCGGGGCGGGCAGGGCCCGATGCAACGGGAGGGCCAGGCCCTGCTCGACCGCGCCCTTGCGATGAACCCATCCCTGCGGCACCGCCTGGACGCCGAACGGATTCTGTGAACCGGCGCCGTGGCAGGCGGGAAGCCCTCAATCAGGGTAGAGGGGATCCGAATTGCACTCGGGGTCCTTCATCAGCAGCAGGGGGAGTTCGCCAGGGTTGGGCGAAACCGATTTCCAGGCACTTTCGATCCTCTCCTTCTTATCCTGCTGACCTTCGTGTTGGTGGTACTCGGAGAAGAAGTGGGTGCTGTGGCCGTGCCCCCAGCCGGTCTTGTCCCAGGCCAGGGCGATCCAGCGGTCGATGTCGGGGATGTCCTTGTGACAGATATTCCCGTCGCGGTCCAGGTAGTGCACGGTGATGCCCACGATCTTCGGATGGCCCTTCTGGCTGGGCATGGCTCCCTCCTGAGTTGGGGTTGGATCCGGGATAGGGTACCCGGCCTGCGGAATCCCGCGCCTGCCGGGGTCCGGATTCCGGCCTGGCGCTCAGGGACGCGGCACCGATCCGACCAGCGCGCCGATCACCTCGTCGGTCGTGACCCCGTCGGCTTCGCTTTCATAGGTCAGCAGCAGGCGGTGGCGGAGGACGTCCGGGAGCACCGAGAGGACGTCATCCGGCAGGACGTGGTCGCGGCTGCCCAGGTAGGCCAGGGCCTTGCTGGCGGCCTGGAGGGCAAGGCTGGCGCGGGGGCTGGCGCCGCAGCGCAGCAGCTCGCGGCCCTTCCAGCCCTTGCCGTGGCCGGGCCGGGTGGCCTGCACCAGGCGCACGATATAGGCGCGGATGGCGGCGTCGAGGTGCACCGCCTGGGCCTGGCGGCCGGCGTCGAGGATCGCGGCAGCGTCCATGGTCGGCACCACCGGCTGCTCGGCGCCGTCGGCCCGGCGCAGCACTTCGATCTCCTCGGGCTGGCCGGGGTAGTCCACCCGCAGCTTGAACAGGAACCGGTCCATCTGCGCTTCGGGCAGGGGGAAGGTGCCCTCCTGCTCCAGGGGGTTCTGGGTCGCCATCACCAGAAAGGGATCCGGCAGCTGGAAGCTGTCCTCGCCCAGGGTCACCTGGCGCTCCTCCATGGCCTCCAGCAGGGCCGACTGGACCTTGCTGGGGGCCCGGTTGATCTCGTCGGCCAGCAGCAGGTTGGCGAAGATCGGGCCCTTCTTGGGGGTGAAGGTGAGCTGCCGCGGGTCGAAGATCAGGGTGCCGACCACGTCGCTCGGCAGCAGGTCCGGGGTGAACTGGATGCGCCGGAAGGACATCCGGCTGGCCTGGCCCAGGGTCTTGATGGCGCGGGTCTTGGCCAGTCCCGGCAGGCCTTCCAGCAGCACGTGGCCTCGGCACAGCAGGGCCACCAGCAGCCGGTTCAGCAGCAGAGGCTGGCCGACGATGACCTTCTGGCATTCGAGGAGGAGCGGTTCCATCGGGGCGGTGCGAGCGGTCATGGCAGGTCCGGGAGGTCCTTCATTGTGGCCGAATCCATCCAGTCGCGCGCGGCCAGGGCCGCCAGCAGCGCCTCGCCGTCCGGGGTGCCGAGGCCGGCGCAGGCACACCAGGGGGCGCGCGCCGCATAGTCGGTGAGCCGGCCGCGGGTCACCGGACGCAAGGCCGCGCGGGCGGCGGGGTCCTGGTACAGCACCGGATTCAGGAATCCGGGCCGCCGGCCCAGGCGCTCCGCACATCGGGCCAGCAGCCCCGCCCACAGCGGGGCGGCGGCGCTGGTGCCACCCAGCACCCACCATTGGCCGAGGATGAACACCCGGTAACCGGTGCGCTGGTCGGCGCAGACGGCCACGTCTGGCACGCCGCGGCCGCTGCGGCCGTCCAGTGCCGACCGTACGCGGGCCACGCCGCGCTGCCAGGCGGGACGCGCGGTGTCGCGGCTGATCCCGCCACCCGTGGCCCCGCCTGAGGGAAGCCGGTTCCAGACGATATCGTCGGCGCCGTCCAGGCTCGTGCCGCCACAGCCGAGCACCCAGGCGCTGGAGGCGGGGTAGTTCACCTGAGGACGACGGCCGCCCTCCCGGGATCCGCGGTCGCCGGCCGAGACCAGAACGGTGATGCCGCGGGCCGCGGCCTCCTCGAGGGCATCCTCGAAGCAGGCCTGGACCATCGGGTCCCACTGCAGCTCCGAATGCCCCCAGCTGATGGACAGCACCTCCGGGGCCCCGTCCGGGTCCTTGAGGGCGGCCTGCAGGGCCTCGTAGAAGCCCAGGTCGGAATTGGGCGCAAAGTACACCACCAGCTCCGCCTCCGGCACCAGCGCCCCCAGCACCTCCAGGTCCAGGCCCACCTCCAGGCGGTCGGCGCGGCGGCTGCCCTTGGGACGGTTGCGCGCACCCTCCACGCCGACCGTGCGGACGGTGGGCAGGGGCAGCCCCAGGGCGCCGAAAAAATTGACCAGGTCCGCACGCCGGTAGCCGCCGCCCAGCTCCAGGAGTCCGATCCGCAGGCCCCGGCCGGTGCCCGCGGGGAACCGGTAGCGTGCCGCCAGCTCCAGCGGCGTGTGGCCGCCCAGGGTGGAGCGGTGGCCCGGTGCGTGGTGGCGGTGGGCGTGCACGTGCGGCCGCAGGCGCGGCCGGGTGTCCAGCCCCAGCACCGCCACCACCAGGTCCTGCAGCTCAGGCGGCAGTCGCGGCGCGGCGGTGGGCACGCGGTCTCCGCCCGAACCGCGCAGGGCGTACCGGAGGCCGAGGGCCGCGGCGAGGCCAGCCAGAGGACCCTCCACCAGCACCCGGCGCCTCGCCGGGTCGGCGTCCACCACCCGCCAGCCGCGCTTGCGGGCGAAGGCCGCCACCACCGCCGCGTCCTCGGGGCGGGCGCCGTGGTCGTCCGCGTGGCGCGGCCGGGCGTCGTCGCGCCGCGGCCGCGCGGATCGCAGCACCAGGGCCAGCCGGATCTTCTCGGAGGTGGAGGGCATGGGGCACCGGAGGGACTGCCCCAGGATGCCGCACTCGGCCGTGCTAGGCTCGGGCGATTCCGATGCCCGCCCCGGTCCTGCTGGTCTGCCCGCCGTTCTCGCCCCTGGATGCGCCGAGCCTGGGGCTGGCGCTGCTGCAGGGCTGCCTGGCGCAGGAGGGCGTGGACTGCGAGGTGCTCCATCTGCATCTGGACTTCGCCGCCTGCGCCGGCCATGGGGAGGTCCAGCTGGTGAACGAGGGCCTGCCCTTCACCCCCGACCTCGCCGGCGACTGGGTCTTCGCCGAAGCCCTGAACGGCGCGCCTGGCGACATCGACGGCTATTTCGAGCAGGTGATCGGGGGGGGCCACCCCGACCACCGCAAGCCGCTGGGCCTGCGGCGCGACGACCAGGCGGACCTGCGCCGTCGTCTGCTGGCCCTGCGCGCCCTGGCCGGCCCCTTCATGGACCGGGCGGCGGCGCGGATCCTCGCGGCCCGGCCGCGGGTGCTGGGGATCAGCAGCGTATTCGCCCAGACCGCCGCCGCCCTTGCCCTGGCGAAGCGGGTGAAGGCGCAGGACCCCTCGATCCTGGTGGTGCTCGGCGGCGCCAACGCCGAAGGCTGCATGGGGGAGGCCCTGTTCGGCGCCTACCCCTTCCTCGACGCGGTGGTCTCGGGGGAAGGCGAGGGCCGCCTCCCGCCGCTGGTGCACGCCCGCCTCGAAGGCCGACCACTGCCGCGGCTGGACGGGGTGTCGATCCGCTCCGGACTCGCCGAGGCGGGGCCATGCCGGGCGGTGCCGGCCGTGGACCTGGGATCCCTGCCGACCCCGGACTACCGGGACTGGTTCCGCCAAAGGCAGGCAGCCGGGGTCACCCTGCAGCCCCGGCTGCTGGTGGAGACCAGCCGCGGTTGCTGGTGGGGCGAGCGGCAGCACTGCACCTTCTGCGGGCTCAACGGCCACGGCCTGGGCTTCCGCGCCAAGCCTGCCGCGCGCATCCTGGCCGAACTGCACGAACTTCAGGCGCGCCATCCCGGGTGCGTGTTCGGCGTCACCGACAACATCCTGGGCCGGCAGGCCTGGCAGGATCTCCTGCCGGCGCTTGCGGAGCTTCCCGTCCCCCCGCGCTGCTACTACGAAGTGAAGGCCAACCTGGACCGCGACCAGCTGGCCCTCCTCAAGGCCGCCGGCTGCTACGGCCTGCAGCCCGGCATCGAGAGCCTGAGCGACCCGGTTCTGGGCCTGATGAGGAAGGGGCTGCGCGCCCTGCAGGCGGTCCAGCTGCTCAGGCACTGCCGGGAGCTGGGCCTGGATGTCGGCTGGAACCTGCTCGGCGGCTTTCCTGGCGAAGACCCGGCCGAGTATGCGCGGATGGCGGACCTGCTGCCGCTGCTCAGCCACCTGCAGCCGCCGGCCCTCGCCAGCCGGCTCCGGCTGGACCGCTTCTCGCCCCTGCAGGAGCAGGCGGAGGCCATGGGCCTGCGCGAGGTCCACGCCGTGCCGGCCTACCACCACGTCTACGGGCTGCCGCAGGGGGTCCTCGACCGTCTGGCCTATTTCCTCCGTTTCGACCATGCCGACGGCCGCGACCCCGAGGCCTACCTGGCCGGGCTGGAGGCCGCGGTCGCACGTTGGAAGTCGGAGCCCGGCAGCCTGGTGGCCCTCGACCAGGGGGAACGGGTGCTGGTCTTCGACGGCCGTGCCTGCGCCACCGCCTCCCTGCATGTACTGGAAGGTGCCGAGGCCCGGCTGCTGCGCGCTGCCACCGCCCTGTCCACGCTGGCCCGGCTGCGGGCGGCGACCGGTGAAGGCTTCGAGGAGGCCCTGGCAAGCCTTCGGGACAAGCAGTTGATCCTGGTGCAGGACGGTTTCGGGCTGGCCCTGCCCCTGGACGCCGGGGCGGCCGAACATGGGAGCCTGGCGCCGGCTGGTATCGGGGAGTCGACCGGACCGATGGACCGACCCGCCACGTCTCGCGCCTCCACCGGCCAGAGCCTTCCATGATCAGCCTTCCCGATCCCGATGGCCTGCTAGTGGTGATGCTGGCGACCCACCGCTGCCAGCTTGCCTGCGCCTACTGCGAGATGCCGCTGGCGGAGGAGGACATGCCGCTGGAGCTGGCGGAGAAGGTCCTGGCGGACCTGGACCGGCGGCTGCCGGCGGGGCGGCCGATCCACTTCGTCTGGCACGGCGGCGAACCGCTGGTGCGCGGGGTGGACTTCTACCGTCACCTCCACGCGGCGCAGGGGCCGATGCGCACACGGCGCAGGGTCGCCAATGTCCTGCAGACCAACGGCCTGCTGCTGGACGAGGGTTGGCTGGACCTGATGGCGGAGACTGGCGACTTCTGGCCCAACCTCAGCATGGACGGGCCGGTGAGCGCCGCCACCCGCGGCGTGGAGCTGGCGGCCTTCGAGCGGATCTTTGCCGCCCTGCGGGCGCGGGGCCTGGACTTCGGGCTTTCGGTGGTGGCGTCACCGGAGCTGCTCGCCCACAAGGAGGAGGCCCTGGCCTGGTTCGCCGGGCGTGGACTGGAGCGGGTGGGCATGACCCCCTACCAGGGCACCGGCCGCCACCGGGCCACCCCGGAGCTGTTCGCCGAGCTGTGCCTGGACGGCGCTGACCGGCCCACCCTGTTCGGGCGGGCGGTCCTGCAGGGCCTGCTCGACCAGCGCCTGCGCGGCGACTGCCGGCTCAGCAGCTTCAGTGACGGCTGCCACCGCCACCTGCTGTGCGTGGACGCCAACGGCGGCCTGTCCACCTGCCTGCGCGGGCGCTGGTCGGGGCTGTGGTCCTGGGGTACGGTGCAGGCGGGCGGGCTGGACGCCTGGTGGGCGGCCCAGGCCGGACCGCCGCCGTTCCGGCCGCGGCTGCCGGAAGCCTGCGCGCCCTGCACCTGGAAGGATGCCTGCCACGGCGGCTGCCCCTCCAACGCCCTGGCCATGAACGGCGGAGCCGACCGCCCGGACTTCTACTGCGCCAGCTTTCAGCGCCTCTTCACCGCCGCGGACCGGAGCCTGCTTGAGCAGGCGCTGGCCCGGGTGGAAGCCGGGCGAGAGGAAGGGCCTCGTTGACGCCGGCGAGAATGGCCCGGCACAATCGTCCCATTCCCGACAAAGGAGCCTTCGATGCCCGCCGCCAAGCCCTCCAGCAAGGTCCAGGCCCTGATCCACGCCGGTCTGATCAGCGTCGCCGACGCCAAGAAGCTGCCCAAGGACCTGCAGGACCGCATCGAAAGTTTGAGTGACGCGGAGATCACGCATCTTTGCGCGGCCAAGGCCAAGCTGGGTGAGCACGCCAAGGGGCCGAACGCGATGATCTTTTTCTGAGAGGGATCAGGGAGACATCCGGATTTTTTCAAGAAGAGACCTGAATTCTGGCTTCGCCCGAAGGCTGCTCAGGAAGGGATCGACTTTCATCCCGATAGCAGACTCCTCTCGCAGGGTTTCGGACCGCTGGAGGTTTTTGAGAGCCTCTGCCTCCTGTCCAAGGCCAAGTTGAACGTAGGCGAGGTTCGTAGGAGATACGAATCCTTTCCCGGATTGGCGCATCTCTTCGAGGGTGGCTAAGACCCGAGCAGCATCCTCCTTCCGGCCGCTGCGCCCCAAGAAATACCCCTTGCAGGCCAGGGCATGGCTGCTGCCCGAGGCAGTAGCCTTGTCAATGTCCCGCAGTGCCTCACCAACTTTTCCCTTCTGAAATTCGTGCATTGCAATGACCATCCAGGCGAACCACGCTTCCGGCTCGAGTTGCAGGGCCCGTTGCGCATCCTGCAGTGCCCTTTCAGGCTCTGAGAGAAAGGTGCCTGAGATGGCACGTATGATCAGGTAGGTTGAAGAGCGGGGATCCAGCTCGACTGCACGATCCAGTTCCCGGAATGCCTCTGCCTTGCGGGCATGCAGGGTCAGAAAATAGCCGTATTGGCCATGGGCGGAGCTGGAACTGGGGTTGAGGGCAATGCCTCGGAGCAGGGAGGCTTCCGCGGTGGGATGGTCGCGGTCGAGGATGAACGTGGCGATACCCAGGGCGGTGTGGGCTTCGGCCAGGTTGGGATCCAGCGCTAGGGCTTTCTGCGCTTCAGCCTTGACCTTCGGCATCACCTCGCCACTGGGCTTGAAGGTGCTGGCCATGCCCCACCAGGCGTTGGCGAGGCCGACGTGGACCAGCGCGAAGGAGGGATCCTTCTCGGCGGCCTGCTCGAAGTAGGCCATGGCCCGGCCCAGGTCCTCCGGCGTCCATTTGTCGGCGTAGTGGCGGCCCTTCAAGTACAGTTGGTAGGCCTCGGCGGTGGTCTTAACGCGCCCTCCCGCCAGGGCCTGGCGTTCCTCCGGGCCGAGCCGGCCGGACAGGGCCCCGCCGACTTCCTCGGCCAGGGTGTTCTGGGTCTCCACCAGATGGTCCGCCGGTCGGTCGATCCGGTGGCCCCAGAGGAACCGCCGATCAGCCGCCTGCACCAGCTCGAAACTGAGGCTGGCGGCGTCCCGGTGCTTCTGCAGGCGGCCCACCAGCAGCGCCTTGACCCCGAGGTCGCGGCCCACTGTCGCCAGATCCAGGTCCTGGCCACGGTAGCGCAGGGTGGAGCTGCGGGCGATCACTTTCAGCTTCGGGAGCCGCGAGATCTGTTGGGTGAGCTGTTCGCCGAGACCCTCGCACATCCAGTCCAGGTCCGGGTCCCCGCTCTGGTTCAGGATCGGCAGCACCGCCACCGATTCGATCGAGGAGGCCGGGGAAAGCCGGCTCCAGCCCAGCCAGCCTCCGGCGAGGGCGGCCACGAAGGTGAGTGTGGTCAGGCTCCAGCGCAGTCCCTGGTGGCGGCGCACGATGGTGCTGGAATTCCGCAGTGTCTCGCGGAGCCCGGAAAGCACCGCGCGCTGCTCCGCGCGAGTCTGATCATCCGAACCGCTCAGACCCTCGCGCAGCACCTCCAGCTCCCCGCGGAATTCCGCGGCACTGGCGAAGCGCCGCGCAGGATCCTTCTCCAGGGCGTGGCGGAGGATCCGGCGCAGGGCCGGGGACACGCCACCGCTGCTGGCGGCGCGCTCGTCCGCCAGCAGCGGCGGCACCTCCCTCAGGATCGCTGACATCACCTCGACGCCGCTGCCGGCCTGGAACGGACGGTGCCCGGTGGCCATTTCGTAGAGCATGGTGCCGACGCTGAACAGGTCGCTGCGGGGGGTGGTCGTCTCGCCACGCAGTTGCTCCGGGCTCATGTAGGGCACCGTTCCCACCACCATGCCGGACTGGGTCAGGCCCAGCAGGCTCGGGTCGGTGCCGGGGGCGGAAGTCAAGGCCAGGCCGAAGTCCAGGACCTTCACCTGCTCCTTGGGCGTGAGCATGATGTTGGCGGGCTTGATGTCGCGGTGGATGATCCCCTTGCCGTGGGCCTCGGCGAGGGCATCGAGCACCTGGATCGCGATGTCCGCTGCCTCCCGCAGGGTCAGCCTCCGCCGCTGCAGTCGCGCCGCCAGGGTCTCGCCCTCGACAAGCTGCATCGCGATGAAATGGCCCTCCGGGGTCTGCCCGACCTCGTAGATGGCGCAGACGTTCGGATGGTCCAGCTGGGCGGCGGCCCGGGCCTCACGGAGGAAGCGCGCCTCGGTGGCGATGGCATCGTCCAGACGGCCGGGCAGCACCTTGAGGGCCACCGGCCGCTGCAGGCGTTCGTCGATGGCGAGGTAGACCTTGGCCATGCCCCCGGTGCCGAGGAGGCGCTCCACGCGGTAGTGGCCATGCCGGAAGCCGGCCGGGTCGTCGGATGCCATGCGGGTTCAAGCATACCGGGTCGGGCCCGGTGGAATCGGCCCTGGGGCGGGGCGGGGAGGGGATTGCCGCAGTGCGGTACCTTACCCACGGTAGCTGATGCAGCCGCCGCGGACGGAATGGTAGGCTTCGGCCCACACCGTTCCCGGAGCCGCCATGAAGCACGCCGTCATCGTCGAGGCCAAGCGCACCCCCTTCGGTCGCGCCGTCAAGGGAAGCACCGCCGCCACCCGGCCCGAGACCCTCGGCCTGGTGGTGCTCGAGGCGCTGAAACCGTTGCTGGAGGACTGGTCGGCGCTGGAGGACGTGATCGTCGGCTGCGCCATGCCCGAAGGCGAACAGGGCATGAACCTGGCTCGCATCGTGAGCTTCCGCGCCGGCTTGCCGATCACCGCCGGCGCCGCCACGGTCAACCGCTTCTGCGGCTCCAGCCAGGAGTCGGTGCTGATGGCCGTGCGCGCCATCCAGGCCGGCGCCGGGGACGTCTACCTGGCCGGCGGGATCGAGAGCATGAGCAAGGTGCCGATGGGCGGCTACAACCCCAGCATCGACCCCTGGATCGCCGCGAACCATCCGGAGGCCTTCTGCTCGATGGGCATCACCGCGGAGAACCTGGCCAAGGAGTACGGCATCAGCCGTTCGCAGCAGGACGAGTTCGCCTACCAGTCCCACCAGAAGGCCGCCGCCGCCTGGAAGGCCGGCAAGTTCGCCAAGGAATGCGTCGCCTTCTCCACCATCGGCCTGGATGGCAAGGAGGTCCGGGTCGAGGCCGATGAATGCGTCCGCGCCGACACCAGCCTGGAGAAACTGGCGGAGCTCAAGCCCAGCTTCCTGGAGGGCGGAACCATCACCCCCGGCAACAGCTCGCCGCTCACCGACGGCGCCGCCTTCCTGCTGATCATGGAAGAGGACACCGCCAAGGCTGCCGGCCTGAAGCCCGTGGCGCGGCTGCTGCAGGGCGCCGTGGCCGGCGTGGAGCCGGAGCGCATGGGCATCGGCCCCGTGCCGGCAGTGAAGAAGGTGCTGGCCCGGGTGGGCCTCGGCCTGGACCAGATCGACGCGATCGAGCTCAACGAGGCCTTCGCCGCCCAGAGCCTGGCGGTGCTCAAGGAGGGCGGCTACGATCCGGGCAAGGTCAACGCTTGGGGCGGCGCCATCGCCATCGGCCACCCGCTCGGCGCCAGCGGCGCGCGGATCATCACCACCCTGATCAACCGCCTCCACACCGACGGCGGCCGCTACGGCATCGCCACCATGTGCATCGGCGGCGGCCAGGGCATCGCCACCGTCATCGAAAAGCTGTAGTTCCCTCCGCAGATTGCGCCGATGACGCAGATTCAAAAACCGAAGCCCGGAGAAAGGGATCCGCGTACGCACGCGATCATCGGAGCTGCGATGGAAGTGCACACACAGCTTGGCTGCGGTTTTCTGGAGTCGGTCTACCAGGAAGCACTGGAAGGGGAATTCATCCTCCGAGCCATTCCTTATCGCAAGGAGGCTGCGCTTCCTGTCCTTTACAAGGGACGTCCTCTGGAATCCACATTCCGCGCAGACTTCGCCTGTTTTGAAGGTGTCATCGTGGAATTGAAGGCCCTCGGCAAGGTTGGTGGCCTCGAAGAATCACAAGTGATCAATTACTTGAAGGCAACGGGATACGAGATCGGATTGCTGATCAATTTTGGTGC
Organism: Holophagales bacterium; assembly: GCA_041908165.1. Classification (GTDB taxonomy): domain Bacteria; phylum Acidobacteriota; class Holophagae; order Holophagales; family Holophagaceae; genus JACQZU01. The sequence continues at coordinate 4,978 of JAYRFV010000186.1, read as the reverse complement.
CCGATCCCTGGAGTTCCAGCGCATCGCCCTCAGCAATCCAACCCACCAATCTGCGAATTCGGCGAAATCTGCGGACAAATAGAGGTCCTTTATGAACATTCAAAAGGTAGCCGTCCTTGGTTCGGGCGTGATGGGCTCGGGGATCGCGGCGCACGTCGCTTCCGCGGGCTGCGAGGTGGAGCTGCTGGACATCGTCATCGACGAGGCGAAGCCCGACAAGCTGGCCGAAGGCGCTCTCGAGGCGCTGAAAAAGAGCAGGCCGGCGCTCGCCATGCACCCCAGCTTCCTGAAACGGATCCGGCCGGGGAACCTGCGCGACCACCTGGAGCGGATCCAGGACTGCGACTGGGTGGTCGAGGTGGTCAAGGAGGACCTGGCCATCAAGCGGGCGCTCTACGACCGCGTCGAGCCCCTGCTCAAGGCTGGCGCCTGGGTCAGCTCCAACACCTCGGGCATCCCGCTGAAGATGCTCATCGAGGGCCGCGGCGACGCCTTCCGCCGGCACTTCGTCATCACCCACTTCTTCAATCCGGTCCGCTACCTCCGCCTCCTGGAGTTCGTCCAGGGGCCCGATGTCGACGCCACCGAGGCCTCCGCCTTCGGCACCTGGCTGGAGGAGCTGCTCGGGAAGGAGGTCGTGCCCGCCTTCGACAGCCCCACCTTCATCGGCAACCGGATCGGCATCCACTCGATCATGGTGGTGATGCACCTGGCCCTGCAGGAGAACATCCCCTTCGAGGTGATCGATTCGGTGCTCGGCGAGGCCGCGGGCCGGGCGAAGAGCGCCTCCTTCCGCACCGCCGACCTGGCCGGCGTGGACGTGCTGGCGGCGACGGCGAAGAACGTCTTCGACCTGTGCCCGGCGGACGAGGACCGCGACATCTTCCGCTTCCCGGACTTCCTGCAGTGGATGCTGGACAACCGGATCCTCGGCAACAAGGTCAAGGGCGGCTTCTTCAAGAAGGGCGGCAAGGACGAGAAGGGCCGGACCATCTTCCTCAGCCTGGATCCGGCCACCCGGGACTACCGGGTGCAGGTCCGCATGGACTGGCCGCTCCTGAAGGAGCTGAAGGGCATCGAGGAGCCCGCCGAGCGGGTTCGCACCCTGCTCACCAGCGACAGCGAGGCCGGCCGGCTGGCCTGGCGCTGCGCCGCGCCCAACCTGGCCTACGCGGTGAACCGGCTGGGCGAGGTCACCGAGGGGCCGCTGAACGTGGACCGCGCCCTGAAGAACGGCTTCGCCATGGAGATCGGCCCCTTCGAGCTGTGGGACGCCCTCGGCGCCGACCGGGTGGCGGCGCGGATGGCCTTCGACGGCATCCCCGTCCCGCCGCTGGTGCAACGGATGCTGGCCAAGGGGCTGACCACCTTCTACCGCTGGGAGCACGGCCTGCCGGTGGCCCAGCTCAACCCGCAGACCCTCGCCTACGACCCGATCCTCGAGGACAGGCGGGTGCTCGTGCTCAAGCGCGAGGAGGGACGCGGCAAGGTCATCGCCGAGAACGGCAGCGCCCAGCTCGTCGACCTCGGCGACGACGTCGCCTGCCTGTCCTTCCGTTCCAAGATGAACGCCCTCGACGACGGCATCATCCTGCTGATGGAGGACGCGATCCAGAAGCACGTCCCCGGACGCTTCAAGGGCCTGGTGGTGGGCAACCAGGGCGCGCACTTCAGCGCCGGCGCCAACCTGGTCATGGTGCTGAACGCCGCCCGGGACGGGAAGTTCGACCTGATCCGCGAGGTGTCCCGGAGGCTCCAGTACGCGGCCCGCGCGATGACCTACGCGCCCTTCCCGGTGGTCGGCGCGCCCTTCAACCTGGCCCTGGGCGGCGGCTGCGAGGTCACCCTCGCCACCCAGCGGGTGGTGGGCCACGCCGAACTGTACATGGGGCTGGTGGAGGTCGGCGTCGGCGTGATCCCCGCCGGCGGAGGCTGCCTGCAGCTGCTGCTGCGCATGGAGGAGGCCCTGGAGAAGAAGGAGCGCGGACCCATGCCGAAGGTCAAGGCGGCCTTCCAGTACATCGCCACCGCCCACGTCAACACGAGCTTCGACGAGGCCCAGCGGAACGGCTTCCTGCGCCGCAGCGACCGCCGGGTGATGAACAAGGCCTTCCTGCTGCACGAGGCCAAGCAGGAAGTGCTGCGCATGGCCGCCGCCTTCCAGCCGGCGCAGGAGCGGGTGCTCAGCCTCCCGGGGCGGGGCGGCAGCGAGGCGCTGAAGCTCGCGGTGAACGACTTCCGGCTGCAGGGCAAGGCCACCGAGCACGATGTCGTGGTGCTCGGCGAACTCGCCGACGTGCTCTGCGGGGGCGACGTGAGCCCGGTGCAGGAGGTCAGCGAGACCCGCATCCTGGAACTGGAAGCCGAGGCCTTCACCCGCCTCTGCGCCTACGAGAAGACCCAGGCCCGCATGGAGCACATCCTGCAGAAGGGCAAGCCGCTGCGCAACTGAGCCGGGGAACGGGCTAGGATGGGGTCACTGGCCCCTCCGTGATCCTGCATCCCATCCTTCTCCCCCTGTCCATCCTGAGCACCCAGGCTCCGGCTCCCGCGGCGGCGCTGCCCTCCGCCCTGGTGCTGCCCCCTGACCTCGAAGTCAAGCCGGGGAGCCTGGTGGCCCTGGATTTCGACCGGGAGAGCTTCGACCTGAAGCCGGCGGAGGGGAAGCGGCCGCTGCCGCTGCCGGTGTCCGGCCGGGTCTGGCGGTTCGTCGTGCGGGCCGCCGGCCGGCCGGTGGGTGCCTTCGCCCTGCTGGAGCGCCTGCTGCCCGCCCTGGAGCGGGGCGGCTGGACCCTGGAGTGGCGCGAGCGCGCCGTGGCCAAGCGGGTGGCGGGCGAGCGCGCGTTCTGGCTGAAGGCCTCTGCCGGCACCAGTGGGGAGTTGAAGCTGGTCCTGGCCGAGAAGGCCGATCCGCGGATCCTCGACCTGCCCCTGCCGGGCCTCAAGCCTGAGCTGCCCCGCGGCACGGAGGACTTCCCCTACCTCCCGCCGTGGCCGGGGGCCACCCTGCAGGCCAGCAACACCAGCCGGTCGCCGGTGGACGTGCGGTTCCCCGACGGCACCGAGCACCTCATGATGGTCAACTTCCTCGACAAGGAGTACAGCCTGCCGAAACCGCCCACCGACCACGAGTTCCTGGTGGTCTACCGGGAGGCGCTGGAGCGCGCCGGCTGGACCCTGGAGGGGGCCCTTCGCGGCGGCGTCACCCAGATCCAGGCCACCTATATCCGGCGCGGCCGTGACCTGCGGGCCACCCTGCGGCTCCTGGGGGATGCCATGGGCATCAGCGTGGCCGACGTGGGAGCCCAGCTGGCGGCGGACCCTGGGGGCCGGAAGCCCTGACCGGGCCGGGAAGCAGGTCCTCCAGGGCGGGATCGTAGCCCCGGTCCCCGGGGGCGGTCGTGCCGGCCCGCCCCAGCAGCGGCTCGGCGCGGGCCAGGACACCCAGCGCCTGCAGCTGGCGGGGATTGAGGGCGAGGGCCGCGCGCGCCTGGTCCGCCGCCGTCCGGACCTGGGCTTCGCGGACCGGTTGGGCGGCGGCGCGGGCCAGGCTCACGCAGGCCCGGAGGGCATGGGCGTCGGCATTCCTGGGGTCCAGGGCGAGGGCCCGGAGCGCCTTGCCGTCGGCACGGTCCAGCAGCGCGTCGGCCGGACCTCCGCGCGCCCTTCGTCGGACCGCCTCCAACAGGTCGAGGCGGCCATCCAGGAGCGGGATCTCGGGATCCGAAGCGTCGATCCGGGCCGCCCTAGCCAGGGCCTTGCGGGCCTCGTCCAGGGCCGCCATCCGGCCCGACCCGGCCGCCAGCAGGCTGACGCCGGCCAGGAGCTTCCAGGCCCTGGACTGGCGGGGGCCCAGGCGGGCGGCCTCGCCCGCATCCTGCCGGGCCGCCTGCAGTTGGCCCTCCGCGGGGGCGCCGCGAAGCAGGGCGGCCTCGGCCAGGACCAGGCGGGCGTGCGCGGCGGCGGCAGGGAGCTCGGGCGCCAGGTCCTCGGCGCCCTCCAGGCGGCGGGCCCGGGACAGCAGGAGGTCGGCTTCCCGGATCGGCTCGGCTGGATCCTCGCCCCGGCGCAACGCCCGGATCGCCTGAAGGACCCGAACTTCCTGGAGGTTCAGCGGGTAGAGCGCGGCCCTCGGGCGGATCCTCCAGGCGTTGCTGAAGGCCGCTGCAGCCACGTCCAGGAAGGGGCCCGGGTCCGAGCCGGTGCGACCGGAGGCCTCCGCCTGCACCCGGGCCAGGGTCCCCAGGTGGTTCCAGGCGCTGCCGTTGGAGGGGAACACCTGGAGGTAGGCGTCGATGTGGGTCTTGGCTTCCGCCAGCACGGAAGAAGGATCCTGCCCCCTGTGCGCCTGGGCCTCCCCGATCCTGCGCAGCACCCGGGCCAGTTCCAGGCGCCCGTCCATTTCCGACGGATCGACCTGCACCAGACGTTCGAGGGAGGACCGGGCGCTGAGCAGGAAGGGCAGGGGATCCCGGCCCGCGCCCTGCGCGTGGTCCGCCAGCAGCAGCTGCCCGAAGGCCTTCTCCAGGGCCCCCTGCAGGCCCGCCGAGGCCAGTTCCAGGCCTTCGCCGACGGAACCGGCCCAGAGGGCGGACCCTTCCGCCACCGCCTGCGAGGGATCGCGGCCCGCCTCCAGCAGGCGCTGGGCTTTGGCCAGCAGCAGGCTGCCCTGGGCGGCCCGGGCCCGGCCCCGGGTGTGGGGATCGGCGGCGGCATGCACCGTCGCCTCGATGGCCCGGTCCATCCAGTACGCCACCTGCGCCGGCTGGATCGACCGGTCCACGGCCATCCAGCGGAACATGGAGGCCCGCAGGAGGTGCGGCTCCCCGCTGGACGGGTCCGCCTTGAGGGCGCGGTCGAGGGCGGCCAGCCCTTCGCGGAGGCTCTGCTCGAGGGGTCGCCCGGGGAGGCCGAGGCGGATGCGCAGGAGCCGGGCCTGGGCGTCGCAGAGGTGGACGCGCGGATCGCTGCGCACCGC
>JAYRFV010000185.1:0-9782 GCA_041908165.1 Holophagales bacterium | reverse complement strand
TGGAACAACCACCACCACCTGCTGCAGGCGGCGCACCAGGTCAACGGCCGGATCCTCTGGGCCAACATGCACCTGCTGTTCTGGCTCTCGCTCCTGCCCTTCGTCACCGGCTGGCTCGGCGAGAACGGGGTCCGGACCTGGCCGGTGTTCGCCTACAACCTGGTGCTGCTCATGGCGGGGGTCGCCTACTTCCTGCTCGCCCGTGCGCTGGTGGCCCACCACGGCCCCGACAGCGCCCTGGCCAGGGCCATGGGCCAGCGCGCCCGCGCCGATGTCAAGGGCCTGGTGAGCGTGGTGGTCTATGCCATCGCCCTGCCGCTGTCGCTGGTCCACCCCCTCAGTGCGGTCATCCTGCCGGTGGGGGTGGCGCTGATGTGGCTCGTCCCGGATCGACGGATCGAGTCCGCGTTCATCAATTGAACGGCTTCAGGGCCGCATCAGGTCCCGGCGGTCCACCAGGGTGAACACCTGCTTCTTCCAAGTGGCGCGGTCGGGATCGACCACCACCTCGGCCGGCTTCAGGGGCTGCGGCTTGCGCCGTTCCTCGGACTGGAACAGGAAGGCCTGCTCGATCTCGCGGAAGGCCTCGCTGCCCTCGGGCAGCATCACGTAGCGCACCAGCCACTGGCCCTCGGGGCCGGCGTAGGCCTCGTAGAGGTAGTGCCGCGTGTCCACCCAGGCTGCGGCGTGGGAGCGGAGGCGCAGCCAGGCGGGCGGTGCCGGCTCGCCCCGGAAGGGCGGCGCCACCCCGAGGGTGCGGGCGCCGTCGGGCTCGGGCTCGGACGCCGCCGCGCCGGACAGCTGCAGCAGGAGGAACAGGGAAAGGGGAAGGAATATGGCCGGTCACCTGGCGTGCGAAGCCCAAGTCTAGGACTGCAGGTGGCGCGAAGGTGGTGAAGGAATGTGAATTCTTTCCGACAAATGACGCGCCTTACAAGTTGCCGGCGAGGGCCGTCGATCCGGCGGCTCGCGTCTTGACGAGGCCGGGGCGCCGCGTGGGCCCCGGGGCCGCGGTTCGGGAAAAGCAAAAAACCGGCGGGGACGCCGGCCCCCCGCTCAGGGAGGGCCGGCCTCCCCGGGCCGCTTCAGGGCGGCCAGGGCCTGGGCCAAGGCCGCGCGGGCCTCCGGCGGCGCGGCTGGATCCGCGGAGGTGGCCTGCCGCACCCGGGCGGGCAGGGCCCGGAGCGCCTCGGCCAGGGCGCGGCAGGCGGCACAGAGCAGCAGGTGCAGCCGGGTGCCGAGGCGGACGTGCCAGGGCTGGACGCCTTCCATGAAGTCGGTCAGCCCGTCGTGGACTTCGCTGCAGGAGGGAATGATCAGCACGCGCTTCATGCGGTTCCTCCCGTCCAGACCCCGCGCAGCCGCTGCTGCAGGAACAGCCGCGCCCGGTGCAGCCGCTGGCGGACCAGCGCCGGGCTGATCTCCAGGTGGGCGGCGATGGTCCCGGTGTCCCAGTCCTCCAGGTCGCGCAGCACGAACACCAGCCGCTGGCCCTCCGGCAGCCGGTCCAGGCAGGCCCCGACCAGGCGGCGCAGTTCCTCGCGCTCCAGGTGGAGGTGGGCCTGCGGGGATTCCCGCAGGTCCGGGGCGGGGTCAGGCTCCATCGCGGCTGCCTCGGGTTCCTCGTTCCAGCCTCCGTCCAGGGATTCCTCCCGGCGGCGCGCCCAGGCGCGGCGCTGCATCAGCGCCGCACGCAGGCAGATGGCATAGCCCCAGGAGCTGAAGGCCGAGCGTCCCTCGAAGCCGGGCAGGGCGCGGTGCATGGAGATCAGCGCCTCCTGGAGCGCGTCCTGCACCTCCGGACTGCTGCCGAGGATCCGCCGGATGCCGCCGTGGAACAGGCCGAGGTGCGGCTCCACCAGGGCCCCGAAGGCGTCCGGATCCCCGCCCGCCGCCAGGGCGAGCAGCCGGGATTCCTCCGGGTCCGGGGCGGCCATCGGGGCCCAGTGTCCCCGCAGCCGCGCCCCGCCCGCAAGGCATGGCCGTCAGCGCCGGCCGGACCGGGCCGGCGGCGCCTCCCTGAAGGACCCGACCAACAGCAGGTCGAGGTCGACCGGGTCCTTCAGGCCGATCCGGGCGGCCAGGCTGTCGGCACCGATCCCGAAGTCGCGGCGGTCGATCCGCAGGCTGCCGCGGTAGGACCAGGTCGGCACACCGGCCCCGTTGAGGCCGGTGGCCGGCTGCAGGACCAGGGTCAGGTCCTTCCGCTGGCCGCGGATCTCCAGGCTCCCCGCCACCTTCAGCTGCTCCCCCTCGCGCCAGGCGCGGTCGGAACGGAACACCAGCTTCGGGTGGCGGCCGGCGTCGAAGAAGTCCGCGCTGCGCAGGTGCTGGTCGCGGCCGGTGTTGCCGGTGTTGATGGAGGCGGCCTCGAGCTCGACCCGCACGGCGACCGCGCCCGGGGCGTCGGGATCGCCGTTGATGTTCACGGTGTAGCGGTCGAAGCGGCCGGGGACCTCGAACAGCGGGGTGGCCGCCCGGAATCCGAACCGGGTGTGGGCACGATCCACGGAGAATGCACGGTCGGCTCCGGCCAGGGGCTGGAGCAGCAGCAGGAAGGGAACGAGGGCAGGAATTCGCATGGAGGTCCTTCGCAGGCAGGGCACTGCCCGGGGCCGACGACGGCCCGCGGACGGCCAGGTGGGGCGGCTCAGCCCTGGAAGCCCAGGAGTGCGCCGCGGTGCATCAGGTCGGTGAAGAGGTCGAGCAGTCGATCGTCGAGGTCCAGGCCGAGTCCGGCGAGGGCGGCGCCGAGCGGTGCGGTGGAGGCCAGCAGCGCGGCGGTGGCGCCGGTCAGTTCCAGCACGCCGAACCCGCCCTTCAGGTCGCGGTGCAGCAGGAGGTGGGTGGGTTCCGCCTGCGGCACAGGCCGCTCCTCGTTCGCCCGGTGCACGGCGTGGCGGTAGCTCACCACCTGCGCCCCTGGTTCCAGCACCAGGCGTGAAGCCGGGTCGGGCCGGGCGCCGAGTCCAGCCGGGGCCGGCAGGTCGGGGCCACGGGTGACCAGCAGTTCGGTGCATTCGTAGTGGGCCAGTTCCAGCACCGCAGGCCACCGGTCCTGGCCCCAGCCGGTCGCCGCCAGCCAGGCGGCGAAGGCCGGGGCGATGTCGCGGTAGTAGGGGCTGGGCAGGCTCCGGGCGGCGAGGAAGGCGGCGGTGGCCTGGTCCCAGGCCTCGGGACCCAGCAGCGCCCGCAGCACCGGGAAGGTGTTCTCCAGCGGTGCCAGCAGGTTGGTCCGGACCAGGGTCCGGTAGAGCAGGAAGCGCTCCGACTGGCGCCGGAAGCTTCCGGCGTCCGCGGCCGAGAGGCCGTGTGCACCGTCGAAACCGGCGGCGTCCTGGAGGAACCCGGGCTCGTCATCCGCCAGGACCAGGTCGGCGAAGGCGTGCTGCAGCAGGATCTCACGCATGGGCTGGGACCTCCGCGAGCGCCTGGTCGTACAACCGCTGCAGCCGCCCGCGCTCCGCCAGCAGCAGGCCGAGCTCCGGAATGCCGTGGTCGCGCTCCAGCAGCACCGGCAAGGGTCCAGTGCGGCGCAGCACCCACTGCATCAGCTCCGCCACCGGGTCGGCCACCGCCGCGCCGTGCGTGTCGACGACCGCCGCCTCGAACCGTTCGTGGCCGGCCACGTGCAGCTGCCGGACCCGTTCCAGCGGCATCCGCTGCAGCCAGGCGACGGGGTCGAATCCCCAGTTGAGGCTGTTGACGTAGACATTGTTGACGTCCAGCAGCAGCCCGCAATCCGCCCGTTCCAGTACCTCCAGAAGGAAGGCGCCTTCGTCCATCTCCGGCTCGCCGAGTTCGACGTAGCAGGTGATGTTCTCGATGATGACCGGGACGCCGAGCGTGTCCTGCAGGCGCCGGATGCGTCCGGCGGCGTGGCGCGCCGAGGCATGGGTGAAGGGCATCGGCAGCAGTTCGTGGGTGCTGCTGCCGCCCACGGTGGTGAAGCAGAGGTGCTCGGAATGGAACGGCGCCTCCAGGTCGTCGAGCAGGGCGGCGAGCTCCCGCAGGTACGCCGGATCCCAGTCGTCGTACCCGGCCAGGGACAGGCTCAGGCCGTGGGTGAGCACCGGATCCCGGTCGAGGATCGCGCGGGTCTGGCGGGCGCGCCGGCCGCCCTGCCCCAGCAGGTTCTCCGGCGCCAGCTCCCAGAACGGCACGGGATGGGCGGCCGAGGCGGCGACCGCTTCAACGTGCGGACCGCGCAGCCCGAGGCCAACTCCTTGGAACCCTTTCCGTGCCATGCCTCGCCTCCTCGACCCGGGTCCGCCGGCCTCAGCCCTTGGGGTCCTTCTTCGCACCGCAGCTGGCCTGCAGCTCGCCCTTGCCGTCCTTGCCCTCCTTGGCGTCCTTGGGCTTGGCCTCCTTGGCCTTGGCGCCGCAGCTGCCGGCACCGCAGGAGGCCTGCTTGTCGCCCTTGGCCGGCTTGGCCTTGGCCTTGGCGGCATCCTTCTTGGGCTTCGCCTCGCCTTCCTTGGCCTTGGCGCCGCAGCTGCCGGCGCCACAGGAACCCTCCTTCTCGCCCTTGGTCCCGGTCTTGGCACCGCAGCCGGCCTCTTCCAGGCCCGCCGGGGACGGCTGGTAGGCCCGCGCACCGACCCGCGCCTCGGTGCCGGCCGAAGCCGCCCCAGCCGCGAACAGGGTGGAAAGGAGGATGACGCTCGTGTTCATGGTGGCTCCCTGCGGCTCCGCCGCTGGAATCCCGCAGCCGTGCGGGGATGGTTTCCAGGTGGATGCGGGGCAGCCCGGAGTTGTGACACGGTTTCAATCACAACCAGACGGGGGGCTTTGCCGGAATGCGGAAGGGCCCGGGACGGACCCGGGCCCTTGCCGGTTTCGGGAAGGCTAGGCCAGCACGGCCTCGAGCTGGTCCACGGCCCAGTCGATCTGCTCCTTGGTGATCACGAGGGGCGGCGCCAGCCGGATGATCTGCTCGTGGGTGTCCTTGCACAGCATGCCGCGCTCCTTGAGGGCGTAGCAGTAGGGCCGGGCCTTGCCGGCGCCCTCCTTGAGCTGGACTCCGGCCCACAGGCCGCGCACCCGCACCCGTTCCACCTTGTCGGACTTCATGCCCTTGAGGCGCTGGGCGAAGTAGGCGCCGAGCTCGGCGGTGCGCTCCACCAGCTTCTCCTCCACCAGCACGTCGAGGGCGGCGCTGGCCACGGCGCAGGCCAGCGGGTTGCCGCCGTAGGTGCTGCCGTGGATGCCGGGGGTGAACACGTCCATGACCTCGTGGCTGGCCAGGAAGGCGCTGACCGGGTAGTAGCCGCCGCTGAGGGCCTTGCCGATGGTGATGCCGTCCGGGCGGATGCCCTCGTGCTCGAAGGCGAACAGCTTGCCGGTGCGGCCCAGCCCGGACTGGATCTCGTCCAGCACCAGCAGGCAGTGGTTGGCGGTGGCGAGGTCGCGCAGGCCCTTGAGGAAGCCGTCCGGCGGGATGACCACGCCGCCTTCGCCCTGGATCGGCTCCATGAAGATGGCGCAGGTGTTGGGGGTGATGGCGTTCCTGACCGCCTCCAGGTCGCCGTAGGGCACGATCACGAAGCCCGGGGTGAAGGGGCCGAAGCGGCTGGTGCTGTCGGGGTCGGTGCTGAAGCCGACGATGGTGGTGGTGCGGCCGTGGAAGTTGCCGTCGGCGACGATGATCTCGGCCTTGCCGTACTCGATGCCCTTCACGTCGTAGCCCCACTTGCGCATGGCCTTCAGGGCGGTCTCGACGGCCTCCGCGCCGCTGTTCATGAGCAGCGCCTTGTCGAAGCCGGTCAGCCGGCAGAGCTTCTCCAGCAGCGGCGGGAACTGGTCGTTGCGGAAGGCGCGGCTGGTGAGGGCCAGGGTGCGGATCTGGGCGATCATGGCCTCGCCGATCCGCGGGTGGTTGTGGCCCTGGTTCACCGCCGAGTAGGCGGCCAGGAAGTCCATGTAGCGCTTGCCGTCGACGTCGGTGAGGAAGACGCCCTCGCCCTTGGTGCAGACCACATCGAGGGGATGGTAGTTGTGCGCGCCGAAGGTGTTCTCCTGGGCGATCAGGTCGGCCGAGCGGGAATCGGTCATGGGGGGCTCCATCGGGAAGGGCTGACGCCGGGCCCTGCGGGGGCCCGTCCGCAATTGTACGAGGGCTTTCCGGAGCGGAGGGCGGCTCGAAAAAGAGGTTTACTTAATGAACATTTTTTCTGTTTTTATTATCCATTTTGTAAAGCATATTTCCAAGCGACCGCCCTCCCCTCTCCGCTAGCCTCGTGGGATGCGATCCCTGGTCTGGTTCCGCGGCAAGGACCTCCGGGTGGCGGACCATGCACCGCTGCGGGAGGCCTGCGCCGGCGGCGAGGTGATCCCGCTGTTCGTGCTCGACCCGCACTTCTTCGCCCCGGACCGGGCCCGGCGGCTGCCGCACCGGATGCAGTTCCTGCTGGACTCCCTGCACGCCCTGGCCGCCAACCTGGAGCACCTGGGGTCGCGGCTCCTGGTGGCCGCCGGGCCCAGCGTGGAGGTGGTCCCGGCCCTGGCCGAAAGCTGGCGGGTGGACCAGGTGCTGGCGCAGCGCTGGGTCGAGCCCTTCGGCCGCGAGCGCGACCGGCGGGTGGGCGAGTCGTTGGCGCGGGCGCGGATCGGGTTCCGGCTGTTCGAAGGCGAGACCCTGCTGCCGCCGGGATCGGTGCGCACCGGCCAGGGTGGCCCGTTCCGGGTATTCACGCCCTTCGCCCGAGCCTGCGCGGCGCGGCTCGACCCGGGTCCGGTGCAGCCGGCCCCACGCCTGCCGCCGCTGCCGGTGGCAGCGGAGTCGGCGCCGATCCCGACCCTCGAGGACCTCGGGCTGGCGCGCAACCCGCGGCTGCTGCCCGGTGGTGAACGCGCCGCTCGCGACCGCCTGCGGGCCTTCGTCGAAGGACCGCTGGCGGCCTACGCCGGCGACCGCGACCGCATGGACCGGCCCGGCACCTCCCGGCTCAGCGCCGACCTGAAATTCGGCACCCTGTCGGTGCGCGGCGTCTGGCAGGCGGCCGGCGGTTCCGCCGCGGCCTTCCGCAACGAGCTGCTGTGGCGGGAATTCGGCCACCACCTCCTGTGGGAGTGGCCGGAGCTGCTGCACGCCCCGTTCCGCACCGGCTTCCGCGGGTTCCCCTGGCGCGAGGACGCCGACGGTTGGGCGGCCTGGACCGAGGGCCGCACCGGCTACCCGGTGGTGGACGCCGCGGCCCGCCAGCTGCTGCAGGAGGGCTTCGTCCACAACCGCGCCCGGATGGTGGCCGCGAGCTTCCTTGCCAAGCACCTGCTGATCGACTTCCGCCGCGGCGAGGCCCACTACATGAGGTGGCTCACCGACGGCGATTGGGCCCAGAACGACGCCGGCTGGCAGTGGAGTGCCGGCTGCGGCTGCGATGCCCAGCCCTGGTTCCGGATCTTCAACCCGGTGGCCCAGGGACTGAAGTTCGATCCGGACGGGGCCTACGTGCGCCGCTGGGTGCCGGAGCTGGCGGCGCTGCCCGGCGCCCTGGCGCACGAGCCCTGGAAGGCGCCCAGGCGCCCCGTCTACCCGGCGCCGATCGTCGACCACGCCTTCGCCCGCGCCCGCTTCCTGGCGGTCACCCGTGGGCACCTGGGTGCGGCCGGCTAGGTGCGGCCGGCTAGGTGCGGCCGGATAGGTGCGGCCCTGCCGCGCCGGAGCGCGGGGGTGTGGGGGGCCCCGGCGCCGCCGGAGACCCCCCCCGGGCCTCCCGCGCCGCGCGGCCCGGCCGCGCCGGCGCGGGGGGGTGGGGGGGCCCCCGGCCCCGCCGCAGACCCCCACGGAGCATCTAGCAGCCGTCGGTGCCGGAGAACAGCGCCTGCATGTTCAGGGACGGGGTGCGGGTCTGGGTGGCCATGGACACGTACTTGCGCGCCAGCGTGTCCTTGCCGGTGCCGAGGACCGTGCCGACCAGACCGAGCGCCTCGCCCTGCTCCTCCGGCGGGAACTGCTTGAGGATGTGCAGCCACAGCACCTCCTCGAGGACGTTGAAGGCGGTCTGCACCTCGGCGAGGTCGAACCCGGCCTCGAAGCGCTCGGTGGCCACGGCATTGGCGTGAGCGACGATCGGTGCGAGGGTGCGGTCGCGGATGGCATCGAGGACCAGCCCGAGCAGGTCGTCCAGGCGCTGGCGGATGCGCGCCGGGCCGGCGGCCTCATAGGACTCGAGGCGGGCGCGGCGCACCGACTCCACGGCTTCGGCGAGGATCTCCTGCCTGCCGTCACGCAGGAACGGATGGAGGTTCATGGGACGCTCCTCAGGGTGGAGGGCCTCGGGGGCCCTCATGGCGCGGGTCGTTCCCCGCGTGCTACCAGTGTCGGTCCGGCCGGCCGTGACCGGCATCAAGACAGGTGCGGCCGGCAAGGTGCGGCCGGCCAGGTGCGACCGGCCAGGCGCGGCCGGCCAGGCTCAGCCGGGGAGGCCGAGCAGCAGCTGGGCCAGGACGATCTTCAGCACCGTCGCCAGCGGATACACGGTGGCATAGCCCACGCCGGGCAGGTCGTCCTTGGTCTGGTCGGTGGCGAAGCCCAGCACCACCGGCTGGGTGTGGGTGCCCGCCAGGATCCCGAACAGGATGCCCAGGGGCAGCTTGAACAGCTTCCGTCCCAGCAGCATCACCAGACTGTCCGCCACCACCGACACCAGCAGCGCCCCGGCTCCCAGCAGCAGCGGCAGCTTGAAGCCGGTGGCGAGGGTGCGGCCGAAGCCCTCGCCGGCGATGGTGCCGATGCCGGCAGCGAACAGCACCAGCCCGAACTGGCGGATGGTGAGGTTGGCGGCGTAGGGGAAGTTCCAGACGAAGGGGCCGATCCGGTGCACCCGGCCGAGGATCAGCGCCACCACCAGCGGCCCGCCGGCGAACCCGAGCTTGAAGGTGAAGCCCCCGGGCAGGGGGATCGGCATCATGCCCAGGGCGAGGCCGGCGGCCAGGCCCATGCTGAAGGTGAGGAAGTCCGCCTCGCTCAGCTCGCGGTAGGAGTCGCCGAACAGTTCCTCGATGGCCTCCTTGTTCTCCTTGCGCGTGACCACCCGGATCCGGTCGCCCAGTTCCAGCACGGTCTCCGAGTTGGGGACGAACCACAGGTCGCCGCGCCGCAGGCGGGTGATCACCGCCTCATGGCGGCCCGGCAGGTCCAGCTCCCGCAGGGGCTTGCCGATGACCTCGGAATTGCTGACGAAGATCCGGGTGGAATCGAACTCGCCCTTGTCCTGCTTCATGTCCACCGGCGCGGGTTCGCCGAGGAAGGGCACGGCCCGGTCCAGGTCCTCGGCGGCGCCGATGACCACGAGGATGTCGCCCAGGCGCAGGGTGGTGTCCTGCTGCGGCAGCAGCTGCTCGCCGTCCCGCAGCAGGCGCCCGAACACCAGCTTCACGCCCAGTTTCTCGCAGACGAAATGCTTGGTGAGGTTGACCACCTCCGGATTGCTGACCAGCACCGAGCGCACGTCGAGCCTGGCCAGGCCGCTGCGGTAGGAGCGCGCCTCCTCGACGTCCACCGCCGCCTCCCCACGCAGGAACCGGCGCGCGAACAGGACGAACAGCATCGGCACGATGACCCCGATCGGGTAGGCGATGGAGTAGGCCACCACCGGCTCCGCCAGGCTGCCCGGCGTGCCGCCCAGGGCCTTGACCCGCTCGATGACGCCGGCCAGGGCCGGGCTGTTGGTGAAGGACCCGGTCAGCAGGCCGGCCGCAAGCCGCGGCGTGTAGCCCAGCAGGTGGGCGAGCAGGGCCACCAGCCCGGTGGAGACGACCATGACGATGGCCACGAGGGC
>JAYRFV010000184.1:0-87481 GCA_041908165.1 Holophagales bacterium | reverse complement strand
GGAGCACAGCCGGGCCCAGGAACGCGGCAAGGAGCGCCTGCTGCCCGCGGTGTCGGCCCTCGCCCAGGCGTTTGCCCTGTCATGCACCACAGACGAGGCCAAGGCCGTCAGGGAGGACGTGGCGTTCTTCCAGGCCATCCGCAGCGCCCTGGTGAAGGGCGGAGGGGGTGAAGGCGGCGGGAAAACCGATGAGGAACTGGAACAGGCCATCCGCCAGCTAGTATCAAAGGCCGTATCGCCCGGCGAGGTGGTGGACATCTTCAGGGTGGCGGGATTAGAGAAGCCGGACATATCCATCCTGTCGGAGGAATTCCTGGCCGAAGTCCGCGGGCTGAAGCACAAGAACCTGGCCATCGAGCTGCTTCGGCGCCTGCTCCAGGACGAGATCAAGGCCGCGGGCAAGCGGAACGTGGTCCAGGGCCGTTCCTTCGCTGACCTACTTGAGCGGTCCATCCGGGCCTACCAGAACCGCGCCATCGAAACGGCCCAGGTGATCGAGGAACTGATCCAGATCGCCAAGACCATGCGCGAGGCCCGCGACCGCGGCGCCAACCTGGGCCTGAACGAGGACGAGCTCGCGTTCTATGACGCCCTGGAAACCAACGACAGCGCCGTGAAGGTACTTGGGGATGACGCCCTGCGGGCCATCGCCCGCGACCTGGTGCAGGCGGTGCGGAACAACGTCAGCATCGACTGGACCGTCAAGGAAAGCGTCCGCGCCAAGCTCAGGACCATGGTCAAGCGCGTTCTCCGCCGCCACGGCTACCCTCCCGACAAGCAGGAGAAGGCCACGGCCACGGTGCTGGAACAGGCAGAAACAATCGCCGCGGAGTGGGCGGCGTGACTCGAAATTATTGAAATGCGTTTTCCAAATTTGATATGGAGCTCGATGTTATGTACACACTCCCGATAGTCTCTATCGAAGAAGAACTATCTGGGACAATTGCAAGATCGCATGTAGTAGGTGTTGGAGGTGCTGCCGCGCCGCGGGACGCAGAACGATTTCCAAACGGGTTTTTACAACCGTGGTGCGAAGCGTCTAATCCGAAGCGCCCTGCGCTTGTCTTTGCTCCAGGGTTTCTAACAGAATGCAGCCCGAAGTCTCCCAGAGCATTAGAGGAATGGCGAACGCCTTGCATTGCCCTAGCCAGGGAATGGGATTTTGCTGCTTTTGGTGTCCATTGGCCTTCAGGAAATCTCACAAGATTGCTGACCACAAGCACTAATCCATGGGTTATGGGTGCGGCTGCGGTCAGCGGACGGCTTGCATTCAGATTTCTTACTATTCCGCTCTTTGGACTCGGTGGAATATTTTCCTCCGTTTTGTCACTGGCTTTCGGGCCTTCGCTGGTGAAAGCTGTGAAGCTTTGGAAAGACGCAGTACACGATGCAGATCGGATAGGGGCAATCGCTAACGAATGGCCTGCACAGCTTGGACGGGAGATCGTTCTTGCTGGTCATTCGCTCGGCGGAAGAATCGCTCTACGCGGTGCAGAAAAGGCGCCCACTGGAACCTTCCTTGGAATAATCGCCCTAGCCCCGGCACTTGAGGCCACTGGAATAGACCTAAAAATTGTTGCCCCCGCCTCAGCAACAGCCCCGCATGTATACGCATCGACCAATGATGGAGTATTGAACTGGTTGTTTCGAGCGGCGGAGGCGACACGAGAACCAGCACTTGGATTTGCCGGAATCCCCAATCATTACAAACACGATTTTTACTCAGTTGATGTCTCAATATTTATGGGGAAAAAAATTGGTCATCAGGACTACAACTCAATTTTGAGAAATCTTCTGAGTGGTTGGGGGAGAAGAGATGACGACTCAGAAGAAAGAAGGGACTAGCCGCAGCCCCAAATGATCACACATCACAGTTCTGCCATCAGAGAGCTATGAATTGCGATGACTGCATTGCCAGAGGCCCTGGCACCTCCCTCCGCCGCGGCTTACCACAAGACACGTAGGACACGGCCACGGTGCTGGAACAGGCAGAAACAATCGCGGCGGAGTGGGCGGCATAGTCGTAGAAGGATCAGGCGAACGCTTCACACAAGATGAAGGGTGGGAAACCTCCAAGTCCTTCCCGTGGCCCACTGCTAAAAGTGTGTTCTAGGCCCTCTTTGAAATTTCAAGCCTAGCGACATTCGGCGTGCCCACCCCGAGCTTCGGCGCCAGCGCCTCCAGAGCACGAGAAAGGTCCGACGACGCCAGGTGGGCGTAGTGCCGCTCCAGCATTCGCGTGTCGGCGTGTCCCGTGAGCTTGGCGACCATGGCCAGTGGCATGTTCGCAACGACCAGGGCCGACGCGTAGCTGTGGCGGAGTTGGTGGAACCCCATCCGCGGCAGGCCGGCAGCGTCACAGGCGCGCTCCATGCGCCGACCCTGGTCCATTGGCCCCCAGGGGAGGCGTGAAAGTTCCCCCGCTTTCACCGCGAGTAGACGCGGGTCCGCGGTTTTCATGAAGATCGGTTCGTTTTTTGACCGGCCGGCGGTCAGACCTTCGAAGTAGCCCCGGCCCTCTGGGGTCAGGATGCACCTTCGGAACTTCCCGTCCTTGCCCTCACGGACCAGGACCGTGGCGACTCCATCCGGGTTCGGGTCGAAGTCGCCAACCTGCATCCGTGTCAGTTCGCCATAACGGGCCCCGGTGAACAGGGCCCCCGCCACGAGCTGCTTGAAGTCGGGCTCCCGGATTGAATTCAGCAGACGGACCTGCTCTTCGGGTCTGAGGTATTCCTGACGGGCCTCCTCGACACCACGGAACGGCTTCACCGTCCTCCAGGCATCATCCGGGCCCTGGTAGAGCCCGCGGTCGTGGGCCCAGGTCAGCGCGGCCTTCAGGATCGCCAGCACCCGGTTGGCCGAGGCCCTTCGGGCCCGCTTCTCCTCTCGGGTCAGGGCCGCTGCCCCATCTTTGGGCCCCCGTCCGAGGCCACCCTTAACTTTGACCGGAGCCTGAGCAAGAGCATCCCGCCAGGATTCAAGTCGCATCCGAGTGAGCTTTGCAACCTCGATGCCGCCAAGGGACGCCTCGATGTGCAGGCTGGCACGGCGGCGGTCCTGGGGCACGTTCTTCTTCCCAGCGCCCTCGCGGTGCTCGAAGTAGCCGCGAAGTGCATCGGCCACCTTGAACGGTCCGGAACGGAGAGGTTCACCGGATTCCAGTCGCTGGACTTCCGCGAACCAGACCCGAGCCTTGGCCTGGGCCTGCGCGTAGCTGAGCACGTGCATGCCATCGGCGTCGGCGTGGTCGTCCGCTGGGCCAAGGGCCCGGTTCTGGCGGCGCATTGACATCCCGGGGTCTCGATACTTCGCGATCCAGCTGCCGCCTCGCACAGTGCGGCGGTAGCCGAGGGCCCTGCCGGGTTCGAGAACGACCCAATAAGGCTCCCGTCGGGGTTTCAATCGCTGTCGGGCCGAACGGGTGTCGAGCTTGCTGCTTCGTTTCGTCCTCGCCACCAGGAACCTCACTTCCGTACGGCAAACGTACGGCAAATGTGGTCCCAGGACAAGGTGGGTCGCCTTGGGTTGTCATGATATAAATATTGATATTTCAAGGTTCATACAAACACAACATGGCCCACCATAACACAATTTTGTGCCCTCTCACAGCGCAAACCGGGGTTCGATTCCCCGTGGGACTACCAGATGGCAGGCCCCCGCAAGGGGGCCTCGCTTTTTTGTCCCACGGGGAATCGAAGTCACGAATGGCGCGCAGGCTGATTCGGGCACGTCCTGTGCCCTCACCCTACGGGCCGTGGGCTGCGCCACCGGTCCTATTCGCCGCTCCTGACGAATGGTGGGCCAGCGAGGGACGCACCGCGTCCCGAGCGGTCCTGCGGAGCAGGAGGCCCGTGCGCAGCCAGTCGTGCGGGCGATGGGTGGAGGACGCCCATGCAGGGGAACCCCGCCCTCCCGCAGGCCCCCGCATGGGGGCCTCGCTTTTTTGTCCCACGGGGAATCGAAGTCACGAATGGCGGCCCGGTAGCGGAAGCCGAGCATGCACGGCGTGCGAGGCGGTCCCCGCAGGGGATTCGCGGGGCCAGCCCGTCGTGCGGGGGATGAGTGCAGAGCGCCGATCCCGGGGAACCCCACCCTCCCGCAGGCCCCCGCAAGGGGGCCTCGCTTCATTGTCCCGCGGGGATCGACGTCACGGATGGCGGACCCCCTGACCCCGAAGACCGGGCCGCCTCCCTGGGACGTATCCCCCTCTGGAGGTTTTCACGCTAGGGTTTTCAGATCGTTCCTGGAGATCCCCCATGCGCGTCCTTTCCGCCTCCCGGTGGCCTGTCCTCGCTGCATTCGCGTTCCTGCTGGCGCCCCCGCTGGCCGCGGAGGAATTCGACCAGATCGTGGCGGTGATGAAGAAGACCTGGCCCGATCGCAAGGACGTGGCCCTGGTGTGCGATCCTGCCGCCAGCCAGCCCTTCGTGGACGACATGCGCAAGGTTGCGGGGGCGGCACTGAAGGTGAAGGTCTACGCCGTCCGCAGCCCCGGCGACCTCGGCAAGGCGATCAACCTGATCACCGCAGCCAAGGCCGAGGTGGTGGTGCTGGTGCCCTCAGATCCGGTGGCGGGGGACGGCCTGAAGGAGGCCGAGTACCTGATCAAGAAGCTGGCGGCCAGCAGGATCCCGACCGTGGCGACCACCGAGGGCGGCGTCCGCCAGGGCGCCCTGATCGGCGTGGGCCCGGGCACCGGCGGGGTGGTGTTCGTGAACACCAAGGCGGCCGGCGTGGTGGGCCTGCCGCTGCCGCCGAACGCCAAATCCATCTGATTCGGTCAGGGGGTTCCGCGCTGCGCCGGTCCGCCGCAGCGGCACACCGCGGTGGCGGACCACCCCTGCACCGCCGCGGCCGGGTCAGTCGACCAGGGCCACGGCCTTGATCTGAGCCCAGACCTGCAGCCCGGGCACGAGGCCGAGGCGGTCGATCGAGCGGCGGGTGAGGCGGGCCAGCAGGGGCGTGCCGCCCATGCGCAGCTGTACCAGGGCCAGGGCCGGGTCCTCCTCGTCGGCGCAGGCGGTCACCCGGGCCGGCAGCGCGTTGAGGAAGCTGGCGTCCTCGTGGTGGCTCGAGGCCACCGAGACGTCGCGGGCGAGGATCCGCACCCGCACCCGCTGGCCGAGGGCGGCACCGCCGTCGCGCACCCACAGCTCGCCGCCGTCGAAGGCGACGCGGGCCAGGTGCCAGCGGGGATCGCGTTCGGCCACGGTGCCCTCGAAGACCGCGCCGACCTCTTCGCCCAGACGCACCGGCGGGTCCACCCGGGAGAGCAGGTCGGACAGCGGACCCTGCCGGGTGGTGCGGCCGCCTTCCATCAGCACCAGGTGGTCGGCGAGCCGGGCCACCTCGTCGGCGGCATGGCTGACGTAGAGCACCGGGATCTCCAGCTCCGCGTGCAGCCGCTCGAGGTAGGGCAGGATCTCCTGCTTGCGGGCGTGATCGAGGGAGGCCAGCGGCTCGTCCATCAGCAGCAGGCGCGGCGCGGTGAGCAGGGCGCGGGCGATGGCGACCCGCTGCCGCTCGCCCCCGGAAAGCCGGTCGGGCCGGCGTTCCAGCAGCGACTCCAGGCCCAGCAGGTCGACCATGGCGGCGAGGCGGCCCGGCTCCCCGCCCACCCGCCGAAGGCCATAGCGGAGGTTGCCGCACACGTCGAGGTGCGGGAACAGTCCGGCCTCCTGGAAGACGTAGCCCACCGGCCGGCGGTGCGGCGGCAGGAAACGGCCCTCCTCCTGCCAGGCCTCGTCCTGCACCCGCAGCCAGCCCTGCGGCCGCTCCAGGCCGGCGAGGCAGCGCAGCAGCGTGGTCTTGCCGCAGCCGGAGGGGCCGAACAACGCGGTGACCCCGCGTCCGGGCAGGTCCAGGTCCGCCTCCAGGCGGAAGCCCGGCAGGTCGAGGGTGAGCCGGCCGCGGAGGCTCATGGCCGCCGGCGGCCGAAGGCGTAGAGCGCCAGCAGGACCAGGAACGAGAACGCCAGCAGCGCCGCCGACAGCCCGTGGGCCTGGGCGTACTCGAGCGCCTCCACGTGGTCGTAGATCTGCACCGACAGCACCCGGGTCCGGCCCGGGATGTTGCCGCCGATCATCAGCACCACGCCGAACTCCCCGACGGTGTGGGCGAAGCCGAGGATGACCGCGGTGAGAAAGCCCGGGCGGGCCAGCGGCACCGCCACCGTGAAGAACGCGTCCAGCGGGCCCGCCCGCAGGGTGGCGGCGGCCTCCAGCGGCCCGTGTCCCACCGCCTCGAAGGCGTTCTGCAGGGGCTGGACCACGAACGGCATCGAGTACAGCACCGAGGCCACCACCAGCCCGGCGAAGGTGAACGGCAGCAGCCCCAGGCCGGCCCAGGCCGTGAACCGCCCGACCGGGCCCTCCGGCCCCAGCAGCAGCAGCAGGTAGAAGCCCAGCACCGTCGGCGGCAGCACGATCGGCAGCGCCACCACCGCCCCCACCACCGCCTTCCAGCGCGAGCCGGTGCGCGCCAGCCACCAGGCGACCGGCGTGCCGATCAGCAGCAGCAGGACGGTGGTGACGGTGGCCAGGCGGACCGTGAGCCAGACCGCGCCGAGACCGGCCTGCATCTCATTCCCCGTAGCCGAAGGCGGCGACCACCGCCTTGGCCGACCGGCCCTTCAGGAAGGCGAGCCAGGCCTCGGCGGCGGGCCGGCCCTTGCCCGGCCGCAGTAGCACCGCCTCCTGGCGGATCGGCCGGTGCAGGGATTCCGGAACGATCCAGGCGGAGCCGGCCCCGAGTTTGCCGTCCGCATGGATCTGGGAGAGCGCGACGAAGCCAACCTCGGCATTGCCACTGGCCACGAACTGGTGGGCCTGGGCGATGTTCTCGCCCTGCACGAACTTCGGCTGCAGCGCCTCGAGCAGCCGCAGGGCGGAGAGGGCCTCGACCGCCGCGGCCCCGTAGGGCGCCAGCTTCGGGTTGGCGAGGGCGAGGTGGGCGAAGCGGCCGGACCGCAGCACGTCGCCCTTGGGATCGACCAGGCCCGGGCTGGCGGACCACAGCGCCAGCCGGCCCAGCGCGTAGGTGAAGCGGCTGCCGGCGACGGCGGCGCCCTCGGCCTCCAGGCGGGCGGGGGTCTCGGCATCGGCGGCGAGCAGCACCTCGAAGGGGGCGCCGTTCTTGATCTGGGCGTAGAATCTGCCGGTGGCGCCGAAGGACAGCTGGACACGGTGGCCGGTGGACTGCTCGAAGGCCGCGGCGATCTGCCGGGCCGGGGCGGTGAAGTTGGCGGCCACCGCGACCTGGAGGTCGTCGGCGCCCAGGGTCGCGGTCAGGGCCAGAAGGGCCGCCAGCAGGCAGGAAGGTCGCATCGGGGTCGCTCCGGACCGGTAGACCGCCGGCCGTTCGTTATGGTAGTCGGATCATAGCGATTGGCAAAGCCCCGTCACTCCTCGATCCTGACGACCTGGCCGCGAAGCCAGTCGAGTTCCGGCCGGGCCGCCTCCAGGGCGTGCTGCAGCAGCCGCCGGTAGGCCGCCAGCACCTCCCGGCCCAGCGGGGTGACCTGCGCGCCGCCGCCGCGGGCGCCCCCCGGGGCGGCCTCCACCAGCGGCTGGCGGAAGCAGCGGTTCATGGTGTCCACCAGCGCCCAGGCGCGGCGGTAACCCATGCCCAGCGCCCGGCCCGCCGCGGAGATCGACCCGGTGGCCTGGATCGCCTCCAGCAGGTCGGCCTTGCCCGGTCCGAAGGCGATCAGGTCGCCCAGCAGGATCCGGATCTTCAGTTCCTCGCTGCGCGCCGCGGCCATGGGCCCCTCCCCGGTGGCTCCATCAGAACAGGGGGCGGCGCCTGGAGAAAGCCTGCCCTCGAATCATGAGGCATGGCTGCCGCGACCCTGGTTCAATGGCTGCTGAGGTGCTTCCATGGCCGGTCTCCACCGCCTGCTCCGTCCCGCCGCCGCGGCGCTGCTCCTGGCCACGGCCCTCGCCGCCCAGGTGCCTGGCTCCCAGGTGCCTGGCTCCCAGGTGCCGATCGTCAATCCGGGCTTCGAGGACGGCCTGAGCCACTGGCGGCTTTCCAGGACCGGGGGCGGCGCGCAGGTGCACCGGGACGGCGAGCGGCCTGGATCAGGCCAATACAGCCTGCGCCTCGAGGCGGCCGCCGAGGGCACCGAGGCGACCGTGCGCTCCGAACCCTTGCGGCTGGCGGTGGGCCAGCTCTACCGCCTGTCCGGCTGGATCCGCGCCGAAGGCGTGAAGGTCGACCGCGAGGCGCGCTACCCGACCGCGCTCGGGGCCTGCCTGAGCATGGAGAGCTTCCCCTTCACCAACGCCTCGCCGCAGGTGGCGGGCAGCTCCGCCCGGCGGGTCGAGGTGCTGTTCCTCGCCGCCTCCTCCCAGGACCGGGTGCAGCTGCACCTGGGGCGCAACGGCCGCGCCTGGGGCCGCGCCTGGTTCGACGACCTGAAGCTGGAGAAGGTCGAGGACATCGGCGCCTTCATCCCCTTGGAGACGGTCCGCTGGTCGGGACCCGGCGCGGCCGGCCCTGGCTACCGCTACGACATGGGCGGCTGGATCTTCGTGCACATCGAGGGCGAGCCCTACCCGCGGGGCCGCCAGTACGGCGAGCTGGTCTCGGCGGAGATCGTCCAGTACATGACCAAGGTCGGCCACCAGAAGCACGCCGCCGACCCGGCCAAGGGCTGGGCCCAGGTGCGCCTGCTCACCGATGCCCTGTTCCTGCGCAAGTACGACCCCGAATACCTTGAGGAGATGAAGGGCATCGCCGACGGCGCCAACAAGGCCGGGGCGAAGTTCAAGGGCCGCGAGCTGGACCTGCTGGACATCGCCGCGCTCAACTCCATCGTCGATGCCGACTATGTGGAAGCGGCCCTGCAGGTCACCCCGACGGCGATCACCGGCAAGCAGTTCGAGAGCGGCGAGGAGGAGGCCGAGCGCGCCGGCAAGGGCGACCACTGCAGCTCCTTCGTGGCGACCGGGACCGCCACCCGGGACGGCCGCTTCGTCATGGGCCAGATGTTCATGTGGAACGGCTACACCGGCGTCCACTGGGACGTGATGGTGGACGTGGTCCCGGCCAAGGGCCACCGGCTGGTCTACCAGACCTTCCCCGGCGGCCTGCACTCCGGCTCCGACTGGTACCTCAATGGCGCCGGGCTGGTGATCGGCGAGACCACCGTGGCGCAGACGCCCTTCAATCCGGAGGGCACGCCGCAGAGCAACCGCATCCGCAAGGCCGCCCAGTACGCCTCCAGCATCGACGAGGCGGTGAGGATCCTGGCCGACCAGAACAACGGCCTCTACACCAACGACTGGACCATGGCCGACGCCAAGAGCGGCGAGGGCGCCTGCCTGCTGCTCGGCACGAAGAAGCTGAAGCTGTGGCGCACCGGGGCGGCCGGCCGGCCCGCCGACACCCCCGGCGGGCTGAAGGACTTCATCTGGGCCAACAACAACGCCCGCGACCCGGAGGTGCGCACCGAGTTCGGCCCCAACCCGGAGAACGCGCCGCTGGACCTGGCCTTCGGCACCTGGAACCGCGACATCGCCTTCTGGGAGTCCTACAAGGCGCTCGGCAAGGGCGGCTTCGACATCGCCTCGGCGGCGAGGCTGATGGGGTCCAGCCCGATCAACCGCCCGCACGCCTGCGACGCCAAGCTCACCACCGGGGAGATGGCCGAGAAGCTCGCCTTCATGGCCCACTACGGCAAGACCACCCAGCGCGAGAAGTGGGTGGGCGGCCGCTTCATCGCCGACCTGCCGGGCGCCACGCCGCACCTCACCCTCGGCTACACCACCTTCAGCCCGGTCTGGATCACCGACAAGCTCAAGGCCGCCAAGGCGGCGTGGAAGCCGGATCCCGCGGCGAAGCCGGACCCAAAGCCGGAGCCGGGCAAGGACGCCTCCGCCTGGACCTACCCGCGTCGCCTGCTGTGGGGCGGCACCGTCAAGCCCGCCGCCGACGGCGACAGCTGGTTCGTCAGCGGTTCCGCCGCCTACTGGCAGCTGCTGCGCAGGCTGCCGGAGGATCCGGGCAAGGCGCAGGAGCTCCTGCGCGACGCCCTCAACGACGCCGCCACCCGCCACGCCTACTTCGTCCACAAGGAGGGCGCGAAGGCGCCGAAGGACACGGTGGAGACCTACGACCGCTACGGCTCCTACCAGCTGCCGCGGATCCGCGGCCTGTTCGCCCTGCACCAGCTGCGCCTGCACCTGGGCAACGCGCGCTTCGCCCAGGCGATGAAGACGGCGCACGGCCGCCACGACGGCAAGCCCGCGTCCACCGCCCAGATCCTGGCCGCGCTGTCCGAGGGAGCCGGCCGCGACGTCGCGCCGCTGATCCAGCCCTGGATCGCCCGCGCCGACCTGCCGCGGCCGGTGCTGACCGCCCAGGTCGCTCCCGCCGGCGAGGGCTTCGAGGTCCAGGTGGATGTCACCCAGGACTTCCCCTGGCCCTTCGTCGCCTTCGCCGAACTGCGCACCGCCAAGGGCGCGCGGCTCGAGCGTATCGCCGCCACCGGAGCCCGGACCAGCCTGACCTTCCGCTGCGACGCGAAGCCCCTGGCGCTGGTCTTCAACGCCGGCGGCGACCTCGCCCTGGCCAAGGACAACCCCTTCACGCCCTCCAACATCCTGGACGACTGGAGCCGCGCGGTGCTGGCCTGGGGCAGCCTGCGCACCCCCGAGGTGCAGCGGTCCCTGGCCCTGCACTGGCGCGAGGTGCTGGCCGAGGCCACCACCGAGGTGCTGCTGCCGGCCCGGCCCGACGCCGAGTACAGCGACCGCGACCTCGGCGAGCACGACCTGGTCCTGCTCGGCGCCGCCGCCGACAACGCCCTGGTGGCGCGACTTCAGGCCGAAGGCAGGCTGCCCGTGACCTTCGGTCCCGGCTGGTTCCGCTGGAAGGGTACGCTGCACGCCCGCCCCGACGAAGGGCTGGCCCTGGCCTTCCCCAACCCCTGGAACCCCAAGCGCACGGTCTACCTGCTGGCCGCCAACAGCGCCCTGCAGCTCTACCACATGACCCGCAGCGCCCCCCGCGGCTGGCAGGCCTGGGCCCGCTTCAAGGGCAGCGAGATCGCCGCCAAGGGCTACCACGCAGCCAAGGACGCCACCCTGCGCTTCTGACGCGGCGCCCCATCCGGAAGAAGAACATCGGTTTTTTCGGAATTTTTCCGGATGATTTATTTTTAATTGTTAAATCGAATTAAATACCAAATTTTTGCAGTTATTTGCGTATGACCCTGATTCAGGCATCCCGGGGGTCGCCGGACACCGGCGTCCCCGGGGCCTCTCCGGTTGCGCAGCGGCGGCCGCCTGGGGTTACCTGGAGCCATGCGCCATTGGCCCTGGCTCCTGCCCTTCGCCATCGCGGCGGCGATCACCGTGCTCAGCCACAGCCCGGCCTACCCGATGAACGTCCAGCTTCCGCCGCCCCTGGACAAGGCTGCGCACCTGCTGGCCTTCGGCACGCTGGCGGCCGCGGCCGACTGGGCCTGGACCCGGACGCTGCGCGGCACGCCCGCCCACCGGAGGCAGCTGCTGCTGTTCCTGGCGGCCTGCCTGTTCGGCGGGATCGACGAACTACACCAGTCCTTCGTCCCGGGCCGCATGGCGAGCCTCGGCGATGCCCTGGCGGACGCGCTGGGGGCCGCCCTCGGCCTGGGCCTGAGGAGCCTGGCCGCGCTGCGGGGGCGGCGCCTGGGGTCCTGCTCCTGGGTCCGCGGACAGGACCGGAGGCCGGACCCGGGGCGCCCCCTGGTCCTGGTGGCCGACCCTCACTGGACCTCGGACCTGACCGGCCTCGCGGCCGCCACGGAGGCCCATCCGGAGGCCGACTGGCTGATCCTGGGCGATGTCTTCGACTTCTGGGTGGCCGGCCTGGAGACGGAGGCCCAGGATCGTTTCCTGGCCTGGGCCGAGGCGCGGCGCACGGCGGGCCGCTGGGTGGGCCTCTGGACCGGCAACCGCGACTTCTTCCTCGACCGCCACGCCGGACGCTTCGACTACCTGGGCGAGGGCACCGACGGCGGCCTGCCCGCCGAGGGGCTGGCCTTCGAGCACGGCGACCTGGTGAACGGCGCCGACCTGCCCTACCGGGCCTGGAACCTGGTCTCCCGCAGCGCCGCCGCCTGGCTGCTGGTGCGCCTGCTGCCGGGCCCGGCACGCCGGCTGGCGGCCCGGCTGGAGCGGCGGCTGCGCAGCACCGGCCGCGGCTACCGGCTGGCCTTCCCGGAGGCCGCCTTCGCCGCCGCCGCCGCCGAGCGGTCCGGCTGGACCTTCATCACCGGCCACTTCCACGCCGAGCGCCGGATCGGCAACGGCACCGCCCTGCCCTGGGCGCACGAGGGCGCGTTCTGGGTGTGGCGCGAGGGCCGGGTCGAGCCTCTGGACTAGAGGACCTTCAGCGCGGCGTCGTAGTCCGGCTCCTGGGCGATCTCCGGCACCAGCTCGGTGTGCAGCACCTTGCCCTGCTCGTCGAAGACTACCACCGCCCGGGCCAGCAGGCCGCGCAGGGGGCCGTCCACCAGGGTCAGGCCGTAGGCCTGGCCGAAGCCGGGGCTGCGGAAGGTTGAGGCGGGCAGCACCTTGTCGAGGCCTTCGGCGACGCAGAAGCGCTTGGCGGCGAAGGGCAGGTCGGCGCTCACGCAGAGGACCACGGTGTTGGCCGCCTGGGCGGCGCGGGCGTTGAACTGGCGGACGCTGGTGGCGCAGGTCGGGGTGTCGAGGCTGGGGAAGATGTTCAGCACCACCCGCTGGCCCTTGAACTGGCCGGCGCTGAGCTCGCCCAGGTCGGCGCCCGTGAGGGTGAAGGCGGGGGCGGGAGCGCCCACCGCGGGCAGGTCGCCCGCCGTCTGCAGGGGGTTGCCTTTCAGGGTCACCTGGGCCATGGGATCCTCCGGGAGGATTTCATCCTACTCCGGCCCAGCGTCCAGGGACATTTCCCGGGAATCATGCCGCAGCGGGCGACGGCCGACATAGAATGGGGATCCACGTCCCCTCCCGTCCCGACCACCCCCGAGCCACCATGGCGCAGGACCCGAAAACCATCGGCCGCTACCAGGTCCAGAACCTGCTGGGCCGCGGCGGCATGGGATCGGTGTTCCTGGCCCTGGACCCGAAGCTGAAGCGCCAGGTGGTGGTGAAGGTCGTGCACGAGGGGGGCGCCGGCTTCGCCCACGCGATGGAGCGGTTCCAGCGCGAGGCGGAGATCAGCGCCCGGCTGAACCACCCGAACATCATCATCGTCCACGACGTCGGCGAGGACCCGCTGGCGGGTCCCTTCATCGCCATGGAGTATGTCGAGGGCGCCACCCTGGCCGGCCTGA
Organism: Holophagales bacterium; assembly: GCA_041908165.1. Taxonomy (GTDB): domain Bacteria; phylum Acidobacteriota; class Holophagae; order Holophagales; family Holophagaceae; genus JACQZU01. Next base: position 74,175 of record JAYRFV010000184.1, on the reverse strand, counting down.
TCCAGCAGCAGAGCCTGGGCCACGAGGCCGCCCTGAAGATCCTGGTGCAGGCGGCCCGCGGGCTGATGGCCGCGGCCCAGGAGGGCATCGTCCACCGGGACGTCAAGCCGGAGAACATCCTGGTGGGCAAGGACGGGCGGGTGAAGCTCACCGACTTCGGCATCGCCCGCACCGGCGAAAGCAAGCTGACCACCGTCGGCGGGGTGTTCGGCACGCCCTCCTACATCGCGCCGGAGCTGCTGGTGGACGCCGAGGCCTCGCCGGCCACGGACACCTACGCCTTCGCGGTCACCGCCTACGAGCTGCTGACCGGCCACCTGCCCTTCAAGGGCGACAGCGTCGCCTCCACCCTGCTGCGGATCGTCAACGACCCGCCGCTCGTGCCCGATTCGGTGCCCGCGGCCCCGCGCGGCGTGTTCCTGCGGGCCCTGGCGAAGAAGCCCGGGGAGCGCTACCCGGACGTCTTCAGCTTCATGGCGGCGCTGGTGCAGGCCTATCCGCTGCCCGCCAGCGTCCGCAACAAGCTCGCCACCCTGCTGGCCGGCGACGACGTGTCCCTCACCGGGGTGCCCGTGGGGGCCCCGCCGCGGGACCGGAACACGCCGCTTCCATCCTCGCAGTTCCCGCCTCTGCCCACCGCGGCCGCGCCCCAGCGTCCGGCCACGCCACCGGCGCCCAGCCCGCCCCCTCCGACGCCCACCCCGCCGCAGCCGGTCCCGCTTCCCGAACCGCCGACCTACGCCACCCGCGCCGTCAGCGGCCCGGTGGAAGCTCCGGCGGCGGCGGAGCCCCCGCCCCCGGTGGCCTTCCTGTCCCCCCCCGATCCGGGTCCGCCCGCGCCGCCCCGCGCCTCCAGCCGGGGCGGGCTGCTCGCAGCGGCCGCCTCCGCCACCGGGGCCCTCCTCCTGCTGGCCGGGCTGTTCGCCGCGACCCGCGCCTGCGGGCTGGGGTCGCGGGACCTGAGCCTCGACAGCCGGCCCTCCGGGGCGCGGGTGCGCATCGACGGTGCGGAGATCGGGCTCACCCCGGTGGTCAAGGCCCGGGTGCCCCGCAAGGCGGGGCGCCTGGAGCTGTTCCTGCCCGGGTACGAGCCCAAGACCATCGCCCTCCTGCCCGCGGACCGCGAGCTGCCGGTGATCGAGCTGAAGGCCCTGCCGGGACAGGCCGAGCCGGTCGAGGGGGACGCCGAGCTGGAGGCCATGCGCCGCCGGCTCAAGGAGACCGAGGCCCAGGCCCGCAAGGAGGAGTCGAAGCTGAAGAAGCTGAGGGACCAGGCCTCGGCCCCGGCCCCGGCGCCAGCGGCCCCTGCCCCGCCGCCCGCCGCGCCGAAGGTCCAGGCCCCGCCCCCCGCCGCCAGCCCGGCGGCCCCGCCGCAGCCCACGCCGGCCCAGCCCGGCCTTCCCCAGCGCAGCGCCGGGGAAGCGGATCGGGTGACCAGCCCCTCGGTGCTGCGCACGGTCGCGCCCCAGTACCCCAGCCGCGCCCTGGCGGCCCGCTTCGAGCCCAACCGCAGCCACCGGGTGGTCCTCAAGGTCTACGTGGACGAGTCCGGACGGCCGGGCAAGGTGCAGGTGGTGGAGGGCGTCCCCGGCCCCTGGGGCTTCGACGAGTCGGCCCAGGAGGCGGTCCTGAAGTGCAGCTACGCCCCCGGCTCCCGCGGCGGCCGGCCGGCCGCAGGCTGGGTGGAGATCGTCTTCGTCTTCCCGCCCGTGAAGCGCTGACGCCTATTTCGGCGGGAACCGGTCGAGCAGGTCCTGCACGGCCCGGGAGATCTGCGCCTGGGCCTCCTGCGGGTCCTCCAGGTTGGTGAGGGCGCCCTCCGCGGAGGCCTGCCAGACCAGCTGGTTGCTGCGGGCGTCCACGATCTCCAGGACGATGGTGCCTTCCTTGTAGGTGTGCGTCTGGGTGGTGCTGAAGCGGGTCCCGACGCCGTAGCTCCAGGGCCGCCGCCAGCCGCCCACGCCCACCCCGACATTGGTCCGGGTCCGGGTGCGCTTGGTCTGGTAGATGGGGTAGTAGGCGATCAGGAAGTCCGGCTCCGCCTTCGTCTCCAGGCGGTAGCCCCTGGCCTGCAGCTGCTGTTCGACGGCGAGCCGGACGCGCCTGTCGGTGAGCGGGTGCTCGTCCGCCTTCCGGCCCTGGGCGCGCTTGCTCGAGGCGTACCAGTCGAAGGACCGGTAGCCGGTGAAGGTGGCGGAGGGGTCGAAATCGTACTTGAGCGCATAGCTGCTGCAGGCGGTGAGCAGCACCAGGGCGGCGGGTGCGAACAGGCGGGTCGAAGGGGCCACGGGGCGCTCCCAGGAGGGTTGTCCACCATCATGGACCAGGCCGGCCGGGATTGGTTGAGGGGCCGCCCTCAGACCCGGTCCAGCTTCCGCAGCTGCGGGGCCCGCCAGGCGGTTCCGGCCACCACCACGAGGGTCATCACCCCGCCGAACACCACGCTGGCCACGGTCCCCAGCAGCCTCGCCGCCAGGCCCGACTCGAAGGCCCCCAGCTCGTTGCTGCTGCCGATGAAGTAGCTGTTCACCGCGGCCACCCGTCCCATCAGCGGCTGCGGGGTGAAGGTCTGCACCAGGGTCGCCCGCAGCACCACGCTGACGTTGTCGAAGGCGCCGCTGGCGGCGAGCAGGACCAGGGACAGGACGAAGCTGCGGGAGAAGGCGAAGCCGATCCAGCACAGGCCGAAGGCGGCCACGCACAGCAGCAGGGTCCGGCCCGCCCGGCGCAGCGGCGGCCGGTGGGCCAGGAGCACCGACATCAGGATGGAGCCCGCCGCGGGCGCCGCCCTGAGGACTCCGAAGCCGAGCCCGCCGACCTGCAGGATGTCGCGGGCGAAGACCGGGAGCAGGGCCGCGGCGCCGCCGAACAGGACCGCGAACAGGTCGAGGCTCAGCGCCCCCAGCACCACCTTCTCCCGGAACACGAAGCGCACGCCCTCGAAGAGCCCGTCCAGAGCCGGGCGGTCGCCGTGCTCCGCGGGTCGCGGCCGGGGCCGGATCCGGGCCAGGCAGAGCAGGCCCGCGGCCATGAGCACCGCCTCCACGCCGTAGGCGAGCCGGGCGCTGGCGGCCACCAGCAGGCCGCCCAGGGCCGGACCGGCGACCATGGCGGTGTGGAACACCGCGCTGCGCCAGCTGGCGGCGTTGGCGTAGGCCTCGCGCGGCACCAGTTCGCTGCCCAGGGCCTGGGTGGCGGGCCGGTGGAAGGCCCGGCCCGCCCCGGCCAGCACCTGGGCCGCGTAGAACACCCCCACCTGGCTCGGGTTCCCGTGCAGGTTCGCCGCCAGCAGTCCCAGCCCCGCGGCGAGGATGGGAAGCGCCGACAGCAGGGTGAGCATCCGGCGGTCCATGCGGTCGGCGGCGTGGCCGCCGAGGAGGGTCAGGGCCAGGAAGGGCAGCGCCTCGCAGAGCCCCACCAGCCCCAGGCTGAGCGGATCGCCGGTGAGCCCGTAGACCTGCCAGCCGATGGCCACCGTCTGGATCTGGGTGCCCATGAACAGGACCAGCGCGCCGAGCAGGAAGGCGCGGTACTCGGGATGGCGCAGCGCCAGGTAGGGATCGGCGCTGGAAGGGCCTTCGCTCAAGGCTTCACCCGCGCCGCGGGGCGGGGTGCGCGAGAGGACCCCGGCCGGATCCGGTTCCGCTCACTCGTACCTCAGCGCGTCGATGACGTTCAGGCGCGCCGCCTTGACCGCGGGCAGGAACCCGGCGACCACGCCGACGGCGCCGCTGAAGCCCAGGCCCAGCAGGACCGCCCAGCTCTCGGTCACGGCCGGCACCTGGAAGCGCTGCAGGATCGTCACGGCCGAGAAGGCGAAGACCACGCCGAGGACGCCGCCCAGGACCGACAGCACGATCGCCTCGGTGAGGAACTGCCAGAGGATGTTGTGCTGGGTGGCGCCCAGCGCCCGGCGCACGCCGATCTCGCGGGTGCGCTCGGTGACGCTCACCAGCATGATGTTGGAGATGCCGATGCCGCCCACCACCAGGGAGATGCTGGCGGCCACCGCCAGCAGGGCCGTGAGGATGCCGGCCTGCTGGGTCTGCATCTGCACGATGTCGTCCTGCTTGCGGATCTGGAAGGGGCTGTCGTCGCGGCCCTGGACCTTCATGCGCTGGCGCAGCAGGGCGGTGATCTCGGCCTCGGCCAGCTCGGCCTTGCCCTCCTTGGCGCTCACCATGATCCGCTGGATCTTGTCGCGCCCCATGATCTTGCGCATGACGGTGGTGTAGGGGCCGACCACCAGGTCGTCCTGGTCGCCCCACATACCGGCGCCCTTCTTCTCCAGCAGGCCGATCACCTGGAAGGGCAGGCGGCCGATCCGGATGGTCTGGCCGACCGGGTCCTCGCCGTTGGGGAACAGGTTGTCCCGCACGGTCTGGCCGATCACGCAGACCTTGGCCATGCCCTTGACCTCGCTGTCGCTGAAGAACCGGCCCTTCTCCAGCTCCCAGCCGCGGATCACCGGGAATTCCGGCCCGGTGCCCTGGATCTGGGTCACGGAGTTGACGTTCTGGTAGACCACCGGCCTCGAGGTCTGCACCTGCGGACTGGCGGCGACCACGCTGGAGCCACCGAGTTCCTGGGTGATCAGCACCGTGTCCTCGGGCAGCAGGATGTCGGAGGAGCCCATGGCCATCGGTCCGAAGCGCTGGCCCCCGGCCCCCGGGAAGATGGTCAGCATGTTCGAGCCCATGTTCTGGATGATGGCGATGGAGGCCCGCTTGGAGCCTTCGCCGATGCCGATCATGGCGATCACCGCCCCGACCCCGACGATGATGCCCATCATCGTCAGCACCGCCCGCATCTTGTTGCGGGTGATGGCAAAGAGAGCGAGTTTCAGGAATTCCCACAGAGCCAAGATTCACCCCCTACCAGGCCCGCGCGACTGCAACGGCTTCGGGCGCCCCTGCGGGCGCCGCACCGAGGGCGTGGTGTCCACGGACATGGAGCCCTACCTGCGTCCGCCGCCGCCGGGCATGCCGCCCATGGGAGCCGCGGTGGCGGCCGACGGCCGGGCGTTCTCGACGCCGACGAGGATGGTGAGCCCCTCCTGGAGGTTCTCGGCGGTCACCTCGGTGAACTGGCCGTCGGTGATCCCCGCCTTCACCGGGATCGCCTTGGGCTTGCCGTTCTCGAGGACCCAGATGCGGTCCTCGCGGCGCGTGGCCATGCCCTTGGCGGCGCCGGCCCCGCCGCCCTGGCCGCCGCCCGGACGCGGGCCGCCGCCGGGGAACATGCCCATGGGCTGGCCCAGGCCGCCGGCCTTGGGGGCGTCCTTCTTGGCGTCGTCCTTCTGGAAGGCGTTCGGGTTGAACCGCAGCGCCGCGTTGGGGACCCGCAGCACGTCCTGCTTCCGGTTGGTGATGATGGTGACGTTGGCGGTCATGCCGGGACGCAGGGCAAGGTTGCCGGCGAACACCGGCCCGCCCAGCCGGGCCGCCCCGCCGGGGGTGCGCGCCGCCTGCAGCCGCTCGGCCTCGCTGCCCGCCGGCTTGGCGGGCGCAGCGGACGCCGGCTCCGGCCGGCCACCGCGGCCGCCCTGGGCCATCCGCTCCTTCATGCGCTTGAGCCAGTCCTCCTTGGTGATGCCCGGATTGCGCTCGAGGATGCGCTCCTTGTTCATCTCCCACATGCGGTCGGGGTTGAAGTCCCCCCCTCCGAAACCGCCGCCGGGGCGGGCGGGAGCGGCCTCGGGCCGGTGGCTGCGCCGCCCTTCGCCCCTGGGTGCGTCCTTCGGCGCGGATCCGGCAAGTTCCGCGGCGCCCTCGGAACCCGGGAGGGGCTCATTGGGGACCTCGATGACGACCTTGTAGGTCACGACGTTCTGGGTGGTGATGGGCTCGAGCCGCACCTGGCTGACGGTCGCCACGAACTGCTTCTCGGGCAGGCTGTCGACGGTGAAGAAGGCGCGCTGGCCCACCTTCACCTCGTCGATGTCGGCCTCGTCGATGGAGATCTCCACCTTCATCTTCGAAAGGTCCTGGGCGATCTGGAACAGGTTCGGCGTGGAGAAGCTGGCCGCCACCGTCTGGCCCACGTCGGCCAGGCGCGAGATCACCACCCCGTCCACGGGCGCGGTGATGTTGCAGTAGTCCAGGTTGGCCTTGGCGCGCTCGAGGGCGGCCTTGGCGTTCTCGAAGCTCGCAGCGGAGCTCTTGTAGGTGGTCTCCTTGGCGTCCAGGTCCTGGTCGGCCAGCAGCTTCTCGGCGGCCAGGCGACGGGCGCGCTCGTACTGGCGCCGGGCGTCCTCCATCGTCGCCTTGGAGCGCTCCAGGCTCGCCTCGGCGTCCCGCAGCTGGGTCTGCCAGACCGTCGGGTCGATCTGGGCGATGAGCTGGCCCTTCTTCACGATGCTGTTGTAGTCGGCGAAGAGGGCCTGGATCACCCCGGAGACCTGGGTGCCCACCGCCACCTGGACCACCGGGGCGACGCCGCCGGTGGCGCTGATGCGCTGGGTGATGCTGCCCTTCTCCAGCTTGGCGGTCCGCCACTTGATCTCGTCCTTGGGCCGGGTCAGGACGTAGGCCGTGCCTCCGGCGACGGCGAGCACCCCGGCTCCCACGAAAATCCACGTGCTGCGTTTCATGCGGTCCTCGATTCGAAAACAGCCCCGTCCTCTACCTTGACATGCGATGCATGCGCGACCAAGAAGGTTTAACCGCGCGGCCCCGGCAGGGTGCCGGACGGACGGCGATGCAGGAGTTCAGCCGGCGGCGTGCCTTCCGGACCGGCTCAGCGGATCCAGTCCAGGGCCCGGAGCGCGAAGGCGTTCATCCAGGGCTGCAGGAGCCCGGTGAGCATCACCAGGAAGGCGCAGGCCAGGATCGTGGCCCCCGCCAGCGGGGCGTGGACGGCGGGGCGCTCGGCGTCCTCCCGTTCCTGGCTGGCCCGGGGCGCGTCCAGGAACAGCGCCACCAGCACCCGCAGGTAGAAGTACACCGACACCAGGCTCGCGAGCACGCCGACGATCGCCAGGGAGAGGTGGCCGGTCGCGACCAGTTCCTTGAAGATCATGTACTTGCCGTAGAAGCCGGCGGTGGGCGGAATGCCGGCGAGGCTGAACATGCACACGGCGATGGCGATCGCCATGCCCGGGCGCTTCCAGCCCAGGCCCCGCAGGTCGTCGTAGTGCGTGCGCTCGCCGACCAGGCCGAACACCGTGAGCAGGCCGAAGGCCCCCATGTTCATGAACAGGTAGACCACCAGGTAGAACACCATTCCGGTCCGGGCGGCGGCGGTCCCCGCCACCAGGCCCAGCAGGAGGTATCCGGCGTGGCTGATGCTGGAGTAGGCCAGCATCCGCTTGAGGTTGGTCTGGGAGAGCGCCGAGAGGTTGCCGAGGACCATGGTCGCGACGGCCATCACCGCCAGGGCGGCACGGACCTTGGCGGAGGTGGGCTCCAGGGCCGCGACCGCGCCGGGGACGACGCGCAGCAAGGCGACCAGGGCGGCCCCCTTGGTGGCCACCGACATGAAGCCGGCGATCGGATGCGGGGCCGCCTCGTAGGCGTCGGGCGTCCACTGGTGGAAGGGCACGGCGCTGACCTTGAAGAGGAAGCCCAGCAGCAGCAGGGCCACCCCGACCAGGGCCAGGGGCTCGGGACGGGCGCCCAGGACCGCTCCGATCACCACCGCGTCCAGGGAGCCCGTGAAGCCGTAGAGCAGCACCGAGCCCATGAGGAAGCAGGCTGCGGCCACCGCCCCGGTGAGGAAGTACTTGAGTCCACCCTCCAGGGCCTTGGCCCGGGTGCGGATCGTCGCGGTCAGGGCGTACAGCGGGAGCGACAGCAGCTCGAGCGCGAGGAACAGGACCAGCAGGTGGGTGGTGCTGGCGAACAGCACCATCCCGGTGGCCGAGAGCAGCAGCAGGGCGAGGGACTCGCCCTTGACCCAGCCTTCCTGGTGCAGGTGGTCCCAGAGCTGGAGGATGGTCAGGGCGGCGGCGACCATGACGAACAGGCCGGTGAACTGGGTCAGCCGGTCCATGCGCACCGGCCCCGCGGCCGGCTGCCCCCCGGTGGCCCAGAGGGCCTGGAGGTAGTAGAAGCTGGCCCCCACCGCGAACAGCGCGATGCCGTACATGGCGGCGCGGATCCACTTGGCCGAGGCCTGGTCCCGGTCCAGGCTGGCGATCGGCAGCAGGCACGCGCCGAGCACCGGGAACAGGAAGGGCATGAGCACCTGGAGGTTGGTCGCCGTGATGTTCATCGGTGCGTCTCCACGGCCGGGGCGGCCCCGTGTTCGGCGGTCTGCGGCGCGGCGGGGGGCCGGGCGGCGGGGGCCGTCCGCGGAGCCGGCGCCCTGGCCTCGGCCAGCAGCCGGGCCACCGGGGCTTCGGAGATCGCCACGAAGGTCCGCGGGTGCAGGCCCATCCACAGGATCAGGGCGACGATCGGCAGCATCACCGCGATCTCCCGGGGGCCGAGGTCGGAATGCAGGTGGGCCGTGCCGCTGTCCTCGTCGGCGTTGACCGGCCCCCAGAAGACGCGCTTGACCATCCACAGCATGTACACCGCGCCGAGCAGGACGCCGAGGGAGGCCAGGCCGGCGTACAGCCGGCCCCAGCCGAAGCCGCTGAGCCAGGTGCCGTTGAGGATCCAGAATTCGCCCACGAACCCGTTGGTGAGCGGCAGGCCGATGCTGCTGAGGGTGACGATCATGAAGAAGGTGGTGAAGACCGGCATCTTCGCGGCGACCCCGCCGAAGTCGGCGATCATCCGCGTGTGGGCCCGGTCGTAGACCATGCCGACCAGGAGGAAGAGCGCGCCGGTGCTGACGCCGTGGTTGAGCATCTGCAGCACCGCCCCCTGCGTGCCCAGGACGGTCATGCTGGCGATGCCGAGGACGACGAAGCCCATGTGGCTCACCGAGGAGTAGGCCACCAGCTTCTTGATGTCGCGCTGGACCATCGACACCAGGGCGCCGTAGATGATGGCCGCCAGGGCCAGCAGCGCCATCGGCCGGGCGTAGTGGACGGCGGCCTCGGGCAGGATCGGGATGGCGAAGCGCAGCAGGCCGTAGCCGCCCAGCTTCAGCAGCACGCCGGCGAGGATGACCGACCCGGCCGTGGGCGCCTGGACGTGGGCGTCGGGCAGCCAGGTGTGGAGGGGGAACAGCGGAACCTTGATGGCGAAGGCCAGGGCGAAGGCCAGGAAGATCCAGCACTGGGCGTCGAAGGGCAGGCCGGCGGCGGCCTGGGCCATCACCGCCGGCGCGAAGCTGCCGGCCTTGGTGGCGAGGTAGAGCAGCGCCACCAGCCACAGCAGGGAGCCGCCCAGGGTGTAGAGGAAGAACTTGTTGGCGGCGTACTTGCGCTCGTCGCCGCCCCACACGCCGATCATGAAGTACATGGGGATCAACATGGCTTCCCAGAACAGGTAGAAGAACAGGAGGTCCTGGGCCAGCAGGGCGCCGAGCATGGCGCACTCGAGAAGGAGGAACAGGGCGTTGAAGGCGCCGGCGTTCTTCTTGAGGCTGTTCCAGGTGCCGAGCATGGTCAGCGGCACCAGGAAGGTGGTGAGCAGCACCAGCCAGAGGTTCAGCCCGTCCACGCCGAGGTGGTACTCCACCGGCAGGCCGACCACGGTGAACCACTTGAAGCGCTCCACCGCCAGCCAGCCGGCGGCGTCGGGGGCGAGCCGCAGCAGGTGCATGGCGCTGATGATGAAGATTCCCGTGGCGCCCAGGAGGGCCAGCAGCCGGGCCAGCCGCGACTGCGATTCCGGGAAGACCATCACGAAGGCGCCCCAGACCAGCGGCGCGAAGACCAGGAGGCTCAGCAGGTGGGTGTTGGTCCAGGTCACGGCCGCCTCACTTCAGGAATGCCCAGAGGAGCGCGAGCAGGCCCACGCCCATGCCCAGGGCGTAGTTGCGCACGCGTCCGGTCTGCAGGAGGGCGACGAAGTCCCCGGCCACCCGGGTCAGCGCGCCCGGCAGGTTGACCCCGACGCCGTCGATGAGGATCACGTCGAAGAGCTTCCACAGCAGGTTGCCGAACCAGCGGATCGGCCGCAGCAGGTAGCCCTCGATGGCCTCGTCCACGAAGTACTTGTTGAGCAGCACCAGGTGCAGGCCGGGCACCCGGGCGGCCATGGCCTCGGCCCGGCCCAGACCGTCCTTGTAGAGCAGGAAGCCCGTGGCCGCGGCGGCCAGGCCCAGGCCGGTGGAGATCACCGCCAGCAGCACCGCCGGGCCGGCGTGGTGGCCGCCGTGGCCGGCATGGGCCTGGCCGAAGGTGAGCGCCGGCTCAAGGAACCGGCCGATGGCGAAGTGCCCGCCGAAGGCCTCCGGCACGCCGAGGAAGCCGGCCAGGGCCGAGCCCACCGCCAGCACCGCCAGCGGGGCGGTCATCTGCCAGGGGCTCTCGTGGGCGTGGTCGAAGGCGTGGTGGTCGCGGGGTTCGCCCCAGAAGGCCAGGGCCATCAGCCGCCACATGTAGAAGGCCGTGCAGCAGGCGCCGACCACCCCGATGCCCCACAGCCAGGGGCTCTTGAGGAAGGCCAGGTAGAGGATCTCGTCCTTGCTGAAGAAGCCGGAGAAGGGCGGCAGGCCCATGATCGCCAGGGTGGCGATCAGCATGGTCCAGAAGGTGACCGGCAGCTTGGCCTTGAGGCCGCCCATGCGGAACAGGTCCTGCTCGTGGTGCATGGCGTGGATCACGCTGCCGGCGCCGAGGAACAGCAGGGCCTTGAACCAGGCGTGGGTGAACACGTGGAAGAAGCCGGCGGCGAAGCCGGAGGCGCCGAGGCCGAGGAACATGTATCCCAGCTGGCTGACCGTGGAGTAGGCCAGCACCTTCTTGATGTCCCGCTGGACCAGGCCGATGGTGGCGGCGAACAGGGCGGTGGCGGCGCCGACCCAGGCCACCACGTTCATGGTGATGGGCGCCAGGGTGAACAGCGGGGCCAGCCGGCACAGCAGGTAGATGCCGCTGGTGACCATGGTGGCGGCGTGGATCAGGGCGCTGACCGGGGTCGGGCCGGCCATGGCGTCCGGCAGCCAGACGTAGAGCGGGATCTGGGCGCTCTTGCCGGTGGCCCCGACGAACAGCATCAGGGTCGCGAAGGTGAGGATGCCGAAGCCCACTTCGGGGGCCAGGTGGCCCGCCTGGGTCAGCAGGTCGCCGATGGTGAGGGTGCCGAACTGGGCGAACAGCGCCATCATGCCGACCACCATGCCGAGGTCGCCGATGCGGTTGGTCAGGAAGGCCTTCAGCCCGGCCGCGGGGGCGTAGTCGGTCTCGAAGAAGTAGCCGATCAGCAGGTAGGAGCAGAGGCCCACCCCTTCCCAGCCGATGAAGATCATCGGCAGGTTCGAGCCCATGACCAGCGTGAGCATGAAGAACACGAACAGGTTCAGGTAGCTGAAGAAGCGGGCGAAGCCCTCGTCCTCCCACATGTAGCCCACGGAGTAGAGGTGGATGAGCGCGCCGATGCCGGACACCACCAGCATCATCGTTCCCGACAGCGGGTCGATGGTGAAGCCGAAGGGCACCGACAGGGAGCCGGGGGCCCCGGCTGCGCCCACGGACATCCAGGTGCCGTAGACGAGGTCGAGGCGCTGGCCGGGGGCGGCCTTCATGGCGAGGAAGGCGGCGACGGCGAAGGCGAAGGAGGCGGCCACCACGCCGACCGACACGAAGGCCGTGGGCACCTTCCCGAGCCGGCGGCCGGCGAGGCCGCTGACCAGGAAGCCGAGGAGGGGCAGGACCGGGATGAGCCAGGCGGTGTTCATCGGATCCTCACTGTTTCAGCAGGTCGGCGCGATCGGAGTCGGTGCTCCCGCGCAGCCGGTGCAGGGTCACCACGAGGGCCAGGCCGATGGCGGCCTCGCAGGCGGCCACCCCGATGATGAACAGGTAGAACACCGTGCCCTGGACGTCCCCGCCGCGGTAGCGGGCGAACGCCAACAGGGCGACGTTGGCGGCGTTGAGCATGAGTTCGATCCCCATGAACTGCATGAGCAGGGTGCGCCGCAGCAGCACCGTCGCCAGGCCGATCACGAACAGCAGGAGTGCAACCAGCACGTAGGCCTGCAGGCTGCCTTGGTGGAGGACCTGGGCGGTGCTCATCGGGCGTTCCTTAGAGAAGGGCTCGAGGGGATTTCCGACACAGGGGCACAGGGGCACAAAGGGGAGAAGAAGCCTCCGGGGGGCGGTATTTCTCTGTGCCTCTGTGCCTCTGTGTTGAATGGCTTTTTCATTTCTACAGCTTCCGCTTGGCGATGGTGACGGCGCCGATCATGGCGACCAGCAGGACCAGCCCGACCACCTCGAAGGCCACCAGGTGGCGGGCGAAGATCTGGTCGCCGAGGCGCTGCAGGTTCATGGCGGCCACCGGGCCGGCGTGGCGGTCCAGGTCGGCGAGGACCGCCGAGCCCGACACCAGCTTGACGGCGCCGGCGCCGAGGGCGGCGGCCAGCAGCGCGCCGGCCCAGGCCTGCACCGGCCGGGAGGTGCTGGGGGCCTCCTCCTCGTGGCTGTTGAGCAGCATGATCACGAACAGCACGAGGACCATGATGGCGCCGCTGTAGACGACCACCTGCAGGGCCGCCGCGACCGGGTTGGAGAGCAGCACGAACAGGCCGGCCACGCCGAAGAAGGTGAGCACCAGGCAGAGCCCGGCGACGATCACGTTGCGCTGCCTGAACATGGCGAGCGCGCCGAGCAGGGTGACGAGCGCGAAGACGAGGAACACGGGGCGCCCTCCTACCGCTCGACGACGCGGCGCGGCGTCGCGGGGGTGGGGTCCTGGGAGAGGGCGGGCTTGCCGTCCCTGGCCGCGTAGGTGTTCAGGAGGTCCCACTTCCCGTAGTTCAGGGAGACCCGCGAATAGCCGGCGACCTCGTAGGTGTCGCGCAGCCAGATGGCGTCCTTGGGACAGGCCTCCTCGCACATCCCGCAGTAGATGCAGCGCAGCATGTCGATGCTGAAGGCGCGCGGCCGCTTCTCCTCGTAGCCCTGGGTGAAGTTGAGGTCGCCGAACTCCTCGGCCTCGATGGTGATGCAGCGGGCCGGGCAGGCCTCGGCGCACATGAAGCAGGCCACGCACTTGACGGCCCCGTCCTCGAACCGCTTCAGCTCGTGGAGGCCGCGGTAGCCCGGCGGCATGGTTCGCTTCATGTCCGGGTACTGCACGGTGTAGCGCTTGGCGGTGGGCGTGGCGATCTGGCGCAGGAAATGGCCGAGGGTGATCGCCATGCCCTTCGCCACCGGCCAGAAGTAGGTCCGGTCCAGCCAGCTCAGCTCCACCTTCTTGACGAGGACGCCCATGGTCACTCCCTCACATGCCGGACGCGCGGCGGTAGATCAGCCACGCCTGGAGGAGCAGGTTGGCCATGGACAGGGGCAGCATCACCTTCCAGCCCATGAACATCAGCTGGTCGTAGCGGAACCGCGGCAGCGTCCAGCGCACCCAGATGAACACGCAGCTGAAGAACACCAGCTTGGCCAGGAAGGCCAGCACCGAGAGCGCGACCCCCGGCGCGGCCACGAAGGGGACCTGCCAGCCGCCGAAGTAGAGGGTCACGATCAGCGCCGAGGCGGTGACGATGTGGATGTACTCCGCCAGCTGCAGCAGGGCGAACTTCATCGAGCTGTACTCGGTGTGGAAGCCGGCGACGATCTCGCTCTCGCCCTCGGCGAAGTCAAAGGGCAGCCGGTTGGTCTCGGCGAACATGCAGGTGAAGAACACCAGGAATCCCAGCGGCTGCCGCCAGAAGAACCAGCCGAGCGGGCCCTGGGCGGCAACGATGCGGTGCGGGTCGTAGTCGCCCACCGCCACGAAGACGGCGATCACGGCCAGGCTCATGCCCAGCTCGTAGCTGACCATGTTGGCGCCGGCGCGCATGCCGCCGAGGATGGCCCACTTGTTGTTGCTGCTCCAGGAGGCGGTGAGGACGCCGTAGACCGCCACCGAGCCCACCGCCAGCGGGTACAGCATGCCCATCCCGTTGCCGGGATCGAGCAGGCTCAGGTGGTACTCGACCCCGCCCGAGGTGAAGCTGGCGCCGAAGGGGATGACCGCGAAGCCCAGCAGGGCGGGAATGAAGGCGAGGGCCGGCGCCAGCGTGAACAGCAGCCGGTTGGCGTGGGGCGGGACCACGTCCTCCTTCAGGAAGAACTTGATGCCGTCGGCGGCCAGCTGGACCAGGCCGATGGCGGTGACCCCGCCGATGGCCGCGCGGTTCGGGCCGATGCGGTCCTGGATCATGGCGGATCCCCGGCGCTCGGCCCAGGTCAGCACGGCGGCGATGGTCATCACCCCGGCGATGACCAGGAGGAGCTTCACGATCATCCATGCCATGGGCGGCGCGACGTGCAGCAGGCGGGCTAGGGTGTCCATGGGCAGCTTCCAGGCAGGCTCGGCGCGCAACCGAACCCATTGAAGGTACCAGAGGCCCCCTCCCTGTCTCCAGGCCCAGGGGTCATCAAGCGGAAATTGCCCCCGGCGGGCGGGTCAGTGCTCGGTGGCCGGGGCCTGCCCGGCCCGGCCGGGATCCCACCAGGCGCAGTGCTCCGCCGCCGCCACGGTGAACCCCTGGCTGAGCCCCAGGATGCGGAGGAACCGGACCGAGCCGAGCAGGTGGTGGCCGGTGGTGATCTCCTGCGGTCCCGAGCGGACCCCGAAGAAGTACTCCTGGTTGCCCAGCCCCTGCTGCTTGATGACCTCCTGGATGGCCTGCCGGTGGTCGTAGCCCTCGGGGATGCCCTGGACGACCCGGACCTGCTCGCCCGCGATGATGGTCGGGGCGTAGGCCTCGATCCCGCCCTCGGCAACGACCGACAGGGTGATCTGGGTGAATTCGTCGAGGGTCAAAGCCAGCGCTCCAGCCTCGCCGCCACCTCGGCAGGACCCAGCAGGGCCAGGGTGTCGAAGATCGGCGGGCTGACCGGCCGTCCGCAGAGGGCCACGCGCAGGGCCTGGGCCAGGTCCTTGAGCTTGAGCCCATGGCGCTCGAGAAGGGCGTTGAAGCCCTGCTCGAGGGCGTCATGGGAGTAGTCGGACAGGGCCAGCAGCTCCCGCAGGGCGGGCCTGACCGGCTCGCCGAGGAACTTCTCCACCCCCTTGGCGTCGAATTCCACCGGCCGCTCGAAGGCGAAGCGCAGGGCCTCGGCCATCTCCACCAGGCCCTTGCCCTTCTGGGTGGAGCTGATGGCGAGGGCCTTCCAGTCATCCGGCCTGGCCTCCCAGGCGGCCGGCAGGAAGGGCCGCAGGTGCGGTTCCAGCTCGCGCCAGCCGGCGCGCTGGATGAGCTTCTGGTTTATCCAGCTGAGCTTGTCCATGTCGAAGCGGGCCGGGCTCTTCTGGCAGTCCTCCAGGTCGAACAGCTCGATCATCTGCGCATCGGTGAGCAGTTCCTCCTCGGCGGTCTCGACGGCCTTCCCGGCGATCTTGGGGGTCCAGGACAGCCGCGCCAGCGCCAGCCGCACCGCCGCGGGAAGGAAGCCCATCGCCTGGTACTCGGTGATGCTGGTGGCGCCGTGGCGCTTGCTGAGCTTGGCGCCGTCCTTGCCCAGGATCATCGGCACGTGGGCGAAGACCGGCGCCTCGAAGCCCAGGGCGTGGTACAGGGCGATCTGCTTGGGGGTGTTGGCGACGTGGTCGTCGCCGCGGATGACGTGGCTGACCTCCATGGAGGTGTCGTCCACCACCACGCAGAAGTTGTAGGTGGGCGTGCCGTCGGTGCGGGCGAGGATCCAGTCGTCGAGACTGGAGGCGGGGAAGCGCAGCTCGCCCTTGATCAGGTCGCGCAGGACGATGGCGCCCTCCTCCAGCCAGGGCTCCTGGCCCAGAGGCATCTTCAGCCGGATGGCGAAGGGCTCGCTGGCGTCGTGGCCGGCCTCCCGGCAGGTGCCCGGGTACTGGTAGATGCGGCCGGCCCGCTCCGCCTCGGCGCGTCCAGCGTCGAGCTGCTCGCGGGTGCAGCGGCAGCGGTAGGCCTTGCCCTCCGCCAGCAGCTGCGCCAGGGCCGGCCGGTAGTGGGAGTCCATGCGCTGCATCTGCCGGTAGGGGCCGCGCGGGCCGCGCCAGCGCGCCGGGTCGCCGGGCTCCGGCCCTTCGTCCCAGTCCAGGCCGCACCAGGCCATGCCCTCCTCGATGATGCGGATGTTGTCGTCGGTGCTGCGGGTGAGGTCGGTGTCCTCGATCCGGAGGATGAAGGTGCCGCCGTGCTTGCGGGCGTAGAGCCAGCAGAACAGCGCGGTGCGCACCCCGCCGATGTGCAGCATGCCGGTGGGGCTGGGGGCGAAGCGGGTGACGACCTTGCGGGGCATGGGGGCCTTTCCTGCGGAAGTTGTAAGTGTGCAGCAACCGGGCTGGAGGCTCGAGGCTTAAGGCTCGGGGCGCAGGGCTGGAGGCAAGGGCAGGCGCGGCCCCGCGAGGGGCCGCAACGGGAGGGCCTGGAGCCCCGGGCCTCCAGCCTACTTGACGTCGGCCTGCACCGCCTGCAGGACCCGGTGGCTGATCTTGTCCTGGGCCCACAGCACCAGCTTCAGGCCCTCGCGGGCGATCGCGTGGCGGCGGACCGGGAAGGTGAATCCCTTGAACCGGGTGCTGGTCTTCTCGAAGTCGGTGAGGTAGGCGTCGGTGGCCTTCTCCGAGGCGGCCAGGTCGAAGGCGGCCGTGCGGGCCGCCGGCGCCAGGGTCAGCAGGTCGCGCACGACCATCTTGTGGACCAGGACCTTGTTGCCGCCCTTGTGCTCCTGCGCGGGCTGCACCAGCGCGAGGTGGTAGGTGGCGTCGGGGACCGGCGTGCCCAGGTCGACCGCGGCCTCCACGACCTCCCCCTTGCGGGTCCCCGCCACCTTCAGGGCGGCGCCGGGCTCGGCGTCGACGCGCGCCGCGACCTTCGCCGCGACCTGCCTGTACTTCGCCGAGGCCAGGCTGCGGCCGCCGCCGCCGGTGAGCTTGTCCTGGCCGTCGAAGAACAGGGTCGGGGTGCTGTTGACGCCGTAGTATTCCTGACGCTGCTTGCTGGCAGGGTTCATCATCGGGTCCGGCCCGGGGATGGGCAGGTGGTACTCGAGCACCACCAGGGTGGCGGGCGGATGCGACTCGAGCAGGCCGTCGACGGCCAGGTCGGCGGCCACGCAGGGCGGGCACTCCGAGCCGGTGAAGAGCTCCGCGAGCACGGCCTTGCCCTTCCAGGCGGGGCCGGGCTTCACCGGCGACGGGTGGAAGGGCAGTTCCTTGCGGCGGGCGTCGAGCATGGCCTCGAAGCCCTCCTCCTTCCCCTGCAGCCGGCCGTAGGCCTCCTTGGCCCGCTTATGCCCCTCCCGGTGGTTTTCCAGGGCGGCGCCCACCAGGGCCTCGTAGGCGTCCTTCGGGCGCTTGAGGGCCTCGAAGGCGTCCGCCCGCGCCAGGTGGTAGGCGCCGCCGGCGACGCCGTCGGCCTTGGCGTAGGCCTCGAGGGTGGCCAGCGCCTTGGCGGGCTCCCCTGCGTGGGTCTGGGCGCGGGCGAGCAGCACCTCCAGGTCGCCGGCCATCATCGGCAGGTACTCGCGGGTGCGCTCCTCGGTGGCGGCCGCGACGGCGGGATCGGCGGCGGCCTTCCGTCCCTGGTCGCGGTAGGCCTGCACCGCCGCGAGCACCTTGCCCTTGTCGAAGGAGGCCAGCTTCGGGTGGTCCAGGATCTGCCGGGCCGCGGAGCCGGGCCCGGTCACGAACCCGGATCCGCTGGCGGTGGCCAGGGCCTTCTGCTGGATGGCGAGGATCTCCTCGAGGGTCGTGGCGAGGCTGACCCGCAGCCCGGCGATCTGGGACTCGATCAATGGCTTGAGGGTGCTGCCGGGATGGGCCGCGAGGATCCGCTCCAGCTCCCGCAGCCGGGCGGCGGGGTCGGCCAGCGCCTGGGCGGCCTGCAGCTCCTTCACCTCCGGCGGCTGGGCCGGCTGCGCCAGCAGGGCCGCGGACAGGATGGCCGCGGAAAGGGCACCGTACAGCAGGGACGGGAGCGGTCTCATCGGGTCCTCCGGCGGGAGCGGGCGGTTCGCAAACAACCAGCCGCCATTATCCCCCAGCCGCCCGGCGCATGCAGCAGAAAGCGGCCGCCGGCCGGGAGGCCCGACCTACTTGATGTAGAGCTTGAGGCGGATCTCCACCGGGCCGTCGCCGCTGAAGAGGCTGCGGTCGAGCACCACCGGGACCTCCACCGTGCTCGTGCGGGGCGGGTGCGGCTCCGGGACGGCCGCCGCGGGGCCGGGTTCGTGCGGGATGTCCTCGAGTTCCTCGAGCAGTTCCCCGGCGCTGATCTCCTCGACCTCGAGGGGCTTGTGGGCCTCCTCCTCGACCTGCCGGGCCGCCGGGGCGGGCGCCAGCGCCGGTGGCAGGATCTGCGGCGTCTCCAGCGCCTGGCCGCCGCCGTACTTCTCGGAGAGGTGCTGCAGGACGAGCTTGGCAACGCCCTGGAGGGTCTCGCGGACGCCCTCCCCCTTGATGGCGCTGGCGCCGAAGGTGGGGCACTTGAAGCGGTTGATCTCGGCGTTCAGGACCTCGATCGGCAGCGCATTGGGGGTGTCGCGCTTGTTCCACTGGATGACGTGGGGCATCTTCTCCAGGTCGGCGCCCTGCTCGCGCAGGTTCTCGATCAGGTTCTGGAAGCTCTCCTTGTTGGATTCCACGGCCGGCGCCTGGGAGTCCGCCACGAACACCACGCCATCCGCGCCCCGCAGCACCAGCTTGCGGGTGGCGTCGTAGAAGACCTGGCCGGGCACCGTGTAGAGCTGGATGCGCGTCTTCATGCCGCGAATCGTGCCCAGCTCGATGGGCAGGAAGTCGAAGAACAGGGTGCGGTCGGTCTGGGTGGCCAGGCTCAGCATCTTGCCGCGGCCATCGCCCGGGAGGCTGTCGTAGATGTGCTGCAGGTTGGTCGTCTTGCCGCAGAGGCCGGGGCCGTAGTAGACGATCTTCGCCGTCAACTCCTTGGTGGCTGCGTTGAAGAGAACCATGCCGCCTCCGGGCGCGCGGGGAATCGGCCTAGGTTCCTCCACTCCCGAACGGAGGTCAAGCCAGGAAGAATCAGGGAATTTGCATTGCCTCTGCCTCCTGCCTACACTGGTCCGACGATCCAGACACCCACGAGGAAGCCATGGCGAAGCTGCTGGTCCAGGAGAGCGCGGGCGTCCGCGAATTCGATCTGGTCGACACCGAGATCCACATCGGGCGCGAACTCGACAACACCCTGCGGCTGGCCGACCCCAGCGTCTCCCGGCACCACTGCGTGATCCGCAAGGGCCCGGTCGGCTACGAGATCCAGGACCTGCAGAGCAGCAACGGCGTGCTGGTCAACGGCAGCCGGGTGCAGACCGCCGCCCTGCGCGACGGCGACCGGCTCACCCTCGGCCAGATCCACGTCACCTTCGTGGACCCGGAACCCCAGGGCGCCACCGTGGCGGTGCGCACCGGCGCGGTGGTCCCCGGCGGCACGGTGCGGATGAGCGCCGACGAGGTCGCCGCGGCGCAGGGCCCGGACGGGATGCCCCTCAGCCCGTCCACGCCGATGGCGCCGCCGGCGATGCCGGTGGCCGCACCGCCGCCCCCACCAGTGCAGGCCGCACCTGTGCAGGCCGCACCTGTGCAGGCCGCACCTGTGCCGGTCGCAGCGACGCCTCCGCCGATGCCGGTGGCCGCACCGCCGCCCCCGCCCATGCAGGCCGCGCCTGCGCAGGCCGCGCCCATGCAGGCCGCGCCTGCGCCGGTCTACACGCCGCCGCCAGTGCCGCCCCCGACCGCCGAGCATGTGGGCCGGCCGCGGCCCCCCGCACCGGCCCCGGCCGCGCCGCGCGCGTTCGGCGAGTTCACCAATCCAGGCGCCGCTGCGGCCGCCGCGGGCGGAGGCGGCTTCATGGCCAGCTGGCTGCCGCCGGTCCCCGACGACGCCCAGCCCACCGGCGAGCGCGGAGACTTCGTCACCCGCCTGCTGGCCATGCTGATCGACTCGGTTCCGATCTTCGTCATCGTGATCGTGTTCATGGTGCTCAGCTTCATCGTCGGCCAGATCCCGGGCGTGGGCCTGATCGGCGGTTGCCTGCTCAGCATCCTCCAGCTGGTGGTGGTGCTCGGCTACGCCTGGTACCTGATGCCGATGTGGGTGTCCAAGTTCGGCGCCACCCCCGGCAAGAAGATGATGAAGCTGCGCATCGTCCCCGAGGACAACCCCTACGGCCGGCTCACCTTCGGCCAGGCGATCGTGCGCCAGATCTGCCACATCCTGAACTTCACGATCGGCTACCTGCTGGTCTTCGGCGCCGAGCGCAAGGCGGTGCACGACATGATCACCAAGACCATCGTCATCAAAGTGGATCGGTAGTGCCGATGCACCCTTGCCGCCCCGCCCAGCCACCTCAACGTGTCTCGCGTATCCGCACAGCGGATTCCGAGAAGGTCGACCGGTAGCCGCGAACACCCTTCGGACGCCCGCCGCGTCCATTCCTGGAGAATCCCATGCTCGGCACCCTTCTGCCCCCCATCCCCGATGACGCCCAGCCCCTCGGTGAACGTGGCGATCTGGTCAACCGGCTCATCGCCGTGCTGATCGACGCGGTGCCTTCGGTCATCATCTCGATCTGCTTCATGGTGCTGTCGGTGATCCCCTTCCTGGGCTGCATCCTGATGCCGCTCAACTTCCTCGTGCAGCTCGGCTACTACTTCTTCTTCATCCCCTGGACCGTCAGCAAGCACGGCGCCAGCATCGGCAAGAAGGTGATGAAGCTGCGCGTGGTTCCGGAGGGCAACCCCCAGGGCCGGCTTGAGCTGGGCCCCGCCATCCTGCGCCAGTTCGGCAACTTCTTCGCGCTGAACCTGATCGTCCTGGCGGTGAAGGGCGACGAGCGCATCAGCCTCAGCGACATGATCGCCAAGTCGGAAGTGATCAAGGTGGATCGATAGCGGCGACCGCAACCGAGCGGACCAGGACCCTGCTTGGCCGCGACCGGGTATCCGCGAAGCGGAGGCCGGGAAGGTGGACCGGCAGCATCCGCGAAACACCACACCACAGCGCCCGCCCCGGCGGGCGCTGCTGCATTGGGATGGGGCCCCGTGGAGCCAGACGGGATTCCATCCCCTGTTGGAGGCCTGCAGCCAGGCGCGAGTGGCTCTCCTGGGCTGATTTCTCGATCAAGCCGAGGACCACGCCGAGGCGCGGATCCTCCAACCGGTGTCCCTCCAGTGAGCGGGTTCGACCGTTGCTAAGGGCAGCGGATTGCGTTAACCGGCCAAGACTGAGCTATTAATAAAACGATTGACGACTCACGGGGTGACTTGAGAGGATCGGTCGAACATCCACCCAACACCCTAGAGGAGGTCTCCATGACCCGGCTCCGCAACACCCTCGTGGCCCTCGGCGCGACCCTCGCGCTCGCCCTTCCCGCCTCGGCCCAGGTCCAGGCCACCGCGACGGCCAAGCCCTCCCTCGCCGACATCAAGGCCGCCGCCGCCATCCATGCCACCGTGCCGGTGGTCGTGTCGCCCTGCGCCTGCCTCAAGGAGTACGTGGACTGGGCCAAGCAGAGCACCGGCAAGAAGCTCTACTGCCTGACCTACACCTTCAGCCTCGTCAGCAACAACGGCCTGGTGGGGTTCAGCGAAGGCTGGCTGTACTGGAACCCCTCCAAGGCCAGCTTCGTTCCGGCGAACGATGGCGACAACTACTACATCAACGAGTACCGGGACCCGAGCGGCCGCCCCTTCCAGCGGCCGGCCCTGCAGAAGAACCTGTTCACCCTGCACGCCAACAATTGCACGGCCACCTACAAGATCGGCACCAACGCGGCCATCAACACGCCGACCCTGCTGTGCAACAACCAGATCTACTCGGTCCAGGACCCTTCCCGGGGGCTCCTGTACGCCATCACGCTGAAGAAGCAGACCCTGGACATCCCGCAGTAGCAGCGGCGCCCCACCCCGGCCGGATCCGGCTCACTGGATGGTGAGCTGGATCCGGAAGGTCTCCGCCGGCGGCGTCTCCTTCTCCCAGGGACGGCGGCTGTGCAGTTCCAGGGTGGCAGGTCCTGCCTTCAGGGCCTTGAACTGGAAGATCCGGATCTCCGGGGCGCCGGGCATGGGCTCCTTGTTCGGCTCGGTGGCGGGCTCCCCCTCCATCTGCAGGCGGGAGCCGTCGAGCTTCCCGGGGAGCCAGTCGTAGCCGGTGCCGGGGCTCCAGGCCAGGCGCACGGTCACCCGGCCCCCGGCGGCCACCCGGAAGGTCTTCTCGTGGTCGGCCTTGGAGACCGTGATGTGCTGGGCCACCTTGTCCTCCGCGTTCGCCCGGTTGCAGGCCGTCCCCGCCGGCAGCAGGCCGGCGGCCAGGAGGGCGGCGATGGTGATGGAGCCAAGCCCGGGTTTCGGCATGTTCCCGCCTCCTTCCGCATCCACGCCCGGGACCGGGCGGGGGCATCCCCGGCTGCGGGAAGCCGCCCCAAAGATACATCCCGGCCGCGGGCCGGGCGACCCCGGATCAATCGTCGAGCTTCCGCCAGCCGAGCGGCTGGTTCGGGATCTCGCAGAGGAACACGTGGACCCGGCCGGCCTTGGCCAAGGCCACCAGGGCCTTCAGTTCGAGGTTCTCCTCCGGACTGTAGAGGAAGGCGTTGGTGGTCGAGATCCAGATCCCGTTCGCCTTCATCGCCGCCGGCATCGTGGCAAGCACCTGGGCGAAGTCCTTCGCCTTCTGAAGGGTCGCTTCCCGGCCGGAGAGGGGATCGCGGTAGCTGAACCCGGCGGCCGTGCGGGGTCCCCCGGCGACCGCCTGCGGCACCCACTGGACCGCAAGGCCCTTGGATTCCTGGGGCTGCTCCTGGAGCTGGACGAAGGCGGCGGGCGGCGGCAGCATGGCGTCTCCAGGGTCGGGTGGGGCGGCTGCCCCCGGGCATGGTACGCCCGCGGGCAGGGTCGCGGAAGCTGCGGCGCCTCTCCCGGCCTGGCGGACTGGTCCAGGCGGGAAGGCGCAAAGTGGTCCTTGTGCCCAGCAGCCGGGGGCCCAACCTTGGGGAGCAGCCCCCTCCGGGGGCCTCGCGCCGGTTCCTTCCCATCCCCAGCGGCCTTCTGGTCCCCTTCCCGCGAAGGAATCCGGCGGCCCCTCCCCCGCAACGGCACCATAATGGCGACCGGGCCCCCCGAACCCACCGTTGCCGTCCCCCATCCCGTCGATCTCCGGCGGGGTGACCCACCGCCCCACCCGATCCGCCCTGGAGGTCCCATGCGCACCCGGCTGCACTCCACCGTCCTGGCCTCGGCCCTGCTCTCCCTCGCGGCGGGCCCGGCGGCCTACTCGCAGGCCCCCGAGGAGAAGGATTGCCTGACCGAGAACGCGAACATGAAGAACAAGATGCAGTTCTTCGTGTGCCTCAACGCCAAGCGGGAGTACTGCCAGGACCAGATCCTGAAGCTGCAGACCGAGTGCCAGCCCAGCTCGGTGAAATACGCCGGGGCCTACAGCCGCTACCTGGTGATGAAGAACAAGTCGAACCAGTTGATCGACATGCTGATCGCGGAGTTGAAGTACAGCGACAAGACCCCGGCCGACAAGTTCAAGCAGCTCATGGCCGAGATCAACACCAGCGCGCAGGAGTTCGACAAGTACGTCCAGGGGACGACCTGCGAAGGGGCCAGCAACCGCTTCCTGCCCCTGCTGATCCCGGTGATCACCGCGGCCCTCCTGGACCGCAGCCGGACGCTCATGGACGGCTGGCTGAGCGGGAACCGCCAGGCCAAGGAACAGCGCGCGGCCGAACTCGGCACCCAGCGCTGGCGCTCCCCGCTCGAGTTCGGCGCCGCCGCGCCCCTGGCCCAGCCCCAGGCTCCGCCGCCGCCGCCCGCCCCCGACCCCTCCCAGCCCAGCGGTCAGCCCTCGGGGACGCCGCCTCCCGCGCCCACCGGGGGCTTCTGAGCCCGGCCATGCCCATCTGCCCCCCGAACCCCCGAGGCTTCCTGCGGGGCTGTGTCCTTTCGGCCCTTGTCCTGGGTCCGGCCGCCGGGCACGGCCAGGATCTCCTGGTTTCGCCGCAAGCCGAGCGGACCCTCGAGGGGCCGGCGGCCCTGCAGCGGCTCGCCCTCTCTCCGGACGGCCTGACCGCGCTGCTGCTGCAGCAGGACGGGAACCTGCGGGCGGTGACCCTGGCCACCGGCAAGCTGCTCCGCAGCTTCGGCCCCCTGCCGGGCCGGGTGGAGGCCATCGCGGTGGGAGGCGGCAAGGCCTTCCTCGCCACCGCCACCCAGGTCTGGTCCGCGCCCCTGGCCCAGGACGAGGCGCCCCGGAAGCTCTGGGACGCCGACGGCGCGGTCCACGCCCTGGACCTTTCCCCCGATCTGGACCTGCTGGCGGTCGCCACCGCCAAGGGCGCCAAGGTCCTCGATCCGGGCAGCGGGGCGGTGCTCTGGTCCTCCGCGACCTGGTCCACCAGGCCCTGCGCCAGCGTGGCCTTCGCGCCGGTGGGCGGGACCCTGGCGCTGGCCACCGGCAAGGCGGTGCAGCTGCACGCGGTGCCCGGATTCAAGCAGAAGCAGTCCTGGACCTTCAGCTTCCCGGTGCTGGCCCTGGCCTTCGCCCCGGACGCCCGCACCCTGGCGGTCGGCGGCGGCCAGGGCAGCCTGCTGGTGAAGCGCGTCCACGACGGCGAGACCGCCAGGTACCTGAACGCCGATTTCGCCGGCAAGGATGTCACGCGGCTGGCCTTCGCCGCCGACGGCAGCGGCCTGTTCGCCGCCTCCGGCCGGCGGCTGCAGTCCTTCTCGGGGCTCGACGAGGGCAGCCCCTATTCCCGGATCGTGGACCTCGACGGCGACGTCCGGTCGCTGGCCTTCTCCAGGCCGGCCGCCGCGCTGCTGGCGGCCACCGAGGGCGGCCGTGCGCTGGCCCGCTGGAGCGTCCGCAATCCCCTGCTGGCCCATCGTCCGCGCCGGGACCGGCCCTGGATCGCGGTGCTGAGCCCGGCGCAGGGCGCCCGGATCAGCCAGGGCAGCGTGGACCTCACCTTCAAGCTCACGTTTCCTGCGGACCAGCCGGTGACCGCGGTGCGCATCCTGGCCGACGGCCGGCCGGCCCGGATCGTCGCCTCGAGCACCGAGGGTGTGCTCTCCCGCAACGTCCAGAGCGGCCAGATCGTTTCCTGCCAGGTCGAACTTCCGCCCCGCGACACCACCCTGCTCCTGCAGGCCGAGGGCCCGCAGGGTGCTGGCGAGCCGGCGCTGGTCCCGCTCCAGCGCGGGCCGTCCCCGCGCCCGCCCGGCAACGCCAAGGTGGTGCCGCCGACGGTCACGCTGGTCAGCCCGGGGGCCGATGCGCTGCTGCCGTCCGCCGCCGTGGACGTGGTGCTGCGGGTGGCCTCCGCCCCCGGGCAGCCGGTGCAGGCCTTGCGGGTGACCCTGGATGGGGTGCCGCTGCCGCTCAAGGACCTGCAGCTGGCCAGCGGCGCCCCCTTCGATCCGGCGGTCGGCTGGGTCGACGGCGAGAGCTACCGGCTGCCGATCCAGGTCCTGGACCGCGAAGCCGCCCTGATGGTGGTCGCCGAGACCGCCTACGCCGCCAGCGCGCCCGTGGAGGCGAGGCTGCGCCTGCGGCCCCCGGCCGCGGCGGCGGCCACCGCCAACGCAGCCGCGACCGGCGAGACCCCGGCGCGGGCCGCCGAGGAACCGAACGGCAAGGTCAAGGCCGGTTCCGAGAACGCGACCCGGATCCTCGAGGGCGGGCCCCAGGGGGCCGCGGTGCCCATGGAGGTGGACGCCAAGGGCCGCCTGCGCTGGCGCGACCCCGCCGCCGACCCCGCCAAGAAGGCCCATTCGCGCAGCGTGTCCCCGGCGGCGACGGCGGCGCCGACCCCGGCCCGGACCCCGGGCCTGCCGTCGGTGCAGATCCTCGCCCCGGCCGGCGGCTCGAAGTTCAAGGAGCGCGAGGTGCAGCTCTCGGTCAAGCTTGCCGGCCAGGACGTGGGCCGCATCCAGGTCTTCGTGGACGGCAGCCCCGCCGACGCCGCGCCCCTGTCCCAGGCCGGCGCGCCGCTGGCGCCGCCGTTCCCCTCGGGCCAGCCCTTCAAGGTGCGGGTCGCCCTTCCCCCGCAGGACTGCCAGGTCTCGGTGCTCGCCGAGAACGCCGCCGGCCCGGGCCGGCCTGCCCTGCTGAAGCTCAAGTACGACGGCAAGGCCGCCCCGTCGGCAACGGCCCGGTCGGTGAGCCAGCTGGCCAAGCCGCGGATCGCCATCTTCGAGCCCCTGCCCAATGCCCTCGTGCGCGGCAAGGCCGTGCAGATCGGCGTGCGCGTCGGCCTGGATCCGCGCCAGCCGCCCCCGGCGGTGCGGGTCCTGGTGGATGCCCAGGAGGTGAAGGCCGAGCGGGCGGTTCAGCAGCGCGGCGCGGCCGCACCTCAGCCGGCCGCGGACCGCGGCGGCAGCGAGGAGATCCAGTACTACACCATCCCGATCCCGCCCAAGGACTGCACGGTGGTGGCCTACGCCGAGACCCCCTACGCCACCAGCGACCCGTCCCTGGTCAAGCTGCGCTGGGATGCCCCGACCCAGGCTTCCTCCGCCACCGGCATGCCCACCATGTACCTCCTCTCGGTCGGCGTCAGCAAGTACAAGGACAAGAACTTCACCCTCCAGTACCCGGCCAAGGATGCCCGCGACTTCGCCGAGACCATGAAGCTGCAGAAGGGCAAGCTCTACAAGGACGTGGTGGCGCGGATCCGCACCGACGAGACCGCCACCCGCGACAACGTCATGGACGACCTGGAGTGGATCCAGCGCCAGGCCACCCAGCGCGACATGGTGGTCGTGTTCCTCGCCGGCCACGGCATCAACGACATCGTCACGGGCAACTACTACTACCTGCCCTGGGACGCCAACATGGAGGCGGTCAAGCGCACCATGATCCCCGGCTCGGAGATCCACTCGACCCTGGCCAAGCTGACCGGGACCCGCCTGCTGTTCATGGACACCTGCCACGCCGGCAATGTCACCGGCACGGCCACGCGCGGCGTGCCGGACATGCAGCAGTTCCTGCAGGACCTCAAGGAGGGCGGGCAGGGACTGGTGGTGATCACCTCCTCCCGTCCCGGCCAGAAGTCCCAGGAGCACCCCTCCTGGAACAACGGGGCGTTCACCAAGGCGCTGGTCGAGGGGCTGCGCGGCAAGGCGCCCCAGGACCGGCAGGGCTTCATCACCTTCACCGCGCTGGACGCCTACATCACCTCGCGGGTCAAGGAACTGACCAAGGGCACCCAGGCGCCCGCCACCCAGAAAAGCACGGAGGTGTCCGACTTCCCCCTGGCCTTCGGAGGCAACTGAACCCGCCCGGGCCCGTCCCCCTCGCTGGAACCGGTCCTCCCGCGGTAATCTCTTGGTGCCCCACCCGCTTGCGGCACCCGCCGAGATACCGAGGAACCTGAATGCCAGCAGCCGCCTACGTGGTCACCATCCACGCGCCAGGGGGAGGAGCCCCGCGGAGCCAGGTGATCGTCAAGCCGCGCACGGTCATCGGCCGGGTCAACGGCGACATCCTGCTGCCGGACCCGCTCTGCTCCACCACCCATGCTGAGCTGCTGCTGGAGGGCTCGACCCTGCGCCTGCGCGACCTCGGCAGCACCAACGGCACCTTCCACGAGGGCACCCGGGTGACCGAGCTGGCCTGGGCGCCGGGCATGCGGATCCAGATCGGCGACCACGAACTGACCCTCGAGGAGGTCACCCCGGCAACGCCGGCCATGGGCCCGAAGGGCACCATGGTGGTCGGCAAGGCCCTCCGCTCCATGGCGCTGGCGCCGGACCCGTCCTTCGTCCTGGTGGTCCACGCTCCGGACCAGACCTCCCGGGTGGAGGAGATCTTCGACGCCCGCTCGGTGATCGGCCGTTCGGAGGGCGACATCATCCTGGCCGACGCCGGCTGCTCCTCGGTCCATGCAGAGATCCTGTTCGACGGCGCCCACGTTCGGATCAAGGACCTGGGCAGCACCAATGGAACCTGGAAAGGCCAGGAGCGGATCGAGGAACTGGCCCTGGAACCCGGCGATGTCCTGGAGATCGGCGCCCACAGCCTCGAGCT
Organism: Holophagales bacterium; assembly: GCA_041908165.1. Lineage (GTDB taxonomy): Bacteria > Acidobacteriota > Holophagae > Holophagales > Holophagaceae > JACQZU01. The sequence continues at coordinate 46,140 of JAYRFV010000184.1, read as the reverse complement.
CAAGGAGGTCCGCCCGCCGGTCCAGCCGAAGCCGCTGGCCGGCCCGACCCGCCAGGCCCGGCGGGCCGACCTTGAGCCGCCCGCCCCGGCCCCTGCGGGGGTGTCGAGGCGGCTGCTGGTGATCGGCGGCGCCGTCGCGCTGGGCTTCGCCCTGCTGGCCGGCTGGGGGCTGTGGTCGCTGTTCGGGGAAGGTCTCTCGGCCTCCGGGAACGCGCTGCAGGAGTCGAGGGAGGCCACCGTCCAGTTCGTCTGGTTCAACGGCAAGACCGGGGACGCGGCCGGCGGCGGCACCGCTCCGGCCCGGATCAGGGTCGGGCCGAACCGCACCGGGACCGTGTCCGTGGGCGTCTCGGAGGAGTTCGCCGGAGGGGGCGGAAACCAGTGGCGCACCGCCATCTGGCTCGCGGCCTTCAACGCCACCCGCAGCGGGGGCGCCTCGATCGCCGACTACGAGTTCAACGTGCACGTCTCCGGCCACACGGACGGGCCTTCGGCCGGCATGCTCACCACCGCCGCCATGCTGGCCCTGCTGCGCAACCAGGAGATCCGCCGCGACACCACGATCACCGCCACCATCAACCCCGACGGCACCGCCGGGCCGGTGGCCGGGATCGTCCAGAAGATGGAGGGCGCCCGGCAGGCCGGCCTCAAGCGCTTCGCCTTCCCGCTGGGCTGCCGCAACCACAAGGACCAGAAGACCGGCCAGGACGTGGACCTGGTGGCCGTGGGCCAGAAGCTGGGCCTGGAGGTGAAGGAGGTCGGCGACCTCCACGAGGCCTACGAGTTCCTGACCCGGGAGAAGCTGCCGCGCAGCGAGCCCATCGCCGACGCGGAGATGGAGCCCGGACTTCCCACCCAGACCCTGCTCCGCGCCAAGCTCGCCGCCTGGAAGGCGCGGATCGAGCGCGAGATGGCCGGCATGAAGCAGGAGGCCAAGGCCGCCGGCGTCCCCGCCCCCGTCTACGAGCCGCTGCTGGCCCAGGCCGACCAGCTGTTCGAGACCGCCCGGCGCGACGAGCGCAACGGCTTCCTGATGCCCGCCCTGCAGGGCTACGTGCAGACCGTGGTCTCCTTCACCGCCGCGGCCCGCACCAGCAGCGCCTATGCGCAGATGATCAAGGGCGATCCGGGCGGCCTGGCGGAGGCCATCCAGGGGGCCGCCGCCATCAAGGGCGAGGTCGAGGCCTTCGGCCAGCAGCTCGAGCTGAAGGCGCTGGGCCGGACCCGCGGCGGCCAGGTCAACACCGCTGCGGCCTGCTCCACCTTCGTGAAGGCCAACGCCGCCACCCTCATCGCCGACGATTTCAGCGGTCCCGCCGTGGCCCTCCTCAAGGGGCTCCAGGAGAAGCGGATCCAGCTCAAGACCGAGAGCCTGGGCACCACCATGGCCCGGATCACCCTGCCGCTGATGTTCTACGACATGGCCAAGGTCCACCTGGAGTTCGCCCGCGACCTGCAGGACCTGATCGCGGAGGAAGGCGAGGCCCGTCCCCTCAGGGCCAAGGCCGTGGACCGGTCGGTGACCTGCTACGCCTCGGTTTCGGCGGCGGTGCTGGCCTACTTCGACGCGCTGATCACCGAGGAGGTGGCGCGCGGCAAGGGCCTGCCCATCGAGGAGGCCAAGGCGCTGATCGCCAACCGCGAGATGGACTACTACCTCGCGCAGAAGTCCAGGCTGCTGGCGGAGGCCAAGGCGAAGCCGGGCTCGGGCGACGGCGCGAAGCTCCTGCAGCTGTCGGCCGCAGGCTCGGCGTTCCTCGAGGGGGCCAAGCTGGTGAACAAGTGGTACTCCCTCGGCGGCAGCTTCGACGCCCGCGGCGGCGTGGTCCTGGAGAACCGCCGCGCGCTCACCGCCCAGCTCGAGCTGGCCCGCCGCAACGCCCGCGAGGCCGCGGCCCGGGCGAAGGCCGCCGCCGGCTTCGTGCCGACGCCCGCCCGCCTGGCCTACCAGACCGGGAACGCCCGCCGGGAGGGCAACGACGAGGAGAAGCTGGCCGCCCTGGCCTCCTACTGGCAGGCCTCCTTCTGGTGCGAACTGGCCGCCTCCGGGGAGAAGTAGGCCGGGTAAACCGGCCCGGATCCGGTTCGTAGCCCCCGAGGGCGGTTCGATAGCGTGAGCTGCGGCCGGAGGATCATGCGAAGACGGCTCTTCCGATGGATGCAGTGCGCCCTCTGGGCGTTCCTGCCCGCCCTGGCCCAGCCGGCGGACCTGCGACCCCTGTTCCTGACCCAGGCCCCGGTGCTCCGCGGCGACCTCAGCGACCCCGCCTGGCAACGCGCCAGGCTGCCCACCGGGCCCTTCGTCTCCTACAACCCGGTGCGCGGCAACGCCCTCGGCCAGGAAACCGAAGTCTACATGGCCTACGACCCGGCCAATCTCTACATCGGCTTCCGCTGCCGCGACACCGAGCCCGACAAGATCAAGGCCAGCCTCAGCAAGCGCGACGACCTCTGGAGTGACGACTGGGTCGGATTCTCCCTAGACACCTTCGGCTCCCAGCACAACGCCCTGCACTTCTTCATCAATCCCCTGGGCATCCAGGGCGACGCGCTGAATTCGGTGAACGGCAACGAGGACAGCGCTCCGGACTGGGTCTGGGACTCCTTTGCCAGGCGCCAGCCGGACGGCTACACGGTGGAGGTCCGGATCCCACTGAAGAGCATCCGCTTCAAGAGCGGCAAGGACGTGCGCATGGGCGTCCTCTTCTGGCGCCGGATCAGCCGGCTCGGGATGAGCGGCTCCTGGCCGGCGATGCCGGCGGGCACCTGGGTCTTCCAGAACCACGCGTCGGCACTGTTCCCGAACCTGGACGCGCCGCTGCGGCTCGAGGTACTCCCGGCGGTCACCTACAGCCGCACCGAGCAGCAGTTGAGCCCCGGCGCCTGGGAGCGCACCGGCAAGGCCAACCTCGGCATCGGGGTCAAGGTGGGCCTGACCTCCGCCACCACCGCGGACCTGACCTACAAGCCCGACTTCAGCCAGGTGGAAAGCGATGCCTTCCAGGTTGAGGTGAACCAGCGCTTCCCGGTCTTCTATTCCGAGAAGCGCCCCTTCTTCATGGAGTCCATGGGCGTGTTCAGCCTGGCCGGGGCCAACGGGGACACCAACATGCAGGTCCCGGTGCACACCCGCAGGATCATCGACCCGCTCTGGGGCGCCAAGGTCACCGGCGATTCCGGTCCGGTCTCCTTCGGCGTGCTCGCCTCCGGCGACCGCTCCCCCGGGCGGCCCGGCGAGCCGAGCCCGGATGCCGGGCGGAAGGCGGGGTTCACCGTCGGCCGTGTCCTCTACGGCTTTGCCCAGGGTTCCTACGTGGGCATGATCTATGCCGGCCGCGAGTTCGACGAAGACGCGAACCGGGTGGGCGGCGCCGATTTCTCCTACACCCGCGACGCCCACAAGATTGCCGGGAACCTCCTGCAGACCTGGTCCACCCGGCCCGGCGATCCCGCGCCGCGCCGCGCCGAGGGCCACCTGCTGGCCTACAGCTACAGCTCCCGCCCCTTCGATTTCTTCGTGACCTCCGAACGCTACGGCGCCGGCTTCCGCATGGACACCGCCTTCTACAACCGGGTCGGCATCCAGCAGGAGAACCTCTACCTCGGACCCAGCTTCTACCCCAAGGCCGGCTGGGCACCCTGGCTGCTGAAGGTCAACCCCTTCTATTTCGGGGGCGTGGTGCGCGACCAGGTCACAGGGCTCACCGACTACGTCCACGTGCTGGCGCTGCGCCTCTCGACCACCCGTTCCGGATCGTTCCGGGTCGACTACGCCCGCAACCGCGAAGGCTGGATGGGCCGGTATTTCTACAGGAACAGCCGGCAGTTCCAGTTCGGCCTCCAGGCCACCGGCTGGCTCAACGTCGGCGGCAGCGTGCGTGGCGCCGACGACATCCACTACGATTCGGCGGTCCCCTACCTGGGCCGGACCCTGAGCTACGACCTGAACGCCACGCTGCAGCCCAACGCGGCGCTTCGCCTGGCCACGGACCTGTACCGGACGTACATGGAGGGCCCCGGCAGCGGCGCCAGGATCTACGACGTCCGTACCCTGAACACCCAGCTGACCTACCAGTTCGATGCCCGGTTCTTCCTGCGCGCGACGGTCCGCACCGACTCCCACCGGCGGCGCATGCTGACCGACTACCTGGCCTCCTTCACGCTGCATCCCGGAACCGTGCTGTTCCTGGGCTACGGCGAGATGCAGGACAAGGTCCAGTGGCAGGAGGGGGCCTGGCAGGTCCGCGGCACCCGCTACGAGGTGCTCAACCGCGGCCTGTTCGGCAAGCTCAGTTACCTGTGGCGCAACTAGGCCCGAGCCCCGGGTTCAGGAGCCCGGCAGCGTGGAAGTGACCATCCCCTCCCAGGGCACCTCGAAGGGCCTCACCTCCTGCTCGATGCCCTTGAGCGCCACCGGCTCCAGCTGGCGCAGGCCGGGCCGGCCGAGCAGCTCGGCGGTGCGCGGGCCGATGACGATCTGGCCGGCTTTGGCGACCCCGCTCTCCAGCCGCGAGGCCAGGTTCACCGTCGACCCCATCACGGTGTAGTCCATCCGCTTCTCGCAGCCGATGTCGCCGGCGAAGGCCTCGCCGCTGTTGATGCCGATCCGCATCATCAGCTCGGGGTAGCCCGGCGGCCGGGTCTCGTTGAGGCTGCGCAGCGCCTCCTGCATGGCGATGGCCGCCTCCACCGCGTGGTGGGCGTGGTCCGGATCCGGATTGGGGGCGCCGAAGAAGGCCATGATGGCGTCGCCGATGTACTTGTCCAGCGTGCCGCCGCGGGCGAACACCTGGTCGGTGCAGGCCTCGAAGGTGCGGTTGAGGATGGAGGCCAGCTGCAGCGGCTCCATGCCCTCGCTCATCCGGGTGAAGCCGCTGATGTCGGCGAACAGCACCGAGATCTCGCTGCGCTGGGCCTGCAGGGCGTTGCCCTCGATGTTCTGGCTGTTCTTCAGGATCTGGCTGACCACCTGCGGGCTGTGGTAGCGCTCCAGCCGCTGGCGGAACCGGGCCTCCCGCTCGCGCTGGATGCCCACCGCGGCGAAGTTGGCCATGAAGCTGAGCAGGTGCTCGTCCTCGCGCCTGAAGCCGCCCTTGTTGAGGCTGGATTCGAGGTACACGACCCCCAGCGACTGGTCCTCGACGATCAGCGGCGCGCAGAGGGCCGAGGTGATGCCGTGGATCTTGATGCTGTCCCCGGCGGCGAAGCGGGGATCGATGCGGGCGTCGGTGGTGAGGATGGTCACCCGGTCCTGCATGGCGGTGTGGGCGATGGTCCGGCTGATCGGCGAGGTGATCGCCCCGGGCTTCTCCTCCCAGATGTGCTCGGGCAGCAGGTCGCCGCCGGGGCTGGCAAGCAGGATGAATCCGCGCTGGCAGGGGATCCGGGCGGTCACCAGGCCCATCACCGACTCCAGCAGCTCGTTGAGGCCCGCGGCGCGGAGCAGGGTCGCCGCCATCGTCGCCAGCTTCTGGTAGAGCTCGCCGGGGCCGATCGAGCTGCTCGCCTCCTGCTGCTGCGCCAGCATCTTCTCGAGGCTCTCGTGCGGCACCATGATCGAGCCGCTGGCGTCGAAGGCGCGGTCCTCCAGGCTGACCCGCACCTGCGGCGGCCGCGGCAGGGCCGGGACGGCGCCGGTTCCGGTCACCGCCTCGGGGACCCACTCCACCGGGATCTCGCCGAGCAGGATGGTGTCGCCCTCCTTGAGCGGCGCCGCGGCGGTCACCGGCTGGCCGTTCACCGAGGTGCCGTTCAGGCTGCGCATGTCCATCACGTGCGGCTGGCCGTCCTTGAGGAACACCCGGGCGTGGATCCGGGACACGGCGTTGGCCGCCACCTTGACCGTGGCGGCGTCGCCGCGGCCCAGCGTGATCCCCTGCTCGGTGAGCTCCACCGAGTGCCGGGCGCCATCCACTAGGAGCGTGATCTTCATGCGGGTCTGGAGAGCCGAGTCTACCACGGGCCCGCGAAGCCCCGCTTCGCGGCCGGGCCGCCCCGCGCTACCCTGGATGATTGGCCCCGCAGGGCCCTCGAGGAGCAGGATCCGGATGACGAAGGTCGGCTTCATGAGCCTGGGCTGCCCGAAGAACCTCGTCGACAGCGAGGTCATGCTCGGCCACCTGCGGCTCAAGGGCTTCACGCTCACGCCGCGCATCGAGGAGGCCGAGGTGCTGGTGGTCAACACCTGCGGCTTCATCGACAGCGCCAAGCGCGAGAGCGTGGAGGCGATCCTGGAGGCGGCCTCGATGAAGGAGAAGGGGGCCTGCCGCAAGCTTGTGGTGGCCGGCTGTCTGGTGGAGCGCTACCGCGACGAGCTGCTCGCCGACATGCCCGAGATCGACGCCGTCCTGGGCACCCGCGACGTGGAGCAGATCGCGGAAGTGATCGGCGCCGACGCCCGCACCTTCGAACCGGAGCGCGACCCGGCCTACCTCTACGACGAGCACAGCCCGCGCCTGCTGACCACGCCGAAGGCCTCGGCCTACCTGAAGATCAGCGAAGGCTGCGACCACGCCTGCGCCTTCTGCATCATCCCGGCCCTGCGCGGCGGCCAGCGCAGCCGCAGCGTGGCCAGCGTGGTGGCCGAGGCCCGCCAGCTGGTGGCGCAGGGCGTGCTCGAGATCAACCTGGTGGGCCAGGACACCACCGACTACGGCCGCGACTTCGGCGACCCCGACGCCCTCGAAAAGCTGATCCGCGCCCTGGGCGCAGTGGACGGCCTGGCCTGGGTGCGGGTGCACTACGCCTACCCCAACCGGCTCACCGACGGCTTCCTCCACGCCCTCGCCGAGACCCCCAACGCCTGCGCCTACCTGGACATGCCCCTGCAGCACGCCGACGCCGCCCTGCTCAAGGCCATGGCCCGCGGCGGCAGCCGGAAGTCCTTCCTGCGGCTGCTGGAGAAGGCCCGGCGCATCGTCCCAGGGCTGGTGGTGCGCTCCAACTTCATCGTCGGCTTCCCCGGCGAGGACGAGGCCGCCTTCGCCGAGCTCAAGGGCTTCGTCGAGGAGGCCCGCTTCGACCATGTCGGCGTCTTCACCTACAGTCCGGAGGAGGGCACTCCCGCCTTCGCCCTCGGCGACCCGGTGCCGGCGCGCAGCAAACAGAAGCGCAGGCGGCTGCTGCTGGAGGCCCAGCAGAAGATCGCCCGCAGCCTCAACCGGGCGCGGGAGGGGCAGGTCCTCGAGGTGCTGGTGGAGGGTGTCCACGAGGAGACCGAGCTGATCCTCAAGGGCCGCTGGCGGGGCCAGGCCCCGGAGGTCGACGGCAGCGTGCTGATCGTCGGCGGCGAGCCGAAGGTGAACGCCATCCAGCGGGTCCGGATCACCCAGGGCCACGCCTACGACCTGGTCGGCGAGGTGGAGGAGGGCGGCCTCGAGGCCAGCATCCGCACCTTCGAGGCGGCCACCCGGGCCCGCTCCGGGGCCTGACCTCCCCGCATCCACCGCTCCCCTGGGGTGGATCCCCTCCTTTCGGGGAGGTGGACCTCGTCGCCGGGCCCCGGCCGCCCGACCCTGGTCCGACGGGAAGCACCGTCGGAGAATTCGCCATGTTCACCAGGCTGGGGAAGTTCGAGATCAAGCAGGTGCTCGGCCAGGGGGCCATGGGCGAGGTGTACCTGGGGGTGGATCCGGCCATCGGCAGGGAGGTGGCGATCAAGACCATCCTGCCCGCCGCCGCCGAGGGTCCCGACGCCAAGGACCGCTTCGCCCGGGAGGCCCAGGCCGCCGGCGTGCTGAACCACCCGAACCTGGTGACCGTCTACGAGTTCGGCGAGGACCAGGGGGTGCTGTTCATCGCCATGGAACTGGTCAAGGGCCACGACCTGGAAGACCTGCTGCGCCGCCGCGCGCTGAGCCGCAGGGAGGGGCTGGAGGTGCTGGCGCAGGTCTGCGACGGCCTGGCCTACGCCCACCAGAACCGGATCGTCCACCGCGACATCAAGCCGGCCAATGTCCGGGTCGGCCGCGACGGCGACCGGCTGCACGCCAAGGTGATGGACTTCGGGGTCGCCCGCATCGGCGACTCCGGCATGACCGCCACCGGCATGGTCATGGGAACGGTCAGCTACATGGCCCCCGAGTACATCCGCACCGGCAGCCCGGACCCGCGCAGCGACCTGTTCGCGGTCGGGGTGATGCTGTACGAGCTGCTGTCCGGGCGGAAGCCCTTCAGCGGCGACACCACGCCCACCATCCTCTACAAGATCGTCAACGAGCCGCCGGATCCCCTCGACCTGGCGGAGGACCTGGGCATCAGCCCGGCGATCCGCGCCGTGCTCGACCGCGCCCTCGACAAGGACCCGGAGCGCCGCTACCCGAATGCGGAGGAGCTGGCCAGGGCCCTGCGCGCCGCCAAGGACCCGACCTGGAACGGGCTGGCGGTGGAGGGCACCACCCGGGTGCCGGCGGCTGGACCGACCGTGCTCACCGTCCTTCCCCCCGACCTGCCCGCGCCCCCCCCGCCCGTTGCCGTCGCCCAGCCCGCCCCGTCCCGGCCGGATCGGAAACCCAGTGCCGCCCTGATCGGAGGCCTCGCCGCCCTCGCCCTGCTGGTCGTGGCCGCCGGCGGCTTCGGGCTGCACCGCTGGAAGCAGGGCTCCGTCGCGGCCCCTCAGCCCGCCGCCAGCGCGCCCGTGCAGGCGGCCGCCGGGCCTCAGGCGCCGTCCGCCGCAACCCGGCCCGCTTCCGCCCAGCGGAGGACGACCCCGGACGAGGCCAGGCCGGTCCAGCGCGCCGGATCGGAGCCGCACCGCGCCATTCCAGCGCCCGTCGCGGAGGCCCCGGCCCAGCGCGCCGAGGAGGCCGAGGACCTGTCCAGCCTCACCGGGCCCGAACGCCGGAACTACGGCATGCAGCTGCTCTCCGACGGTTCCCGGCTGCTCCAGGAGGATCCGGCCAAGGCCCTGGACCTGCTGCGCCGGTCCATCCACGCCAACCCCGGCGATCCGCGACCCTACGCCGTGGCCGCGGCCCAGCTCTACCAGCAGCGCCGCTACGCCGAATGCCGGCAGGTGATCCGCCAGGCCCGCGCCGCCGGCATCAGCCGCGGCCAGCTGATCAGCGCCAACGCCCAGTTCAAGGCGGCGATGGACACCGACAGCTTCAACCGCCGGCTCGAGGGCGACCTCGACTGAACCCGCTATCCTCGAAGGATGCTGGAGCTGCGCGACATCACCCGGGCCTACGAGCTCGGCGGGGAGCGGGCCGGGGTCTTCGGGGTCAGCCTGGAGGTCCCGGCCGGCACCCTGGCGGTGCTGGCCGGCCCCTCCGGCTCCGGCAAGACCACCCTGCTGCAAGTGGCCGGCCTGCTGGATCCGCCGGACTCGGGCGGGGTCTGGCTGGAGGGGCGCGACGTCACCCGCCTGCCGGAGCGCGAGGCCTGCACCCTGCGCCTGACCCGGCTCGGCTTCATCTTCCAGAGCTTCAACCTGGTGCCGGTCCTGTCCGCCCTGGAAAACGTGATGCTGCCGCTGCAACTGCAGGGCCGCGACGACGCCTCGGCCGCGGCGCAGGCGGCCGCCCTGCTCGACCGGGTGGGGCTCGGCGCCCGCCTTGAACATGTCCCCGGCCGGCTCAGCGGCGGCCAGCAGCAGCGCGTGGCCATCGCCCGCGCCCTGGTGGGCGAGCCGCTGCTGGTGCTGGCCGACGAGCCCACCGCCAACCTCGACCACGCCCACGGCGAGCCGCTCATGGACCTCATGGCCGAGCTCTGCCGCGAGCGCGGCGTCTCGTTCCTGGTGGCCAGCCACGACCCCCGGGTCATCGCCCGGGCCCATCGCGTGTTCCGGCTCGAGGACGGGCGCCTGGAGGGTTCCGCGTGATCCTCCCGCGCCTGGCCCTCCGCAATGTCCGCCGCAACCGGCGGCGCTCGCTGCTGACCCTGGCGGTGGTGGTGGCCGGCTACGTGGCCCTGGCCATGGCCGGTGGCTTCATGGCGCAGACCTTCGCCGGCCTCGCCGACGGCGCCATCCGCGGCGGCATCGGCCACCTGCAGGTGCTGGACCCGCGCGCCCTGGAGGGCGACGAGGGGCAGAGCCTGGAATTCGCCCTGCCCGACGGCGAGGCCCTGGCCGAAACCCTGCGCCAGGACCCGGGCGTGGCGGAGGTGCTGCCGCGCATCCAGTTCATGGGCCTGCTCAGCAACGGCGCCGCCAGCGTGGCGTTCCTCGGCACCGGCGTCGACCCGGTGCGGGAGGCGCAGCACATGGCTGTCGCCGAACGCGTGAACGACGCCGCCCGGACGCCGGCCGGCGCGGGCTCCCGCTGGCTGGGGGCGGATCCCGCCGCCCGCGAGGTGGTGCTCGGCACCGGCCTGGCCCGCAGCCTCGGCGCCAAAGTCGGCACCTCGCTGACCCTCATGGGCACCACCCGGGACGGCGCCCTCAACGCCGTCGACGTGGAGGTGGTGGGGCTGCAGGACCTCGGCCTCAAGGAGCTGAACGACCGCTTCCTGGCCACCAGCCTGGAGACCGCCAAGACCCTCACCGATGCGGGCCCGGCGCGCTCGCGGCTGTCGGTGCTGCTGAAGGACCCCTCCGCCCTGGCGGCGGCGCAGGCGCGGATCGCCGCCCTCGCCCGGGGCCACGCGGTGCGCCCCTGGACCGAGCTGGCCACCTTCTACGCCCAGGTGAAGCTGCTGTACCTGGCGATCTTCGGCTTCATGGGCCTGGTGCTGTTCCTGGTGGTGCTGCTGGCCACGGCGAACACCCTGCTGATGAGCGTCATGGAGCGGCTGCGCGAGTTCGGCACGCTGCGGGCGGTGGGCATCCGCCCCGGCCAGCTGCTGGCCCTGCTGCAGTGGGAGGGGGCCTTCCTCGGCCTGGCCGGCTGCGGCGCCGGCCTGCTGCTGACCCTGCTGCTGCGCGCCGGGCTCAACGCCCTGCACCTGCAGATGCCCGCCCCGCCCGGCACCAGCCACGGCTACGAGCTGAACATCCACCTGGTGCCCGGGGTCTACCTGGGCGCCTTCCTGTTCCTTCAGGCGGTGCTGCAGCTGTCGGCCCTGGCGCCGGGGCTCAAGGCCGCCCGCCTGCGGATCACCGAGGCCCTGCGGCACGCCTGAAGCACAGAGGCTTGAGGCTGGAGGCTGGGGGGTTAGCGGCGGCGGGGCTCGCCGGTGGACCAGACCCAGTCGCCCTCGGTGGCCTCCCGGGCCCGGGTCCCGCCTTCGTCGGTGCCGTTCCAGCCCAGCGCATACAGGCGGTAGGCGTCTCCGGTGCGGGCGTAGCGCAGGGGGGCGCCGGTGATGAGGTCGTGGGGCACCTGCGCCAGGAAGGCCGGGGCGAGCTCCTGGACGGTTTCGGGGTAGGCCTTGCGGGCGAGGCGGAAGCGCTCCAGGGCGCAGGCCACCCGGGCCTGGTCCAGGCCCGAAGCGATCCGCCCCATCCGCGGCTGCTGACCGACCAGCGCCGGCACCATGAGCAGGGCGACGAAGGTGTAGGGGCCGCGCCGGACCTGCAGCGCCGCCGTGGAGCGGTCCACGGCCCGGGCATCGATCCGGTGCCCGCCGCATCGATGGGCCCGTCCAGACCTTCGGCGTAGAGGCGGTCCAGGACCGCCTGGTTCTGCGCCAGCCAGCCCCGGGGCAGGGCCGCGGCGAAGGCCAGCCGCCGCCCGCGGCCTGGAGCTGGGGCATCAGTCTGCATGAGGGTCGGAAGCAGACCAGGATCCTGGGCGGCCCGGCCAAGGCTTTCCACGGCCATCGCCCGCTCGAAGCGCCAGGCGAGCTGCATCGACGCGAGCAGGTCGACGGGGGCCAGCGCGGCCTCCAGCCGGGCCAGCTGGGCGTCGTTCCACACCCGACCCTGCAGGCCCTCCCAGACCGGCTGCAGCACCATGCCGGCCCAGGCCGCACGAAGCAACTGCGAGATCAGGTGCGGCTCGCGCTGGAGATGCTGGACCATCCGCAGGCCGGTGAGCACGTCCTCGAGGGCGGCCTCGGCGCGGCCGGCCTCCGCGCGGCCGGCCTGGAGCCGGGCCAGGGCGCGCAACCGCAGCACCCGCATCCGCGCCCGCATCGCCAGGAGCGCCGGGACGACATCAGGCTTTGCATAGTCGACGGGCAGCCGGCAGCCGGGGCGGCGGGCCGCCTCGGCCAGGGCCTCCAGCCGTGTGTCGAAGGGCGCGAGGAAGGCCTCCAGGTCCTGCCCCTTCCGCACCTCGGCGCCGGCACCGGGGTCCAGCTGCCGGCCTGCCTTCCAGTCGCCCGCGGTCGCCGCGTCCACGAACACGCCCGGCAGGGTCCAGGATTCCACGTCGCTCCGGCCCGCCACCGCGGCGGCGAGGCAGGGGGCCAGGGCGAAGTTGTCGGCCTCCGCCACCGGCGGGGGCGCATAGGCCGCCAGGTCATAGCGCATGCCGAGCGCCTCCTGGGCGGCCTTCCGCGCCTCCCAGGCACGGCGGCCGCGGACGTTCTCCACCAGGTGGAAGAGTGCCAGCACGGCCCCGAGGGCGGCCAACGTGAACAGGAAGCGGCGAAGGAAGGTCCGCACGGCAGGCTCCTGGATGGGGGACCGCTCCATCATGGCCGTCTTCGCAACCCGTGCCTGCATCGGGGGCCGAGCGGCAGGCCGTCCGGGCCGAACGGGACCGGGTGTGGGACACTGCTGCCGATGACCGCCCCGCAACCCGCCGCCCGACCGCCCGCGCCCCGCTGGGCGTGGTGGGTCGCCACCGGTTTCGGCAGCGGCCGGCTGCTGCCGGCCCCGGGCACCTGGGGCAGCCTGGCCGCCACCGCCGCGTGGCTGCTGGTCCTCGCCGGGGTGGCGGCGCCGCTGCGCACCTGGGCGATCCGCCACGGCGGCGAGGCCCTGTTCCAGGCGGTGCAGGCGGGGCTCGAGGGGCTGTTCCTGGCCCTGCCGGTGGCCATGACCTGGCTGGCGGTGCGCGCCTCGGACCGGGTGGTGGCCGAAACCGGGGACAAGGATCCGGGCTGGATCGTGGCCGACGAGTGGGCCGGCATGTTCATCGCCCTGTGGCCGGTGCGGCTGCTGCTGGCGGGCAACCTGCACCGGTTCCACCTCCCCGGCGGCTGGCGCTTCGCCGCCCTGGTCGCGGTCCCCTTCCTGCTGTTCCGGCTCCTCGACATCCTGAAGCCTTGGCCCTGCGACCGCCTCCAGGACCTGCCCGGCGGCCAGGGGATCGTCGCCGACGACGTCGTCGCCGGCCTCTACACCATTCCGCTGACCCTGGCCCTGGTGCCGTTCCTGCTGGCGAGGTGAACCGCAAGCCCGGATCCGGCTTTCGGAGTAAGATGGCGGGGCACAGCCCCGGAGGAGCCCATGTCCAGCCTCACCATCCACAACCGGCAGGCCGGCGACGTCCACGTCCTCGCCCCCGAAGGCCGCATCGCCTTCGGCTACGGCGACCAGGAGCTGGGCGAGGCGGTCCGCGGCGCCCTCGCCGGCGGCGCCCGAAAGATCCTCATCAACATGGAGAAGGTCGCCTACCTGGATTCCAGCGGCATCGGCGAACTGGTGAGCTGCTACGCCGCGGTGAAGAACCGGCAGGGCGAGCTGCGCATCTGCGCGATGAATTCCAAGGTCACCAACCTGATCAAGATGACCAGCCTGTTCGCGGTGTTCTCTGTGCACGACACCGAAGAGGAAGGCCTGAAGGGCTGGTAGGGCGCGTCTTGCGCCCTCTACAGGGGTAGTACAAGGGCTTTCCCGTGCAGGGGGCTTCGCCATGCGGGTTCCGGTCTTGCTTCTCGGTCTGGTGTTGCCCTTCCTGCACGCTCCGTTGCAGGCGAAGGTCAAGCCGTCGGAGGTCGTGCTCGAGTTGAAGCATCCGGCCGGCCCGAGTCCCAAGGTCTTTACCGAAGGATGGGTGTTCGGCGCCCGGCTTACGGTGAAGGGCAAGGACTATTCAGACAAGGTCCACTGGCGCGGCACCGGGACCTTCAAGCCGGACACTGGCGCCACCAGCCGGCCGGTCTTCAGCGCCGCCGGGACCAACACCATCACCCTGCACGTCAAGGTGGACGGCGAGGAGTTCAGCAGGAGCTTCCAGGTCGTCGCGGTCTCGCCGTTGAACTACGCCGGGGTCGGCGACCAGGCGACCTGCCCGGCTGACGTACACGGCTGTCTATCATGCCCCCACCGGACCATCGGTCCGGTCACCTCCGGCAGCAGCCAGGTCCAGGTCCGAGGGCGGCCCGCCGCTCGCAAGGGAGACCCGGGTACGCACGCCAGGTGCTGCAATTCGAACACCTTCACCATCCTAGAAGGTGATCCGGATGTGCTGATCGACGGCCGGCCGGCCGCCCGCTTTGGCGACCGGACCCTGCATTGCGGGGGCTACGGGAAGCTCATCCGCGACCCCGTCCCGACACCTGAGGCGGCAGGGGCCGCGGAAACCCTGAAACTCAACCTGTCCCTTCAGGTCAACGGCCCCACCGTGGTCAACCATTCGGTTCCCTGGGCGCCAGCCCAGTCCAAGGTCAATCAACCTTCTCGTTCCGGACCCTACCTGATCAAGGAAGGCATCCCCGTCGGCGTGAAGGGCCAGGCCTTCTCGGCTGAGTTCACTTCGGACTACTACTTCGGAAAGAACTACCCGTCGCGGGTCCTTTTGCAGGGAACCTTCAACGCCGCCCGGACCGCCATCGAGACCTTGGCCGTGACCCTGAAGGCGGAGCGTTCGACGCCCGGAGTCCGCGAATCCAAGCAGTGGTCCTTCGAGGCCAGGGGGATCCCCTTGAGCTTCCCGGGCAGCAAGCGCCTGGAATTCTCGGCGGCGATCAAGTCGCCCCCGGAACGGACCAAAGGGTTCCAACTTTCACGGGCCGACTACACTGCCAGCCGGAGGGAGGAGCAGCGCACGGTCAAGGGCACCACCGAGGTCTCCGAGTACCGGGAGGACCGTCTCCAGGCCGACCGGGCCGAAGTCGACCTGGATTTGCGGTTCAAGCCTCAGTAGCCCCGGTCTCCTCCAGCAGGCCCTTCCAGACGGTGGGTTCGCTGAGGCTGCGGTCCTCGAGGAAGTGGCGGCTCTCGATCAGGTAGCGGTAGCCCTGCTCGGTGAGGAAGAGCTGGCGGTTGCGGGCGAACTCCTGCTCGGTGGTGTCGCGGCTGATCAGGGAATAGAAGTAGGAGATGTTGCGGTCCCCCTTGGGACGCAGGATCCGGCCCAGGCGCTGGGCCTCCTCCTGGCGCGAGCCGAAGGTGCCGCTGACCTGGATGGCGACGCTGGCGTCCGGCAGGTCGATGGCGAAGTTGGCCACCTTGCTGACGATCAGCACCCGCAGCTCGCCGGCGCGGAACTGCCGGTACAGTTCCTCGCGCTCGCGCTCCGGGGTCTGGCCGGTGAGCACCGGCGCCTTGAGGCGGTCGCCCAGGATCCGCAGCTGGTCGAGGTACTGGCCGATGACCAGGACGCTGTCCTTGGGATGGCCGGCCAGCAGCTCGTCGACCACCGCCAGCTTCAGGCTGTTCTCGCTGGCCAGGCGGAAGCGCTGGCGCTGGTCCGCCACGGCGTAGCCCATGCGCTCGTCGGAGGGCAGCGGGATGCGGATCTCCAGGCAGTGGGCGGTGGCGATGAAGCCCTCCTTCTCGAGGGTCTTCCAGGGCACGTCCACCCGCTTGGGCCCGATCAGGGAGAAGACGTCCTCCTCCTTGTTGTCCTCCCGCACCAGGGTGGCGGTGAGGCCCAGGCGCCGCTTGGCCTGGAGCTCGGCCACCGCCCGGAACACCGGCGCCGGCAGCATGTGCACTTCGTCGTAGATCACCAGCCCCCAGTTGGCCGCCTCGAAGAGCTTGAAGTGCTCGAAGGGTCCTTCCTTGCTCTTGCGGTAGGTGAGGATCTGGTAGGTGGCGATGGTCACCGGCCGGATCTCCTTGGCGTCGCCGGTGTAGAGGCCGATCTGCTCCTCGGCCAGGCCGGTCTTGTCGAGCAGCTCCTGCTTCCACTGCTTCACCGCGGTGCCGTTGGTGGTGAGCACCAGCGTGTGGGTCTGCAGCTTGGCCATGCAGGCGATGCCGATGACGGTCTTGCCGGCGCCGCAGGGCAGCACCAGCACGCCGGCGCCGCCCTCGGGCCCGCCGCCGGCGTGGAAGACGTCCGCCGCCGCCTGCTGGTAGGCGCGCAGTCCGAAGGGCCGGCCGCTGGCGAGAAGGGTCGGCGCCAGCTCGAAGGGCAGCGGGTCGCCGGGCTTGTAGCCGGCCATGTCCTGCACCGGGTGGCCGAGCCGGATCAGCTGCAGCTTGGCCTCGCCGCGCATGCCGTCCTGCAGGTAGATGCCGCGCTCGTCGGGGTAGGGCTCGGCCAGCAGGCCCTGCAGGCTGCGCTGGTTCTCCAGCTCCCAGAATAGGCCCCGGTCGTCCATCTCCAGCGCCAGCCGCTCGCCGCGGCGCACCAGCTTGAGCTTGCCGTAGCGGGTGCCGTGGTCCTGGATCTCCTGCACCAGGTTCTGCGGAACCGGGTACTTGGACCAGCGGTGGAGGGTGTCGATCATGTCGTCGCAGGACACCCCCGAGGCCGAGGCGTTCCACAGCGACAGCGGGGTGATGCGGAAGGTGTGGATGTGCTCGGGGCTCTTGACCAGTTCCGCGAACCGCGACAGCTCGTCGCGCACCTGCTCGAAGGCGGGATGGGCCACCTCTAGCAGCAGCGTGCGGTCGCTCTGCACGATCAGGGGATTGTCGGGACGGAGCGCGATCACGGCGTGGTTGGGCCCAAACCTTTGAGAATAGGGAAGGAAGCGTGAAGGGTCAACGAACCTTGCGGGCCTCAACGGTGCGGGCCGAGGTTAAGGGATTGTCAGGATGTAAGGACAAAGTCAGGAATTACACTGGGGAGCCCCCCGAACGGGATCCACCCTGCGAGGCCTGCCATGAACCTCCGAAGAACCCTGATCGCCCTGTCCCTCCTCGCACCCCTTGGGCTGCTGGCGGGCCAGCTCGACCCGCGCCTCAGGCAGCTCAAGCAGGGCTGGGCAGGCGGCGGCGCCGCCTTCAGCCAGAAGCTCGCCGAGGATGCCGCCCGGCCGCGCTCCCTGTCGATGGTCCGGCGGACCGACGACCGCTACGTGGTTCCCACGACGATCTCCCTGGTGTCCACCGAGACCCTCGACCGCCTCCGCATCCCCTACACGGTGGTGACGCCGACCGTCGTCACCGCGGAGGTTCCACTGTCCGCCCTGGAGGCGCTGGAACAGTCGATGACCATCCGCCAGGTCCAGCTGGCCCACCTGAAGCGCCTCCACAACGACATCAACGCCCCGAAGATGAAGACCTCGGTGCCCTGGGGGGCCGGCTACACGGGCAGCAACGTCCTGGTCGGGGTGATCGACACCGGGATCGATGTCAACCACCCGGCCTTCCGGGCCGGCGGCCTCGTCGGCGGGGCCTCCCGGATCAAGTACCTCTGGGACCAGACCGTGGCCCACGTCCCCTTCTCGGTCGGCTCCTTCACCTCCACCAAGGGCCGCCGCTGGACCGACGCCGACATCACCGCGGGAACCTGCACCGAGATCGACAGCAACGGCCACGGCACCCACGTGGCCGGCTCGGTGGCGGGCTACGACGCCGCCTACGAGACGCGGGCCGGCTCCGCCAAGGGCGCCAACATCCTCTTCGTCAAGACCACCTTCAGCTCCACGGACATCCTGAACGGCCTGGTCTGGCTCAACGAGCAGGCCAAGGCCCTGGGCAAGCCGATCGTCGTCAACCTCAGCCTGGGTTCGGAATCGGGCCCCCACGACGGCACCGATCCCGAGGCGAAGGCCATCGACGACCTGGTGGCGGCCTCCAACGGCAGCCTGATCGTGGTCCGCTCCGCCGGGAACAACGCGAACGACGGCCACCACGGCAGCGCCACCGCCACGGTTGCAGGCGTCTCGGTGCCGGTCACCGTCCCCGCCTACACGGTGGCGGCCTCGACCTACGACACGATCGTCTTCGACCTCTACGCCGATGCGGCGGCCGAGGTCAGCATCCGGATCACCAACCCGGGCGGCGGCAGCACCGGCTGGATCGCCCCCTCCGCCAGCCCGGTCACGGGCGCCCTCCCGGACGGGACCGGGTACTACCTCGAGAACCACTCCGCCGCGGAGACGACCAACCCCGCGGTCAAGTCCATGTACCTGGAGATCGGCGAATACGCCAACGGCGACGGCAAGGAGATCCGCCCGGGCGCCTGGACCCTCGAATTCAGGACCGCCTCCGGCTCCACCCGGGTCGACGGCTGGATGTGGTACCAGGGCGGCGCGGACCAGATCGACGCGGTCTTCGCGACCCCCGACAAGGACACCACCCTGGGCAACGAGGCCTGCGGCAACAACATCATCGCCGTCGCGGCCTACGTCTCCCGGTACTCCTGGCAGGCGTCCAACGGATCGACCTACCACTACGTCGGCTACACGCAGGACGCCATCGCCCCCTTCAGCTCCGTCGGCCCCACCCGCGACGGCCGGCAGAAGCCCGACGTCACCGCCGGCGGTTCCAACGTGCTCTCCGCGCGCTCGGCCGCGACCTCCCCCTCCGCCAGCCAGCTCCCCCTCACCGGCAGCCAGACCTACGCCTACATGCAGGGCACCAGCATGTCCTCGCCGACCCTCGCCGGCGCGGTGGCCCTGCTCAAGGAGATCCACCCGGCCTGGACCTACGCCGACATGCTCAACTACTTCAGGACCAACTCCCAGGGCACCAGCGCCTTCACCACCTTCGGGACCTGGAACAAGAACTGGGGCTGGGGGGTGGTGGACCTGACCAGCAGCCTGGCCAGCCCGCCGACCGGCCCGTCGATCACCACGCATCCGGCCAGCCAGGCGGTCAACGTCGGCCAGACCGCCACCTTCAGCGTGGCCGCGACCGCCTCCGCCGGGACCCTCTCCTACCAGTGGAAGAAGAACGGCTCCGACGTCGGGGCCAACAGCAGTTCCTACACCACGCCGGCCGCCGTGCTCGGCGACAACGGCGCCCAGTTCACCGTGGTCGTCACCGATGCCAACGGCAGCACCCCCAGCAACGCCGCGACCCTCACCGTCACCGCTGTGACGCCGGTGGTGGTGACGGTGTCGCCGAAGCCGGTGACGCTGCTGGTGGGCGGCAGCCAGATCTTCACCGCCGCCGTGACCGGGACCGGCAACACCGCGGTCACCTGGAGCGGCACCGGCGCGGGCTTCCTGTCCAGCCTCAGCGCCAACAGCACCACCTTCACCGCGAGCACCGCCGGCAGCTACGTGGTCACCGCCACCAGCGCCGCCGACACCAGCAAGTCCGACTCCGCCACCATCACCGTCCGCACCCGCGATTTCAACGGCGGCGGCCTCGACATGCTCGACCTCGCCTTCTTCGCCCAGGCCTACGGCGCCACCACCGCCAGCTCCAACTGGGCCACCGCCTCGGCCGCCGACCTCAACGGCGACGGCAAGGTCGACGAGGATGACCTCACGCTGTTCCTGGCCGGATTCTGAGGAGACCCCATGACCCGTTTCATCCAGCCCGCTGTCGCGCTCCTTGGCCTCGCCACCCTCCTCGCCTGCGGCGGCGGGGGAGGCGGCGGCACCCCCGCCCCGCCGCCGAAGACCATCGCCGACACCCTCACCTACACCAACCCGACGGCGGGCAATTACCGGCTGGTCCGCGATTCGACCTCCACCCAGAGCCGCCTGGTCCTCGATCTGGTCGGTCCGGCCACCGGCACCGCCCATGGCGTCGCCTTCATCCTCACCCTTTCAGGGTCCGCCAGTTGGACCAACCCCGACTCCTACACCCAGAACGTGGCCTTCAGCCTCGGTTCCACACCCCAAATCCTCTCTCGAAAGCTCAGCGGCAACACCCTGCAGGTCGGCATCTTCCAGAAATCCAAGGCGACCGGCCAAAACCCGACCCCGGCCACCGCCGTCTCGCTCAACCAGACCCTCGCCAAGGTCTCCCTCGACCTCGGCACCTCCGTCCCCGTTGGAACCACCATCACCATCTCCGCCACCAAGGGCTCGGTGATGCTTGCCGACGGCTCCCTCATCGACCTGTCCACCTCCCCCAACCAGATCTCCGTCGGTTCCCTCGTCGCCAACTGATCCGAACCAGGGGTTGCCCGGTGTCCACCGAACCTGCATCATGCCTGCATGGTTTCCCGTCCTTCGGCCTGGGCCCTGGCGGCCCTGCTGCTGCCGGCCAGCGTCCTGTCGTCGGAGCCGCCCCCGGCGGCGGAGGCGCCCGGCCTGACCTTCATTTCAGCCTCGATCAACCACGGTTCCGGACAGCCGCTCCCGCCCGGTGCCCGCCGGCCCCGTCCCGAACTCTGGGGGCTGGTGCGGATCACCGGCATCAAGATCCGGCAGGAGGACTTCAGCCTGCAGGCCCGCCTTCCCGAGCCCGGACGGCCCGCATCGGCGCCGCTGAAACTGCGGCTCGGATCCCTGGTCGTCGCCGATCCCGCCGAACCCGCCGTCTACCGCTGGACCGCGGTCTGGCCCCGGGAGGGCCCTCCCGAGGGCTGGACCGTCACCGTGGCGTGCGGCCGCGGCCGGTCGCGGCGGTCGGCCACCGGCCCCATCCAGGTCCACCTGCTCCCGGTCGCGCGGCCACGGGAGGGCCAGGAACGGCCGAACTGAAGAGCCACGTCGCGCCGGACGATGCGGTCCGGAATGGCTGCACGGTCTTCGTGCGGAAGCGAGCGCGGTCGTCCGTCCGGGCGTACAATCGGTATCCACTCACCCAATCAGGCAGTCTGCCGGGAGGTTTCGGATGAAGCATCGGTCCCAGTCATGGTCGGCCCTGGCCCTCGGCGCGGCCCTGCTGCTCCCGCTCGCCGCCGCCGCCCCGCGGAAGCGCGTCCCGAAACCCCCCGAAGTCCAGGCGGTGAAGGACGATCCGGGCCTGCGGAAGGACGCGGAGCGCGCCTGGTTCGGCGGTGATCCGACCCCGGAATACCTGGAGTGGAAGCAGGGTGCTGCCCGGCGCGAATTCGAGCGCTGGGCCCACACGCTGCCCGGCCACAAGGGCGAACTGCCCGCCATTCCAGGCACCGCCTCCACCTGGGTGAACCTGGGGCCCACCAAGAGCCTGTTCAGCGTCTATTCCGGGGAGGCGCCGTCCTACCCGGACGTGGACGCCGGCCGGCTGTCGGTCCAGGGCATCCTCACCCACCCCTCCAATCCCCAGATCGTCTACGTCGCCACCTCCGGCGGCGGCCTCTGGAAGACCACGAACGCCGACCTGGCCGCCAGCACCGACTGGACCTGGACTTGCGTCTCGGACAACCTCCCGGTGGCGACGACCACGGGCAACTGCTCGATCGGTGCGGCGGCGATGAGCCCGGCCGACCCGAACACCCTGTTCCTGGCCCTGGGGGACCAGGTCGATGCCCAGGGCAAGGGCCTCTACAAGAGCACCAACGGCGGAACCAGCTGGACCGAGCTGGGCGCCATCGGCGCCACCACCCGGGTCATGGCCCTGCTGGTTCTGGACGCCAACACCATCCTGGTGGGGGGCAACAAGGGCGTCTGGCGCTCCACCAACGGCGGCACCAGCTTCACCCAGGTCAACCTGACCGGCAGCTCGACCAACGAGGTCATCTGGTCGATCCAGCCGGTGGGCACGTCCACCAGCAACCTCGTCGCCACCCTGGAATCCGCCAGCACCGGCGCCGGCAGCTTCTGGTACTCGACCAACGGCGGCACCACCTTCACCGTGGCCACCCTGGACGGCCTGGCCACCGCCCAGAACATCGGCCGCGCCACCGCCCGCGGCAGCGCCGCCAGCGCCACCGCCGTCTATGCCATGGCCGAGAACCGCACCACCCAGGTCTTCGCCCAGGGGGTGTTCAAGTCCAGCAACGGCGGCCAGAGCTGGACCTTCCAGGCCGCACCCACCGCCACCGGCGGCCTCTTCCAGCCCTGGAACAACGACGGCGACGGCGACCAGGCCTTCTACAACCACTGCATCGCGGTGGATCCGGCCAACGCCAGCAACGTGTTCATCGCCACCAACCTGAGCCTGTACCGCAGCCTGGACGGCGGCAGCACCTGGGCGCAGATGACCAGCTGGAACTCCACCAACCTGCCCTATGCCCACGCGGACTTCCACACCTCCGCCTGGTCCCAGACCGGCAGCAAGACCCTGTTCCTGGGCAACGACGGCGGCCTCTGCGTGGTCCGCGACCCGCTCCGCGCCACCCCGCCCTTCACCACCGACCCCAACGACTACGCCACGGTGGACCTCACCTTCGTGGACAACCGCCGGAACCGCGGCATCACCTCGCACCTCGTCTACCACGTCGGTTCCACCACCGCCTCGACGCCCAGCGACTCGCGCCACCGCATCACCCTCGGCCTGCAGGACCTCAGCAGCCGGATCCGCGCCGAGGACGGCGGCAGCCTGCAGAATTCGGGGATCTGGAACGATCCCACCGGGACCGGGGACGGTTTCGGCACCGTCATCAGCCCCACCGACGGCAACAAGATGATGGTCTCCAGCTACAACACCCGGCCCAGGAAGACCACCACCGGCGGCCAGTCCAGCCCCTCCTGGTCGAGCGCCACCTCGGGGATCTACACCGGCAGCACCTGCAACGACCCTGCCGGCGCGCCGTTCCACACCATGCTGGTGCTCGGACTCGCCGACGCCACCGGCAACACGGTCTACACCGCCACCAACAACCTGGTCTGGAAGACCACCAACTGGGCCTCCACCGCCTGGACCCAGCTGCCCAAGGCCACGGACATCAACAACACCTTCGGGATCCGGCACCTGGCCGCCTCCAAGTCCAATGCCAACGCCCTGGCCTTCGCCACGGGCTCCTCGGTGTTCACCAGCGTCAACGGGGGCTCCACCTGGGTGCGGGTGTCCAACGCGGTCACCCCGGGCAGCATCCCCGGCAATGTCGGCGCCTTCAGCTACATCTGGTACGACACCAATGACGCCAACGTGGTCTACCTGGCCTCGGTGGCCCTCGACGCCACCGCCAACCACCTGTGGAAGTCCTCCAACGGCGGCACCAGCTTCACCGCCATCGACGTCGGCAACGGCCTGCCCTTCGGCATCCCGGTCCACTGCATCCAGAACGACCCCTCCAACAGCAGCCGGCTGCTGGCCGGCACCGACTTCGGCATGTACATCTCCGAGAACGGCGGCAGCACCTGGGCCCGCTACGGCCAGGGCCTGCCGATGGTCGCCGTCCGCGACTTCTACATCGCGCCCGACGGCAGTTTCATCCGCGCGGCCACCTTCGGCCGCGGCGTCTGGGAGATCAGCGGCGGAACCGTCCCCGGAGGCCCGACGATCAACACGCACCCGGCCAGCCAGGCGGTGAACGCCGGCCAGACCGCCACCTTCACGGTGGCCGCCAGCGGCACGGGAACGCTCAGCTACCAGTGGTCCCGCAACGGCAGCCCCATCGCGGGCGCCACCGCCAGCACCTACGTGACCTCGCCGACGACGGTCGCGGCCAACCACAACGACCAGTACCGGGTGGTGGTCACCGACGGCAGCGGGAACGCCACCAGCAACGTCGCCACCCTCTCCGTCACCGCCTGCGGCGGCGGGGCGCCGCAGCAGCTGATCCAGAGCCCCGGCTTCGAAGGCACCAATGCCGGGGTCTGGTTCACCAGCACCACCCAGTCGACCGACTACATCCTCGATCCCACCAACGACCCCGCCAACGCCCACGCCGGATCCCGCTACGCCTGGCTGTGCGGCTGGGCGGCCACGACCACCGAGTCCATCTACCAGACGGTGACCATCCCCGCGGGCGCCACCACGGCCAACCTCGGCTTCTGGCTGCTGATCGCCAGCGCCGAGACAGGAGCGGTGGCCAACGACACGCTGAAGGTGCAGATCCGGAACACCTCGGGGGGCCTGATCGAGACCCTCGCCACCTATTCGAACCTCCAGGAAGCCGACTACGCCCTCAAGACCTTCAACCTGCTGTCCTACGCGGGGCAGACCATCCGGATCCACTTCGAAGGCCAGGAGAACGCCACCCTGTACACCTCGTTCCTGCTCGACGACATCACCCTCGACGTCACCAGCGGATCCGCCGGCACCGCGCCCGCCATCACCACCCAGCCGGCCAGCCAGGCTGCGAGCATCGGCGGGTCGGCCACCTTCACCGTGGCCGCCAGCGGCACCGCGACGCTCACCTACCAGTGGCGCCGCAACGGCGTCGGCATCCCCGGCGCCACCGGGACCAGCCTGACCGTGTCGGGCCTGCAGGCCTCCGACAACGGCGCGGTCTTCGACTGCCAGGTCGGCAACTGCTCGGGCGTGGCCACCAGTTCCCAGGCGACCCTGAC
Organism: Holophagales bacterium; assembly: GCA_041908165.1. GTDB lineage: Bacteria > Acidobacteriota > Holophagae > Holophagales > Holophagaceae > JACQZU01. The sequence goes on along the minus strand of JAYRFV010000184.1, from coordinate 21,900 downwards.
CGTCAGCGCCATCGCGGTGACGGTGTCGCCGAAGCCGGTGACGCTGCTGCCCGGGGGCCAGGCGGTGCTGACCGCGGTGGTGACCGGGACCGGCAACACCGCGGTCACCTGGAGCGGGACCGGCGCGGGCTTCCTGTCCAGCCTCAGCGCCAACAGCACCACCTTCACCGCCAGCACCGCCGGCAGCTACGTGGTCACCGCCACCAGCGCCGCCGACCCCAGCAAGTCCGACTCCGCCGCCGTCACCGTCAAGACCCGCGACCTCAACGGCGACAGCACCACCGACGTCCTCGACCTGGCCAGCTTCGCCCGCGCCCACGGCTCGACGTCCGCCAGTTCCAACTGGAACGCCGCCTGCGACCTGGACGGCGACGGCGACGTCGACGACACCGACATCGCCCTGTTCCTCGCCGGATTCTGAGGAGACCCGCCATGACCCGTTCCAGCAAGCCCGCCCTCGCCCTCCTCGGCCTCGCCACCCTCCTCGCCTGCGGCGGGGGGGGAGGCGGCGGCGGCACCCCGGCCCCGCCACCGAAGACCATCGCCGACACCCTCACCTACAGCAATCCCGCCGGCACCTACGCGCTGGTCAAGAACACCAGCAAGTCCACCGCCACCCACCTGGTGCTCGACCTGGTGGGTCCGGCCGGCAGCGTCAGCGGGGTCGGCTTCTACCTCAGCGCCGACCAGACCAAGGTCACCTGGACCACGGTCGACAGCGGCGATCCGGAGAAGGTGAAGAGTTCCACCTTCAGCAACACCCTGGTGAAGTCCAAGGTCAGCGGCGACACCCTGCAGGCCGGGGTCTACCAGAAGGGCACCACCGCCGCGGTCACCGCCACCACCAGCACGGTCCTGGCGAGCGTGGCCCTCGACCTGAAGGGCAGCATCCCGGTCAACAGCACCGTCAGCTTCAGCGCCGTCGCCGGCAAGGCCCTGGTCCTCAACGCACCCGCCAACCCCACCGCCACCTCGCCCATCACCCTCTCCGTCGGATCCCTCGTCGCCAACTGATCCGAAGGGCTCCCGACCCTCGAGGGCCCGCCCGCGCGGGCCCTCGCTGTTCAAGGGAGGCTCGGCTGCGCGGCCGGGGCCTTGCCCGGGCACCCGCAGCCGCGCAATCCGAAGCTGACAGTGCGGCGCTTTCGTGGGACACTGATCGATCGTCCTTCGGGGCGATCAGGTGTTCCGAGAGGCTTCATGGCGCTGCCCCACTACCAGCTCCTCCAGAACTGCAGCGATGAACAGCTCCAGCGCATCTGCGAGTGCCGGCGGCTGCCGATCCCGCGGCGCTGGGACGACGGTCCCGAAGGGCGCAAGCGGCTGCTGAAGACCATGGTGTTCCACCTGGAGGACCACCGGAACCTGTCCGACACCCTGGCGGACCTGGGCAGCGCCGAGCTGGTCGCCCTGAAGGCGCTGGTGGAGCTGGGCCAGCCGCCGGTCGACGGGGTCCGGCAGAACCTCGCGGACCGCGCCCTGATCCTGCCCTCGCCGGAGGGCTGGACGGTGCCCGAGCGGGTCGCCGACGCGCTCGCGGACTTCGACGAAGGCGCCCTGAGCTTCCAGTCCGAGCCCGGAGCCGGCCTGCTGGCCGCGCCGCCCTACGCGTTCTCGCTGGCCCTCACGAGCGTCCTGCTGCGCTGCGTCGGCGGGATCCGGGTCCTCAAGGGCGGCCTGCCGGCGAAGAAGGAGCTGGGGCAGCTGCTGCACCGCAACGCCCTGCTCGGCGAGGAGCAGGACGCCACCCTGGTCTTCACCCTGCTGGACCGCCTGGGCCTGCTGTGGAGCAGGGAAGGTCGCGTGGACACCCTGCTGCCTGCGGTCATGGCGCATCCGCCGCGCTGGATCGCGGAGCGGGCCTTCGCCAAGCTGCTCGAGGACGACCTGAAGTCCTGGAACCTGCCGCCTGCGGAGGACCGCCGGTTCCTGCTCCAGCACCTCCTCGAACGCCGCGGCCAGGTGCTCGCCATCCAGCCCTTCCTGGGCTTCCTTGGGACCCTCCACTCCCTCGACGCCGAGCGCACGCGGGTGGTGTTCCTGCCCCTGCTCCGCCGCCTGGGTCTGGTCGCGATGGATCCCAGCGGCGCGCAGGTCGCACTGACCGAGCACGGGGAGGCCCTGGCGCACGAGTACCTGCTGCGGGACGTCAAGGGCACCGAGAGCCACTGGGCGCCGCTGATGGCCGAGCAGCCGCTGGTGATCCAGCCGACCCTCGAACTGCTCACCCCGATCCTGCAGAGCCCCCACCGGCTGCTCAAGCTCGCCCAGCTGGCCGAGGTCGAGACCCTGGACGCCATGGCCAGCCTGCGCCTCGGCCCGGCCACCCTGGTCCGGGCCCTCGACGCGGGGGTGCCCTTCGAGGAGATCCGCCGCCGCCTGGGCGACCCCGAGACCCGCCTGCCGCAGCCGCTGCTCCAGCTGCTGGACGACCTCGCGCACCGGATCGGCGAGGTGGAAGTCCAGCAGGGCGTGCGCCTGGTCCGCGCCCGCGACGCCCGCCTGGCCGAGGAACTGCAGCTTCGTCCCGAGCTGGCGGACTTGAAGCTCAACCCGATCTCCGACACGGTGCTGGAGGTGAAGGGCCTGGGCAACGCCTACGCGCTGCTCAAGCAGTCCGGCTACCTGCCGCGCCCCGGGCGGTTCCTTCCGCTGAGCCTGGACGCCGACGAGGACCTCTACCTGTGGGCGCTGGCCTGCATGGCCTTCGTCGACGAGAAGGGCATGAACCACAACCTGGAGCCGGTCCGCCAGATGGTGCGGGCCGCCCTGCAGCGCCTCCACGGCGAGGACCCCGGGCTGTTCCAGGAGGTGCGCAAGCGGGTGCCGATGCTGCACCTGGGCGGAAGCCCGACGGCCGGTTCCCAGGCCCAGGAGGAGACCCACCGGATCCTCGACTACGCCGCCGCGCACACGCTGATGGTGGAGCTGACCTACCTGCCGCTGGCCGCCCACCGGACCCAGCTGCGCCGCGTGACTCCGCTGCAGACCGAAGGGGAGCACCTGCAGGCCTACTGCCACCTCCACCAGGAGGAGATGAGCTTCCGCCTGAGCCGGATCCAGGGCGTCCGCCTGCTGAACGAGCGAGGCTGGTCGCCCGCCCAGCACCCGCAGGCGGGGTGAACCCCGCCGGGATCAGCCGGCGAGCTCGTTGATGCGCTTGTCGATCTTCTCGGCCATCCGCTCGAGCAGTTCCTTGAGCTCGTTCTTGAAGTCGCGGGCCTCCTTGTCGCTCTTGCGCTCCATCTGGATGACCGACTTCTGCATCTGGACGATGAGGGACTTGATCTCCTCCATCTCGTCCATGACCTGGTTGATGCGTGGGTCGGCGGGCCGGTTGCCGCTGAAGGCGGCCATGCCGGCCAGCAGGGCCCCGAGGGCCGCGAGGATCATGGTCACCGCAAGCAGGCCGTTCGCCATGGGCGCCTCCCGACCCCCATCCTAACCCGTTCCCGCCCCCCGGCGGCCTGGGCTAGCGCTGGTCCTTGACCCGCTGGGCGTCGAGGGCCGGGGCGCGGAGCGGGTGGTCGACGGGAATGACCAGCTCGGCACCGGCGGGGCGCTTCGGAGCCCGCGTTCGGGTGCCGGCGCCGGCCGCGGACTTGAAGCCCTGGCGCTCCTCGCGGTCGCGGTCGATCTCGGCCCGGGTGCTTTCCAGGGTCATCCGCTGCAGTTCGCGGGCGCGGTTGCGGGCCTCGGCCTCGGCCTGGGCCGCACGGACCTGGGCCTGGTCGGCGTTGCGCTTCTGGTTGACGCCCCAGTTGCCCAGCCCGGCCAGGACCACCAGGAACGGCAGCACGGCGGCGGCGAGCATCCAGCCGGGACGGCGGCGCTGGGTGTGGCGGCGGCGGTCGGCTTCCGCCCGCAGCTTCTCGGCGAGGGCGACCAGTTCGGGGGTGGGTTCGGCGTCGAAGAAGTTGCGGGAGACCGGACCCCGGGCGGCGGGCATCCCCAGCAGCTCGGCCAGCTCCTCGCGGAGGGCTTGGTCCTCGGCCGGCTCGAAGCGGCGGGCAGGATCAGACCAGGACATGGACGCCTCCGGCGGGGTTGAGCTGGTCGCGCAGCTGGGCCTTCGCCCGGTGGATGCGGGTCTTCACGGTCGCCTCGGGGATCGAAAGGATCTCGGCGATCTCGCGGATCGACAGGCCCTCGACCACGAACAGCCAGAGGGCCTCGCGGAAGGTGGGGGAGAGGCTGCGCATGCGGTCGCGCACCTCCCGGTTGAGCAGGTGGTCGTCCGCCTCGGGTCCCTTGCCCGGTTCGAGCACGGCCTCGAGGCTCAGGTTCTGGTTCTTCATCGGCCGCCGCTCGGTGAGCGCGAGGGTGCGGACGGTCCCGTACAGGAAGGCCGTGGGGTGCTCGACCGGCTCCTCCCGCTGCATCAGGATGACGAAGGCCTCCTGGGCGATGTCCTCGGGGTAGGTGGCCCCGTAGCGGCGGGCGTAGCTCACCAGCCGGGGGTAGAGTTCGGCGAAGGCGGCGTGGAAGTCTTGGGTTTCCCCGAAGGGGGTGGGGTTGCCGGGGGGCTGCATGCAGGGCTCCAGACCCTGGGATGCCCGGGCCGGTGGATAGGTTCCCGGCCGGGCGGGTTAGTCTAGATGTAATGGTGAGTCAACTTCGCCCCTGGCGCGAGACCCTGGAGGATCTTGGGGTCATGGGGCTGGTCCGGGAGGCTCCGGCGGTGCCGGCGGTCCCCTCGGCGCCGGCACCAGGCCCCCCCGGGCCCCCCCGCCCCGCTCCGAAGCCGCCCCTGGCCGTCTACCGCGCGCCCGCGGACGCGACCGGCAGGCCCCCGGCCGAGGTCGTGGCGGCCTGCACCAGCCTCGCCGAACTTCAGCAGGCCATCCAGGGCTGCCTGGCCTGCCCCCTCGGCCCCGGCCGGATGCACCTGGTCTTCGGCGAGGGGAACCCGCAGGCCGGCCTGATGTTCATCGGCGAGGGGCCGGGCCGCGACGAGGACCACCAGGGCCGGCCCTTCGTGGGCAAGGCCGGGGAACTGCTGGAGAAGATGATCGCGGCCATCGGGCTGAAAAGGGAGGACGTCTACATCGCCAACGTGGTCAAGTGCCGGCCCCCGGACAACCGCACGCCCACGCCGCAGGAATGCGGAAGCTGCCTGGGCTACCTGCACCGCCAGATCGCGCTGATCCGGCCGAAGGTGATCGTCACCCTGGGTGCGACCCCGCTGCGGGAACTGGTGGGCGTCGGCACCGGCATCACCCGGGTGCGGGGCCAGTGGCAGCGCCTGGATACCCCCGCCGGCGCCATCCCGGTGATGCCAACCTTCCACCCCGCCTACGTCCTCCGCCAGTACACCCAGGAGGTCCGCCGGGCGGTCTGGGAGGACCTCAAGGCCGCCCGGAAGTGGGCGGAGGATGCCGCCGCCGGCCCGGCCCCTGCGGCGCCCTGACGGCGGCCCGGCGGGCCGGCGCCCCCGGGGGCATCGGCTTCCTGCCAAACTAGGCCAGATCCGAGGATCCCATGAAGCTCCTGAATGTCCTGTTCATCGCCCTCATCGCCTTCGTCCTCACTTCGGTGGTCTGGTTCCTGATCCCCAACGCCGCGGTGCTGAGGGCCGACGTCAGCCTGGGGCCCGAGGTCCAGGTGAAGGTCTCGACGCTGCTCATCGGCGTATTCCTGCTCGGGTTCTTCATCAACATCCTCTACAACTTCGTCATGGAGGTGCGGCGGGCGATCAAGGGCCTGGACGCCTCCGCCGCCACCCGTGCCGGCCAGCGACTCGAGGTGCGCCTACGCGAGGCCCACGAGCTGATCGCCCACGGCCTGGTCGCCCAGGCCAAGGCGATCCTCGGCAAGGTCCTGGAGGACTGGCCCGAGAACGTGGGCGCGAACTTCCTCCGGGGCGAGGTGCTGATGAAGCTGAGCGAGGCCGCCGAGGCCGCCCACCACTACGAGGCCATGCGCGCCCGGTTTCCGGACCTCATGGAGGTCCGCTACCAGCTGGCCGACGCCCTGAGCGCCGCGCGCCGCGGCGACGAGGCGGTGGAGGTGCTGCGCAAGGTCGCCCACGACAAGCCGAAGCAGGCCCTGCGCGCCCTCCGGCGCCTGCGCGCCCTGCACGCGGATGGCGGTCGCTGGGAGGAGGCCCTGGAGGCCCACAAGCGGCTGTCGTCGGACTTTCCTGCCGAACTCAACCAGGCGGAGCGTTCCCAGGGGGTCGCCCTTGCCTACCAGGTGGGCCTCATCAAGGTGGAGACCGACCTGTTCAAGGAGGCGGCCCAGGCCTTCCAGGCCATCATCAAGGAGGACCCGCGGTTCATCCCGGCCTACCTGTCCTCCGGCCGCTGCATGATCCTGCAGGACCAGGAGGCCCAGGGGCTCGAGATCTGGCTGGAGGGCTTCCGCGCCACCGGCGAAGGCGCCTTCCTCCAGGAGATCGAGGATTTCTACATCCAGAGCGGCAGGCCCGAGGACGGGCTGACCGTGCTTCGCCGCGTGGCCGCCACCAGCGAGCACGCCACCACCGCCAAGTTCTTCCTGGGCAAGATGCACTACCGCCTGGAGATGCTCGAGGAGGCGCTGGACCTGTTCCAGGAGGTGCGCGCGCAGGTCGTCTATTCGCCGATCCTGTTCTTCTTCATGGCCAAGATCCACGCCCGGCGAGGGCGTCTCGAACAGGCCCTGAACGAGTACCGCCAGCTTCTGCGCAACCTCGGGGTGCTGCGCCTGCGCTTCGAGTGCAGCGTCTGCGGCCACCGCAGCCAGGACCACGCCGACCGCTGCGAATCCTGCGGCAGCTGGAACAGCGTGCACTTCCTCTTCAAGGAGAGCGACCTTCCGGATGTCCCCCTCCGGCCGGAGAGCGGCCAGTGGATCCTCGGGGCGTAGCTCCCCGGGGGTCCCGCCCGCTTCGCTCGCCATCTCCCACCGGGGGTCCCCGCTCGCTTCGCTCGCTCTGACCGCAGCGGCGGACCGCCCCGCACCCCCGCGCTTCAGCGGCGGCGATGCCGCCGCTTTGCTTACTTAACCCGGGCTCCGCTTGATCACATGTCGAAAAGCCGACAGGCAATGACAGCAGACACCCCCCCTGACAGCAAGAGCGATGGGCCGGCTCTGCCGGCCCATCGCGCGGGGGCCCGGGGCGGTCCGCCGAAGCGGTAGGCGCGCAGCGCAGCGGAGCGCGGAACCCCCGGACAGGATCAGACGATGGCGCTCAGGTCCTGGAGGAGCCGCAGGTACTGGGCCTCGGACAGCCGCAGGGGGACCTGCTGCTTGACCTCCTCCTTGCGGAAGAAGGCGATCCGCTTGACCACGATGCGGTTGCGGCCGATGGAGATCTCGTTGAACTGGATCTGGGTGTCATCCTTGTAGGGGGGCAGGCTGCGCAGCTGGATGTACATCCCCCGGCGATCGTGGTCCACCACCTCGAGGCGCTCGCGCAGGTAGTTGATCTGCTGGGTGAGGCCCTCGGCCTTGCTGCGCAGCTTGGCGAAGCTCTGCTTGCGCGGCACGGCCCGCTCGAAGCTCAGTTGGGCCACCTCGACGGCCCCGTTCTGGCGGCGGATCCGGCCTTCCAGCAGCGGACCGCCGGCGGCTTCGTCCTCCAGGGGCTGGAAGCCGTTGAACTCCCCGGGCAGCACGGAATCGTCATATCGCTTGGCTTTTCGGGAGAGTCGCATGGTGCACCTGTGGGTGAACCTTGCCTGTGCCAAACCCGTGCCAGGAAATCCATGCCGGTCGAATTCGAGCCTTCTGTCGCAAGTGCTTCGCGCACGGATAAATCTGCATTGATGTGGATTGGATTAGGTATCCTTGACCTGTTCAATTTTCGACAGGGCAATCAATACCTGGCAATATCTGGTCATTCCACCAAACCCGCCTTGGGCCAGCGGACCTTGTAGATCATCCGCTCCAGGGACCGCGAATAGGGTGACCAGTTGCCTTCGCCACCCTCCTGCAGAACGCGCAGCATGGCTTCGAGCTTGCCGTCGAGGTCGTCCAGGTAGTGGACCAGGAGGGCCTCCGGAGTCTTCGGCAGCACCGGCGATCCGAATTCGAGCTTTCCGTGATGGCTCAGCACGATGTGCAGGAGCTGCAGGCGCAGCTCCTGGGGGAAGCCCTGGATGCCGTCCGCAGCGCGGTTGATCCACTCGGCCTCCATGGAGATGTGGCCCACCAGGTTGCCGGCGTCGGTGTACCCGAAGCTGCGCTGGTAGCTCAGCTCGACGGTCTTGCCGACATCGTGGAGCAGCACCCCCGCCAGCACCAGGTCGCGGTTCAGGTCCCGGTAGTGGCTGCAGGCCAGCCGCGCCATGGCCGCCACGGACAGGGTGTGCTCCAGCAGTCCGCCCAGGAAGACGTGGTGCAGGCTCTTCGCCGCGGGCGCCTTGGCGAAGGCCGCCCGGCGCTCGGCATCGGAGACGAAGACCGCCTCCAGCAGCTGGCGGATCCAGGGATCGGCGACCCCGGCGATGAGCCCGTCCAGTTCGGCGAGCATCCCGTCCACCGGGCGCCGGCTGGTGGGGAAGAAGCGGCCGAAATCCTCGATCTCCGTGTCGGCGGCGAAGCGGACCTTGTCCAGGCGCAGCTGCGCGCGGCCGTTGTAGGCTTCGACCCGGCCCTTGACCTTGACGAACACATCCGCACGGACCGCGTCGGGGTCGCCTTCCACGGCCCGGACGTCCCACAGGAAGGCCTTGAGGTCCCCGGAGGCGTCTGCGAGCTTCAGCTCAAGGTACTCGCTGCCCCGGGTGCTGACCTTGTAGGCCGCTTCCTGGGCAAGCAGGAAACCCGTGAAGACCTCCCCCTCCTTCAGGCCCTTCAGGGTCGGCTGGGCGTCCATGGCGGCCTCGTCTTCAGTGTTCGGTGGGCTTCTTCGGGGGGGTGGCGAAGGGGTCGGCCCAGGCCCCGTCCTCGGCCGGGATGCGCTTGTCCTCGAGGACCTCGATGAAGGACCACTGCGAACCCTTCGGGACGTTGCCCTCGGGCAGCCCCAGCACGCGCACCTTCAGCATCCGGTTGTAGATCGGGAACTGCAGTTCGTCGCCCGTCCGCAGTTCCCAGCTGCCCTTCTTCGGCGCGCCGTTGACCCGGACCATCCCTTCGTCGCAGAGCTCCTTCGCCAGTTCCCTCCGCTTGAGCAGGTGGGTCTTCTTGAGGAAGGCGTCCAGTCGCATCAGGAGGCGGCACCTTTGAAGATCTGCTCCTTCGGCACCTGGTAGCGGACGTTGGCCCGCACCCGCAGGCTCTGGAGGTAGTTCTGGATGGCGTTCTCGGCCTTCGGCTGGCGCAGCTTGTCGAGGATCTTCGGGCGCACCTCGGCGAAGGGCTTCACCAGGTCCAGTTCGGCGGAGATCAGCTGGACCAGGTAGATGTCCTTGTCGGTCTCCAGCGGCGCGGACACCTCGCCCGGCTTGAGCGCCAGTGCGGCGTTCTCGATCGCCGGCCGGAGCAGGCCCTTGGCCATCCATCCCAGGTCGCCGCCGGTGGCGCGGCTGGGGCTGGTGCTGTGCTGCTTGATCAGGTCCTCGAAGGCGGTTCCGCCCTTCAGGGCATCCTGGACCTTCGCCAGGGTGGCGCGGGCGGCTTCCTGCTCGGCGGCGTTGGCGCCCTTCGCCAGCACCAGCTCGCGCAGGTGCAGGCGGCTCGGCTGCCGGTACTCGTCCTTGTGGTCCTCGTAGTACGCGCGCAGTTCCTGGTCCTCCACCGCCACCTTGGAGAAGACCTCCTGGCGCATGACCTCCTGGCTGAGGATCTGCCGCTTCTGCAGCTTGATGTAGTCCTGCAGGCCGATGCCCTGGCTGGTCCGCAGCGCCCGCTCGAAATCGGCGTCGGTGGCGAAGTTGTACTCCTTCTTGATGTCCTCAACCACCGAGCGCATGTACTCGTCGTTGACCCGCTGCTTGAGCCCCAGGTCCTCGGCCTTGTCCTCGATCAGGAAGGCGTCGACCAGGCCGTTGAGGGTCTTCTCCCGGGCGTCGCGCAGCTTCTCGTCGAGTTCCTTGCCCGAATACTGCCGGTAGAGCGCCGCGTGCTCCTGCTCCACCGCCTGCTGGAAGGTCCGGCGGGTGATGATGTGCCCGTTGACGATCACCAGGATCTCCTCGCGCACCTCGGCCGCCGCCGCGAGGGTCGCGGCGGCGGCGAGGAACAGGGACGCGATCGCCCGGCGGGGTCTCACTTGGCGGCTCCTTCGGCCTTCTTGGCCGGCTTGGCGGCGGGCGCAGCGGCGGGCGCAGCGGCAGGCGCGGCAGCCGGCTTGGCAGCGGGCGCGGCAGCGGGCGCGGCAGCGGGCTTGGCGGCGGGCTTGGCAGCGGGCTTGGCGGCGGGCGCAGCGGCGGGCGCAGCGGCGGGCGCAGCGGCGGGCTTGGCGTCCTTCGCCACGAGGGTGAAGTCGACCTCCTTCTTCGCCGCCTCGACGAAGGCCTTCCAGGTCGCCTCCTGCTTCACCTGGGCGGCCTTCTGCTTGGCCTGCTCCTTCACGGCGTCGAAGGTCGGCACTTCCGCCTCGGTCCGGGACTCGACCTGGATCAGGTGGTAGCCGAAGGTGGACTTGACCGGCTCGCCCACCTTGCCGACCTCCTGCTTCTTCACCGCAGCCTCGAACTCCGGCACGAACTGGCCGAAGGAGATGCCTTCATAGAGGCCGCCCTTGTCCTTGCTGCCCGGGTCCTCGGAGTGCTGCTTGGCGAGGTCGTCCCACTTGCCGCCCTTGGCGAACTGGGCCTGGATCTCGGCCAGCTTCTTCTTGGCGTCCTCCTCGGTCAGACCCTGCTCACCGTTGGGGCCGCCCTTGGTCTTGACCAGGATGTGGCGCGCGCTGAACTTGCCCTGGGTCTTGAAGGAGTCCTTGTTGGCCTCGAAGTAGGCCTTGGCTTCATCCTCGGTGACCTGGGACTTCTTCTGCAGGGCCTCGCCCTCCTTCTGCAGGAGTTCCGACGCCATGAGCTGGAACCCGTTCAGGCGGTGCTTCTTCTGGAAGTCGGGGGACTTGTCGATCCCGAGCCGCTTGGCCTTGGCCACCAGGACACGGAACTCGATGTAGTTGTTGAGCAGCTTCTCGCGGTCCTGGCCCGCCATGGCCTGCTTCTGCTGCGGGGTCAGGTTGGAGTAGAGCAGGTCCATTTCCGATTCCTGGATGGCCACGCCGTCGATGCGGGCGATCACCCGGTCCTCCTTCGGAGGTTCGGGCTTGGCCGCGGTCGCGGGCTTCGCTTCGGGCTTGGCGGCGGTCGCCGGCTTCGCTTCGGCCTTGGGTGCCGGAGCCGCGGGTTTGGCGCCGGCCTTGGGCGCGGGGGACTGGGCCGCCAGGCCCAGGGCGGCGAGGGAGAGGAGTGCGGAACGGAGCATGAGGGTCCTTGTCAAAAAAGAAGCGCCGAAGGTTCGGTCAGCTTCGGCGGTTGCCGAGCAGGTTCAGGAGGGAGATGAAGATGTTGTAGAGGCTCACGAACAGCGAAAGGGCCCAGCCGGCCGGGTCCTCGAGGTCGTCGGTGCGGAGCATCGCGCTGGTGTCCCACAGGATCTTCGCCGAGCATGCGATCACCGCCACCGCGCTGATCACCAGGCTGAAGGCGGGCAGGTTGAAGAGGGCCGCGGCCAGTCCGCCGAAGAACATGATGCCGATGCCGATCACCACGAAGCTGCGGAGGAAGCTGAAGTCCTTCTTGCTGAAGACCGTGACCGCCGTGAGCAGGAGGAAGTCGGCCGCGGTCAGGCCGGCGGCCGCCGTCACGGTGCCGAACCCGGACTGGCTGCCCACGATCAGCGAGATCATCCCGGCGACGTAGCCCGAGAGCCCGGTGAACAGGCCGTAGGCCAGGATGTTCAGGGGCCGCCTGCGGCTGACCGCCTGGGCGAAGAAGATCGCGCCCATCTGGGCCGCGAAGACCAGGAACATGAACCCGCGGCCCATGGACTTGAAGCCCGCGACCCACAGGGGCATGGTGAGCATGGAGCCGAGGGCGCCGAGGAAGGCCACCAGGAACCCCGCGCCGAGCCAGAGGTAGACTTGCCGGACGAAGGCCACCCGGTGCGCCACGGCGCCGGCCGCCCCCGACCAGACTTTCTCGTTCCACAAGGTCATTTCCGATCCTTTTTCCACCCCCGTGGGGGGAACCGTTCATTCTAGCAGTTCCGGCCCATCCGGCCCACGCTTCCTTGCGGCGGGGAGCCTTCCGGTCGGCCCTGAATGCGCCCACAAGCGGATAGGTTTCATGACCTCCAGCCCCATCCCAGCACCCTGGTCCCGGCACCTGCTGCGGGCCGCCGAGGCGCGCCGCGCGCGCCACGGCGAACGCGGCATCGCCGCGGCCCGGGGGATCGACTTCTGCTCCAACGACTACCTCGGGCTCCGCCATGACCCCCGCCTCGCCGCCGCCGCGCAGGCGGCCGCCACCCTCCACGGCTCCGGCACCGGCAGCGCCCGGCTCCTGCGGGGCACCTCCCCGGTGCACGACGAACTCGAGGCGGAGCTGGCCGGGTGGAAGGGCGCGGAGGCCTGCCTGCTCTTCAACACCGGCTTCCAGTGCAACGCCACGGCGATCCCGGCCCTCGCCGGCGCAGGGGACACGGTCTTCTCGGACCGGTTGAACCACGCCTCCCTGGTGGACGGCTGCCGGCTCGCCCGCCTGGCCGGTGCCGAGGTGCAGGTGTACCGCCACCTGGACCTCGGGGACCTCGAGCGGCGGATGGAGGCTCGGCCGGCCGGGACGGGCCTGGCCCTGGTGGTCACCGACGCCGTGTTCAGCATGGATGGCGACGCCGCGGACCTTCCCGGCCTGGTCGCGCTCTGCGAGCGGCACGGGGCGCTGCTGCTGGTCGACGAGGCCCACGCCACCGGCGTCCTCGGCGCCACCGGGGCGGGGCTCGCGGAGGCCCAGGGAGTGCGGGGCCGGATCCCGCTGCTCATGGGAACCCTCGGCAAGGCCCTGGGCAGCTTCGGCGCCTTCGTGGCCTGCCCGGCGGCGTTGCGCGATCACCTGGTGAACACCTGCCGCGGGTTCATCTTCAGCACGGCCCTCCCGGCTCCGGTGGCTGCGGCCGCCCTGGAGGGGCTGCGCCTCGCCCGCGCCGAGCCCTGGCGGCGGGAGCTGAGCCTGGCCCATGCCAGCGCCCTCCGGGCGGCCCTGGGCCTCCCGGCGGGGCCCTCGGCCATCGTCCCGGTCCACGTCGGGGGCAACGCCGAGGCGCTGCGCCTGGCCGCGGACCTGCAGGCGCGCGGCCTGGATGTCCGGGCGATCCGACCGCCCACCGTCCCCGAAGGACAGGCCCGGCTGCGCATCACCACCGGCGCCCACCTCCGGGATGCCGACGTCGACCGGCTCGCCGCGGCGCTGACGGCGCTGGCCCCGGCGCGCCCACTGCTGTCAGAATCCGTAGTTCCGTCGAACGAGAGGCCCGGATGAGCCAGCGCGCGAAAACCCCCACCAAGGTCGCAGCCCCGCGCGGCCCGGCCGTGAACACCTCCGCCCTGTACGCCCTGCTGGGCGGGCTCCTGGCCGGCCTGGTGATCGGCTTCCTGGTCGGCCGGCAGACCGTCAGCGGACCCGCGAGCGTGCCGGCGGTGACCGCCGCCGCCCCGGGTCCGATGCCGCCCCAGGGGGAGATGCCGCCCCCGCCCAATCCCCAGGTCGGACAGCAGATCACCCAGCTGGAGATGGTGGTCCTCCAGGATCCGAAGAACCACGACGCCTGGGTGGTCCTCGGCAACCACTACTTCGACACCCACCAGCACCAGAAGGCCGCCGATGCCTACGGCAAGGCCCTCGCGCTCAAGCCCAACAACCCGGACGTCCTCACCGACCAGGGCGTGATGTTCCGCGACATGGGCCAGTTCGACAAGGCGCTCGCCAACTTCAAGAAGGCCAGCCAGCTGGACCCCAGGCACGCGCAGAGCCAGTTCAACATCGGCATCGTCTACGCCCAGGACCTGAAGAAGCCGGACGAGGCCGAGAAGGCCTGGAAGAAGCTGATCGAGGCCGCCCCCGCCAGCCCCCAGGCCGCCCAGGCCCAGCAGCAGCTCGCCCTGCTGAAGTCCGCGAAGTGAACGGGCTCAGCGCCCGCCCCTCGATGGCTTGAGCAGGATCAGGCGGCTGGTGGCCCTGCGGATCGCCGCCGGGCTGTGCAGGAGCGGGAAGTAGCGGTTCGCGGCCCAGTCCTCCAGCAGGTCGCGGTAGTGCGGGTCGTCGGGGTCTCCGGACTGGCCCGGGGTGTTCGTGGCCAGGGACCGGTCCCAGTCGCCGGTGTCCAGGAGCAGCTTGACCGAGGCTCCGTGCTCGACCCGGAAGTCCGGTCCACGGAACCCGCTGCGGCCGACCGTCTCGCGGCTGCCGCCGCGGGCCGCCGGGCCGGCATCGAGGCCGGTCGCCAGGGCCGACAGGGGGTGCAGGAAGCGCGCCTTCAGCAGGGCCCCCCAGGACCAGGCGGCGGGGTCCGGGCCCAGCCGCCCGGCCAGCTCCGTCCAGGCGGCGGCGAGGCTGGTCCGCAATAGGTCCCGGCGGGCGGCCGCGGGATCCGGGCCGAACCGCGGATCCGGCCCCTCGAGGGCCTCCAGCACCCGGGTCATGTCGCCCTCGCCCACCAGGGCGCGGGCCGCCTCCGGCACCAGGGCGGCGACCACCGCGCCGCGCAGGTGCCGGTGGAACCAGGTCTCGAACAGGGCCGCCGCAGCTGAACCGGCGGCCGCGCGCCCGTCCCAGTCCCGCAGCAGGCGCAGGGCCGCGGCCAGCTCCGCCGGGTCCTGCCCGGCCGGGGCCTCGAGCAGCCGCTGCAGGCGCAGGGCCGGCAGGCTCAGGTCATCGCACTGCAGCGCCCGCAGGTCCGCCAGGGACACAGGTCCGGGCCGGTCGAGCACCTGGGCGAGGCGGTCGGCGCGAAAGCGGTCGGCCCATTCGTGGCCGGGGGCCGGGTGGCCGGCGAGGAAGGCGGCGGGAAGGTTCATCTCGTTGGCGGACCCGAGCCAGCCGCTGGCCGGATTGAACCAGTGCGGCAGCGCACGGCCATCGTGCAGCCCCCGCCACTCGAAGCGCCCGTCCCCGGGCACCGGCAGCAGCCCGTCCCAGCCGGCGCGCACCGGTGCGAAGCCGCGGGCGGCCAGGCCGATGTTGCCGGCGCGGTCGGCGTACAGGTAGTTCAACCCGGGCAGCCCGTGGCCCTCCAGGGCCTTGAGGAATCCAGGCCAGTCCTGGGCCTCCATGTAGGCGAGCGAGCGCAGGTAGGGCACCATGCCGACCCCCAGCCAGGCCGCCCGCAGGGCGTAGGCGCGCCGGCCGGCTGGATCCTCGTGCAGCACCGGGCCGTGGCGGGTGAAGCGGAGCTGGACCGTGCGCGGCGCCTCGCCGCGGACCTCGATCCGCTCCTCCAAGGTGCGAATGCGCTCCCAGCCGCCTCCGTAGCGGTAGGCGGAGGGATCCCCAGGCCGGGTCTCGTAGACGTAGAGGTCCTCCTGGTCGAGGCTGTGGACGGTGAGCCCCACCGCGATGCGGCCGTTGTGGCCGAGCGACACCCCCGGCAGCATCGGCTCCCCGGCGCCCTCCAGGTCCAGGCCGGGGGCCCGCAGATGGACCAGGTAGCGCAGGGAGGGGATGCGGTAGCCGCGGTGCGGGTCGTTCGCCAAGAGTGCGTGCCCGCTGGCGCTGCGCGCCGCCGACACGGCGAAGTTGTTGCTGGCGAAGCGCGGCAGGTCCAGGGCCTCCTGGATCAGCCCGGCCCGCGCCGGCGCCTGGAAGGTCGGCTCGGAGCGGGCCAGCAGGTAGACCCGCAGCACCTCCGGCGGGATGGCGCAGGGATCGGTGCCGTCCGGCACCTTCAGCGGCACCGGCGGCTCCAGCCGCTGCCGCAGGGCCTCCGCCTCCGGGCCGCCGGCGCAGAGGGTCCGCGCCCGCGCGACCTCCTGGGCGAGGTTGCCGGTCAGGCCGTGGGTGCGGATGCGGAGGATGTCCTCGGCCCGCCAGCGGGAGGGCCGGGTGCCGAGCAGGCGGAACTCCGCCGGCAGCTTCACCCGCCCGGCCCGGACCAGGTCCACGTAGGCGTTGATGCCGGCCACGAAGGCCTCCAGGGTCGACCGTCCCTGCGGACCGTAGGCATGCCATTCCGCCGCCAGGTCGCCGCGGAACAGGAACAGGCGGCTGGCGCGGTCCTGCTCCACGTAGGCCGGGCCGAGGTCGGCGGCGAGCAGCCCCAGCCCGTGCTTGCGCCAGAGGTCGATCTGCCAGAGCCGGTCGCGGGCCGCGTTGAAGCCCTGCACCCGGAAGGCGTCGGCGCGGCTGCCGGCGGAGATGTGCGGCACCCCCCACCGGTCCACCCGGATCTCGGCGGGCCGGGCCAGGCCGGGCAGCTGGAACACGGTCGGCGCCGCCGCGGCCAGGGTGGCGGAAACCACGGCCGGCCACAGCGCGCTGGGTCCTCGCATCGCTCCTCCCCGGGTCCTGCCCATGATAGAGGCCTTGGGCGCCGGAACGCGGCCTGCAATGCTGGCAGGGCCATGGACCTGCTCGCCCTGCCCTCCCCGCTCTGGGTGCTCGGCACCGATACCGGCGTCGGCAAGACCTTCGTCGCCGCCCGCATCGCCCGCGCCTGGTCGGCGCTGGCTCCGGTGCGCTACCGCAAGCCCTTCCAGACCGGGGTGGCCGGCCTGGACGACCCGGAGTCGGACCAGCAGGTGGTGGCCGGCCCGGGCATCCGGGTGGAAACCTGCGTGCGCCTGCGGGAACCACTGTCGCCCCTGGCCGCCGCCGAGCGGGAGGGCGTGGCGCTCGACCTGGAGGCGGTGCGGTGCTGGTGCCTGGCGCCCCCGGAGGAGGGCGGGCGACTTCTGCTGGAGGCCGCCGGCGGGGTGCTGGTGCCGCTGGCCGAGCGGGTCCACTTCCTCGCCTGGGCCACCGGCATGGAGCTGCCGGCGGTGCTGGTGGCGCGGGGCGGCCTGGGCACCCTCAACCACACCCTGCTCAGCTGCGAGGCCCTGATGCTGCGAGGCTGGCGGATCGCCGCGGTGGTCCTCAATCCAGGCCTGGACGGCAGCCACGCCGCGGCCGCCGGCAATGCCGCGATCCTGGCCCGGTTCCTGCCGGTGCCGGTGCATGTGCTGGAATAGGGCCATGCCGACCGCCCTCCCCGCCGACTGGTCCGAACGCCTGAAGCTGGACCGCGCCCACGTCTGGCACCCCTTCACCCAGATGAAGGAGCACGAGGCCGATCCGCCGGTGCCGGTGGTCGGCGGCGAGGGCTGCGACCTGCTGCTCGGCGACGGCCGCCGGGTGCTGGACGGGATCAGCTCCTGGTGGACCAACCTGCATGGCCACGGCCACCCGCGCCTGCTGGGTGCGCTCGAGCGGCAGGGCCCGCAGCTCGACCACGTGATCTTCGCCGGCTTCACCCACGCCCCCGCGATCGAGCTGGCGGCGCGCCTGCGCGCCAGGCTGCCGCCCCGGCTGACCCGCTGCTTCTTCAGCGACGACGGCAGCACCAGCGTCGAGGTGGCCCTGAAGATGGCCTTCCAGGCCCAGCTGCAGCGCGGCCAGCGGCAGCGCACCCGGTTCGGGGCCCTGCACGGCGGCTACCACGGCGACACCCTGGGCGCGGTCGGGGTCGGCGAGCTCGACAACTTCCTCACCGGGATCTTCTCCCCCCTTCTGCTGCGCTGCGAGCGGCTGGCGGTGCCCGAGGACCCTCGGCGGGAGCTGGCGCCCGACCTGGCCGGCTGGGACAGCGAGCTGGCTGTGGCCCGGGAGGCGATGCGCGGGTTCTTCCGGCAGCACGGTGAAGGCCTCGCCGCCTTCATCGCCGAGCCGCTGCTGCAGGGCGCGGCCGGCATGCGCATGTGGCCGCCGGAACTGCTGCAGGAGCTGCGCGCCCAGTGCGACGCCCACGGCGTCTATCTGATCCTCGACGAGGTGATGACCGGCTTCGGCCGCACCGGCAGCCTGTTCGCCCACGCCCAGGCCGGCGTCGAACCGGACCTTCTGTGCCTCTCGAAGGGGCTCACCGGCGGCATCCTGCCGCTGGCCCTGACCTGGGCCAGCGAGGAGATCCACGCCTGCTTCTGGGGCGACTACGCCGAGGGCCGGGCCTTCCTCCACGGCCACAGCTTCACCGCCAACCCGCTGGCCTGCGCGGTGGCCTGCGCCAGCCTGGCGCTGTTCGACGACGAACCGGTGCTGGCCCGGGCCGAAGCCCTGGGCCAAGCCCTGCGCGCAGCCTGGGGCCGCCTGGCGGAACACCCGGCGGTCCGGCGCGCCCGCACCCTGGGCACGGTGGCCGCCTGCCAGGTGGTGGACCCCCGCACCGGCCGGCCCTTCCCCGCCGAGCACCGCTTCCCCTGGCGCTTCCACCGCCGCGCCCTCGACCACGGCCTGCTGGTCCGCCCGCTCGGCGACTGCCTGTACCTGCTGCCGCCGCTCAGCACCCCGCCGGCGCGGATCGACGAGGCGGTGGACACGCTGGCGCGGCTGCTGCCCGCCTGACCGTTCAGAGCCGGAACTGCTGCACCAGTCCCTGGAGGGATTCGGCGACCCGCGACAGGTCTTCCGAGGTGCGGGCGATCTCGCGGACGGTGGCCGCCAGTTCCTGGGTGGCCGCAGCGTTCTGGTCGATCTGGCTGGCGGTGCGCGCCATCATGCCACCCACATCCTGGCCCGCGGCCGCCTGGCTGTGACTCAGCCCGACCACCTTCTGGACACGGTCGGAGACCTCGGTGATCCGGCCGCGGATGGCGTCGAGCCGCTCCAGCGTGCTGCCGACGCTTTCGCCGCCCTGGGCCACCGCCTGTTCGGTGCGGTCCGCCAGGCTGCGGATTTCGGTGGCGGCCGCGGCGCTGCGCTCGGCCAGCTTGCGCACCTCCTCCGCCACCACCGCGAACCCCTTGCCCTGGGCGCCGGCCTTGGCCGCCTCGATGGCCGCGTTGAGGCTCAGCAGGTTGGTCTGCCGGGCGATCTCCTGGATGATCCGCACCGCCTGCAGGATCCGGCCGGTCGCTTCCCGGATGGCCTCCATGCCCCCGGCGGCGTCGCGCCCTGCCTTGGCCCCCTCGTCGGTGTCCAGCACGGCCGCCGCGGTGCGCGCCTGGGTTTCGCTGGTGGTGGTGTCCAGTTCCCCGAGGTTGCTCTCCAGGCGCCGCAACGCTCCCTGCACGCCCTCCCCGGCGAGCCGGAGCTGCTCCCCGGAACGGGCGGTCTCTTCCACGGTCTTCTGGATCTGCTCGGCGCTGGCGGCCAGTTCCGTGGCCCCCGAGGCCACCGACTGGGAGGCGCCCCCGACCTCCCGCAGGGCTCCGTTCAGGCGCCCAACCATGCCGTTGAAGGTGCGGGCCAGTTCGCCGATCTCATCCTCGGAGCCCAGGTCGGCGCGGGCGGTGAAGTCCCCGCCCGCCACCGTGGTGATGGTCTCGCCCAGGGCGGCCAGGGGCCGCAGGATGGCGCGGCGCACGAAATAGCCGATCAGGCCGCTCATGGCGGCCAGCATCAGGATGCCCACCAGGGCGGCACCGATCTGGAAGTTCCGCTCATCTCGACGGATCCCCGCGGTCGACCGGGACACCCCGAACACGGCCAACATGTCGCCTGTTTTCTTCCCCTTGAATTGGGTGAATCCCATGGCTTCGTGGCAGGTGACGCAGGCGTCCTGCTGCCGCCCCGGGGTCAGCACATAGGTCCAGGAGGCCCCATCCGGCCCCGGGAATTCTCCCCGGAACGCCTCCAGGCCGGGCTGTTCCCGGAAGGCCGCGACCGCCGCCCGTTCGACGGCCCCCTCCGGCCCGGACCGCGCCCCCTCCAGCGGAACCCGGTGGAAGACCATCCCGTTGGACGTGCAGTAGGCCTCCGCCTCCCCGTGGATCATGTTCCGGGAGTTGAGTCCCACGGTCCGCAGGACCTCCTCGAAATCCGCCGAGGCCCGCGACGCCTGAAGCTTGCCCACGAGGACCGTCAGGAACAGGATGGCCGCGGCCAGGGTGATGCCGACCGGGAGGAAGAACTTGAAGGCGAGGCCTTTACGCAACATGGGAACTCCGTCCAACGCTCAAGGGCCGTCATCCCTATCGGACCGGAACCCGGAATTGCTGAATTCCGGCACCTTCCTTCAACCTCCCCGAGGGCTCCGGATCGGGCTGACCCTACACTGGGAGGTCCTGGGGGATTCATGAAGCTGGTGACCTTCGATCGGGCTGGTTCCGAGCGCATCGGCGCGGTGCTCGCGGAAGGCGGCATCCTGGATTTCCACGCGGCCGATCCACGGCTGGCGGTGGACATGCTGGGGCTGATCCGCCGCCAGGATGAACTGCTCCCGCTGGCGCGAAGCGCCGTGGCGAACCCGCCCGGGGGGGCACGGCTCGACCCCTCCACGGTGACCCTGCGGGCGCCCCTGCCCCGGCCGGTCGCCATGCGCGACGGCTACGCCTTCCGCCAGCACGTCGCCACCGCCCGCCGCAACCGCGGGCTGGACATGATCCCCGAGTTCGACCTGTTCCCGGTCACCTACTTCACCAACCACCAGGCGGTGGTCGGGCCCGGCCCCCTGGAGGTGCACGAGCACCACCTGCTGCGCCTGGACTACGAGCTGGAGATCGCCGTGGTCACCGGCCGCCCGCTGCGCAACTGCAGCCTGGAGGAGGCCGACGCCGCCATCTTCGGCTACACCATCATGAACGACTGGAGCGCCCGCCACCTGCAGATGGAGGAGATGAAGCTGTCGCTGGGGCCGGCCAAGGGCAAGGACTTCGCCACCGCCCTCGGCCCCTGGCTGGTGACCAAGGACGAGCTGGACCTGGAGCGCACCCCGGAGGGCGAGGTGCTGCACGCCGCCATGACCGCCGCGGTGAACGGCAAGGTGCTCAGCCGCGGCGACGCCGACAGCATGAACTGGACCTTCGCCCAGATCCTGCAGCGCTGTGCCTACGGCGTCCAGCTGCACCCGGGCGAGGTGCTCGGCAGCGGCACCGTGGGCACCGGCTGCCTGCTGGAACTGAACGGTTCGAAAGTCACCGACAACCTGTGGATCCAGGAGGGCGACGAGGTGGTCCTGGAGGTGACAGGCCTCGGCCGGCTGGCCAACCAGGTGGTGAGGACCGCCGGCCCGCCCCTGCCCGCCAGCCTGGTGGCCCTGGGGCCGCGGCGCATGGACCACGGCGGGAAGCTGTAGACAGTCCCCGGCGCCGGCTGCATCGTCGGGGCAGCCGCCGGGAGTCTTCATGCGCCTCCTCCTCCTGCTCCTGACCTGCCTCCTGCTCCAGGGCCAGGCGCCCCTGCTCGTCCGCGCGGGCCGCCTGCTGGATGTGCGCACCGGAGCCCTGCGGCCCGACCAGGGGATCCTGCTGAAGGCCGGTCGGATCGAGGCGGTGGGGCCCTGGACCGAAGTCTCCGGCCGCGCCCCCGGGGACGCGGCACACCTCGACCTGTCCGGCCGGACCGTCCTTCCCGGCCTCATCGACGCCCATGTGCACCTGTTCCTGCAGGGCAACCTCAGCCGCGCCGACTACGAAGCCCAGATCCTCAAGGAGGGCGTGCCCTACCGCTCGCTGCGGGCCGCCGCCGCGGCGCGGCGCGCCCTGGAGCAGGGCTTCACCACCCTGCGCGACCTGGGCACGGAGGGCGCGGGCCACGCCGACAGCGACCTGAAGCGCGCCATCGACGCCGGCGTCGTGCCGGGTCCGCGGCTGCAGGTGGCCGACCTGGCCTTCAGCAGCACCGGCACCTATCCCCTGCAGGGCTTCGCCTGGGAACTGGCGGTCCCCAGCGGCGTCCAGGTGGTGGACGGCGCCGAGGCCATCCGCCGGGGCGTGCGCGAGCAGGTCCGCTTCGGCGCCGACTGGATCAAGGTCTACGTGGACCGCGGCTACTGGGTCGCCGGCGACGGCCGGCTGCGGTCCAAGCTCAACTTCAGCGCCGAGGAACTGCAAGCCTTTGTCCAGGAGGCGAAGCGGCTCGGCCGGCCCACCAGCGCCCACGCCAG
>JAYRFV010000183.1:0-37201 GCA_041908165.1 Holophagales bacterium | reverse complement strand
GGTGGCCGGGCTGAAGGCCTGGGCGGCGGAGCGCAGGGGGGTCCCGGAGGGCGGCGGCCTGGTGGCGGTCCTCTCCGGCGCCAACATCAACTTCGACCGCCTGCGCTTCGTCGCCGAGCGCGCCGAGCTGGGCGAGCAGCGCGAGGCGGTGTTCGCGGTCACCATCCCCGAGCGGCCCGGCAGCTTCCGGGCCTTCTGCGAGCTGATCGGCGCCCGCGCCGTCACCGAGTTCAACTACCGCTACGCCGACGCCGAACGGGCCCACATCTTCGTCGGCCTGCAGCTGGGCGACGGCAGCGAGCGGCCACTGCTGCTGGAGCTGTTCCGCGCCCACGGCTTCGCGGCGGTGGACCTGAGCGACAACGAAATGGCCAAGCTGCACGTCCGCCACCTGGTGGGCGGGCGCGCCCCGGCCGCCCGCGACGAGCGGATCCTGCGCTTCGAGTTCCCTGAGCGCCCGGGGGCCCTGCTGGAGTTCCTCACCCACATGAGCCGCGGCTGGAACATCTCCCTGTTCCACTACCGCAACCACGGCGCCGACCACGGCCGGGTGCTGGCCGGGATCCAGGTTCCCGCCGCCGACCAGGAGGCCTTCCGCAGCTTCCTCGACGGGCTCGGCTACCAGTGGGTGGACGAAGGCGCGAACCCGGCCTACCGGCTGTTCCTGGGCTGAGCCGGATTCACGGCCGGGCGACGATCTGCCCGCGCGGCACCACCAGCAGCGCGCCGCCGGAGACGCCGAGGTCCTCGCCGAGCAGGTGGGCGGAGACCTCGCTGGCCAGGTACAGCACCGCATGCACCACGTCCTCCACCTCGCCGACGCGGCGGTTGGGCAGGGTCGCGGCGATGTCGGCGCCGACCCGCTCCAGCACCGTCTCGGCCATGGGCGTGCGGACCCATCCCGGGGACACCGTGTTGACCCGCACCGCCGGCGCCAGCTCCACCGCCAGGCTCATCGCCAGGGCGCGGAGGGCGCCCTTGGTGGCGGCGTAGTTGCCGTGGCCGGCTTCGCCCCGCTGGCCGGCGGTGGAGCCGATGAAGATCACATTGCCGCGGCCGTTCCGGCCGAGCAGCGGCAGGGCCTCGCGCACCAAGTGGAAGGCGCTGAAGACGTTGACCCGGAAGATCTCCTCCAGGCCATCCGCGGTGATCCGGCCGATGGCGCCGTCGTTCCAGGTGGCGGCGGAATGCACGATCTGGTCGAGCCCGCCGAGGGCCGCCGCGGCTTCGCGGACGCAGGCGATGCAGTCCGCCTCGCGTCCCAGGTCGGCGCCCACCGGGAAGGCCCGGCCGGGGTGGCGCGCCGCCAGGGCCTCCGCCTCCGCCCGGTGGCTGCGGTAGTGCACGGCGACCCGCATGCCCTGCTCCAGGAAGGCCTCGGCGATGCCCAGCCCGATGCCGCTGGAGGCGCCGGTCACCAGGGCCCTGCGGCCGGCCAGGTCGTCGTAGCGCGCGCGGATCGCCATCGGCTCAGCGCTTCGGATAGGCCGGCACCGGCGGGAAGGCCGGCGTCGGACGGTCCTTGAGCTCCTGCAGCAGGGTGGCGATGCCCACCTCCAGCTGCCGGTCGCGGCCCTCGATGAGGCTGGCGGGATCGTTCTCCACGACGATGTGCGGATCCACGCCGTGATTCTCCACCCACCACGTGCCTTCCTTCCCGTAGAAGGCGTTGTTGCTCTGCTCCACCCGGCCGCCGTCAAGGGTGAGCTGGGTGTTGATGATCCCCACCAGGCCGCCCCAGGTGGGCACGCCGACGATGGTGCCGAGGCCGCGCGCCTTGACGTGCTCGAGGAACGCCTCGCCGTCGCTGCCGTCCTGTTCGTTGGTCAGGAACACGTAGCGACCGTCGGCGGCGGTGTTCGGGTAGCGGAACGGCGCCATGCCGCGGAGCACATTGAATCCCACCTGCTTCCGCTCCAGCTTGTCGATCATGAAGTATTCGGTCCAGCCGCCGCCGTTGCCGCGGACGTCCACCACGATCCCCTTGCGGTAGCGGAAGGCGCGCCAGTACTTGTCGAACTGGCCGACGTTCTGGTCGCCCATGGCGGTGATGTGCATGTAGCCGAGTTCGCCGCCGGAGGCCCGTTCGACCTTGGCGATGGTGTCGGCGATCCAGCGCTCGTAGCGGAGGCCGCCTTCCCCGGCCACGGGCTCGACCTCGACCACCCGCGCGCCCTCCAGGACGGGCCGGGCGTTCACCGTCAGCCTGAGCTTCTGCCCCTTGACCACCTGCAGGCGGGCGTGGACGGCCTCGGGCGGGGTGATCGTCCGGCCGTCCACCGCCAGCAGGTACTCGCCCTCCTTCACCCGGTTCGGGGCCTCCGCCAGGGGAGCCTTGAGGCCGGGCGCGTAGGGCGTCGGGCCGAACACCCGGGCGAACCGGTAGCGGCCGTTCTCGGCGACCAGATCGGCGCCCAGGTGGCCGGTGAACAGGGCCGGCGCCGGCACCTGCCCGGGGCCGGGGTCGCCGCCGCCGACGTAGGTGTGGCTCACGCACAGTTCCCCGACCATCTGGCTCAGCAGCCAGTTGAGCTCGTTGCGGGAGTTGCAGTCGGGCAGCCAGGCGGCGAATTTGTCGTGGATCGCCTGCCAGTCGCGGCCGTGCATGTCGCGGTCGTAGAAGAACTCGCGGTACCAGCGCCAGGTGTCCTCGAAGACCTGCTTCCACTCCTCGCGGGGAACCACCCGCGTGCTCAGCCGGTCCAGGTCGAGTGCCGCCGGCAGGGCCTTGGAGCCGAACGCCGCGGCGGCGTCGCCGGCATGCAGGGCACCCTTCCGCCGGACCAGCAGCTGCCGGCCTTCGGTCGAGAAGGCCCAGTCGGCCACCGGGTCGTTCAGGACCGCGGACTTCTTCGCCGCCAGGTCGTAGAGGTGCAGCTTCCACTTGTCCTGGCCGCGCGGGGTGAAGACCTCCTCCTGGACACTGTCGTCCCAGCCCTCGGCCTCGGCCCAGGCCAGGAAGCCCCTGCCCGCCTTCAGGTGGAACAGGTTGCCAGGCTTGACCGGCAGCGGGCGGATGCGCTCCTGCAGGCCCTCCAGGTCGATGCGGAAGGGACCGGGCGCCTCGACCGCCTTCAGCTGGACCTTCATGACCTGCACCGGGGCCGGCTGGATGTGGTTGTCCTGGCTCGGGTCGAGCCGGGTCTCGAAGTTGGAGTAGCTGAGGAAGTACAGGCCGTGGCCCTCGGCATCGAAGCAGGGGTTGAGGCAGTCGTAGAAACCGTGGGATACCGCGGTCCTCCGGCCGGTCGGGACGTGGTAGAGCCAGACCCGGCTGTTGCGGCTGGGTTCCACCACCGAATAGGCAACCCACTGGGAGTCGGGTGACCAGGTGTAGTCGCTCACCTCCCAGCTGAATTCGTCGTTCTTCAGTTCGTGGTACGCGTCCACCTGGGTGAGCTTGCGGGTGGCGAGGTCCATGACGTGGATGGCGAAGCTCTTGTCGCCGAACAGGAGCTTGCCGCCGTCCGGGCTCCACTCCAGGTGGTAGAGGGCGGTCTTCAGGCCGGTGGGGATGCGTTCCGCGGGGCCGCCCTCGGCGGGCTGGACGTACAGGTCGTACTCGCCGCTGGCGTCGCTGAAGTAGGCCACCCGCCGGCCGTCCGGGGACAGCCTCGGCATCCGCTCCCGCACCCCGGGGGTGGCGGTGAGGTTCAGCGCCGGCCGGGCGCCGTCGGTGGGCAGCAGGAACACGTCGCCGCGGGCCTCCAGCGCCACGGCGTCCTTGGCCAGGGCCATGGACTGGATCCACTCCTTCGGATTCACCGTGCGCGGCGCGGTCCTCCAACCGTCGCTGGCGACCCGGACCTCGACCCGATGCGTTTTCTTCGAAGCCAGGTCGAGCGCCTGCAGGTGCCCGCCCTGGACGAAGACCACGGTCCTGCCATCGGTGGCCGGCCACTGCACGTCGAACTGCGCCGCCTGGGTCAGCTGCTCGACCGCCTTGGTGGCGGGGTCCATCGCGTAGAGGTCGGTCAGGCCGCTGGGTGCCCGGTCGCTGACGAACAGCACCCGGCCGCCGGCCCACATGGGATGACCGTTCTTGCCGGCGTAGTCGGTGAGCTTCTCGAAGCGGTGCGTCCTGAAGTCTCCGAGCCAGAGGTCCGGCGCCTGGCCGCCCTTGTACCGCTTCCAGTAGTACTCCGCATCGCCCCGGGTGCTGAACAGGAAGCGCTGGCCGTCCGGGCTGTAGGCGCCCTCGGTGGCCTTCCTCAGGGGCAGCGGCTCGGGTTCATGGCCCTCGAGGTCGACGGCGTAGAGGCGCGAGACGGGCCGAACGTCCTGTTCGTAGAACGCACGGAAGAGGACCTTCCGTCCGTCCGGGCTCCAACCGGCGACGTTGGCCGCGCCACGCCAGGTCAGGCGCCGGGGCGTGCCGCCATCCGCGGGCATCAGGTACACCTGCGGGGCGCCGTCGCTGCGGCCGAGGAAGGCGAGCCACTTCCCGTCCGGGCTGAAGCGGGCGCCACTCTCGACGCCGGGGTGGCTGGTCAGGCGCCGGGCGGAGCCCCCCTGCAGGGAGCCCAGCCAGAGGTCGTCCTCCCAGGTGAAGACCACCCGGTCGCCGTGCACATCCGGACTGCTGACGAAGCGCGGCAGGCGCTCCTGGGCCGGAAGGCTGGCCCCGGCGGCGAGGAGGCAGGACAGGACGGCGCAGCGCCAGGCCATGGGGGACTCCGAAAGATCCGACCCCAGCATAGCGGGGCTGCCCTGCGCGGTCAGTACAGCCGCCCCGCCAAGGCCGCCAGGGCGGTTTCCACCCGCAGGATGCGCGGGCCCAGGTCCACCTCGCGGAACCCGACGTCCCGGAAGCTGGCCCGCTCGGCGTCGATCCAGCCGCCTTCGGGCCCGATGGCGACCACGCAGGGCTCCTGCAGGCTCCGCGGGCAGGCGATCGATGACCCCGGGTGGGCCAGCAGCCCCAGGGCGGACCCCTGCCAGGCCGGAAGGGCGTCCTCGACGAAAGGACGGAACAGGCGCTCCACGCGCAGTTCGGGAAGCACCGTGTCGCGTCCCTGCTCGAGGCCCAGCAGCAGGTGCAGGCGCAGGCTGTCCGGATCCATCCGCGGGCTCTTCCAGTAGGCCTTCTCGACCTTCCACGCGTTCACCAGGACGATCCGCGCCACCCCCAGGCTGCTGGCCGCGGCGAGCACCCGGTTGAGCACCTTCGGCCGCGGCAGTGCCAGCACCAGGCTGAGCGGCAGCTTGGCCGGTGGGGATTCGGACAGTTCCACCTCCAGGTCGAGGCCCTCCGCATCCAGGCGCAGCACCCTCCCCCGTCCCATGGGGCCGTCGAGGAGGCCGACCCGCAGGTCGTCCCCGGCCCGGGCCCGGTGGACCTCCTGCACGTGCCGCAGCCGGCGGCCCTGGAGCCTCACCCTGCGGTCATCGAGGAAGTCCCCGGGCTGGAGCAGGAGCAGGTTCATGGCGGGAGGGTGCGGGTCATCACCAGGTGCGGCAGCACCTGGCCGGCGAAGGTCACCGGGACCCTGCCCGCCGGCCGGAAGCCATGGGCCCGGTAGAAGGCCAGGGCCCTGGGATTGCGTTCCCAGGCGGTGAGCCAGAGGAGGTCGGCGCCGCGCCGGCGCGCCTCCGCGAACCCCGCCTCCATGAGGGCGAAGGCCGGCCCCCGGCCGTGCCAGGCGCTGCGGACGTAGACCCGCGTGAATTCAACCGGCCGCTGGCCTCCCATCGGCATCTGCGGCGGTCCCTCCCGCAGCGCCAGGAAGCCCACAGCCCCCCGGCGGGCCACGGCCAGGAACCAGGCCTGGGCGGGGTCCCGCAGGTCCTGGGCCAGGCGGGCCCGGGCATAGACCAGCCGCATCCGCTCGGCAACGGCCTCCGCGGGGAGGACGGCGCCGAAAGCCTCCCGGAAGGTGGCGGGCCCCAGCCGCCCCAGCAGAGGGGCGTCGGCGGGGCCCGCCGGCCTGAGGCGGAAGTGGGGACCAAGGCCTCCACCGGGGTTCACGGGGAGCTCCGGTGAGCGGCCCACGTCAGGGCCGGCCGCGATCACGGCTTCGCCCGGCGCGGACGGCGGGCCCGGTGCGCCGCGGCGAAGGCCTTGCGCGCCCACGCCGCCAGGGCCTCCGTGTCCTCCAGCACCTCGCCGGGGAGTTCCCAGTAGGCCATCGGCCGGGCCGGATCGCCGAAGGGCAGGAAGGGGCCGCTGCCGGCCGCCTCGAAGTCGCCGCGGTTCCCGGCGTCGACCTTGAAGTACAGGCGGTCCTCGTCGATCAGCGCGAAGGCCCGCCCGTCGTGGAACAGGGTCAGGCCGCCGAACATCGGCTGCGTGGCGACCGGGGCCACCCGGCGCAGCTGCTCCAGGACGTGGTCGCGGAAGGAGGGGGAAACGGTCATCGGAGCGTCCGGGAGGCCATCAGAAGCTCGGCAGGTAGCGCTCCTTCAGCACGCCCATGTGGTGGCGCTCGTGGCCCGCGATCAGCCAGGCCAGGGCGCGGGCGGACACCGGCTTGCCGTTGGAGGTGCCCCTGCGGCGGAAGCAGTCCGCATCCAGCCCCCGCAGGAGGGCGAGGGTGTGGCCGCGCACCAGGTCGTATTCCTCGAGCAGGCTCTCCAGCGGGCGCGCCTGGAAGCCGGCCGCGGCGACGTAGGCGTTCTCGTCGAATCCCGCCAGGGGCGTCGGATCGGCGCGGGCGATCCGCAGCAGCCGGTAGGCGAAGATCCGCTCGGCGTCCAGGATGTGGCCGAGCACCTCCTTCACGCTCCACTTCCCTTCCGCATACCTGAAATCGGCTGCCTCGTCGTCCAGGTCCTCCAGCAGGCAGCCCAGCTCCTCCCACTGGGCCTCCAGCAGGTCCAGAAGATCGCCGTCCGGGACCTTGGCCAGGTACTGGGCGAAATACGGGGCGTACTCGTCGGCCTGCGGCCGCGGGATGGGGTGCTGGGCCAGGGACATGGCAGCCTCTCCGGGAGGGGCGCGGGCGCCGGAGCGGCCCGCCCAGGGCCAGTGTAATCCCGCTGGGGCATCGATCACGTTTTTCCCCTGCCGACCCTCGCCGAGGGCACCAGGCCCTAGACTCGGCCGGTACCGATCGTTGCAGCGGAGGCGTCCGATGGCCATCACCAAGCTCGACCAGATGCTCGAGGCCCTGAAGGGCCGTCCGAAACGCCGCCTGGTCGCCGCCTTCGCCAACGACGGCCACACCCTCGCCGCGGTCCACGACGCCATCCGGGCCGGCGTGGTGGACGGCATCCTCACCGGCGACGAAGCGGCCATCCGCCGGATCTGCGCCGAGGAGGGCATCGACCCGGCCGCCTTCCGCATCGTCCACGAACCGGTGGACGTCCGCGCCGCGGCCCTGGCGGTGGCCCTGATCAATGGCCGGGAAGCGGACGTGCTGATGAAGGGCAGCCTCAGCACCGACCGCTACATGCGCGCCATCCTGGACAAGGAGAAGGGCCTCATGGAGCCGGGGGCGATCCTCAGCCACGTGACGGTCATCGAGCTGCCGCGGCACCCGAAGCTGCTCGTCTGCGGCGACGTGGCGGTGATTCCCCAGCCCGACCTGAAGCAGAAGGTGGCGATCACCAACTACGTCATCGCCACCGCCCAGGCCCTCGGCATCGACCGGCCCAAGGTCGCCCTGCTGGCTGCCAGCGAGCAGGTCCTGCCCAACTACAGCCACTGCATCGAGGCGGCGGCGATCGCCAAGATGGCCGACCGCGGCCAGATCAAGGGCGCGCTCGTCGACGGCCCCCTGGCCCTGGATGCGGCGGTGGACCCCGAGGCGGCTGGGATCAAGGGCCTCCAGGGTCCGGTGGCCGGCGACGCCGACGGCCTGGTGTTCGCCGACATCGAGGGCGGGAACGTCTTCTACAAGACCTGCTCGAAACTGGCCGGCGCGGAACTGGCCGCCATGGTGGTCGGCGCGCGGGTGCCCTGCATCCTCAGCAGCCGCGGCGACAGCACCCGCACCAAGCTGTACTCCATCGCCCTCGCCGCCCTGGCCGCGAAGGCGTAGCGCTCCGGAAGAGGGCCGCCGTCGGGAGGGGCGGTTCAGCTGAGCCGCACGCCCGCGCCAACCGGCTTGGCGAGATCGATGACCAGCGCGGCGCCGGGACTGGACTCGCGCACCTCGTAGTGCTGCAGCACCGAGCCCACCGGGGCGGGACCGAGGGTGGCGGTGCCGTTGAGGTCGTACTGGCTGCCGTGGCAGGGACAGGCGAAGCCGCCGCCGCCCGGCGAGATCCGGCCGCCCTGGTGCAGGCAACTGGCGCTGAGGGCGTAGATCCCGGCGCCATCCCGGACCAGGTAGACCCCCTGCGGAGTCCCGGCGGTGAGCGGACAGGCCGTGCTGCCGGAGGTGTAGTCCCGGGTCGTTCCGGCCGGCTGGGCGAGCAGTGCCGCCTTGGTGTCGGTGGTGGTGACCGTGGTCGATCCGCCCCCGCCATTGCTGGAGGCGGCCGGCGCGGAGCCGCCCCCGCCACCGCCGCAGGCGAGGGCGCCGGCGGCCAGCGCACAGGCGCAGAAGGTCCGGCGGTCCAGCCCCGTCGACCGGGAAGGCTGGGAACTGTGGATGGTCGCGCGCATCGTTCCTCCGGGTCCGGGCCGCCCGTAGCCCGGAAGGGCCCGTCGCGGTCTCGCATGGCACCCACCTTGGGCCGCCCCAGGACCGGGCCCCAGATCCGGTCCCGAGATCAGCACCCATCCGGTGCCTTGCCGGATGCCTCCGGCCGGGCATCCTTGAGGGACAACCGCCTCCGGAGCCTTTCCGTGCCGCCCTGGGCCACCTCCATCACCCTGGATCGCGCCAGCCAGGAGCCCCTCTACCTGCAGATCGTCCACGCGGTGATCCAGGGCATCCGCGCCGGCCGCCTGCAGGCGGGCGAGGCCCTGCCGGGAACCCGGGCGCTGGCGGACACCTTCCGGGTCAACCGCAACACCACCATCTCCGCCTACCGGGAACTGGAGGCGGAGGGCTGGATCGAGTGCCGGCCCGATCGCGGCAGCTTCGTGGCGGAACGGCTTCCGCTCCTCCTGCAGGTCGAGGAGGTCTCGATCGCCGCCGGGGATTCGGGCTCCTGGACCGCGGCGACCCCGCTCAACGATCCGTTCTTCCAACCGCGGGCCATGGACCGCGAGGGCTTCCGCCTGATCCCCGACCTGCCGGACGTGCGGCTCGCCCCCGCCGCCGCCATCCACCGCGCCCACGGCCGGGTGCTCAACCGCCAGCACCACCGCCTGCTGCAGCCCGGCTGGGACCCCCGCGGCCTGCTGGAACTGCGGGCCTCCCTCTGCAGGCTGCTGCGGGAGCTGCGCGGCCTGGTGCTGGAACCCGGCAACCTGGTCCTGACCCGGGGCCTGATGAGCACCCTGAACCTGGTGTCGCGGGTGCTGTTCAGGCCGGGCGACCCCGTGGCGGTCGAATCGCCGGGCTACTTCCGGGTCACCGAGGCCCTGCAGGCGGCCGGGGCGCGGATCCTCCCGGTGCCGGTGGACGAGGGCGGGATCCAGGTCGAGGCCCTCGAGGCCCTGCTGGCGCGGGAACCGGTCCGGCTGATCTGCGCCACCGCCGCGCCGCAGTACCCGACCCATGCGGTGATGCCCGCCGATCGACGGGAGCGCCTGCTGGCCCTGGCCGAACGGCACGGGGCCCTGATCCTGGAGGGCGACCAGAGCCTCGGCTTCCAGCGCGAGATCGCTCCGACCCTGCCCCTGGCCAGCCAGGACCGGAGGGGCGTGGTGGTCTACTACAGCGCCCTGGAGCCGGTGCTGGCCCCGGGCCTGCAGGTGGGTTTCATGGCCGGCGCGGCGCCGCTCATCAAGACGCTGGCCAAGCAGCGGCAGCTGATCGACTGGCCCGGCAACCAGGTCCAGGAGGCCACCATCGAGGAGCTGTTCCGCGATGGCGAGATCCACCGGCACCTCAGCCGCATCCGCAAGATCACCGAGGAGCGCCGGGACAGCATGGTGGACCGCCTGCTGCTCCACCTGCACCCGGCCCTGCAGGCGGAGAACCCGCGCGAAGGCCTCTCGCTGTGGGTCCAGGTGGCGCCGGAGGTCCCGATGGACGCCTGGACCGAGCGCTGCGCCGCCCGCGGCGTGGTGTTCTATCCGGGCCGCCTCTACGACGTCCAGCACCGGTCCCTGCCCCGCCTCTGCCTGGGTTTCGCAGCCCTCGACGTGGGCGAGCAGAACGAGGCCTGCGTGCGCATGGCCCAGGCCCTCAAGGAGGTGCGGGGCAGGCCCTGAGGGACGCTCAGGCTCCGTACTGCCGCGCCTCCTCCTTGCCCTGCAGCACCCGCAGGGCGCCCTTCACCAGGGCGCCCATCTCGTTCTCCCCGGGGTAAACGGTGACCCCGCAGCCCAGGCCGGAGACCAGCCGGGTGATCTCCTCGCAGAGCCGCTGCGACCGCGCCATGCCACCGGTCAGCAGGACGCGGTCGAGGGGGGAGCCCTCGAAGGCGGGCAGCTGGGCCGTGATGGCCTTGGCGATGGCGTAGGCCATCGCCGACCAGACCAGCGCCGCCTCGGCATCGCCGGCGTCCGCGCGCCGCTCGACCTCGCGGAGGTCGGCGGTTCCGAGCAGGTCGATGAGGCCTCCGCGCCCCTTGTTGAGCTTCTTCAGTTCCGCCTTGGTGTACTTCCCGGAGAAGCAGAGGTCGATGAGCTGCCCGGTGGGGAGGGATCCGGTGCGCTGCGGCGAGAACGGGCCCTCGCCGTCCAGTCCGTTGTTGACGTCGATGTAGCGGCCCCGGCGGTGGGCGCCGACGCTGATCCCGCCGCCCAGGTGGGCGACGATGACGTTCACCTTGCCGTAGAAGGTCTCGCGCTCCTCCGCGAACCGCCGCGCGGTCGCGATCTGGTTGAGGGCGTGGCTGATCACGCGGCGCGGCAGTTCCTTGAGGCCGGACACCTTGACCCGGGGATCGGCCTCGTCCACCACCACCGGGTCGACGATGAAGGCGGGCTGCGTCCCCCCGCTCAGCTCCCGGGCGATGAGGCCGCCGAGGTTCGAGGCGTGGTCGCCGCGGACGCCGTCGCGCAGGTCCGCCAGCATCGCCTCGTTGACCGCGTAGGTTCCGTGGGGGATCGGCTTGAGCAGGCCGCCGCGGCCGGCGAAGGCGTCGAAGTCGGCGGCGGAGAGACCGCGCTCCGCCAGGAAGCCGAGGATGGCCCGCTGGCGCAGGGCGTACTGCGCGGTGATCGGCTGGCCCTCGAAGGGCAGAAGTTCCGCCGCAGGGTGCTGGATCTCCTCGGTGAAGCGCTCCTGGTCGCCCTCGTACACCGCGATCTTGGTGCTGGTGGAGCCGGGATTGATGGCCAGCACGCGGTAGCGGCGGAAGAAGGTGTCCTTGGGCGTGCGGGTCCAGGCCCCGAACCGGTGGGTGCGCAGCACCGCGGCCTTCACCGCCAGGCGCACGTCCTCGCTGGCGCAATCCATCGGCAGGGCGACCCCGCGGAACCGCACGCCGAACAGCATCGGGAACTTCTTGGCCGTCGGGAACCGCGTGGCGTACAGGTGGTAGAGCAGGTTCCCCATGTCCAGGTTGGGGCTGATGATCACGTTGGGGCTGCCCTTCCAGCCTTCCCCGCTGCCGTGTTCGTAGTACTTCGCGCTGCGGGCGCTGAGGGCGGCGCTCATCTTGACTTCGCCCTCGATGCGGATGCTCCGGTACCGCTCGCCGAGGCTGCAGCGGGCCTCGAGGATGGCGGGAATCAGTTCCATGGCCTTGCGCACGCGCTCCACCGAGGGCCCCTCGTCGCCGCCGTGGTGGCTGTAGGAGACGATGGCGGCTTGGATCTCCGGCAGCACCTCCTCGGGGATCAGGTCGCGGGCGATGGCGCAGGTGCCGACCGCCGTGTGGGCCAGGATCTCCGGCGTCATCGCCGGGTTCACGCCGACGTCGCCGAAGACCACGATGTTGTGCGGGTAGACGCCCTCGGGGTGGTCGTCCGGAAGGACGAACACGCCGGCCTCGCACTGGATGTCCTGCTGGGCCAGCAGGTCGAGCATCGGCCGGAAGAAGGCGCGGGGTTCCTGGCGCGCACCGCCGACGACCAGGTCCGCGTGCCCGCACCGGACCGCAAGGATGCCGAAATGGCCCGGTTCCCGCGCCAGCGCGAGGGCCTCGTCCCCGGCGAGGGCCCGGCCCTTCTCGGCGGCCCGGGCCAGCAGGGCCGCGGCGAACTCCTGCAGCAGGTCCGGCCTGGTTTCCGGCACCAGGAAGGCGCTCTCGGAGAGGGTGTACTCGACCCGGCTCGAGCCCAGGTCCGGCAGTTCCCGGGCGATCAGGGCGCGGACGTCGGATTCCCGGCCGAGGAACACCGGGCGGATGTAGCGGGCCAGGTGGCAGGCGGCCTCCACCACGCGCGGATCGTTGGCCTCGGTGAACACCACCGTGGGCCGGTTGCGCGGTTCGGACAGCACGACGCGGTCGAAGGATGCCTCGATGTCGAACATGGGTGCCTGCCTCGTCCTGCGGCGGCCGCGACCGGTCGGGAACCGCCGGCGCGCCGGGTGCAGAGCCGAGTTTACGCCCGGCTGCAGCACCGCCCGGGGCGGTTGTGACCTCCGGGGCTCGCGATGTGCCCGTCGCTTGACGCCGATCACAAGGGGCCCCGGGTGGTCTGGCGACCCGTGGATCAGGAATAAACTGGCCCCGGACCTTCAGGAGGCAGCCATGCCCAGGTGCGCCAACCCCGCCGAAGCCGTCCGGTGCGTCAAGACCGGCCATCGGGTCTTTCTCCACGGGGGGGTGGCCACGCCGCTGCTCCTGGTGAAGGCCCTCGTCGACCGGGCGCCGGAACTGGACGACGTGGAGATCACCCACCTGCACACCTCCGGCGCCGCCGAGTACGCGAAGCCCGAGTACGCGCGCAGCTTCCGGGTGGCGAACCTGTTCACCGGCGGAAACATGCGGCCGTACATGGACCACGACCGGGTGGACTACGTGCCCTGCTTCCTGTCCGAGATCCCGAGCCTGTTCCGCACCCAGACCCGCCACCTCAACGTGGCGATGGTGCAGCTCAGCCCCCCCGACAAGCACGGCTTCTGCACCCTCGGCACCTCCGTGGACGTCGCCCGCGCCGCCGTGGACTGCGCCGACATGGTGGTCGCCCAGATCAACCCGCGCATGCCCCGGGTCCACGGCGACGGCTTCGTCCACCTCGACGACGTGGACTTCTGGGTCGAGGTCGACGAGCCGCTGCCGGAGCCGAAGCCCGAGCCCCTGACCGAGGTCGAGCTGGCGATCGGCCGCAACGCCGCCGAGCTGATCGAGGACGGCGCCACCCTGCAGATGGGCATCGGCGCGATCCCCGACGCCGTGCTGGCGGCCCTCGGGAACCACAAGCACCTCGGCATCCACACCGAGATGTTCAGCGACGGCGTCCTCCCGCTCTACGAGAGCGGCGCCATCGACAACTCGCAGAAGGCGATCCACCCGGGCAAGCTGGTGGCCTCCTTCACCGGCGGCAGCCGCAAGCTGTACGACTTCATCGACGACAACCCGGCCGCGGTGTTCCTCGACGTCGCCTACGTGAACCAGCCCAACGTCATCGCCCGCAACCCGAAGATGACCGCCATCAACAGCGCGGTCGAGGTCGACCTCACCGGCCAGGTCTGCGCCGACTCCATCGGCCACCGGATCATCTCCGGCGTCGGCGGCCAGATGGACTTCATGCGCGGCGCCTACCTGTCCAAGGGCGGCAAGCCGATCATCGCCCTGCCCTCCACCACCAAGAAGGGCGAGAGCCGGCTCACCTGCACCCTCAAGCCCGGCGCCGGGGTGGTCACCACCCGGCCGCACGTCCACTACGTGATCACCGAGCACGGCGTCGCCTACCTGTTCGGCAAGACGCTCAAGGAGCGCGCCAAGGCGCTGATCGCCATCGCCGCCCCCGAGCACCGCGAGCGGCTCGAGCGCGAGTGGCACGAGCTCTGCCAGGGCGGACGCAAGGGCTGAGCCGGCCGGCCTGGCTGGAGCGGCCCCCGCGGCGGGGCCGCTTCAGCGGTTGGCGACCTGGTCGGCCTCGTCGCGGAAGGGGGCCATCGGCCGGTCCGGGTTGCCGTGCAGGATGCTTCGGAAGGTCGCGTAGTGGGCGAAGAAGAGGTCCACCAGTTCCGGATCGAACAGCCGCTCCCGCTGGGACTTCAGGTACTCCACCACCTGCTGCTCCGGCCAGGGTTCGTGGTAGCAGCGGCGGTTGCTGAGGGCATCGTAGACATCCACCAGGCAGGTGATCCGGGCGTCCAGCGGGATCTGCGCGCCGGCCGTGCCGGCGGGGTAGCCGGTGCCGTCCCAGCGCTCGTGGTGGCAGACGGCGATCCGCGCCCCCATCCGGATGAAGGGCACCCGGGAGCCCTGCAGGATCGCCGCGCCGGTGGCAGGGTGGGTGCGCATCACGCTCCACTCCTCGTCGGTGAGGGGTCCGGGCTTCTGCAGGATGCGGTCGGGGATGCCGATCTTGCCGATGTCGTGCATGGGGGCGGCGGCCTGGATGCACTCCACCTGGTCGGCCTCCCAGCCGAGCAGGCGGCCGAACTCGCCTGCGTAGAGCCCGATCCGGCGGATGTGGGCGCCGGTCTCGTTGTCGCGGTGCTCGCTGGCCGCCAGCAGGCGCCAGGCGATCTCCTCGCGGGAGGCGCGGATCTCGAGGGTCTGCTCCCGCACCTTCCGGGCCAGCAGCCCCTCGCGGTCGCGGTGCTCGATCTCCAGCATCCGCCGGCGCAGTGCGGATCCCACGGCGACCAGGATGGCGTTGGTCCGGATCGGCTTGAGCACGTAGCCGTAGGCGCCGAGCCCGATGCACTGCATGGCCACGCTGGCGTCGTCCACCCCGGTCACCATCACCACGGCGGTCTCCGGGATCCGCTCGGCCAGGGCCCGCACCAGGTCCACGCCGGACTTGCCGGGCATCTGGATGTCCGAGAGGACGAGGTCGACGGGTTCGTGGGCCAGCACGGCCAGGGCGGCATCGACATTGTCCGCGGCGGTGCACCGGTAGCCGTGCTTCTGCAGCATCCGCAGGAGGGTCGTGCGGATCACCGCCTCGTCGTCGACGACGAGCACCCGGATGTCCGATGGCGGGGTGGGCAGCACCCGGATGGCTCCCTGGCCGGCATGGGCCTGGAGCCATGATCCCCCAAGCCGCACCCGTCCGCAAACGCCGACCGCCGACCGGAAAAACCGGATCGCCCCGCCGCCGATGCCCTTCGGCTCCCGGGAGAGCCCGGCACCCGGCGCCGGCGTAGACTGACCCCGTTGTCCTCTTCATCGGAGCCTTTATGGAACTCACGTGGCTGCTCGACCACCCGGGGTGGTCCCTGCTCTCCTTCCTCGGCGTCATCGCCCTCCTGGTGCTGCTCGCCAAGACCTTCCGCTACATCCCCAACACCCGCGTCGGCATCGTCGAGAAGCTGATCAGCGGCCGGGGCTCGGTCGAGCGCGGGTTCATCCCCCTCGCCGGCGAGGCCGGCTTCCAGCCCGAGGTCCTTCGCGGCGGCTGGCACGTGCTCACGCCGTTCCAGTTCCGCGTCCACAAGATGCCGCTGGTGACGATCCCGCAGGGGAAGATCGGCTACGTCTTCGCGCGCGACGGCAGGCCCCTCCCCCCCGACCAGGCCCTGGCCTGCAACACCTCCGCCTGCGACTTCACCAACGTCCGCCAGTTCCTGGAGAAGGGCGGCCAGCAGGGGCCGCAGCGCATGATCCTGCGCGAGGGCCTGCACTCCATCAACCTGGCCCAGTTCGTGGTGCTCACCGAGGACCGCATCTACTACCTGCCCACCGACCAGGACAACCTCGAGACCTACCAGAAGATGAGCGCGGTGATCGCCGAGCGCGGCGGCTACCGCCCGGTGATCATCCGCGGCGCCGACGACGCGGTCGGGATCGTCACCGTGCACGACGGGCCCAGCCTGCACAGCGGTGAGATCATCGCGCCGACGGTGGGCGAGGACGCGGCGAACCCGGCCACCTACCACAACAACTTCCAGGACTCCGACAAGTTCCTGAAGGCCGGCGGACAGCGCGGCCGCCAGTACCAGGTGCTGGTGGAGGGCACCTACTACATCAACCGCCTGTTCGCCACCGTCGAGCTGATCCCCAAGACCGTGGTCGAGGTGGGCACCGTCGGCGTGGTGGTCAGCTACACCGGCGACAAGGGCGCCGACATCAGCGGCACCGACTACCGCCACGGCGAGCTGGTGGCCAAGGGCCAGCGGGGCGTCTGGAGCGAGCCGCTGCTGCCCGGCAAGTACGCCTTCAACACCTACGCCGGCAAGGTCTCGATCGTGCCGACCACCAACTTCATCCTGAAGTGGACCAAGGGCGAGGTGGGCAGCCACAAGTTCGACGAGAACCTCACCGAGGTCAGCCTGATCACCAAGGACGCCTTCGAGCCTAACCTGCCGCTGTCCGTCGTGGTCCACATCGACTACCGCAAGGCCCCCCTGGTCATCCAGCGCTTCGGCGACATCAAGAAGCTGGTGGAGCAGACCCTCGACCCGATGGTCAGCGCCTACTTCAAGAACATCGGCCAGACCCGCACCCTGATCCAGCTGATCCAGGACCGGAGCAACATCCAGCTGCAGTCCAGCCAGGAGATGAAGGAGAAGTTCGCGACCTACAACCTGGAGCTGCAGGAGGTGCTGATCGGCACGCCCACCAGCGGCGCGCCCGGCGGGCAGATCGAGCAGATCCTCATCCAGCTGCGCAGCCGGCAGATCGCCAACGAGCAGGTGGAGACCTACGAGCGCCAGCAGAACGCCGCCGTGAAGGAGCGCGAGCTGCGGGAGGCGGAGGCCAAGGCCAAGCAGCAGACCCTGCTCACGGAATCCTCGATCAGCATCGAGATCCAGAGCAACCAGGGCAAGGCCGACTACGCCAAGGCCCAGCAGCAGGCCGCGCAGATCCAGACCCTGGCCGGCGCCGAGGCCGAGAAGGTGCGGCTGATGGGCGAAGGCGAGGCCAAGCGGATCAAGGTCATGGCCGACGCCCAGGCCGAACAGGCCGCCCGGGTGGGCATCGCCCAGGCCCTGGCCATCGAGGAGCAGGTCCGCGCCTACGGCGGACCTCAGTTCCAGCTGGTCCAGCAGGTCATGAACCGGTTCGCCGAGGCCATCGAGAAGAGCCAGGTGGACGTGGTCCCCAAGGTCGCCATGGCCGGCGGCCAGGGCGGTGGCGGCTCGATCATCGAGAGCCTTCTCGGCCTCCTGCTGAGCAAGCAGGCCGCGGAGATGGCGGGCGTGGCCGTGTCCACCGCCCCGAGGGACCCGCAGGCGGAGGCCCTGCGCAGCGGCCTGCGCGAGCGGCTCACCCAGCCCAGGCCCTGACGCTCCGGGACCCCATGGCGCGCATCAGCCTCCTCGACCACGGCCTGGCTGGGCGCACGGGCCACCACTTCGACTTGACCCTGAACCTGGCGCGCCGGCTGTCCGCAGCCGGCCACCGGGTTTCCGTGGCCGGGCACCGCAGCGCAACCCCGGACCTGCGAGCCGGCTTCGAAGAGGCCGGGATCCGGTTCATTCCGCTGTTTGCGGACTCCCCCCGCGCGCCCGAGGTCCAGGATCCTGTCCACGGCTGGGACGCGCGGGTGGACCGGAAGGCCCGGGAACTGGCCGGCCTCGGCGGCGCCGACCTCTGGCTGTTCCCCACCCTGACCGCGGACCTGTTCGCCGCCCACGTCCGGCTCGACGCGCCGCCGCCGATGGCGGGCCTGCTCCACGAACTTCCCGAGGCCCGCGGCCCGGGCGCGGCGGAGCTCTGGTCCCGGGCCTGCCGGGCCGGCCGGCAGCGCAGCCTGCGGGTCGCGATCGGCGCAATCGACCCGGACCTCGCCGCCCGGACCGAGGGACTCGAGGTCCAGACCTTCCCGGTGCCCTGGGACGGCCCTCCGCGGAGCGACCACCCTGGGCGACCGCGGCGCATCGGCTTCTTCGGCCATCAGCGCCGGGAGCGGGGCCTGGACCGCCTGCCTGCGCTGGTCTCGAGCCTGCTGCACGGCGGCTACGAGGTCGTCCTGCACGACTCGCGGGGCCGCCTGCCGCCTCTGCAGCATCCCTTGCTCCAGGTGCGCAACGGCTTCCTTTCCGACCTCGGCGCCGAGGTCCGGGGCTGCGACCTGGTGGTCTGCCCCATGGACCCCCGCCGCTACCGGATGCGGCTGTCGGGGGTGGTCCTGCAGGCGGTGGCCTGCGGGGTCCCCTTCGTGCTGCCCGAAGGGACCCTGTCCGCCCGCCGTTTCGCCGCCGGCGGCGCCTGCCAGGCCTACCCGGAGAGGGACCCGGAGGGGCCCCGGGCGGCCGTCCAGGCGGTGGCCCTGGACTATCCCCGGTTCGCCCGGGCCGCGGCCGGGCAGGCCCTGACCTGGCAGGAGCACCACGGCGAGGCCCGGTTCCTGCAGGCGGTGCAGGCCGCCCTCGGCATGGTCCTGTGAAGCTTCAGCGCTTGCCGCTCCAGGCCTGCAGGGCCACGCCGAGCACGATGACCGACAGCGCCAGCCAGCGGCTGGCCGGCACGTGCTCGCCCAGGAACCACTGCGCCATCAGGGCGTTCGCCACGAAGCCGAGGGCCAGGAAGGGGTAGGCGAAGTTCACCTCGACCCGCGACAGGGCCCCCAGCCAGACCACCACGCTGACCGCGTAGCAGGCCAGGCCGCCGAGGATCCCCGGCTGCAGCAGCAGGGCCACCAGCGATCGCGGCGCCAGGTCCAGCCCGCCGGCCGCCTGCAGCCCCTTCTTGAGGAAGATCTGGGCGCCGGCGTTGAGCAGCACGCCGAGCAGGATCAGTGGGATCGCTCTGAGGTTCGGGGACAGGACGGCGCTGCTCATGGGGGAAGGGTAAGTCCATTCCCCGGTTTTCCTTCCTCCTTTCGATTCCAGGCGGCCCGCGCGGTTCGGCCGTACAATCCGGGAATCCGCTCGGAGCCCGCCATGATCCTCCGGACCCTGCTCGTTCTCACCTGCCTGCCGGGGCTCGCCGCCGAGGGGCTCGCCGCCGAGGAGCCCGCCACCCGGATCCGTCAGGATGCGAAGGACGCCGGCCGCCAGGTCGGCGAGGCGGCCCGGACGGCGGGCAAGGCCGTGGCCGAAGGCGCGAAGGCGGTGGCCCGGAAGGCCAAGGCCGGCGGCAAGGCGGCCGGGCGGGCGGCGAAGGAGGCCGGCCGGGGCATCAAGGAAGGGGCGAAGGCCGCCGGGAAGGGCATCGCCGAGGGCGCCAAGGCCGTCGGCAAGGGGGTCAAGGAGGGCGTGAAGGGCGACTGAGCGCCGCCGTGGCCGCCGAGGGCGCCGCCCTGCGCCGGTTCGCCCGGGCCGCGGCGACCCTCTGGTTCCACCGGATCGAACGGACCGGACCGCCGCTGCCGGCGGGCCCGGTGCTGCTGGTGCTGAACCACCCCAACGGCCTGCTCGATCCGCTGCTGGCGGTGGCCCTGCTGGAACGGACACCGCGCTTCCTCGCCAAGGCGGCGCTGTGGGACCTGTGGCCGCTGCGCCCCCTGCTCCGCTTCTTCCGCGCCATCCCGGTGCAGCGGGCCCAGGACGCCGGGGGCGCCGACCGCAGCCAGGCGCTCGCGGACACCTTCGCGGCGGTCCACCGGGCCTTCGCCGGGGGTGGCGTGGTCGGCATCTTCCCCGAGGGCATCAGCCACGCCGGCCACGACCTCGCCCCCTTGAAGACCGGCGCGGCGCGGATGCTGCTCGGCGCCCCGGTCCGGCCGACCCTGGTTCCGGCCGGCCTGGTCTACGCCGATCGCGGCGTCTTCCGCCATGGCGCCCTGCTGCGGGTCGGCGACCCCATCGAGCCGACCGGCCCGGAGGGCGAGGATCCGGTGCTGACGCTCACCGGGCGGATTCGCGCGGCGCTGCTGCCGCTGACCCTGCACGGCGGCGACGCCGAGACCGTGCGCCTGGCCCAGGACCTGGCCTGGCTGCTGGCGGAGGGTCCCCGGCCCTGGGCCGACCTGGACGCCTTCCAAAGGCGGGTCCGGCGCCTTCAGGCCTGGCTCGGCGAGCAGCCGCCGGCGCGCCTCCAGGACGTCCGGCAGGAGGTGGAGCGGGCCAGAGCCTGGCTCGACGCGAAGGGCCTGCGTCCCGACCAGGTGGGCCATCCCTACCCGCTCGGCGAGTCCCTCCGCTGGGCCCCGAAGGCCCTCGCCCGGATCCTGCTGGCGCTGCCGTGCCTGCCGGCCGGGCTCCTGCACTGGCCCGCCTACTGGCTGGTGGACCGCCTCTCGCGCGACGGGGACCCGGACCTGCGGGCCACCCGCAAGCTGCTGGCCGGCGCGCTGCTGCTGCCGTTCTGGTCCGGCCTGCTGCTGCTCGCCGCCGCCCTGCGCTCCGGTGCAGCCGGCGCCGGGGTGTGGGCGGCGGCCGTGCCGGCGGCCATCCTGAGCCTGCCGCTGGGGGAGGCCCTGCGCGAGGACCTGCGCGCCGTGCGCGGCTGGCTCGCCCGCGGCGACCCGGCCGCCCCGGCCCTGCTGGAGGCGCGGACGCAGCTGCTGGCCGCGGTGCCGGGCCTGGCCGCCCTCAGCCGTCCTGGCGGAACGGGCTGAAGTCGGTGCCCTCGTCGTAGATGTCCACGCCCTCGCTGCGCTTGAGGAAGCCCACAACGGCATAGGTCACCGGCGTCGCCAGGGCCTCGTAGACGACCTTGAACAGGTAGCCCGAGCCCGCCGCCACCAGCACCGTGGTCCAGGGCACCGTGCCCCAGTAGAAGACCGCCGTCACCAGCAGCGAGTCGAAGGCCTGCCCCACCAGGGTGCTCCCCACGGTGCGCGTCCACAGCCAGCGGCCGCCGGTCCAGACCTTCATCCGCGCCATCACGTAGGAATTGGCGAACTCGCCGGCCCAGAAGGCCACCAGGCTGGCCACGATCATCCGGGGGACCGCCCCGAAGACGATGCGGAAGGCCTCCTGGTTCGCCGCCGGCCATTCCGGCGCGGCCGGAACCTGGACCATGAACACGCCCATGAGCGCCATCAGGGTGTTGGCGAAGAGGGCGATCCAGATCGCCCGCCGCGAACCCGCGTAGCCGTACACCTCGGTGAAGATGTCGCTGAAGATGTAGGTGATCGGGAACAGCAGCTGGGCGCCGCTGACGCGGAAGGGCCCGAAGGCGCTGAGCTTCTGCCCCACCAGGTTGCTGATCAGCAGCACCACCACATACACGTGGACCAGCAGTTCGTAGTGCCTGAAGCCGGCCAGCCGCTGGTCCCGGGCGGTGATGCGCGCGATGAGTCCCGGCAAGGGCGGCCCTCCGATCCCCCAGCTTAGCGACGCGATCCTGGCGACGCCTCCGTCGCCATTGCCGGCCTCAGCGCAGGCCGGCGACCACGTTGTTGCCGCGCTGGTCGACCCGCACCAGGTCGGCCTGGGCGGCGCCGTCCAGCTCGGCCCAGTCGCGGTCCTTCATGAGGATCCGCACCGGCCGGGCCGGTGCCTCCGCCTGCAGGCGGCGCGCGGTGGGCAACAGCGCCTCACGATCATCGGGGAGCCAGCGGGCCTGGTACGCGGCGGACAGCCGGGCCCGGCCGAAGGCCAGCTCGCCGGTTCCGGCCACCACCACGCAGCGCTCCCGGGTGTGGAAGGGCAGCCCCTGGTAGTAGACGCCGAAGCTGATCCATTGCGCCCCGGCGGGCGCGCGCCGG
Organism: Holophagales bacterium; assembly: GCA_041908165.1. GTDB lineage: Bacteria > Acidobacteriota > Holophagae > Holophagales > Holophagaceae > JACQZU01. Next base: position 15,588 of record JAYRFV010000183.1, on the reverse strand, counting down.
ACCAGGGGGCCGATGTCCTTGTCCGGCCCGGCGGCGCGGTGGGCGCCGTAGGCGAGCAGCCACAGGGCGGCGCCGAGCGCCGCCATCCAGCCGGTCGGACCCAGTCCCTTCGGTCGCAGGCACCACAAGCCGAGCAGCAGGAACACCGGCCCCGGCAGCAGCGCCCAGTGGCCGCCCTGGCCCAACTGCCGCTGCCCGAGCAGCCCGGCGGCGCCCAGCAGCAGGCCCAGCACCATCAGTTCGACGCCGATCCGGCGGAACGCCGCCAACTCTTCGCCGTCGCGCTCGAAGGCCACCGCCAGCGCCGCCAGCGGAACGATGCAGGGCAGCACGTAGGGCGGCAGCTTGGAGCCGCTGATGCTGAAGAACAGCAGGGGCCACGCAGCGGCCAGCAGCAGCAGGGCGAGCGTCCAGCGGTGCAGCGGCGCGCCCTCGGCCCGCGGCCCCCGGGCGCTGGCCCGAAGCAGCGCCACGCTGCGCCGCAGGCCGATGACCGCCGCGGACAGCCAGGGCAGCAGGCCCACCGCGAGGATGCCGACGAAGTAGAGCTTGTCGAGCACCCAGTTGTCGGAGCCCTGGCGGGCGTGCTGGTGGGTGAGGAAGCGGGTGAAGTGTTCGTGGACGAAGAAGAACTGGGCGTGGCCTGGGTTGGCGCGATCGACCAGCACGAACCAGGGCGCCGCCAGGGCCAGGTACAGCAGCCAGCCGAGCGGGTCGAAGGCGGTGCTCAGCACGGCCCGGCGCAGCCGCGGGTCGGGCCACGCGAAGGGCAGCGAGAGGACCACGATGCCGCCACTGAGCACCACCTCGGCAACCCCCTTGGTCAGCAGGGCACCGGCCAGCAGGGCGTAGGTCGCGAGGGTCCAGCCGCGGGCCGGGCGGGACTCGTACCGGGCGGCGACCGCCTCGACGAAGCAGGCCGTGGCGGCGACCAGGAGGGCGCTGAACAGGGCGTCGAGGGTCAGCAGCTGGCCGGTCACGAAGCCGAGCAGGCTGGTGGCGGCCATGAAGGCGGCCCAGCGCGGGTCCCTCGCCCCCAGCCGGCGCGCCAGCCGCCAGGCCGCCCACAGCATGAGCCCTGCGGCCAGCGCCAGCGGCAGCCGGGCCGCCCAGGCGTGCAGGCCGAACAGCTTCATCGAGGCCGCCGAGAGCCAGTACTGCAGGGGCGGCTTCTCGAAGTACAGCAGGCCGTTGAGGTGCGGGGTCAGCCAATCGCCGGAGGTCAGCATCTCCCGGGGGATCTCGGCGTAGCGGCCCTCGTCAGGCTCCCACAGCGGCCGCAGGAAGACCGGCAGCAGGCCCATGAAGAACCAGAGGGACAGGAGGGTGCGGCGGGCGCGGGCATCCATCGGACCACTATCCCACGTGCGGAGGTCTCCGAAATGTAAAGTTATCTTGACAAAATGTCGAATTAACATTACATTGACCGGACGAGCGATCTGCCATGAAGCCCCGCCTGAACCTCCGCGTCGCGCTCCGGCAACACCGGCTGCTGCGCGGCGACATGACCCAGGAGGACCTGGCCGCCCGGGTCGGCACCACCCGGCAGACGATCCTGGCCATCGAGAAGGGCAACTACAACCCTTCCGTGGGCCTCGCCCTGGCCTTGGCGGCCGCCCTGGGGGTGACCGTGGAGGACCTGTTCCAGCTCGACGATGGAGGCTGCGATGACTAGCCGTCTGGCCTGGCTCGACCCGCGGGCGCGGCCCGTGCCCTGGATCTCGGGGGCCCTGGTGCTGCTCGGATTCCTGCTGCCCGGCCGGGAAGGCACGCCTTCGTGGTGGGCGGTGCTGCTGGTGGGCCTCGGCACCTTCGGTCCGGGTCTGCTGCGTGAGCTGGGCTGGCTCCACGACCTGGACGAGTTCCAGCAGCAGGCGGCCCGGCGCGCCGGCTACCACGCCTTCCTCGCCGCCGGGCTGGCCGCCTTCCTGTGGATCGCCTTCGTCCGCTCCGGGCCGCGCCAGCTCAAGAACCCGGAGGAACTCGCGACCTTCTTCGCCGCCGTCCTGTGGTTCACCTGGATGCTCAGTTCGCTGGTCAGCTACTGGGGGGCGCGGAAGACCGCCGAGCGGGTGCTCCTCCTCTACGGCGGCGCCTGGCTGCTGTTCAACATCCTCGGCAACCTGCGCCAGCCGCGCGCGCTGTTCATGCAGTGCCTGCTCACCGTGCCGTTCTTCGGCGGCGCCTGGCTGGCGCGGCGCTGGCCGCGGCCGGCGGGGGTCCTGCTGCTGGCCGCCTCGGCCTTCTTCCTCGTCTTCCTCGGCCGCATGCACCATGCCCGCGGTTTCGCCCCCGTGGTCACGGCCGTCACCCTGCTCCTCTTCGTCGGCCCCCTGCTGGCCAGCGGGATCGCCCTGCTGGCGCGGCCGGTCCGCGCGGAGGACGCCTCCTCCGCATCCACCCGGGAGCCTTCATGAACCTCCGGCCCCTTCTCCTCGCCCTGCTGCTGCCCGGACTCGGCTGCAAGCCGGTGCTCTATCCGCTGGCGCGCGCGTTCGGTGGGCCCTCCGAATCCGAGCTGAAGCTCCGCCGGGCCGCCTTCGAACGTCTCAAGGCCCGGCAGGGGACCGCCCGGTTGCGCGTTTCCCCGGTGCTCGATCCGCGCCGGGACGGATCCTTGGAGGGCAGCGCCGCCCCTCTGGTGGACGCCCTCAAGGCCGCGGGCTGGGCCGGGGCCTCGGCGCTTCCCGCCGCCCCATCGGTGGCACCGTTGCCGATGGGCCGCAACCAGCTGCGCTACCTCCAGGCGAGGGCCCGGAGCTACGCCGCCTGGGCCCGCGAGGCTTCGCTGGACGGCGACTACCTGCTGGTGGTGGAAGTGCTGGCCGGCCGCGACGGGGTGGGCGGGGTCCACTGCTACCTGGTCGAATCCGGCGGCCAGGTCGCCTACCTGCACCTGCAGAACAGCCACCACTTCGGCGCCGACCGGCCGGCCGACGCCGAGGCCGCCGCGCGCCGGGCCCTGGGCGTGCTGGCCCGGGACCTGCAGCGCCGGCCCGAGGAGCTGTACCCGCCCTGGGGCGTCGGCTAGACGCGCCGCAGGTGGTGCCCGGCCGCCTCGAGGGCGGCCTGGGCCTGCTCGAGCTGGTCATCCCGCACCAGCAGGCAGTCGGTGTCGAAGGTGGACAGGGCGAAGAGGCTGACGCCGGCCTCGGCGAGCGGGACCGCCAGGGCCGCCAGGATCCCGGTGAGGGAGAAGTCCAGCGGCCCCTCCACCTGGAGGACACGGAAGCCCCGCTCGGCCCGGATGCTTCCAGGAACCTGGGCCGCTGCGCAGACGAGCGTCAGTTCCCGGGCGGTCCGGATCACGGCGCGCAGCGGTCCGGGGGTCGAGGCCCAGTCCGGCACACCGGCCTCCGGGCCGAGACGGCACACGGCGAGTTCGCCCGGCAGCAGGTCCAGGGTGAGGGCGATCCGGCTCATGGCGTTCCCCTTCCGCGGGGTTGGCCCCGGCCGCTTCGCAGTTCGGCCAGGCCCGTGGTGAAGGGGACCAGCAATGCCAGCGCGGCCAGGGCGACCACGCCGGCCCAACCCCAGCGCCGCCAGGCCAGGCCCGAGGCGGTGATCCCGGCGAACCCGCCGAGGTAGTAAAACAGCACGTAGAGGGCATTGGCGCGGCCTCGGCCCGCCTGCAGCCGGTGATTGAGGGCGCCGGCCGCGGCCGCGTGGATGGTGAAGAACCCGGCACAGACCAGGGCCAGCGCCGCCGCCATGGCCCAACCGCTCGGCGCCAGGCTCAAGGACAGGGCGCCGGCCAGCAGCAGCGCCCCCAGCACCATCGCCGCACCGCTGCCGATCCGTCCGCTCAGGCGGCCGGCCAGAGGCGCAGCCGCCACTCCCACCAGGTAGCTGAGGTAGAGCAGCGTGACCGCCCGGGCCGGCCAGTGGAAGGGCGGGCCGTGGAGGCGGAAGGGCAGGAAGTTGAAGAGCGAGGAGAACACGAAGAACGCGCCGCCGCCCACGCAGTACAGACGGAACAGGTCCTCGCGCAGGAGGACCGCCCGGAGCCGCGCCGGCTCCTGCGGACCGCCCCGCCCCTCCGCCGGAAGCCAGCGCCAGGCGGCGGAAAGGGCGGCGCCGAGCAGGGCGGCGGCCGTGGCGAAGGCCCAGCGCCAGCGGTCGGGCGGGTACAGGAGGCCGCCCAGCAGCCGACCGGCAAGGCCGCCCACCACGGTGGCGGAGACGTAGGAGCCCATGGCCGCGTGGAGCTGGCCGGGTGCAACCGTGCGCGCCAGATGGGCGGCCAGGCAGGTGGTCAGGGCCGGCAGGCTCAAGCCCTGCAGGAAGCGGAGGGCGACCAGGGAACCGAGGCTGCCGCTGAGCGCCGCCAGCAGGCTGGACAGGGCGACGAGCCCGCCTCCGGCGAGGACGATGGGACGCACCGGGTGGCGGTCGGCGAGGGCGCCGAAGGGCAGGTTCGACAGGGCCATGCCGAGGATCACCGCCGACACCGTGAGCGAGGCCCGGGCCTCGTCCACCCCGAACTCGGCGCGCAGCTGGGGCAGGACCGGCTGGGGCAGGTACAGGGTGGTGAACCCGGCCCCGACCAGGGCGAACACCAGCCAGACGGTCCGCCGGTCGGAAGGGGTTCCCATGGGCCGATTCTAGTCAGTGCCGCGGCCCTCGGCGCCGAGGGACCGCAGGTTCTCCCGCGCCAGTCCGTAGCCGGGGCGCAGGCGCAGGGCCTCCTCGAAGGCCCTCCGGGCTTCGCACCCCTGGCCCCGGGCCTGGAGGGCGACGCCGAGGTTGTTCCAGGCCCTCGGGTTGGCCGGCGCGACGGAGAGGCTGGCCTGCCACATCGTGACCTCGTCGCGGTAGTCGGGGATCCGCCGGAAGGTGGCCACCCCGGCGGCCGTCGCGAGAAGACCCAGGATCGCGACCCCGGCCCGCGCGGGCAGCGCCGAAAGGGTGCCGCCGAGGGCGAAAGCGAAGCCCGCCATCGCCAGGTACAGGTGGCGATCGTTGGCCGGATCGAGGCGCGGGACCGGCCCCTGGGTGGGCAGCAGGAAGACCAGCCCCCAGAGGAGGCCGAAGGCCACCCAGGGCCGGAGCCGGAGCGAGGCGAGGCCGGCCGTGGCGAGCAGCGCCGTGGCCAGCGCGGTGGCCGCGAGGGCCGGAGTCCAGGCCTGGGGGACCGCCAGCGGCGGGTCGAGGTTCAGGCCCGCGGGCCAGACCAGGATCCGGCCGAGGTGGGCCAGGCCCTCCAGCGCGCCCCGCGCCTGCGCTCCCCCGTCGCGGAGCAGGAGGCTGGCGGCGAGGAACCGGCGGTAGCCGGGATGCGCCACCAGGGCCGCCGCGGCCAACGCCGTCCCCAGCAGGTGGACCCAGGGGCCGCGCAGCGGCCGCTGCGGCGGCGCAGACCGGCAGCCCTCCAGGAGGACGAGGGCGAGAGGCAGGACCAGGGCGGTCTCCTTGACCATCAACCCGAGCAGGAACAGCGCCGGCGAGAGCACGAGGGCCAGGCCCCGATGCGGCCCGGCTCGGCCCCTCAGGTAGGCCAGGGCGCTCCCCAGGCAGAAGGCCGCCGCCAGCGAGCTGGAGCGGCCGCTGATGTAGGCCACCGCCTCGGTCTGGGCGGGGTGGAGGGCGAACAGCAGGGCTCCGGCGAGGGCGGCGAAGCCGGCGCGGCGGTCCTCGAGGCCGGTCCAGGCGCCGACCTCGAGGAGCAGTCGGTGGACCAGCCAACTGTTGAGCAGGTGCAGCCCGAGGTTCACCGCCAGGAATCCGGCCGGACCTGGATCCGCCAGCCAGTTCAGGGTGTAGCTCAGCTTGAGCAGCGGCCGGAGGCCGCCGAGCCCTGCCGCCCAGGCCCCCAGGGAGTGCACCCCGGGCTCCTCGACGATCACCAGGAAGTCGTCGTACTGAAAGCCTCCGCCCAGCGCCTGGGCGTAGGCCAGCGCCCCGGCCAGGACCGCCAGCAGCCCCGCCCTGCGCGCCTCCAGGACCGGCCGGCCCAGGCTAGCCCTCGGTCTCCTCGACCCGCTCCATGGCCTTGTGCTCCTCGACGAAGAAGTCCATGGCCTTGCGCAGCGCGGCCTGCATGCCGATCCTCGGCTCGAAGCCGAAGGTCTCCTGCATGCGGCGGATGCTCGGGGTGCGCCGCATGACGTCTTGGTAGCCCTTGCCGTAGAAGGCGCCGCTGCTGGTCTCCACCATGCGTCCTTCGGCGATGCCGCGCTCGATGCGGAACGGGTGGTCCTTCCAGATGCCGATCATGAGCTCGGCGATCTCCTTGACGCTGAGGTCGTTGGCGGGGTTTCCGATGTTGAAGATGCGGCCGTCGGCGCGGCCGTCCTCGTTGCGCAGGATGGCCATCAGGCCGTCCATGGCGTCCTCCACGTCGATGAAGCAGCGCCGCGCCTCGCCGCCGTCCACCAGGTTGAGGGGTTCGCCGTTGAAGAGGTTCCAGGCGAACTGCGTCACCAGCCGGGAGCTGCCCTCCTTGGCGGTGTTCAGGCTGTCCAGCTTGGGCCCCATCCAGTTGAAGGGCCGGAACAGGGTGAACTTCAGGCCCTGCTGGAAGCCGTAGGCCCAGATCACCCGGTCCAGAAGCTGCTTGCTGGTGCTGTAGATCCAGCGGTTCATGGGGATCGGGCCGGTGATCAGCGGCGAGGCCTCCTCGTCGAACTCGGCGTCGGTGCACATCCCGTACACCTCGCTGGTGCTGGGGAAGACGATCCGCTTGCGGTACTTCACGCACTGCCGGACGATCCGCAGGTTCTCCTCGAAGTCCAGCTCGAACACCCGCAGCGGGTCGGTGACGTACACCTTCGGCGTGGCGATGGCCACCAGCGGCAGCACCACGTCGCACTTCTTCACGTGGTACTCGATCCACTCCTTGCTGATGCCGATATCGCCCTCGACGAAGTGGAAGCGGTCGTGGCCCAGGTACTCCTCGATCTTCTGGGAGCCCAGGTCCATCCCGTAGATCTCCCACCCGGTGTCGCGCAGGATCCGGCCGCTGAGGTGCGAGCCGATGAAGCCGTTGACGCCGAGGATGAGGACTTTCATGGGATCTCCAGAACCAGCGATTGTAGCAAGCGGACTGTCCGATCCCTATTTCATCCAGCCGCGGCGGCGGAACCAGGCGTAGATGCCCAGCACGACGGCCACCATCAGGGCCCAGCCGAAGGCGTAGCCGTAGCGCCACTTCAGCTCCGGCATGCGCTCGAAGTTCATGCCGTAGACCCCGACGATGAAGGTGAGCGGCAGGAAGAAGGCGCTGAAGACCGTCAGCACCCGCATCACTTCATTGGTCCGCTGGCTGCTGATGGACAGCTCCAGGTGGATGAGGCCCGAGGCCTCCTCCAGCAGCTCCTCGGCGAGGGCGTGCAGGCGCTCGGTCTGCTCCAGGAGGTCCTGCCAGGTGGGCAGGTCCCCCTCGTACAGGGGCCGCAGGTCCTGGATCGCGGAACGGGTGCGCCACAGGCTGCGCTTGATGGTCCTCACCCGCCGCTTGGTGCCGTGGATGCTGCGCAGGCTGGGCAGTCCGGCGCGGCGGTCGAACAGCTCCGCCTCGCGGCGGTCGAGGGCCTCCTCCGCCTTCCGCAGCGGAGGCTCGAAGGTCAGCACCGCCCCGTGCAGGATCTCGACCAGCAGCCTCGGTGCGGCTGCCGGCTCCTGCTGGTGCCGCTGGAACACCGGTTCGAGGCACGGCTGCTGGCCGCGGTGCACGGTCAGCAGGCCGCCGGGATGCAGGAAGCAGGCGATCTTGTGGGTCAGGGCCCGCAGGGTGGCGCCGCTGAGCGCCGCCTGGTCGTAGGTCCGGACCAGCACGAACGCCACGTCGCCGTAGCGCTCGAACTTGGAGAGGTGGTCGGGCTGCAGGCAGTCCCTGAGGCTGGTGGCGTGCAGACCGAGTTCGGCCCCGAGGGCCTCCAGCTCCCCGGGCGCAGGTGCCTCCATGTCGATCCAGCGGAGGCCATCCGAGGTGGGGCATTCACGGCGCATGGGTCCTCCGTTTCGGGCGGTGATGCTTCGCTTCCTGCTCAGCACCCTTCGGGCGGCCAGGGCCTTTTGGCCCTGCCGTCCTATTCCCCAATCCTGGCGAATGGTGGCCCCAGGCCCTCAGGAAGGACAAGGCGAACCACAGGAAGCCCGCGCCGATCACCAGCATGTCCAGGCATGTGTAGTCCGGGATGCGGAGGGCGCCGAAATAGGGGCTGGCCGAAAGGGTGCGACCGGGCCACAGCACCGGCGCGGCCACCAGAAGCCAGGCCGCGGCCAGGTGCACCAGCGGATGCCGCCAGGGCGGATCGCCGCGGTGCGCCCGGTGGTTGCGCCACAGGCCCCAGGCCAGCGGCAGCGCCGCCAGGAACCAGGTCTTGGCCAGCACCATGGCGAGGACCGCCGGTACCAGGAACAGGATCACCACGGAACCCCTCCGCAGGGGCGCAGCGTCGGACCGGACGCGGCGGGGTTCAGGAGACGCTGCACACGACCTTCCCGAAGCCCTGGCCGGCCTTGAGGTGGCGCTGGGCCTCGGAATAGTCGTCCAGGGGGAGGACCCGCTCGATCACCGGCGCGAAGGGCGGGTTGCCCGGGTTGCGCTGCAGGTGCCCCAGCAGGGTCCAGAGGTGCTCGCGGCGGCCCATGTAGGAACCCAGCAGGGTGAGCTGCTTGGCGAACAGGGCGCGCAGGTCCAGGCGCGATTCGGGCCCGGTGGTGGCGCCGCAGGTCACCACCCGCCCGCCGCGGGCGCAGGCGGCGACGCTGGCCTCCCAGGTGGCGGCGCCGGTGTGCTCGAACACCACGTCGGCGCCGCGCCGGCCGGTGGCCTCGCGGACCTTGGCCACGACCTCCTTCATGTCCCCGCGGACGATCACGTGCTCGGCGCCCAGGTCCCAGCACTTCACGCCCTTGGCCTCGGAGCCGACCACCGCGATCGGCCGGGCGCCGAGGTACCGCGCCAGCTGGATCGCGGCGGTGCCGACCCCGCTGCCGCCGCCCCAGACCAGCACCCACTCGCCCGGCTTCAGGGCGGCCTTGCGCACCAGCATCTCCCAGGCGGTCAGGAACACCAGCGGGAAGGCCGCCGCCTGCTCGAAGCTCCAGTTGCCGGGAATCGGCAGCAGGTTGGCCGCGGGCACCAGGACGTGGGTGGCGGCGGTGCCGTCGCAGGCATGGCCCAGGACACCGTAGCCGGCGCAGCGCGGGTCGTCCCCGGCCAGGCAGGCCGCGCAGACGCCGCAGGACAGCCCGGGAGCGATCAGGGCGCTGGCGCCGGCCTCCAACCCGGGCGGCAGCCGGGTCCCGGCGCCCACTGCATCGATGACGCCGGCGCCGTCGCAGCCCGGGGTGAGCGGCAGCGGCAGCTTGAGGCCGGGGATGCCTTCGGTGGTCCAGAGGTCCAGGTAGTTGAGGGCCATCGCCCGCAGCGCCAGCCGCACCTGGCCGGGCCGCGGCTCCGGCGGCGTGAAGGGCTCCAGGACCGGCGTCCCGGCCGGGCCGTGCTGGTGGATGCGGAAGCGGCGCGGATCGGACATGGGGGCTCCGGAGCTTGCTGCGGTTGTTCGTGTGGTCCCGCCCGGCTCAGGCCCACTCGGACTTCAGCGAGCGCTTCATGAGCCGGGCGATGGCCTCGCGCGGGTCCTCGCCCTCCAGCAGCCGGGCGATCTCCACGGCGATCGGCAGGTCCACACCGCGCTCCGCGGCCAGGGCCAGGGCCGCCTCGGTGGTGAACATGCCCTCCACCACCTGCCCGCCGAGGGCGGCCTGGGCCTCCGGGATGCTCCTGCCCCGGCCCACGAGTTCGCCGAAGGTCCGGTTGCGGCTCTGCGGGCCGGTGGCGGTCAGCAGCAGGTCCCCCAGGCCGGCCAGGCCCATCACCGTGCTCGGCTGGCCGCCGAGGGCCTCCACCAGCCGGCTCATCTCGGCCAGCCCGCGGGTGATGATGGCGGCGCGGGCGTTGCAGCCGAGCCCCATGCCGTCCACCAGGCCGGCGGCGATGGCCAGGACGTTCTTCAGCGCCGCGCACAGTTCGACGCCGACCACGTCGCGGCTGAGGTAGACCCGGAGCCGCTCGGTGGCGAGCAGGGCCTGCAGGGCCCGGGCGCGCTCGTCGTCGACCGCCTCAGGCAGGGCCAGCAGGATCACCGAAGGCAGGTTGCGGCTCACCTCGTCCGCGAAGGTGGGTCCCGACAGCACGCCCACCGGCACGTCCATCACCCCGGCGAGGGCCTGCGAGAGCGTGAGGTGGCTGCCCTGGAGGATCCCCTTGCTGCAGTGGATGACCAGTTCCGGAGCCGCCGGCGCGGCCGCACGCAGCCGGCCCCAGGCCGCCGGGCTGACCTGGGTGGCCATGGCGCTGATCCAGAGCGGCGCCTGGAAGGCCTCGGAGGCCTCGGTGACCGGCCGCAGCCCCAGCGGCAACTCCACGTCGGTGAACCGCGGGTGGCGGCGGGTCCGGGCGAGGACCTCGATCTCCTGGGGCAGGGCGCTCCACACCACCACCTTGGCGCCGGCCCGGGCCCAGGTGATCGCCAGGGCCACGCCCCAGGCGCCGGCCCCGAACACCGCGATGTCAGGCCGCCTAGGCATCGGGAGCCTCCTTGCGGCGGCCCCACAGCGGGCTCTCGGTGCCCTTCAGCAGGCGCCCGAGGTTCTCGTGGTGCTTCAGGATCACCAGCAGGAAGACCGCCCCCCAGGCCGCCATGGCGGGCAGGACGGGGGCGTCGAGCAGCAGGATCGCGAAGGGCTCCCGGGCCAGGAAGTACCGCATCGAGAACGGCATCAGCGCCGCCGCCAGGACGCTTCCCAGGCTGACGTAGCGGGTGGCCAGCAGCACCGCCGCGAACAGGCCGAGGCTGGGCAGCACCGCGACCGGCAGGAACCCGAGGGCGGCGCCGAGGGCGGTGGCCACGCCCTTGCCGCCCTTGAAGCGCAGCCAGGGGGTGAAGATGTGGCCGGCGACGGCGGCCAGGGCCACCAGGGAGATGCCGAGCAGGCCGAAGCCGAACCGCGCGGCGAGCCAGACCGGCAGCCACCCCTTGGCGATGTCCAGCAGCAGGGTGACGACGCCCAGGGCCTTGCCGCCGACCCGGCTGACGTTGGTGGCGCCGATGTTGCCGCTGCCGTGGGCGCGGACATCCCCCTTCCCGGCGAGGCGCACCAGCACGAGGCCGAAGGGGACGCTGCCGGCGAGGAAGGCGCCCAGGCACCCCAGGGAGAGCTGTGCGGCGGAAACGGCGGGCATGGCGTCCAACATACCAGAGGCGCGGCCCGGCACCGGGGCGGCCGGCTCCGGGACGCCCGGCTCCGGGGCGCCCGGCACCGGGGCGCCACCTAGTCGCCGAGCACCCTCCTGCGGAGCAGGTCCAGGGACCAGCCGGCGCTGCGCAGCTGCACGCCGGCGCGGTCGGTGGGGAAGGCGAAGCGGGTGCAGGTGCTGCCGCCGGGCCCGGCCACGGCGATGTAGAAGGTCCCCACCGGCTCCGCCGCGCCGGCCGGATCGGTCCCGGGACCGGCGTTGCCGGTCACCGCCAGCCCCCAGTCGGTGCCGAGGCGCGCCCGGATTCCCTCCGCCAGGGCGAGCGTCACCGCCTCGGAGACCGTTCCGTGGCGTTCGATCACCGAAGCGGGAACGTCCGCCAGGACCTGCTTGGCGCGGCCGGAGTAGGCGACGGCGCCCCCGGCCAGCACCTGCGAGCTGCCCGCCACCGCCGTCAGCCGGGCGCAGATCAGCCCACCGGGCATGCTCTCGGCCACCGCCAGGGTCTGCCCTCGCGCCCGCAGCAGCGCGAGCAGCGTGTCCTCCAGGTTGCCGGGGCCGGTGCAGACCAGGTCCGGGCCGAGGAAGGCCTGGAACTCCCTGCTGGCGGCGTCCAGAGCTTCCGGGTCGCCGCTGCGGGCCACCAGTTCCACCTGGGTGAGCGCGGACAGGATGGTCCAGTCCAGCGCGCCGTGCTTGAGCCGCAGCGGCGTGGTGCGCTCGTCCAGCAGGCTCTCGGGTACGCCCCCGACCACCATCCTCAGGGTGTGCACGGGATCTCCGGACAGGTCCCGCAGCCGCGGTTCCACCGCCGCCTCCCAGAGGTGCTTCATCTCCCGGGGCACCCCGGGAAGGAGGACGATCCTCCGCCCCGGGAGGGACGCGGGCTCCCACCAGATCCCGGGCGCGGTGCCGAGGTCGTTGCGGAGCGCCACCGCGCCCTTCGGCACCAGGGCCTGCTTGAAGTTGATCTCCGGCGGGGTGCGTCCGCGGCTGGCATAGAAGGCCAGGATGTCGGCCCTCACCTCGGGATCCTCCTCGAGGGAGGCGCCGAGCACGCCCGCCCAGAGTTCCTTGGTGACGTCGTCGAAGGTGGGGCCCAGGCCGCCGGTGCAGACGATCAGCTCCGACCGGTCGAGGGCCTCCCGGAACAGCGCCGCCAGTGCCTCCGGATCGTCGCCGACGCAGGTCTTGCGCTGGAAGGCCAGGCCGAGCGTCGCCAGCCGTTCGCCGATCCACACCGAGTTGGTGTCGGTGCGGCGGGTGGTGAGCAGTTCCGTGCCGATGGCGATGGCCTCGATGCGCATGCCCGCAGTATCGCGCCATTCGCCGGCCCGTCCTCCACCGGGTTGATGGGACAATGGCGGAACCGCGCCGGCCGCGCGGAGGAGGCGCCCGTGTCCGACTTCGACCTCGACGACCTGCGGCTCGCCGCCGAGGACGACGCCTGCCTGGAGGAACTGGACCGGCAGGTGCTGTCGGAAGGGCCCTGGGCATCGGTGGCGTTCCTGGTGCGCACGCGCGGGGACGAGTCGATGCCCTGGCAGGGGCCCTTCCTGTGGCTGCACCGCTACCAGCGCAGCGCGATGGGCTGGAAGCTGGTCTCGAAGTTCCACACCACGGATGCGGTGCAGCTGGAGCGGCTGCGGCGCTTCCTCGGCCGCTGACCGGCCCTACTCCAGCCACTCCCTGCCGAGCCGGATGGCGGCGTACAGGCCCAGCCCGCTGCCGAGGGCGGACAGCATCGCGGCGGTCATCAGGCCCACGAAGGCGCCCAGCCACCAGCCCAGCCAGCCGCCGAGCGCCATGCCGAAGAACCGGAAGACGGACCTCACCGCGCCCCCTGCCCGCGCCCTAGAAGGCGACCACCTTCATCGAGTTGGTGGTGCCGGTGCGCCACAGCGGCAGGCCCATGGTCATCACCACGCGGTCCCCGGCCGCCAGGTCCTGGCGCTCCTGCAGCAGCCGCTCCACCGCGTCGACCATCTCGTCGGTGGCCTCGAAGCGCGGGATCACCATGGCCTGCACGCCGCGCAGCAGGCCCATGCGGCGGGCGGTGGAGAGGTCGGTGGTGGCGCCCAGCACCGGCACCGTCCCGGCCATCCGGCTGACCATGGTGGCGCTGCGCCCGCCCTCGGTGAAGGCCACCAGCCAGCGGGCCCCGATCTGCTCCGCGCAGCGGCACGCCGAGAAGGCGACCGAGGTGTCGGTGCGGCCGCCGAAATGGTGGAGGTCCGCCTCGTCGAGGCCGCGTCCGGCCGGCAGGGCGTCGGCCTCGGCCGCGATCCGGGCGAGCCAGCGCACGGCCTCCACCGGATACCGGCCCATGGCGCTCTCGCCGCTGAGCATGACCGCGTCGGTGCCGTCCCAGACGGCATTGGCGACATCGCTGGCCTCGGCGCGGGTGGGACCCGGGCTGGCGATCATGCTCTCGAGCATCTGGGTGGCGGTGATCACCGGCTTCAGCGCCCGCCGGGCGGCGGCGATGATGCGCTTCTGGGTCGCCGGCACGTGCTCGACGCCCAGTTCCACGCCCAGGTCGCCGCGCGCCACCATCACCCCCCAGGCGGCCTCGAGCACCTCGTCGAGGCGCTCCAGCGCGAGGGGGTGCTCGATCTTGGCGATGATCGGCTGGCTGCCGCCCCGGTCCGCGATGCACCGCTGCAGCCGGCGCACGTCCTCCGCGCTGCGGACGAAGCTCTGGGCGAAGAACTCGACGCCGGCCCGCACCCCCCATTCCACGTCCACCAGGTCCTTGGCGGTCAGTGGATCCACGGCCATGGCCAGGCCGACCGGATGGACCCCCTTGCGGGCCTTCAGGACGCCGCCGATCACCGTCCTCGCGCGCAGGCCGCCGGGCTCCACCGCGAGGATCTCCAGTTCCAGGGCCCCATCGTCGAGGAACCAGCGCTGTCCCGGCTCGGCCCCAGCGAGCAGTTCCGGATGCGGCAGCGGCACCGTCCAGGCGCAGCGCGCGAGCATCGGGGCCGCGGGCGCCACCAGGCAGCCTTCGCTGCCCTCGGTCAGCTCGACCGGCGCCTCGAACTGGCCGACCCGCCACTTCGGCCCCTGCAGGTCGAGGAGGACCGGCACCAGGCGTCCGAGTTCGACACTCAGTCGCCGCACCATGTCCAGGGCCCGGTTCCGGCTGTCGAGATCGCCGTGGCTGGCGTTGATCCGGATCGCATCGGCTTCGCGCAGCGCTTCACGGAGCAGGGCCGGTTCCATGAGCGCAGGTCCTATCGTGATCACGAGCTTGGTCTTGCGCACGGCACCCTCCGGATTCTCCACAGGGATTCCACAGGGAAATCCACAGTGGCGCTGCATCCGCATTGTCGCACAGAGGCTTTGCAAGGCCCGGGCGCGGTGCTACCTTCGTCCTTCGCAATCGGGATGGGGGATGCGGGCATGCGCGAGAACCTGAGGAGCCTTGTGGCCGAAATGGTGCGCCATGGGATCCCCTTCGAGGTGGCCTGCCGCGAGTTCGAGAGGATCTTCCTCGAGGAGGTCATCGCCGCGCACCAGGGCAACCAGAGCGCTGCGGCGAAGTGCCTCGGCATGCACCGCAACACCCTCTCGAAGAAGCTGGTGACGGTCCCGCCGGCGACGCGCCGGGTGCGTGCGGCCAGTTAAGGACGGGGGTTCCGCGCTTCGCTGCGCTGCGCGCACACCCCAGTGGCGGACACTCCCCGCCCTGGCGTGGCGGGGGGACCGGCTGGTCGTGGCAGGGGCCACTAGGCCGGGCGGGCGAGCCCTGCGAGAATGGGGGTTCCTTGGCAGCTGAGGAAGGGAGATGCCCATGACCAAGATCGGGATCAACGGATTCGGCCGGATCGGCCGCATGGTCTTCCGCGCAGCGGTGAAGCACTTCCCCGACATCGAGGTGGTCGGCATCAACGACCTGCTCGAGCCCGACTACCTGGCCTACATGCTGAAGTACGATTCGGTCCACGGACGCTTCCAGGGCGACGTGCGGGTCGAGGGCAGCACCCTGGTGGTCAACGGCCGCCCGATCCGCCTCACCGCCGAGAAGGATCCCGCCACCCTGAAATGGAGCGACCTCGGCGCCGACATCGTCGTGGAGAGCACCGGGCTGTTCCTGGACAAGCCCACCGCCGAGGCCCACCTCAAGGCCGGCGCGAAGAAGGTCATCCTCAGCGCCCCCAGCAAGGACGACACGCCGATGTTCGTCTACGGCGTCAACCACGGGCGCTACGCCGGCGAGGCCATCGTCTCCAACGCCAGCTGCACCACCAACTGCCTGGCCCCCCTGGCCAAGGTCCTGAACGACAGCTTCGGCATCAAGCGCGGCCTGATGACCACCGTGCACGCCGCCACCGCCACCCAGAAGACCGTCGACGGACCTTCCAAGAAGGACT
>JAYRFV010000182.1:0-3338 GCA_041908165.1 Holophagales bacterium | reverse complement strand
TCGTGACCCACTTGGGCGCGACGCCCTGGTCCACCACGCCAAGCTAGCATGCAGACCCCTGGGACCGACCGGTTGGTGGGGTCGGCGGAAAGGAATCGACCTTCGGCTTGCGCCTCGGGAAACGGATGATTCGCTTCCAGTGGGGCCCCACTGCGCACGCTGCGCGTGCTTCGTGACCCACTTGGGCGCGACGCCCTGGTCCACCACGCCAAACTTGCATGCGGGTCCCTGGGATCGGTCGGTCGCTGGGGCCGGCGGAAAGGAAACGACCCTTGGCTTGCGCCTCGGGAAACGGATGATTCGCTTCCAGTGGGGCCCCGCTCCACACGCTACGCGTGTTCCGCGACCCACTTGGGCGCGACGCCGCGGAGTCGGGACCCGGCGAGGCGTAAATCATCCCGCCCGGAGCGGGAGCGGAGGCCAGCCCGCCTGTCTTCCGCTCAGCGCTTCTTCGCCTCGCCGATCACCACCATGGCGCTCTGCTCGTTGTTGTGGGCGTCGACGACGCGCACGAGGATGCGGTCGCCGCGGGCCCGGTCGCGGGGGAGGACCACGTCGAAGCGCTCCGAGGGGGCGTCGAAGACCCGGTCCTCGGGCTGGACGTGCAGCCAGGCATCGCCGTCGCCGCTGACCATGGCCTCCTTCAGGACGCTGGTCTCGTCGCGGGCGGTGAAGCGGACGTGCAGGCCGTCGCCCTCGCGCAGCGCGGTCAGGTCGGAGATCGCCGGCGGGGTGTGGTCGATGGTGAAGGGCGCGCTGCGCAGCGGGGTGGACAGCGCCCCGTTGAAGGGCTGGCTGGGGGCGTCGCTGGCCGTCACCTCCACCCGGTACCTGCCGTCCGGCACCGGCAGGGTGTCGAAGGTGAAGAACTTCTCCTTCCAGGCCTTCTCCAGCTCGATCGGCTCGCCGCGGTCGGGGATCAGCCGGATCCTGAAGGACAGCTGGTCGCCGTTGGGGTCGCTGGCCTTGAACTGGAAGGCCTGGGCGGCGCGGCGGAAGCTGCGCTTCTCGGAACCGCTGTAGGCGAGGGCGGGGATGAGCTTCTGGGTCTCCACCGGGATGCGCTCGATGCCGATGTCCTCGGGCGGGCCGGTGCGGGTGATGACCAGCCCCGGCGGCATCACCTCGATGCTCTCCCACTGGGGGGCCAGGTTGCGGTTGGCCCAGTGCACCCGGACGCCCTCCACGCCCGGGGTGGCGCCGCCGCGGCTGCTGGTGAGCCGCAGCCGGAACTGGGCGAAGCGCGCCGGCTTCACCGCCGGCCGCTCGCCGCTGCGCAGGGGCGGGGTCCAGGCGCTCCAGGTGCTGTCCGGGGTCTCGGTGGACCCGACCCGGAACTGGAGCTCCACCGCGGTCCCCGTGGGTGCCTCCGCGTCCAGGTAGGCGCGGCCCCAGTCCGCGATCGGGCTGCCCTTGAGCACCCGGCTCTCCAGGGTGCCTTCGGTGGCCTGGGCCTCCGACAGCTGGTGCAGCTCGGCGGGGTTGGAGCCGACCAGCAGCAGTTCGGAGCCGGCCTGGAGCACGCCCATGGCCTGGCCGGTGCCGAGGTCCTGCAGGACCGAGAAGGGCTCGCTGTCGCGCACCTTGGCGGACATCGGCACGGCGAAGATCCGCGAGCGGTTGCCGGTGCAGACCAGGATCTGGTCCTTCCAGGGGTGGAGCGCATAGACCTGGCTGTGGGTGCTCTGCCACAGGGTCTCGGGCACCCGGTCCCGGTCCAGGCGGAGGACCGCCCCCTTGGCCCCGCTCCCCGGCTCGGCCAGGTAGCCCTCGCGGCGTTCCAGGCTGCCGCTGGCGAAGCGGTTGGCCACCCCGGAGCTGGCGCCGATGTAGAGCTGGCCGTCGTGGAGGACCAGCGAGCGGACCTCCTCGAAGGGCGTGTCCATGAGCGTCTCCAGGCGGTCGCCGGCGTAGCGGACCACCAGCCCCCGGCCGTGGCTGCCCAGGTACCAGCCGCCCTGGCCGTCGGCCGTCATGGCGGTGAAGGCGGTCTCCTCGGGCAATTCGGCCAGCCGGCGGCTGGCGCCTTCGCGGGCGAGGATCAGCAGGGCCCCCTTCTCGCCCCCGCCGGCGACCAGGACCTCGCCGCCCTGCACGGACAAGGCCCAGACCAGTCGGGCGTCGATGTCGGCGAAGGGCTTCACCTCGCCGGCCGGGGTCACGCGGAACAGCTTGCCCTCCCCGCTCGGGGCCACCACCAGGTCCTGGCCGAGGCGCGCCATGGCGAAGACCAGCCCGCCCTTGACCTGGGCGAGGGGACGCATCTGGCCGCCGCTGAACCGGAACAGCCGGCCTTCGGTGCCGGCCGAGAGGTAGGCGCCGCCCGCCCCGTCCGGGACCGCGCACCAGATCACCCCTTCCGGCAGCTGGGCGACCCGGCGCAGGGAGGGCGCCAGCTGCAGGCGGCCATCGGCGCCGATGCGGACGCCCTTGGTTTCCGAGCCGATCCAGTCGTTGAAGGCGGCGAAGGCGGCCACCGGCGGCGGCACCGGCGCCTGGACCTGGACCTGCGCGGCGGCGGGGGTGGCGATCATGGCGGCGAGAAGCCCTGCGGTGGAGAGGCTGCGGTGCATCGGCACTCCGGAAAGGGAACGGCTCATTCGATTTCGATGTCCAGCTGGACCAGGCCCTTGACCTCGCGCTCCAGGGGCAGCACGGAGCGGCCGACGATGCGGCGGAACAGGCGGTTGCTGGTGGTGTCGCCATCCGCCATCAGCAGGCTGGACACGGTCGGCGGGACCCCCTCGATGTGGCTGCCGCGCAGGCCCGCCCCGCCCTGCGACTGGACCAGGAGGGCGTAGGCGTGGTTGTTGCGGAGGGCGCCATTGAGCACCCGGACGATGTCGCCCAGGCTGGTGACCTCGATGGCCTTCTCATCGGGGTCCGAGGCGATCAGGCTGAGACCGTCGCCCACCAGCAGGGTGGCCTTGCCGGGCTGGGCGGAGTGGGCCACGGCGAGGTTGAAGGTGGCGTACTCGCGCACGCCCTGGATGTTCTGCAGGGTGACCACCACCGGCAGCACCTCGCCGCGCTTGACCCGCGCCTTCATGACCCGGACGCCGGCCACGGCGGTCAGGTCGAGCCGCTCCTCGGCCTTGACGGTCAGCGAGATGCCCTCGATCTGCGGGCGCTCGAAGGGGTTGAGCATGATCCCCTGGAGGAAGCCGCCGACGTACATGCCCAGCCGGAAGGCGTTCAGGTCGGCGACCACGTTCTCGATGAGCACCGGGGCCTGGCCGGCCAGCTTGATGTTGCCCTGCAGGGCCAGGCTCTGCAGCCCCAGGCCGCGGATGTGGGTGTTCAGGGTCTGCACCACCAGGGTCGCCGCCAGGGAGGGC
>JAYRFV010000181.1:0-11314 GCA_041908165.1 Holophagales bacterium | reverse complement strand
GTGGCCTGGGGCGGCGGGGGGGGGGGGGGGGGGTGTGGGGGGGTGGGGGGGGGTTGGGGGGGGGGTGTTTGGGGGTTGGCGGTTCGGGGTGGGGGTGTTTGGGCGACCCGTGGGGGGGGGTGTTGACAGGCGAAAAAAAAACGATAGACTTTGTTTTTGAAGGGGATTCAAAGGCGACGTGCTGGTGGAAGGATACGGGATTAGGCGAACCGAGGGAAGGGTTGGGTGCAGGTTCTGCCGACCTGATTAGGCAGACCGGTGGAGGGCGGATGGAGGGGGTCGAACGGGGGCGGGAGCCCCGGCTGCTGGACCGGCTGCGGGGGGAGCTGCGGGTGCGGCACCTGAGCCTGCGCACCGAGGATGCCTACGTCGACTGGGCGCGCCGCTACATCCTCTTCCATGGCAAGCGCCACCCGCGCGAGCTGGGGGCGGCGGAGGTGGCGGCCTTCCTGGGCCACCTGGCGGTGGAGCGGCAGGTGTCGGCGTCCACCCAGAACCAGGCCAAGGCGGCCCTGCTGTTCCTCTACCGCCACGCCCTCGGGGTGGATCTGCCGTGGCTCGACGAGGTGGTGCAGGCCAAGCGCAGCCGCCGCATCCCGGTGGTGCTGAGCCCGGTGGAGGTGCGGTCGCTGCTGGACCGGATGGAGGGCACCATGGCGCTGCTGGCGCGGCTGCTCTACGGCACCGGGATGCGGCTGATGGAGGGCCTGCGGCTGCGGGTCAAGGACGTGGACTTCGACCGCCGGGAGATCATCGTCCGCGACGGCAAGGGCGGCAAGGACCGGGTGACCATGCTGCCCGGCCGCCTGGCCGCCGACCTCCGCGGCCACCTGGAGCGGGTGCGGGCCCTGCACGAGCGCGACCTGGCCGAGGGCTTCGGCGCGGTGCTCCTGCCGGACGCCCAGGCCCGGAAGTCCGCCACCGCCCCGCGCGCCTGGGGCTGGCAGTGGGTGTTCCCCTCGGCGCTGCGCTCGGCCGACCCGCGCAGCGGCGAGGTGCGCCGCCACCACCTGCACCCCGAGAGCGTGCAGAAGGCGGTGCGGGTGGCGGCCCGCGCCGCCGGCCTGGCCCGGCCGGTGAGCCCGCACGTGCTGCGCCACTCCTTCGCCACCCACCTGCTGATGGACGGCCAGGACATCCGCACCGTGCAGGAGCTGCTGGGCCACAAGGATGTGGAGACGACGATGATCTATACCCACGTGCTCAACCGCGGCGGCCGGGGCGTGACCAGCCCGCTGGACCGGATGTGATTCTGCAAGGGCCGGCGCGTCGCGCCGGGGATCCTCATGCGGCCCCTCCTGGGCCGCACCCTGCGGGCCGTCGCTGCGCGCCGGTGGCCCTTCGCTCCTGCTCCGGGCACACCCACGTGCTCAACCGCGGCGGCCGGGGCGTGACCAGCCCGCTGGACCGGATGTAGGGAGGGGCCGGCGCGGGGCGCCTACCCGTTCTCCTTCAGCCAGGCGTCGCGCTCCACCCGGTCGACCTTGGCGACGATGACCACGTTGGCGGGGCAGTCCTTGTGGTGCAGGATGTCGTCCACGGCGCCGCCGTTCTTGGCCACCAGCACGTCGTCGCCGGGGCCGGACTGGAGCGTGTCCAGGGCCACCAGGGTGCGCCCGCCGGGGCTGCCGTCGCCGAGCAGCTCGCGCACCACCAGCAGCTTGTGGCCATGGAAGAAGGCCAGCTTCTCGCTGGCGACCACCGGGCCGATGACCTGCGCCAGGATCATCTCAGCCCGCCGCGTCCACGATGCCCACCACGCAGGCGTCCACCGCGCCGTAGCCGCCGGGCAGGGCCTTCGGCGCCTCCCGCGCGTCGATCCAGATCACCCGGTCGCCGACCCGAGACGCCACCACCTCCACCGCCACCAGCGGCTCCCCGAGGGGCCGGTCCAGCTCGTCCACCGGCAGGATGATCCGGAACCGCCAGCCGGCCAGGTGCGGCTCCCGGGCGCTGGCGACCACCTCTCCCTGGACCCGGGCCAGCTGCATCAGCGCCCCCTCAGGATGGCGTCCATCCCCTCGTGGGGACGGGCGAGGATCTCGCGCTGCACCGGGTGCCCCTCCGCCTGCACCAGCCGCTCGGCCGCCTCCAGGGCGGCCTCCACTTCGGCCAGCTCGCCGCACAGCGTGAAGTAGCCCTTGCCGCCCAGGTCGCGGTCGAAGGTCAGCTCCAGCAGCTGGACGTCGGCGGTCTTGACCGCCAGGTCGGCGGCCCGGATCAGGCTGGCCAGGCTGTGCGCCTCCAGCGCCCCCACCGCGTCCAGGGCCCCCGCCGCCGGCGTCCCGCCGGCCAGGGCCCGCACCACCGCAGGGTGCACGTTGGGCAGCACGATGGAGGCCACCAGGTAGGGCTCCGCCGCGGCCCGCCCCTCGTCCACCGCCTCCTGCAGGCTGGCCTCGTCGCCGGTGAGGGTGACCAGGAACTTGCCGCAGCCCACCGGCGCCGCCCGCAGCACCCGCACCGGCGCCTTCTTCAGCATCAGGTCGCAGATCCGCAGCCCCTTCGGGATGCTCGACAGCTCCACCACCCCCAGAGTGGGGATCGGCGCGCTGGAAGGTTTCGGGGTCATGGGTTGGCTTTAGAAAAAAGGGAGAAAAGGATTCACCACCAAGACACCAAGACACCAAGAAAAGCAGTTTTTTCTACGGCCTGTAGAACTGAGTGTCCATCCGGAGATTGCAACACGAGAGCACTTTCAAGTGAGGTCTTTTCAGTTCTTGGTGTCTTGGTGTCTTGGTGGTGAATTTTTTTACACGATCCGGAAGTGGTCCTTCAGCACGCAGCGGCGCTTGCGGACGAAGTTCACGGCGGTGGTCATGCCCTCGCCGGTGGGCGAGGCGATGGTGAAGGAGGTGGGGCCGGGGCCCTCGGCGCCCAGGCCGTTCAGGTTGGGGCCGTTCTTCACGAAGATCGAGCAGTCCATGGCCACCGCCATGGCGTGCAGGTGGTCGATGTTCTTCGAGTACATGCTGGCCGTGTGGCGGAAGCCGTGCTCGGCCTGGCGGGCCAGGTCGATGGCCTCGTGCACGTCGCGGGCGCGGCAGAAGCCGATCAGCGGCATCAGCAGTTCGCCCTGGACGAAGGGGTGCTGGAACGGCACGTCGGCGAACAGCAGGCGCGGCGCGCCGCTGGTGGGGATGTTGGCGGCGCGCAGGATCAGCGCGGCGTCCTTGCCGACCCAGTCCTTCTTCGGGTGCAGGCCGTCGGCCTCCACCACCAGCTTCTCCACCGCGGCGATCTCGCCGCCCTTCAGTTCGTAGGCGCCGGCCTGGACCATGGCCCGCTTCAGCCGGTCGGCGATCGCCTCCACGGCGATCACCTCCTTCTCGCAGATGCACACCACGTTGTTGTCGAAGCTGGCGCCGGCGACGATGCCGCGCGCCGCCTGCTCCAGGTCGGCGGTCTCGTCCACCACCACCGGCGGGTTGCCGGGGCCGGCGGCGATCACCTTCTTGCCGGCGGCGAAGGCGGCCTGCACCACCGCCGGGCCGCCGGTCACCACCAGCAGGCGGATGCCCTTGGCCCGCATCAAGGCATTCGCTGATTCGATGCTGGGCTCGGCCACGCAGGTGAACAGGTTCGGCGGCGCGCCTTCCGCCACCAGCAGCCGGTTGATCAGGTCGATGGTGACCGCGGTGGTGCGCTTCGCCGCCGGGTGCGCGTTGAACACCACGGCATTGCCGCCGGCGATCATGCCGATGCCGTTGTTGATGACCGTCTCGCTGGGGTTGGTGCAGGGGGTGATCGCGCCGATCACGCCGTAGGGCGCCCACTCCTCCAGGCACAGCCCGTGCTCGCCGGAGACCGCGTGGGCCTGCAGCACCTCGGGCCCGGGGGTCTTGTCGATCACCAGCAGGTTCTTCTTGACCTTGTCCTCGACGCGGCCCAGCCCGGTCTCCTCCACCGCCAGCCGGGCGAGCATCTCCGCCTGGGCGCGCAGCCCCGCCCGCAGCCGCTCGATGATCGCCACCCGCCGCTCCAGGCCGATCGCCCGGAAGGCGCGGAAGGCCGTCTCGGCGGCGGCGATGGCCGAGCCGACGTCGGCGAAGGAGCCCGCCAGGGCCCCTGCGGGCGCCGGTGCCGCGGCGCCGTCCATCTCGCGCAGCACGCGCTCGGCGATGCGGGCCACCAGGTCGCGGTCGAGGCTCATCTCAGGCCTTCGTGTAGACCTGCGCGCCCTCGAACTGGATGCGGTCGATGATGCCGATGATCACGGCGTCGACCGGCTTCCCTTCGGTGGCGGCGGTCATCCGGGCGGAACTGCCCTGGCAGAGGATCACCCATTCGCCGGGGCCGGCGCCGACGCTGTCGGTGGCCACCAGGGCGTTGCCCCTGGCCGCGCCGTGGACGTCCACCGGCTGCACCAGCAGCAGCTTGTGGCCGGTGATGCCTTCGGCCTTGTGGCTCGCCACCACGTCGCCGACCACCTTGGCGATCAACATGGGGGCTCCGGGCTATTCGGCCGGCTTGCGGCCCAGCGGCAGGACCTTGTCCAGGTTGTCGTGGGGGCGCGGGATGACGTGCACCGAGACGATCTCGCCGACCTTCTGCGCGGCCAGGGAGCCGGCGTCCACCGCCGCCTTCACCGCCGCAACGTCGCCGCGGATGATGGCGGTGACGAAGCCGCCTCCGATCCGTTCGTAGCCCACCAGCTCGACCCGGGCGGCCTTCACCATGGCGTCGCAGGCCTCGGTCATGGCGACGAAGCCCTTCGTCTCGATCATTCCCAGCGCTTCGCTCATGCACCCTCCAGCCGTCCCGCGAAGGGGCGGAGCCCCAATCTAGCACACCCGGACGCGGCCGGGGCCGGAGGCGCGCGTCCTCCGGCCCCGGGGAGCGCCGCCGCCTACTTGGTGTAGTAGCCGAAGAAGATCGCCCGCTGCACCTCGTAGTTGCCCAGGGTCATGCCCGGGAAGCTGAAGGTGAAGCCGGGCGGCACCACCACCCCGCTGGTGAAGCTCACCCGCAGGGTCTCGCGGCCGAGGGCGGTGAGCGTGGGGTGGACGCGGGTGATGTAGATGAAGCCGGCGCCGCTGCCGTCGTTGATGATCGGGCTGAACAGGATCGCGCCGGGATTGGCGGGGGTGGCCTTGCAGAAGACGGTGAACTCGGCGTCGGTGATGACGAAGGTCTCCTTCTTTCCGCTGGCCGGCGCGTAGACGTCGCCGTCGAAGCTGACGCCGGTGCCGAAGCGCTTCTCGGTCCACTGGTGGAAGACGGTGCCGGCGCCGTCGTCGCTGTGGTTGACCTGGATCGAGGCGAAATCCTTGACCGTGACGCTCGGCAGGTGGCTGGCCTGGGCCTGGGCGGCGGTGGCGGCCCCGGCCAGCAGGCACAGGGCGAGGAGGGCGGAGCGGGTCATGCGGTCTCCTTGAGATGGTTTCGCAAATTGTAGGGACAAGGTAAATATTGCGCAACCGGAAATCGCGATTTTCTCCAGCCCTCCTTTTCAACCTCCAGTGATTTGTTCAAATGCCATCAGATGTTAACAAATGAGTTTCATGCCGAAGATTTCCTAGCGAGGCTTGTAGGCCTTGCCTTCCACGGCGTTGATGGCGGCGATGGCGGCCTGCATGGCGCTGTCGATCTCGCTCTCGCGGCCGGCCATCATCAGCCGGCCCACGGCGCCGAACGCCTTCAGGTCGATCAGCGCCACGTCCGCCGCCTTCTCCGCCTCGTTGGCCGCCAGCACCGCGTAGGCCGCCGGGTCGCACTCGAACAGGAACAGGCTGTCGCCGGGCAGGATCATGTGGCCGTAGCGGTTGCGGTTGATGATCTGGGCGTGCATCGGCTCGATCGAGCGCACCACCTCGCAGGTGGCCACGAAGGGGGTCAGCCGGTCCCGCTCGGCCAGGCCGAAGTGGCCGATCGCCGCCTGCCCGGCGCTGTGCACCTCGCCCTTGTCGAAGGCGTGCACCTCGAGCATGCCGTAGGTGCGCTCCACCACCTGCGCCGCCGGCTGCACCCGGGCGGTCTTGAGGGCGATGTCGGTCATCCGGTTGATGGCGATCCCCGGCGCCACCTCGATGTAGATGCAGGCCTGCTCCTTCACCGGCGGGAAGCCGCGCGAGCCCAGCCCGGTGAACGCCGCCAGCTGCGGCTGCAGCGAATCGATGAAGACGTACGCGCGGAGGGTGAGGTCGGCCATGAAAGGATCCTTTAACCACGAAAGACACGAAAATCACGAAAAAGGGTTGCCTGATTTCCCTTCACAGGATGATCCGCTCGACTTTGGCTTTTGGGTAGCACCCGAAATTCACCAGCAGGCCCAGGCGGTACCCGGTCGCTTTCAGGTAGTGGAAGACCTGGGCATGGTGCTCGGGTAGCAGCGCGCGGACGGCCTTCAGCTCAACGATGATCTGGCCACAGCAGAGCAGGTCGGGCCGGTAGCTCTGTTCCAGGGGCTCGTTCTTGTAGACCAGGTGCAGGGCCGGCTGGCGCTCGAAGGGGATGCCGCGCAGGCGAAACTCCCGTTCCAGGCACTCCTGGTAGACCGCCTCGAGAAAACCCGGCCCCATCTCCCGGTACACCTCGAACACCGCCCCCTGGATCCCGAAACACGCCTCCTTGAAAAGCACCTTTTCGTGGCTTTCGTGCTTTTCGTGGTTCATGTTTTCTCAGTACCCCGAGCCCGTGCCGCCGGTGACGATGGCGACGCCGCTGCTGGTGCCGATGCGGGTGGCGCCGTGCTCGATCATCTTGCGGGCGTCGGCGAGGCTGCGCACGCCGCCGCTCGCCTTGACCCCCATCCGCGGGCCGACGGTGCGGCGCATCAGGGCGATGTCCTCGGCGGTGGCGCCGGTGCCCTTGGCGAAGCCGGTGCTGGTCTTGACGAAGGTGGCGCCGGCCTTCTTGGCCAGCTGGCAGGCGGCGACCTTCTGGGCGTCGTCGATCAGGCCGGTCTCCAGGATCACCTTGGTGACCTTGCCGCGGGCCGCCTGGACGACGGCGCGGATGTCCTTCTCGACGGTGTCCAGGTCGCCGCTCTTGAGGGCGCCGATGTTGAGCACCATGTCGATCTCGTCGGCGCCGTTGCCGATCGCCTCGCGGGTCTCGAAGGCCTTGCTGCGGCTGTCCATGGCGCCGAGGGGGAAGCCGACCACGCAGCACACCTTGACCCCGGAGCCGCGCAGCAGGTCGCGGCAGCGGCTCACCCAGGAGGTGTTCACGCAGACGCTGCAGAACCTGTAGGCACGCGCTTCGGCGCAGAGCTTCTCGACCTCGGCGTCGGTGGCGTCGGGCTTCAGCAGGGTGTGGTCGATCATCGCCGCCAGGTCCCGGTCCCAGGTTCCCGCGGCCGGCCCGGCCGGGCTCCCGCCCCTGGCCGCCAGCGCCGCCATCACCTCCTGGGTCACCAACTCGACCAGCTTCTTCTCGTCCATGGGGACTCCGGGATCAAAATGAAATCACCACCAAGACACCAGGACACCAAGGAAAGAAAAAGGTCTGGTCGCCAGGCCTGGTTGAAGTTTTCCCTGTTTGCACATTCGTTCTTCTTGGTGTCTTGGTGTCTTGGTGTCTTGGTGGTTCATAACGCTTTTTAGGACTCGATCTTGTCCACCCGCTTCTGGTGCCGGCCGCCCTCGAAGGGGGTGGCGAGCCAGGTGGCGACCATCTCCTCCACCACCTCGGGCGGGTTGGCCGAGGCGCCCAGGGTCAGCACGTTGGCGTCGTTGTGCTGGCGCGAGTTGAGGATGGTCTTGAGGTCGTAGCAGAGGGCCGCGCGGACGCCCTTGAACTTGTTGCAGACCATGCTGCTGCCGATGCCGGCGCCGTCGATCATGATGCCGGCCCGGCAGGAGCCGTCCTGCACCGCCCGCGCCACCGCCTTGGCGAGGTCCGGGTAGTCGCAGGCCTCGGGCGTGTGGGTGCCCACGTCCAGCACCGCCTCGCCGCGGCCCTCCAGGAACGCCTTCAGGCGCTGCTTGAGGGCGAACCCGCCGTGGTCGGAGCCGAGCGCCACCCGGGTGCCGCCCGCCGCGGGACGGCCCTGGGCCTGGCGCGCGAGCACCTCCCGCACCACTTCCTGCACCAGCGTCTTGAGTTCCTCGGGTCGCAAGGGCCGCCTTCCGCGACCTTCAGGGGTATCACGGCCGCGCGGGCCTGCCAAGGCGGTTCCGGGCTGCCGCTCCGGGCCGGGCCCGGTCTAACCTGGAACTCCATGCGCCTCCTCCCCCGCCACGCCGCCGTCGCGGTCACGGCCCTCGCCTTCTTCGTCGACACGCTGCTGTACGGCCTGCTGGTGCCGCTGCTGCCGCGCTACGCGGCGGCCATGGGCCTGGGGCCCTGGAAGGTCGGGCTGCTGTTCGGCAGCTACGCCGTGGCGCTGCTGCTGGCCACCTTCCCGATCGCCCGGATCGCCGACCGCGCGGGCCGCCGGGCGCCGATGCTCTGGGGCCTGGCCGGGCTGGCCTTCACCACCCTGGCCTTCGCCTATTCGCGGAACTACGCGGTGCTGCTACTGGCGCGCTCGCTGCAGGGGGTGGCCGGGGCCGCCACCTGGCTGCCGGGCATGGCCCTGGTGGCCGACCACTGGCCCTCGGAGTCCCGCGGCAAGGCGATGGGCATCGCCTTCGCCGGCGCCAACCTCGGGCTGCTGCTGGGGCCGCCGCTGGCGGGCTTCCTCGACCGCCACCTGGGGCCGCAGGCGCCCTTCCTGCTGGGCATCGGGCTGGTGGTGGTGGACGCCCTCGGGCGGGCCTTCCTGCTGAAGGAGAAGGAGCCGGTGGCGGAACCTCCGATCCCCTGGAAGGCCCTGCTCGGCAACCCGGTGGTGCGGGCCTTCGCCGGGGCGATGGTGCTGGCCTCGGCCACCTGGACCCTGCTGGAGTCGGCCCTGCCGCTCGACATGGACGCCCGGCTGCGGCTGGATCCCCGCGGCATCGGCCTGCTGTTCGCGGCGATGGCCCTGGCGCACGCCCTGTCCTCGCCGTGGATGGGCCGCCTCAGCGACCGCGTCGGCCGCACCCGGGTGCTGCGCGGCGGGCTGCTGCTGGCCTTCCTGCTGCTGCCGCTGCCGGCGCTGCTGCCCGGTCCCTGGAGCGTCGGCGCCGCCATGGTCGCCTTCGGCCTGACCACCAGCTTCATCATCAGCCCCTGCAGCCCGGCGGTGGCCGACCAGGTGGAGCGGATGGGCAGCCAGAGCTTCGCCTCCGGCTTCAGCATCCTGAACGTGTCCTACTCGGTGGGCATGATGCTCGGGCCGCTGCTGGGCGGGGCGCTGGTGCAGGGCCTGGGCCTGGCCGGCGGCCTGGCCACGGTGGGCGCGGCCTGCCTGGGCTACCTGCTGCTGCTGCGGGGCCTCTAGGCGGGCTTGACCGCGCGGTAGATCCAGCGCTCGGACAGGGGTTCCAGGGGCTCGCCGCGGTAGCCGCCCCAGCCGCGCTCCACGCCCAGGCCGGCGGCGGCCAGGGCGGCGCGGGCCTCGCCGTCGGTGGGCAGCCAGATGTCGTGCCGGAACCGGGTGCCGCGGCAGATCCGGTCGGTGACGACCCGCCGGCGGTCGGGGCTCCAGCGCACCCGCTCGCGGTAGGCCACGCCCGTCTCCTCCAGGTCCAGCCACCGG
Source organism: Holophagales bacterium (assembly GCA_041908165.1). Taxonomy (GTDB): domain Bacteria; phylum Acidobacteriota; class Holophagae; order Holophagales; family Holophagaceae; genus JACQZU01. The sequence continues at coordinate 1,746 of JAYRFV010000181.1, read as the reverse complement.
CCCTCCACCAGGGCGATGGCGCGGGCGGTGGCCTCGCGGCCCACCAGGTCGAGCACCAGGGCGCCGCCGGGCCGCAGCACCCGGGCGAATTCCCGCAGCTGCTGCAGGTTCTCCTCGAGGCTGCGGAAGTAGCCCCAGGAGGTGTAGGCGCAGAGCACGCCGTCGGCGCAGCGGTCGCGGAAGGGCAGGGCGCGCAGGTCCATCCGCACGACCGGGCCGGGGTGTTCCGCGGCGTGCCGGCGCAGGTTCAGGGCGCTGAGGTCGCCGCCGGCGCAGGCGTAGCCGCGCGCCCGCAGGTGCGGCCGCAGCCGGCCCCAGCCACAGGGGAGGTCGAGCACCCGGGCGCCGGCGGGCAGGTCGAGGCAGGCGGCCAGGGCCGGGCCCTCGGTGGCGGCGTCGCGCTCCTTGTCGCGGTACAGGTCGAAATAGGCCCCGTGGTCGAAGTCGCGGACGAACCAGTCCATGGTCCGGCGCGGCGCTACCCTTCGGGCTCGTCGCCCTTCTTGACCAGCCGCACCGGCGGGAGGGCAGGGGGGACCGCCTGCACCAGCCCCCGCCAGACGTACCGGGTGCCGCGCTTCTGGCCCTGCTTGACGATCAGGCCGGCCTCCTCGAGTTCGCCGAAGAAGCGCCGCAGGGTGGCCGGGGCGCCGTCGTCGTCCTTGAGCCCGAGCCGGGCCTGGGCCTCGAAGCTGGAGAGGGCGCCGTCATCCTGCAGGGCCTGCACCAGCCGCTCCTTGAGGTCCGCGAGGTCGGCCTTGGTGCGGCGGCCCTTGCCGCGGGGCGAGGCCGCCGGGGTCAGGAACTGCAGGGGGGCCGGGGCGGGTTCGGCCTGCTCCGGCTCCGGGCGCGCAGCGGGTTCCGCGGGCCGGGGCGCGGCCTGGATCTCGTGCAGCAGGCCCCCGTCCAGGTAGAGGTCCGCCTCCTCGGCCTTGAACAGCACCACCGAGGCGGCGGCGGGGACGCCCTCCTCGTGGAGGGCGCCCAGGACCCGGTCCCCGATCCGCCGTTTCTGAGCCGCGGACAGAGGAGGTGCCTGGATCACGACAAGGGCCATGGAAGAATCCTCTGGAAGGGGTGAATGATCATTTTACCGGAAAAAAAGGGTTCATGACTATAAGGACGCATTGCGTAGACTTGTCTCCAGGAGTGCCCGCGATGAAGGCTCGCCAGGAAACGAATGCCAAGGAATTTTCCGCCGAGCAGGCCCGGTTCGAAAGCTTTCTCCGCGGCCGCCAGCTCAAGCTGACCGGGGAGCGCAGGGCCATGCTGACGGCGGTGCTGAGCTGGGGCAGCCACTTCGACGCGGACACCCTGCACCTCGCCCTCAAGCAGCGCGGCGAGGACGTCAGCCGGGCGACCGTGTACCGGACCCTGGACCTCCTCGTGCAGTGCGGGCTGCTCCGCAAGGACAGCCTGGGCCACCAGCAGGCGCAGTACGAGGTGCTGAAGCCCGGGGAGCACCACGACCACCTGATCTGCCTGCGCTGCAGCCAGGTGATCGAGTTCTACCGCCCGGACCTGGAGGCGCTCCAGGAGGCCATCTGCGCCGAGCGGAAGTTCAAGCCGCTGCACCACAGCCTGCAGATCTTCGGGCTCTGCAAGAGCTGCCTGGGCAAGGTGGACGAGAGCGAACTGGCCGGGCTGGTCTCGCACATCCATACCTGATGTTCCGCGGGGGGGGGCCGGGGGGCCGGGGTACCCCCCCCCCCCCCCCGGCCGGGCCACCAGAGAGGGGGCCTCGGG
>JAYRFV010000180.1:0-9812 GCA_041908165.1 Holophagales bacterium | reverse complement strand
TCCGACGAAGTCGTTGTAGTCCATGAGGGTGACCAGCAGCTGCAGCGGCTCCGCCACGCTGCCCTTGGGGACCGGGCAGTGCTTGACGATGGTGTCGAAGAGCGGGTCGAGCGTCTCCGAGGCCTCGTTGGCGTCGAGCATCGCGTAGCCTTCCCGGGCCGAGGCGAACACGCAGGGGAAGTCCAGCTGCTCGTCGCTGGCGCCGAGCTCGATGAGCAGTTCGAAGACCGCGTCCTGCGCCCACAGCGGCCGGGCCCCGGGCCGGTCCACCTTGTTGATCACGACGATCGGCTTGAGCCCGAGGGCCAGCGCCTTGCGGGTGACGAACTTGGTCTGCGGCATCGGGCCGTCGAAGGCGTCGACCACCAGCAGCACGGAGTCCACCATGCTGAGCACGCGCTCCACCTCGCCGCCGAAATCGGCGTGGCCGGGGGTGTCCACGATGTTGAAGCGGTGGCCGCCCCAGTGCAGGGAGGTGGTCTTGGCCAGGATGGTGATGCCGCGCTCCCGCTCCTGGTCGTTGCTGTCCATGGCCCGCTCCTGGACCCGCTGGTTGTCGCGGAACATGTGGGCCGCCTTGAACATGGCATCCACCAGCGTGGTCTTGCCGTGGTCGACGTGGGCGATGATGGCGACGTTGCGGAGCTTCTCGATGGCGGTCATGGGATCTCGGGGCGGGTCGAGGTTGTCAAGGCGTCGGGGCGCGACCCAGGATGGGCCGAACCGTTGATTCTACATCCATCCGGCCCGAAAACCGAGGGCCCATTTCAGGCCCTGCGCCTCGCCTAAGGGGCCATTTCAGGATGCGCCTCGCGCGCGGACCCGCCGCATTCCGGAATGGCCTCTAAGCCCCGACCCCGGCCGCACGTAGGCTGCGGATCCGCGGGAACCTCGGGGGAGGGATCCGCACCCCGATTCCAAGGAGCCCCCATGCTGCTCAGAACCGCCCTGCTCGCCTCCACCGCTCTGCTGCAGGCCGATGCCCTCTCCGACCTTAAGTCCGGCCTGGCCCGGCTGAGCGGCGGCGAAGGCGTGAAGGCCACCGCGGATGTGCAGATCTGGCGGCAGGTGGTGGACGACAAGAAGCCGGTGGTCACCCAGGGACGGGCCAGCGCCCAGGTGGAGGACGGGCCCCAGGGCGTGCGCATCGGCTGGTCCCGCGGTCTGCTCCAGCAGGCCCAGGCGGAGGCCCGGGCCCAGGCCCTGGACCCCGAGAAGTCGGTCCCGACCCGCCTGGCCATGGACAGCCTGGGCGCGGTGGGGGTCTCCGAGTACCTGAACTACGCGGGCCCCCTGCTGCGGGAACTCGACCGGGCCCAGGCCAGGGTCCAGGAGGAGCGGACCGAGGCCTGGAACGGGAAGCCGGCGCGCCTGCTGGTGCTCAAGGTCGAGCCGCGGATCCCCGCCAGCCAGCGGAAGTACATCAAGGACCTCAAGGTCGATGCCCGCCTGTGGCTCGGCACGGACGGACTTCCCCTGGCCTATGCCAGCTCGGTGAAGTTCAAGGGCAGCCGGTTCTTCGTGAGCTTCGAAGGGTCCAACGCCGAAGAGCTGCACTTCGCCCGCACCGGCAGCCGGCTGGTGGCGGTCCACATCGCGAGCGAGAACCAGAACAGCGGCCTCGGCCAGCAGAGCCAGCGGAAGAGCACGACGACGCTGACCCTGAACTGAACCCGGAGGCGGGTCCGCCTCAGCTCACCCCTTCCGTGCCGCCGCCGGCGGGCCCTTCGCCGGCGCTGCCGGTGGCCGACCAGCGCTGCAGGGTGGTGAGCAGGGAGGTGCCGTCCTCCGGGGGGGCTGAACCCGGCTTCAGGCCGACGCCCTCCAGGTGGAGCTCGATGGACCGGATGTCGCCCTTCTCGAAGCTGGCGCTGAGGTCGCACAGGGCCAGCAGGCCGGGGTTCACTTCAGCCAGGTAGGCCGAGGCCCTGACGCCCTTGGGCACCTGCACCTTCCAGACCGGGCAGGAACGCGGGCCGAAGCGCAGCACGAAGGGCTCCGGATCGGCCTGGGGGACGATGCCGGACAGGAACAGGAGGCGCTCGGCCCGGGCCAGGAGGAAGGAGTGGGCGTTGGGGGTTCCCTGGGCCCGGTCGGCCTCCAGCCTCCAGCCACCCAGGCGGGGCTTCTTCACCCGGTTGTGGCTCTGCACCGGCGGTGTGGGCAGCACGGTGAAGCGGGTCTCCCAGGGCTTCTCCTCGCCGCGCAGGTGCAGCACCACCAGGTAGCGCAGGCCATCGGCCTCGCCACGCTTCGACCGGGCCCGCGGCCCTGGGTCGGCCTCGACCTTGCCGGCGGGCGCGGGCCTCCCCGGTCCCTGGGCCTGCAGCAGCAGCGGCGTCAGCAGGGCCAGGTTCCGGAGTGCGCGGGACAGCATCCCCCGAGGATGCCAGGAAGCTGGAGCAGATTGGGTCACCGCCGCGTGAACGGCTGGGGGAAAATCGGGGCAACCGGCGGATCCCCATGCCCATCTGCTTCGACCTCGACGGCACCCTCGGCAGTTTCGGCGGCGGCTACCTCCTGCTCCGCCGGGCGCTGGCCTCGCTGTGGGGCGAAGAGCCGGGGGCGGAGGAGCTCACGGCCTGCGCGGGCAGCACCGACTGGGAGATCGTGGCCGAGCTGCACCTGGCCCGATTCGGCCGCCCCCTGGACGAGGACCACTACGATGCCTACCAGGCAGGCTGCCTGGAGCGCTTCCAGGCCGCGTTCCCCGAGGTTCCGCCTGCCCACCAGGCCTTCTCCGGGCTGGTCGATGCCTTGGGCTCCCTTCACGCGGCCGGGGTCCCCGTCGCCGTGGTCTCGGGCAACGCGCCGCGCGTGCTGGACTTCAAGCTCGAGCGCCTGGAGATCCCGCCCGGGCTGCCGCGCTTCGGCAGCCAGCCCGGGCTCGACCGGGCCGACCTCCTTGGCCTCGCCGGCAGCCGCGCACCCCGCCTCTACCTCGGCGACCGCCCCCACGACCTGGAGGCCGCGCGGCGGGCAGGAATTCCCTTCCTCGGTGTGGGCGACCGGGTTCCCGAGGCCCCCTTCACGGTGCCCGCCACGGCGGCGGAAGCGGAGGTGCTGCAGTGGATCGAACGGCTGGCGGAGCCCCGCGCCTGAGCGCGCCACCGGACCGGTCACTTCACCTCGAACCCGTCCAGGAAGGCTTTCACCCGCGGATCCGCCTCGCTCCGGACGCTGGCCTGGGCGTGGTGGATCCGGCCTCGGCGCACCACGACCACGCCCTCGGTCCAGCGGCTGGCCAGGGCCCGGCGGTAGCGGAAACCAGGTTCCAGGGCGGGCGGCACCGGGCCGCGCTGAACCGGTCCCAGCTGGGCGGAGAGCCAGCCCTGGAAGGTGGCGAGCACCTGCTCGGGAGAGGAGCCGCCCTTGCTGCCCGGGGGCAGGTTGCCCACGGCGACGTGGAAGCTCTCGTCGAGCCGCGCGGTGGGCACGAAGGCGGTGTCGAACCACTGCATCGGCCCGAACGGCGTGTCCTCCTCGCGTTTCGAGAGCCGGGCCTCCCCGGGGAAGGTGGCGGCGATGCCCAGGTTGTCGTTCTGGACCCGCCGGGGCCGGTCCTGGACGCAGCCCGCGGACAGCAGCAGGAAGGCCAGGATCCAGGGCGCTTTCATCGGCGGTCGCCTCCACCTGCCTCATCGGCCGGTCCGGCGGCTTCGCTGAGTCCCGCCTCCATGCGGCCCAGCCGGGTGTGGGCCTCCTGCAGCCCGAGCGCCGCCGCACGGGTCAGCAGGCGGCGCGCCTCGGCGCCGTCCTTCGGGCCGCCCATGCCCCAGGCCAGCAGGTCGGCCAGCCGCACGGCCGCCTCCAGGTTCCCCGCATCCGCCGCCCGGCGGTACCAGCGCCGCGCCTCCCCGGGATCCCGCGGGAGGTCCGGGTCGCCGCTCTCGAAGCGCCGGCCCAGCTCGAGGCAGGCCCCGGGGTCCCCCGACCGGGCCCGGTCCTGGAGCCGGACGGTCCCGCGGCCGGCCTTCCGCGTGCCCAGCCCGTACATGCGGAGCAGCCCGGCGGCGCAAGCCAGCCAGACCGCGCAGAGGATCGCGATCGTCCGCAGCGGTGGCATCACCAGGACCACCAGCACCCCCAGCAGCAGCATCAGCACGGTGATCGACCAGACCCCCACGCGGACCCACCGCTGCGGCCAGAGGATCCCCTCGATCTGGTCGGCGGCCCGGCGGAACTCTCCGGCCACGGCCGCGATCCGCCCGCCCCGGTCCGCCAGCCGCTGCGGCAGGCCCGGACCGGGCGACTCGGGTCCGGCGAGGGCGGCTGCACGCTGGCTCCAGCGGAGCGCCTCGGCCTCGTCCGCCGCCACGCCGTCGCCGCTGGCGAAGGCCCGGGCCAGCCAGAGGGCCGCCGGCCGGTAGCCGCCCCGGGCCGCCTGCAGGTAGCGGCGGAGGGCTTCCTCGGGGTGCCGGGCAGGTGCGATGCCCCAGCGGAGGGCCTCCCCGAGCCAGTAGGCGGATTCCGGATCGCCACGGTCGGCCGCCCGCTGCAGCCAGGGCAGGCCTGCCGCGCGGGCGGTGCTGCCCATGGCCCCCTCCAGGTAGTCCCGGCCCAGGTCCCGGAGGGCGGCAAGGTGGCCCCGGTCGGCGGCCCCCTGCAGCCGTTCCCGGGCCCGGTCGATGTCCGGCGCCGCCTCGGCCCAGCGGTACAGGAAGGCGCCCGGATCCGCGGCGAACCGCGCGGTCCAGCGCAGCAGCCAGCCCTCGGCCAAGGTGGCGAGGCGGAACGGCGTCCCGACCCAGGCCCCGGCCGCCATGACCCCCAGCATCAGGAGCAGCCCGGCCGCCAGCAGGGTCCCCAGGACGCCCGGCCAGGGCGAGGGCAGGTGCAGGATCCCGGCCAGCAGTCCGGATCCAGCCAGGGCCAGGGTGCCCAGGCCGAGCAGCCAGGGCCGCAGCGCAGGATCAGCCCCGCTCGGCAAGCGCCTCCTTCAGGGCCCTGCCGGCCTTGCCTGCGATGAATCCGGACCAGCGGCTGCGGATCCCGCCCCGGCGGTCGATCACGAAGCTCGTGGGGATGGCGCGCACGCTGCCGAGGGGCCGCAGTCCTGCGGAGCCGTCGGGCACCCCGGCCTGCAGGCCGAGTTCCGGGTGCTCGGCCAGGTAGGGACGAACGGCCTGCCAGCCGTTCTTGTCGACGCTCAGAGCCAGCACCGCGTAGTCCTCGCCGCCCTTGCGCTGGAGGTCCGCCACCTCCGGCAGGCTGCGCCGGCAGGGCGGGCACCAGGTGGCCCAGACATCCACCAGCACCACCTTGCCGCGCAATTCGGCCAGGCTGTGGCGGACGCCGTCGGCGTCCACCCAGGCCACCGCCGAAGCGTCCTCGCGCCGGCCCGCCGGGATCGTCTCGCCCCCGCCGCCCACGCCGCAGCCGGTGGCGAGCACCGCCGCGGCGGCGAGGAAGGGGAGGAATCCGCGAACAGCCATGGCGCGCTCCAGGCAGATGTTCGCATCATAGCTCCATGGGTCCCCTGCTGAGCCCCCAGCGCCTTCGCCGGCTGAGCCGGCCCTTCGTCCTGCTCGACGCACGGACGAAGGCCGCCTACGACGCCGGCCACCTGCCCGGCGCGCTGCCCGCCGACCTGGAGGCGGACCTCTCCACGGCTGCGGGGCCCGGACATGATCCCGCGAACGGCGGGCGACACCCGCTGCCCTCACCGGAGGCCTGGGCGGCGCGCCTCGGGGCCTGGGGCGTGGCGCCCGGGGTCCCGGTGGTGGTCTACGATGACGCCGGTGGCGGGAACGCGGCCGCCCGCGCCTGGTGGATGCTGCGCGCGGCCGGACACACCGCCTGCGCGGTCCTGGACGGTGGCCTCCAGGCCGCGGCCGCCGAGGGGTTCGGGCTCGTCACCGAGGCCGCCACCCTGGCCCCCCGACCGCCGATGGCGGAATTGAACTGGTCCCTCCCCAGGGCGGACACCGAGGCGGCCGCTGCCTGCGCCTCCGACCCAGCCTGGAAGCTGCTGGACGTGCGAAGCCGGGAACGCTGGCGGGGTGAGGCCGAACCCATCGACCCGGTGCCCGGCCGCATTCCCGGTTCGGTGAACCTGCCCTGGACCGAGAACCTGGACTCCGACGGACGGTTCAGGCCGGCGGCGGACCTGCGCGACCTCTACCTGCGGTTGCTGGACGGCACCCCGGCGGACCGCCTGGTGGTCCACTGCGGCAGCGGAGTCACCGCCTGCCACACGCTGCTGGCCCTGGAACTGGCCGACCTTCCGGGCGCCGCCCTCTACGTCGGCAGCTGGAGCGAGTGGTGCCGCAGCGGCCGGCCGATCACCGGCGGACCCGGGTGAGACACCCCTGGCAGGGCCTGTCCGGTCTGCCGGCCACCGTCTGGCTGGTCTGTGGTACCACCCTGGTCAACCGGCTGGGCACCATGGCCCTGCCCTTCCTCCTGCTCTACCTCACGGAAGGCCGGCGCTGGTCGGCCGAGGAGGCCGGGGTCGCGATGATGGTCTACGGCGCAGGCGGCCTGGTCAGCGCGCCCCTGTCCGGGCGGCTGGCCGACCGCCTGGGCCACGCCCGGGTGCTCAAGGCCAGCCTTCTGCTGTCCGGCGCGGTGCTCCTGGCGATCCCCCTCGCGGCCGGGCGCCCGCTGCTCTTCCTGCTGGTCGGGGTCTGGGCCGCCCTCGGCCAGGCCTTCTGGCCTTCGGCCATGGCCCTGCTGGTGGGCCAGGCTCCGCCGGAGAAGCGCAAGGCCGTCTGGGCCCTGCACCGGCTGGCGGTGAACCTCGGGATGGCGGTGGGCCCCGCCCTGGGCGGCCTGATCGCCCACCACGACTTCCGCTGGGTGTTCTGGGTGGACGGGTTCACCACCGTGGTCTCGGGGATGCTGCTGGTGCTGTTCCTGGGGCGCATCCCCAACGCGCCGGCCGAAGGCGGCGCGCCCGGGCGCAGCCCCTGGACGGATGGCCGCCTCGCCTACCTGCTGCTGGGTTTCCTTCCGGTGCTGGCGGTGTTCTTCCAGATCGAGGGGGCCCTGCCCCTGTGGGTGGTGCGCGACCTCGGGCTCGGCACCCGCTTCTTCGGCCTGATCTTCACCCTCAACACGCTGCTGATCGTGGTCCTGGAGATCGCGCTGAACCTGGGGATGGCGCGCTGGAGCCACGGCCGCCAGCTGGCCCTGGGGTGCCTGTGCTACGCCCTCGGCTTCGGCCTCACCGGCCTGGCCCACGACCGGCTGCCCCTGCTGGGCACGGTGGTGGTCTGGACCTTCGGCGAGATGATCCTGCTGCCAGCCATGAGCGACGCCGTCGCCACCCTGGCCCCGGCGGACCGCCGCGGCGAGTACATGGGCCTCTATTCGCTCTCCTTCGCCGCCGCCCTGGCCCTCGGCCCCTGGCTCGGCGTGCTGGCCTACGCCCGCCTGGGCCCGGCGGCCACCTGGGGCGGCTGCGCCCTGCTGGGGCTGGCCAGCGCCGCGCTGCTGGGGCGGTTCCGGACCTCCCCAGCCTGACCCGGACCCTCGAGGAGGCACGCATGGAACCCGACCTCGCCCGCCAGCTGGACGCGGTCCAGTCCGATCGGAATGAAGCCTGGCGGGCCCTGGCCCTCCACCTGGAACACGCCCAGGCCGAGCAGAACCGGGCCTCGTGCGAGGCCGAGCCGGCGGGCAGCTGGATCGAGGCGAAGGGTGGCTTGGCCCTGTTCCTGGGCCCCGGCCATCCGCTCAGCCAGGCCCTGGCCGTGGGGCTGCACGGCCCGGTCGAGGCGGCCGACCTCGACCGGATCGAGGCCCACCTGTCGCAGCGCGGAGGGCGCCCGCAGTTCGAGCTCTGCCCGCTCGCCGATCCCGGCCTGTTCGAGGCCCTGGCCCGGCGCGGCTATCGGGTGCAGGAATTCCAGTTCGCCTGGAGCCGGATCCTCGACGACGACCTGCCGGCGGTGGACCCTCCGGAGGGCCTGGAACTGCGCCCGGGCGCCGACCCCGCGGGCTTCCTCCGGGTGGTGATGGGCGGGTTCATGGAGCAGGAGCCGGAAGCGGTTCCGGATGACCTCGTCGAATCCATGCTCGGCCCCGCCCGGGCCGCCGGAACCCAGCTCTGGGGGGCCTACCGGAATGGCGTCCTGGTCGGCGGCGGCACCCTGTTCCTCCATCAGGGCACCGCGGTCCTCTCCGGCGCCGGGGTCCCCCCGAGCCAGCGCCGCCGCGGCGTGCAGGGCGCCCTGATCCGCGCCCGCCTCGCCGCCGCGCGCGCCGCCGGCTGCGACCTCGCCGCCAGCGGCACCGCCCCCGGCAGCCCCAGCCAGCGCAACATGGAGCGCCACGGCTTCCGGGTGGCCTACCCCAAGGTCGTGCTGCTGGCCCCGGAAGCCGAAGGCCGAAAGGCCTGAATCCGCGCCCCTCGGAGCCAGGTGGGCTGACGCCCGCCCGCCACCGATGGACGGTGCCGGTTCATTGACCCTGCCGGGGTGGTGATCCTCCTCACATCCAGGCCGGAAGGTCTTGTTCGCGGGGTGGAGACAGAGATACTGAGATGCTGTCTCAAGCGCAACGGAGACTGCGCCCCAATCACCTTGTTCCGGAGATGCGCCATGAAGCGCCTTGGCTTCGCCCTGTCGATGCTCCTCCTCCCCTCCTTCCTGCTCGGCCAGGACGCCACCGAGGAACCCGCCCCCAAGGCCTGCCGGCCCCTGTTCAGCACCTCCGCGGCGCCGGCGGAACCGGGGGTGCTCGAACTCGAATTCGGAGCCCAGCCGATCTCCAACCGGGACCGTTCGGAGGACCGCTGCTTCCCGACCCAGCTGAACCTGGGCATCACCAGTTGGTTCGACCTCCGCCTCGGCTGGAGCGGACCGGCGTTGCGCAAGGATTCGCAGGGGGACGGCCAGCAGGGCTGCAGCGATCCGCTGCTCGGCGGGCAGGTTCTGTTCCTGCCCCAGGACGCGGCGGGCCTGGACCTGGGCCTGGCCTACTGGCACAAGTTCCCGCGCGCCAGCGTCGGCAAGGGGATCGGCACGGGCCGGCACGACGACACCCTTCTGCTGACCGCCTCCCGCACCCTCGGGCGCTGGGCCTTCGATCTCAACGCCGGGGTCAACTGGCTCGGCCGCTGCGAACGTGAGGGCCGGGTCCGCCAGGGCGCCGTGTCCCTGGCGGTGACCTGCGCCCTGTCCCCTGGCTGGAACCTGACCCTCGACACCTACGCGCTGGCCGCCACCGAACTGAACGCACGGGCGGTGAGCAGCATCCTGGCCCTGAGCCGGGACCTCACCCCCAACCTCTGCGCGGACGTGGGCGTCGAGGCCGGACTCACCCAAGGCGCACCGCGCCTGTCCCTCAACGCCGGACTGGCCTGGCGCATCGGCCGTCCGGGAGGACGGAACGGGGATCGTTGAACGGGAAGATCCCCCTCATGGTCGGGGGCCGGGGAATCCATCGGCCTGCAGGAACCCATCGCCATGGCCCGGATCCGGCTCGAGCGCGGCCTCGGCCACCGCATCACCTTCGGCCTGCTGCGGCGATAATCGGCCATCCCGGGAGCCGTGATGCACAAGAACCGCCTCGAGGCCTTCAGTGACGGCGTGCTGGCGATCATCCTCACCATCATGGTGCTGGAGATGAAGGTGCCCCACGGCGACGCCAGCCTGGCCGCCCTCCGCCCGATCCTGCCGGTGCTGCTCAGCTACGTGCTCTCCTTCGCCTACATCGGCATCTACTGGAACAACCACCACCACCTGCTGCAGGCGGCGCACCAGGTCAACGGCCGGATCCTCTGGGCCAACATGCACCTGCTGTTCTGGCTCTCGCTCCTGCCCTTCGTCACCGGCTGGCTCGGCGAGAACGGGGTCCGGACCTGG
>JAYRFV010000179.1:0-9640 GCA_041908165.1 Holophagales bacterium | reverse complement strand
CCGTCGACGATTCCGCCACCATGCGGCAGATGATCGCCTTCACCCTCCAGTCCGCCGGGTTCGAGGTGGTCGAAGCGTCGGATGGCGTGGACGCCCTCGAGAAGGTCAAGGGCCGGAGCCTCGACCTCGTCATCACCGACATCAACATGCCCCGGATGGACGGCATCACCCTGCTGAAGAGCCTGCGCGCCCTGCCCGAGTTCCGCTTCACCCCGATCCTGATCCTCACGACCGAGGCGAGCCCCGAAATGAAGGCGAAGGGGCGGGAGAACGGCGCGACCGGCTGGATCGTCAAGCCCTTCAGCCCCGAGAAGCTGCTCGAAATCGTCAACAAGGTGGTCTGAGGGCGCCATGGTCGATCCGATCGCGCAATTCCGCAACGCCTTCTTCGAGGAGGCCGCGGAGCTGGTGGACTCCCTGGAGGCCATGCTGCTGCGGCTCGACCTCGCGGCCCTGGAGGAGGAGGACCTCCACACCCTGTTCCGGATGGCCCACTCCATCAAGGGCAACGCGGCCACCTTCGGGTTCCCGGCCATCGCCGCCTTCACCCACGAGCTCGAGACCACCCTCGAGCCGGTGCGCCAGGGTGCGCTCCGGCTGGACGCTGACCTGCTCGACATCCTGCTGTCCTCGGTGGACCTGCTGCGCAAGCACCTCGCCCAGGCCCGCGCGGACGCGCCCCTGAAGAACGAGGACCAGGCCTTCCAGGAGGCCCTCGTGGCGCGCCTCAAGGGCTTCGGCGGGGGGCGGCCGGCGCCCGCCCCTCCCCCGGCCGGGAACGGCCCGGTGCGGGGTCTCGACATCCGGTTCACGGCCCCGCCCGACACCTTCCGGCGCGGCGTCAACCTGGAGCGGATCTTCCGGGACCTCGGCAGGCTCGGCACCTGCCGCATCTGGCTGGATCCGGCCTCGGTGTCCCGGATCGAGGACATGGACCCGGAGACCTGCACCCTCGCCTGGGACATCCGGCTGGAGGGGGACATCCCGGTCGAGGCGGTACGGGAGGCCTTCGAATTCGTGGACGAGGGCGACAACGTGGCCATCACGCCGCTGAAGCCGGAGGGGCCGGTCCCGAAGCTCGGCGAGCTGCTGGTCGAGGAGGGCGAGGTCAGCCCCGCCGCGGTCCGCCAGGCCCTCGCCCAGCAGCACCCGCTGGGGGACATCCTGGTGGGGATGGGCGCGGCCCGGCCGGAGACCGTGGAGAAGGCCCTCCAGCAGCAGCAGAGGAAGCGGAACCTTGCCGAGGGTTCGACCCTGCGCGTCTCCACCGAGAAGGTCGACCGGCTCGTCGACCTGGTCGGGGAGCTGGTCATCACCCAGGCCATGCTGGCCCAGAGCGGGGCCGAGCTGGCGGCGAGCGGGACCTCCACCACCCGCATCCAGGAGGCCATGCAGCAGCTCGACCGGCAGACCCGGGACCTCCAAGAGCAGGTGATGGGCATGCGGATGGTGCCCATGGAGCTGGTCTTCTCCCGCTTCCCCCGGATGGTCCGGGAACTCGGCAAGCAGCTGGGCAAGGAGGTCGAGCTGGAACTGGAAGGCACCGCCACCGAGCTGGACAAGACCTTCGTCGAGTTGCTGGTGGACCCCCTCACGCACCTGGTCCGGAACGCCGTGGACCACGGGCTGGAGGCGGGTGCCGACCGCGCCCCCGCCGGCAAGCCCCAGGCCGGCCGGATCACCCTGCGCGCCAGCAGCCGGGGCGGCAGCGTGTTCATCGAGGTCGCCGACGACGGGCGCGGGCTCGATCCCGCGCGGATCCTGGCCCAGGCCGTGGAACGGGGCATCGTCCCCGCGGGAGCCGCCCTGGACGAGCAGGAGGTCTTCGCGCTGATCTTCGCCCCGGGCTTCAGCACGGCCAGCCAGGTCTCGGACGTCTCCGGCCGCGGCGTCGGGCTCGACGTGGTCAGGCAGAACATCGCCTCGCTCAACGGCCGGGTGGAGGTGGAGAGCGCCCTGGGTGCGGGCACGACCTTCCGGCTGGTGCTGCCGCTCACCCTGGCCATCCTGGACGGGCTCACGGTGCAGGTCGGCGAGGAGGTCTACGTGCTGCCGCTCTCGTCGGTGCTGGAGACCTTCCTGCCCAAGGCGGGCGAAGTGCAGACCCTCCAGGGCAGCCGGGAGGTCATCGGCCTCCGGGGCGACTTCATCCCGGTCCTGCGCCTTCCGCGGATCCTGGGGACCGCCTCCGGGACCGGGATGCGCAGCTCGGGGGCCCAGCCCCTGCTGTGCGTCGTGGAATCCGAGGGACGCCACGCGGCGCTGGCGGTGGATGACGTCCTCGGGCAGCAGCAGGTGGTGATCAAGAGCCTCGAGGCCCACTACCGCAAGGTCGAGGGCATCAGCGGCGCGACCATCCTGGGCAACGGCCAGGTGTCCCTGATCCTCGACATTCCGGGGCTGCTGAGGATGGACACCCTCGCCGCGGTCCCGGGGGCCTAGCCGATGGCCCCGCCGGCCGCCCGCGGCGCCCCGCCGGAACCGGAAACGGGCCGGTTCGCGAGCGAAGGCGTGCAGCCGATCTCCGAGCGCGCCTTCCAGCGGATCCGGGAACTGCTCCACGGCCACAGCGGCATCGCCCTGGCGACCCACAAGTCGGTCATGGTGCAGTCCCGCCTGGGCAAGCGGCTGCGCGCCCACGGACTGCGGAGCTATGACGAGTACCTGCGGATCCTTGAAGACCCGGATTCCCCGGAGTGGGTCGAGTTCGTCAATGCCCTCACCACCAACCTGACCAGCTTCTTCCGCGAGGAGCACCATTTCAGCCGCCTGGTGGCCTGGTTCCGCGACCGCACGCCGTCCGCCGGCGCCCTCGCGGGCCGCTCCCCCGCGGGCCGCGCCCATACAGGCCGTGCCCTCGCAGGCCGCGCCCATACAGGCCGTGCCCGCATCTGGAGCGCCGGCTGCTCCACCGGCGAGGAGCCCTACACCCTGGCGATGGTCATGCGCGAGGCCTTCCCCGACTGGGACGTGGAGATCCTGGCCACCGACCTCGACAGCAACGTGCTGGCCAACGCCCAGCGCGGGATCTACCCCGAGGAGCGGCTCGACAACCTCGACGCCAAGTGGCGGCGGCTCGGCTTCCTCCGCGGCCGCGGCGGGAACGCGGGAAGGGTGAAGGTGCAGCCGGCGATCCGCGACCTGGTCCGGTTCTCCCAGCACAACCTCCTCGGCGACGCCTGGCCGGAGCCGGGGAGCATGGACGCCATCTTCTGCCGCAACGTCATGATCTACTTCGACAAGCCGACCCAGAAGCGGATCGTGGGGCGGTTCCGCGACTGCCTGGTGCCCGGCGGCCTGCTCGCGGTCGGGCACTCGGAGTCCCTGCTGCAGGCGGCCGCCGGCTTCACCTCCCTGGGCCACACCCTCTACCAGCGTTCGGAGGGGGTCCGGTGACCGTGATGAAGGCCCCCTTGATGGCGGGGAGCGCCTCCAAGTACTCCGACCGGCACTTCAGCTGCCTCGCCATGAAGATCCTGCCCGGCGAGTACTACGTCACCACCCAGGACGAGGTCATCGTCACCGTGCTCGGCTCCTGCGTCGCCGCCTGCCTCCTGGACCCGGTCGGGCTCGTCGGCGGCATGAACCACTTCATGCTGCCCCACAACCGCTCGGCCCAGGAGGCCGACCACTTCTTCGCCGCCCGCTACGGCGCCGGCGCCATGGAGCTGCTCATCAACGGGCTGCTGCACCTGGGGGCGCGCCGCGACCGGCTGGTGGCCAAGGTGTTCGGGGGCGGCCGGGTGATGGGCGGCCTGTCCGACATCGGCCTGCAGAACATCACCTTCGTCCGGCGCTTCCTGCAGGAGGAGGGCATCCCCCTGTGGGCCGAGGACCTGGGCGGCACGCAGGCGCGCAAGGTCTACTTCTTCCCCCACTCCGGGCAGGTGCTGGTGAAGAAGCTGGAGCGCATGAACAACGACACCATCCAGCAGCGCGAGCGCCAGTACTTCGAGCGCGTCATGGAGGCCCCGGTGGCCGGCGACGTGGAGCTGTTCACATGACCCCCCGGCGGCGCGTGCTGGTGGTCGACGACTCTCCCGCCCTGCGCCGGGTGCTCTGCGGGCTGCTCAGCGCCCACCCGGGCCTGGAGGTGGTCGGCGAGTGCGGCGACCCCTACGAGGCCCGCGAACGGATCCGGCAACTCGATCCCGACGTCCTCACTCTGGACGTGGAGATGCCGCGAATGGACGGCCTCACCTTCCTGCGCAAGCTGATGAAGGCCCATCCGATGCCGGTGGTGATGCTCTCCAGCCTCACCGCCGCCGGCACCGAGACCGCGCTCGAAGCGCTGTCCATCGGCGCGGTGGACGTGGTCGGCAAGCCGCGCCTCTCCGAACTGCAGACCCTCGGCCCGGACGGCCAGGACTTCGCCGAGACGGTCTTCGCCGCCTCCTTCGCCCGGGTCGGCGTGCGCGCCCTGCCGGCCCCCCGGCGGCCGCAGGCCCCCGCGCCCCGCAACCCCGGCCGCGCGCTGATCGCCGTCGGCGCCTCCACCGGCGGGACCGAGGCCCTGCGGGAGGTTTTCGAAGCCCTGCCGGCGGACCTTCCGCCCATCGCCGTGGTCCAGCACATCCTGCCGGGCTTCGTGGACGCCTTCGCCCAGCGGCTCGACCGCGCCTGCGCGCTCCGGGTCAAGGTCGCCGCCCACGGCGAGCGCGCCGAGCCGGGAAACATCTACTTCGCCCCCAGCCACGTCCACCTGGCCGTCGCGGGAACTCCCACGCGCCCGACCCTGGAGCTCGTCGAGGGCGACCGGGTCTCCCGCCACCTGCCCAGCGTCGACGTGCTGTTCCGCAGCGCCGCCATGGTCTGCGGGCCGCAGGCCTGCGGCGTGATCCTGACCGGCATGGGCAGCGACGGCGCGGACGGCCTGTTCCGGATGGCCCAGACGGGTGCCGAGACCGTCGGCCAGGACGAGGCCACCTGCGTCGTCTACGGCATGCCGAAGGTCGCCTTCCAGCTCGGCGCGGTCCGGACCCAGCTTCCCCTCAACGCCATCCCCGCCCACCTGGCCCGCTGGGCCCGCGGCGGCTGATCCCTCCCAGGAGCGCCCCATGAAACCCCACACCCTCGTCGACGGCAGCCACGGCCTGGTGATCCTCACCGGCCAGTTCACCTTCGAGTCGCACCGCGACCTGAAGGACGCCGTCCAGGCGATGCTCGACAACCCCGCCGTGCTGAAGGTCTCCCTGGACCTGGCCCAGGTCACCTACATGGACTCCTCCTCCCTGGGCGTGCTGCTCCTGCTGAAGGAGAAGGCGGAGGCCAAGGCGCGCAAGGTGGTGCTGCGCAACCCCAACGCCACCGTGCTCAAGACCCTCCAGGTCGTGCAGTTCAACCAGATCTTCCAGATCGAGAACAACTGAGCCCATGCGGGTCCTGGTCGCCGACGACGATGCCAGCACCCGGTTCCTGATCCAGCGGGTGCTGGAGCGGGAGGGCTACGAGGTCGTGGCCGCCGCGGACGGCATCGAGGCCCTTTCCCTGTTCGGGGAGACCTCGCCGGACATCCTGCTCACCGACTACGCCATGCCGGAGATGAACGGCATCGACCTGTGCCGGATCGTCTCCACGGCGCCTCCCGGCCGCTTCGTCCCGATCATCATGCTCACCGGCGGCGACGATCCCGGCCTGCTGGTCCGCAGCCTGGAGGCCGGGGCCCTCGAATTCCTCAGCAAGCCGATCAAGCCGGACGAGCTCCGCTCGCGGGTGCGGGCGATCGCGGCCCTGGCCCGCTCCCACAACGCCCTCGCCGAGGCCCAGGCCGAGGTCGAGCAGGAGCTGGGCATCGTCAAGCACCTGCTGGAGCGGGTCACCCGCCCCGGACTGCAGACGATGCCGCCCCATTTCGCCATGGAGACGATGCAGACCCGGCGCATCAACGGGGATGCCTGCGCCTTCCACGAGACCCTCGCCGGGGTCGCCTTCGGCCTGCTCTGCGACGCCACCGGCCACGGCCTGGTGGCCGGCGTCTCCACCCTGCCGGTGGTGGAGGCCTTCAACGCCATGGCGGCCAAGGACTCCCCGCTGGAGACCATCTACCTCGAGGTGAACCGGAAGCTGATGCGCCTGCTTCCCACCGGCCGCTTCGCCTGCCTGGTCCTGCTGCGGCTCGACAGCCGCGCGGGCACCCTCCAGGTGCTCAACGCCGGCATGCCGGACGTCCTGCACCTCGACGCGGGCGAGGCCCTGCGCAGGTTCCCCTCCCTCAACCTGCCCGCGGGCGTGGTGGCGGAGCCGCGGTCGCCCCGGCTGGAGGAGTGCTCGGTGCAGGCCGGCGACCGCATCTTCGCCTGCAGCGACGGGCTGCTGGAGCTGTTCTCCGAGGAGGAGGCCACCGCCTCCTTCCTGCGCCGCGGCAACCGCCACCCGGTGGCCGAGGACCACCAGATGCTCAGGAAGGTCATCAACAACACCCTCCTCAACGCCGAGCAGCACGACGACGTGACCTGGGCCCTCTGGCAGATCCCGCCGGCCAAGCACCTGGACTCCCTGCCGCCGCCCGCGGAAGGTCCCGGCAACGCCGAGATCCCGGGCCTGGCCGTGCAGTTCACCGTCGATCCGCGCCACCCCGGCCTCCGCGAGCTGGTCCCGAACCTGCTCGGCCTGCTCGGCTACCAGGGCGTCGCGCCGGCGACCCTGCAGCTGCTCGGCCTGCTGCTGACGGAGGCGCTCTACAACGCGGTCGATCATGGCCTCCTCGGCCTGGACTCGGCCCTGAAGGACCAGGGCTTCGAGCCCTACGAGCAGGCGAGGCGGTCCGCGCTGTCCGAGTTCGGCTCCGGCGAAGTCAGCTGCACGCTGGAACTGTGGTTCAGCGGGCGGGACCTGGGCCGCCTCTCCCGGATCCGCGTCACCGTGGCCGACACCGGGCCGGGCTTCGACTGGCGCCGCTGGGTCCAGTCGCCCGGCGCCGGCCTGCAGCTGCCCCACGGCCGGGGCATCCAGCTGCTGAGCGCCCTGTCCACGGACCTGCAGTTCAGCCCGAAGGGCAACAGCCTGTCCTTCTGGATCCCCTGCTGAGCCCCTCCCGGGCCGGGGGTCAGCGAAGCAGGGCCAAGATGGCCTGCAGGGGGGCCTCCGGCGCCGGTCCGGCCGAACGACCGAGGAGATCGAGGCGGACCAGCTGGACCGCCGCGGCCGCCTGCTCCGGCTCCGGCCAGCCTGCAGCGGCTGCAGCGAGGTTCTCCATCCGCAGCCCGCTCCCGTGATCCAGCACCCTCAGCCGGTCCAGGGCCCCGGCCAGGTCCCTTCGCTGCGCCTCCGCCTCCGTCCGGGCGGCGGCGAGGGCGCTCCGGGCCGCCTGGGCGGCGGCGGGGTTGGCCAGGGACCCGCGGCCGGGGTCGGGAGCCAGGAAGGCCTCCGGCGAACGGGCGGGGTCGCCGAGCGGCACGGTGAAGGGGGCTCCCTCGCCGTGCACGATCTCCAGGCTCCGCCCGCCCCCGAACACGGGCTGGCCGTGGAAGGCGGCGCTCCGGCCGAGTTCGGCCGCCGCGCCGAGAAGCCCTTGGAACTCACGCTGCAGATCCGGGCGCTGCCCTGTCGGGAAGGCGTCCTGCGCCGCCCGGTCCGCCAGCGCCTCTGCCCGCCCCAGCAGGATCGCGACCTCCCCCAGGATGGTTTCCGCGGCCTTCAGGAACGCCGCTCCGTCACGGATGTTGCGCCGGCCCTGGCGGGCCGGCCTTCCCGCATCGGCGGGAAAGGGAGCCCGGTCCGCCCGCGCCAGGATCCCTTCCAGGCCCGGGCCTTCCGGTCCGAGCCGACGGCGCGCACCCAGGGCGCTGAGGATGTTCGGGGGCATGGCGCATTCTCCCCGGCTCCTGGGGCCAGGGCAACCGCGGCCTGGAGGCGCTCAGATGGTGTCCAGGGCCTGGGCCAGATCGGCGATCAGGTCCTCCGAGTCCTCCAGCCCCACGGAGACCCGGATCAGGTTCTCGGTGATGCCGGCATTGGCCTTCTCCGCGGGCGTCATGTCCGAGTGGGTCATCGAGGACGGGTGCTCGATCAGCGTCTCGATCCCGCCCAGGGACACGGCCAGCTTCATCTCCTTCACCGCGTCCAGCACCCGGAAGGCCTCCGCCTCCCCGCCCTGCACCCAGAACGACAGCAGGCTGCCGCTGCCGGTGCACTGGCGGTGGTGCAGGTCGACCTGGGCGGTGCCCATGGTCTGCAGTCCGGGATAGGCGACCTTGGCCACCTTCGGGTGGTAGCCGAGGAAGTCGGCGACCCGCAGCGCGTGCTCCTGCTGCTTCTCCATGCGGATCTCGAGGGTGCCCAGGGAGCGCAGGATCAGCCAGGCGGTGTCCGGGTCGGAATTGGAGCCGAGGATCGTGCGGGTCACCTTGACCCGCCCCACCAGGTCCGCCGAACCCATGGCCAGGCCCGCCACCAGGTCGGAGTGCCCGCCGAAGAACTTGGTGGCCGAGTACAGCACCAGGTCGGCCCCGTGCTGCAGCGGCTTGCAGAAGATCGGCCCGAGCATGGTGTTGTCCACCAGCACCAGGATCGGCTGCTCCGCGCTGCCGCGGGCGTCCGCCACCTCGCGGGCGGCGCGGAGGTCGGTCTGCATGAGGGTCGGGTTGGCCGGGGTCTCGATGTAGATCACCTTGGTGGTCGGGTGCTGGGCCACCAGCCGGTCGATCTCCTCCTTCGAGGCGCCCGCCGGGAACGGGAAGGTGTGGATGCCGAAGCTCGGCAGCAGGTGGCGGAAGAAGTACTCGGTGCCCCCGTAGACCGGGTCCGAGAACACCAGGGTGTCGCCGGGGCGCAGGAAGGTCAGGCAGGAGTTGCTGATCGCCCCCATGCCCGAGGAGAACAGCGCCGCGGCCTCGGCCCCGTCCCAGCAGGTGACCCGGTCCTCGACGATCTCGCTGTTGGGGTTGTTCACCCGCGTGTAGATCAGCGCCGGGCTCTCGCCGGGCTTCTTGGGCTCCAGGCCGTAGGCGATCTCGAAGGCGCGCTTGCCCGCCGCCGCCGTGGGGAAGATGAAGGTGGAGGTGCGGAACACCGGCACCGAGGCCGCCCCCTCGCTGCGCTGCGGGTCGTACCCCTTCGAGAAGATGCTGGTCTGCGGCTTCACCTTGTGGCGGGACATGGGGACTCCTGGCGGTCACGGTGCCCTGGAATTGTCCCAGGCGGGCCGCAAGGGCCCGGAAAGTTGTGGCCAGGGTCACCGGGACCGCCCGGGCAGGGTCTGGAGGTCGCCGGTCCGATTCCCCGGGTGGGCGGCTCCATTGAAACGACCCCCTTGCGGGGGCCGTTGGAGAATCAAACCTCGAGCCCTGGCTGGCGCCGGCCCTGATCCACTGCAACCCTCCGCAGGAGGGTTGCAGTGGGGGCCTACTGCGCTGCCATGGCTCCTCGCCGGTTCGATCCCTCTGGTGCACGGCTCCAATGAAACGACCCCCTTCGGGGGCCGTCAGAAATCGAACCTCGAGCCCTGGCTGGCGCCGGCCCTGATCCACTGCAACCCTCCACAGGAGGGCCGCAGTGGGGGCCTAACGCGCCGCCATGGCTCCTCGCCGGTCCGATTCCCCAGGTGGGCGGCTCCCTTGTAACGACCCCCGTGCGGGGGGCGTTTCAATGGGGCCCTCTGCCGGGATCGAACCGGCGACCGTCGGGTTACGAATCCGATGCT
>JAYRFV010000178.1:0-1724 GCA_041908165.1 Holophagales bacterium | reverse complement strand
GCAGACCGATGCCCCCCAGGGCCAGCAGCGGGAAGGCCAGGGCCAGCAGCCTGGGCAGCCAGTCGGCGGGGGGCCGGCGTCGCAGGAGCAGCGTGGTTCCGGCGAAGGCGAACAGGACCGGAACCTCCAGCAGGACGAACCAGGTGATCAACGGGTTCACGGGTGGCCTCCGGTCCCAGGATGGTCCTCGCCCGGCCCGGCGCCAGCCCTCAGCCGCCCAGTTCCCAGAACCCCCAGTCGGGATGCTCCCGGGCCAGCGCCGCCCGGGCGGCTGCGCGCCGGTCCGGGTCCGCGTAGCGGGCGGCCCAGCAGGCCCCGGAACCGCACAGGAGCGGCTCGCCGCCGCCCCCCAGCAGGGCCTCGCGGACCTCCGCCAGCGGCGGGCAGACGAAAATGGCGGCACCGGTGAGGTCGTTCCGCCAGGGCGGGGCTCCGCCCTCCGCCAGCGCGGGCAGGGGCGTGGGGAAGGGCAGGCCGACCTGGCGCAGCGCCTGGTAGACGCTGGCGGTGGCCACATGCAGGCCGGGGTGGACGAGCAGGATCGGTTCGAGGGGCAGGGGCCGCAGGGGGTACACGCGTTCGCCCCGGCCGAGGCCGAGCACGCTGCCGCCGAGCAGGAACAGGGGCACGTCCGAACCGAGGGCCGCGCCCAGTTCGAGCAGCCGTGCCTCGGCCAGGCCCAGGCCGAACAGCTCGGAACCCAGCCGCAGGGCCGCAGCGGCGTCGCTGCTGCCGCCGCCCAGGCCGGCGCCGTGGGGAACGCGCTTGGTGAGGGACAGGCGGGCCGGGAGGGGCCGGCCGGCCTCCGCCTCCAGCAGGCGCCAGGCCCGCAGCACCAGGTTGGACCCGTCCGCCCGCAGGCCCTCCGCGGCGGGACCGGCAAGTTCCAGGGACAGGGATCCCGCGGGTTCGGCCTCCAGGGTGTCAGCCAGCTCCGGCGCACCTTCCAGGACCGTGGTCACCAGTTCCAGCTCGTGGAACCCGTCGGCGCGCCGGCCCAGCACGGCCAGGAAGCGGTTGAGCTTGGCAGGGGCCTCGCGCTGCAGTCGCATGGATCCACCCTACCGCTTCGGAAATTTTCGCCAAGGCATCAGAATGGAGGGTCCCGAGGAGCCCGCCATGCCCCAGCCGACCGACCTGCACGGCCTCGATCTCCAGGTCTACAGCGCCGGCTGGTGCCCGGACTGCCGCCGGCTCGAGCGCTGGCTGGAGGAGGCGAAGGTCGCGCACACCAAGGTGGACATCGAGCACGCGGAGGGCGCGGCCGAGCGCCTGGAGCGGGAGACCGGCAAGCGCGCGATCCCCTTCATTCTGGTGAACGCCACGCACTGGGTCCGCGGCTACCACAAGGAACTGCCCCAGCGCTTCGACCCCGCGCTGCTGGTGGCCGAAC
The DNA here is from genome assembly GCA_041908165.1 of Holophagales bacterium. Classification (GTDB taxonomy): domain Bacteria; phylum Acidobacteriota; class Holophagae; order Holophagales; family Holophagaceae; genus JACQZU01. The sequence goes on along the minus strand of JAYRFV010000178.1, from coordinate 331 downwards.
TGCTCGCCGCGGCCGGCCGCTGAGGCGCGGCCAGGCCTAGAACCCGTCGTCCAGCTCGAATTCCGGATCGGGGATGCTGAGGATGTCCGGGCCGTCCTTGGTGATGGCCACGGCGTGCTCGAACTGGGCGCTGAGGGAGCCGTCGGCGGTGCGCACGGTCCAGCCGTCGCGCTCGACCTTGCAGCGGGCCCCGCCGAGGTTGAAGATCGGCTCGATGGTGATGGTCATGCCGGGCTCCATGCGGAAGCCGGTGCCGGGCCGCTGGTCGGCGAACACCACCTGCGGATCCTCGTGCAGGTCGCGGCCGATGCCGTGGCCGATGTACTCGCGG
>JAYRFV010000177.1:0-52405 GCA_041908165.1 Holophagales bacterium | reverse complement strand
GTGAGCCGAGGGCCTGGGCTCCCGACCCTGCCGATCGCAGGCACGCCGAACGAGGCCTCACCGGCTGTATTTCCGCAACCAGCGCATGTCGCAACCAAGTGGGTCGCGGAGCACGCATGGCGTGCGCAGCGGGGCCCCACTGGGCGCGAATCATCCGCGCCCGAGGCGAGAGCCGAGGGCCTGGGCCCCCAACCCTGCCGATCGCAGGCACGCCGAACGAAGCCTCAGCGGCTGTATTTCCGCAACCAGCGCATATTCCTTCGATACGCCGGTCCGCGGGTGAAATTGATCGCCACCTGCTTGGGGAAGCGGGTGATGCTCGAGGCCAGCGCGATGAAGGTCCGGACCGAATGGGCGGCCTGCCGCCCCTGACGGCTGGCGTTGTCGAAATAGACCATGAGCGCCGAGCGCATCAGCGATTTCGGCAGGTTGAAGAGGCCGTAGGCTTCCAGGACATCGTGATTGATCCGCCGGGTTCCATCCTGCTCGGTGACGATCAGGTCCTCGGGCCGGATTTCCTGGGGCATGGCGGACTCCTCACGAGCACCCTATCGGCAAGCCCCCGACAGGGGTCAAGTCTCATTGCAATTTACCTGCCGGGGGGGATCAGGGCGCGGCGGGTTCCGGCCGGCCCAGGAAAACCCGGAAGCGGGGCTCGTCCGGCTTGGCCTTCAGGCCCTGACGGGCGGCCTGCCGGCACAGTTCCAGAGGGCGGGAAGGATCCTTTCCGGTGGTCCGCGCGGCCTCGGCGGCGAGGCGCTCCGTTTCGGCGCGCAGGAGGAAGATGCGGAAGTCCTTCGGGTTCACGGTTTCCGCCTGGTTGAGGTGGTCGCGGACGCGGTCCAGGGCTGGCCCCGGGTCTTCCCCTCGCGCGGAACGGGCCAGGCCGACCGCGTGGTGGGCCTGGGCGGCCGCAAGGCGGATCATGGCGTTCCGGGGGTTGGCCTTGAGGCCCTTTTCAGCGGCCGCCAGAGCGGCCTGCAGGTGCAGGGTCGGGTCCTTCCCCTGGTCCAGGGCGATCCGGGCCCGGAGCGCGTGCAGAGGGGCCAGTGTGTAGTAGGTGTAGGCGAATCCAGGAACCTCCCGCGCCCCGCGCTCGAGCACCTCGATGGCTTCCGCGGCCTTGGCGTCGGCCGGACGGCCCTGCGCGTGCAGCCAGGCGGCCCACTCCAGGTACAGTTCCCCCAGGATGCTGCCGTGGAAGGCATCCATCGGGGTCTGCGGGGTGTGCAGGATCCGGTCCGCCGAGCGGAAGACCGGCTGCGGATCCAGACCCAGGCCGATCAGGTGCCGCGCCTGGGTGAGGTCCACGTAGACGAAATGGGCATCCTCCCGGGCGAAATGGGGCCGGATGGCCGCCGCCTGCGCAATGGCCGGCCGCGGGTCCCTTCCGAACCGCCAGTCGGCCTCCGCAGCGATCAGCCAGACATGGTGAAGCCCCAACCGGACGTTTTCCCGGTCCTGCGCCCTGGGCCAGTCGCTGCGGGCTAGGCCGGCTTCGACCAGGCGCGCCACCTCGCGCATCATCGGGCCGGGGTCCTTGCCGCTGCCCAGCTGGAAGAACCCCCGCTGGATCGACACATCCTGGTTCAGCGAAATCAGCACGGTCGATTCCGGCCGGATCCGCCGGGCCTTCTCGGTGAGCCCCATGGCCTCGGCCAGGGGCCGCTCCGACCGGTCGTTGATGGCGCTGAGGCGGATGAAATGGCTGTGCTTGAAGCGCACGTGGGCCACCAGCGGGTCGTCGTCGCTGGGGGCCAGGCGCTCCGCCTCCTCGAGCATCGGCTCCAGCTCGGCCCCCAGGGCGGCGATCTGCCCGGGGGTGGTGGCCTCGGACCACTTCCAGCGCATCCGGTTGCGGAAGCGTCCGACCCAGGCCTCGGCGAGCCAGGGCGCCTGGGAGAGGGATTCGGAAAACCCGTTCTCGGCCTCCTCGAAGCGATCGGAGCCCCAGGCGGCGAGGGCGTAGCCGTAGTCCGGGTGGTCCACGCGGGCGCCCTTGGCATCCCGCAGGTGGCGAAGGGCCGGCAGGACCAGGTCCGTTCTCGCCTTGGCCAGATCCTCGGGCCGCAGCATGAGGCCGTAGAAGTCGATGGCCTTCTCCTCGAACAGCTTCAGGCGCGCCAGGGCCCGTGCGTAGGCCACCTCGGGCGCCTGGAACCCGGCGGACCAGGCGGCGTCGAGCACCTCGATGGCGACCGGGTACTGGCGCAGGGCCAGGTGCCCGCGGCCCAGGGCGTAGAGGCCCGGCCCGCGGGCGATCCCGCCCAGGGACGACATCTCCGCGCGGATCTCATCCATCCTGCGGCGCAGCCTCGCTTCAGCGGGCCGGATGTCGTGGATCGGCATCATCCGTTCGATCCGCAGAAGGTGCTCGGCGTCCCGGATCTCCAGCGCGAACCGTTGGGCGGCCGCCTCGCGCCGGGAGGCCTGGCGGGTGGTGTGCAGGTTCCAGCCGGCCAGCAGCAGGGTGGCCCCGAGGCCCGCAGAGGCCGTCGCGGCGAGGGTGGGCTTCCGGCGCGCCCAGCGCACCAGCCTCCCGGCGGGTCCCACCGGCCGCGCCACGATCGGCTTCCCGGCCAGCCAGCGGCGCAGGTCCTCCTCCAGGGCACCGGCGCTGGCGTAGCGCTTGGCCGGTTCGGACTCCAGGCATTTCAGGGTGATCGTCTCCAGGTCCTTCGGCACCTTGGGGTCCAGCCGCCGCACCGCGCGCGCGCCGTGCTCGGACTGCTGGGTGATCAGCCCGGCCAGGGTGCTGCCCTCGAAGGGCGGCTGCCCCGACAGCATCGCGTACAGCGTCGCCCCGAGGCTGTAGATGTCGGTCGCCGGCCCCAGCGCCTCGCCCCGCGCCTGTTCGGGGCTCATGAAGGCCGGCGTCCCCATGACCGACCAGGACAGGGTCTGGTCGAGGGCCTGGAGATCCCGGGCCAGGCCGAAATCCACCACGTAGGGTTTCAGGCGGCCCAGACGGGGGATTCCGCCCGAGGCGAGCAGGTCCTTTTCCGCCGACCCCGGCTTGCGCCCCAGGCCGCGGCCGGTCACCAGGATGTTGGCCGGCTTCAGGTCCCGATGGATCAGGCCGACCTTGTGCGCCGCGTGCACCGCTGCGGCGATGTCCGCCAGCAATTCCGCGATCTCCCGGTGGTCCAGCTCTGGCCGCAGTTCCGACAGGCTGCTGCCGAGGATCAGCTGCATGGCGATGTAGGGGCGGGCCTCCGCCATGCCCAGGTCGTGGATCCGGCAGACGTTCGGGTGCTCGATCTTGGCCTGGTTGCGGGCCTCCCGGAGCAGGCGGAGGTGCAGCTCCGGATCATCCCCCAGCAGCAGCTTGATCGCCACCATCCGCCGCAGCATCGGATCCCAGCCCAGGTGGACCCGGCCCATGCCGCCCCGGCCCAGTTCCGGTCCCAGCACGAAGCGCTCGACCAGGTGGCGCGGCTGCGCGTTCACCCAGGGGGGCTCGGAGGCGGCCCCCGTGGTGGGGCCCGGAGCATTGGGCTCGGAGGTCATCAATTCATACTCGGCCAAGGCGATCTTAATATTTATTTACATTTTTCATTGGGCCCGGGGGGCTATAATCAGTTTACCAATGAGCATCCGCGGCCCCTACGAGACTTCGCCCATGCCGGAAGAGCCCCGGAACCTCTCGGAGCGCCTCCGCTGGCTGCGCAAGCAGCGGGGCCTGACCCAGGTGGAGGTCAGCGAGGCGCTCGGATGCGAGCAGGCCATGGTCTCCAGCTGGGAAGTCGGCCGCACCCGGCCGAGCGCCATCGCCATGGGCGCCCTCGCCCGCTACTACCAGGTCTCGATCGCGGCCCTCGAAGCCGGTGACGGGTTCTCCCGGGAGGCGGTGGAATCCTACACCCAGTCCCTGAAGCGGGCCGCCTCGGGCAAGGAACCGGTGGGCCTCCACCTGGACCTGCCGCAGTCGGCGCCGGGGCAGTTGCTGGTGGTCGACGCCGCCACCGGGAACGGTGATCCCACCGATCCCGCCGACGGGATGGCCAAGCTCCTCCGGGCCCTCAAGAAGGGACGCCAGGCCTGGATCGTGATTCGCTGACCCGCAGGGAAATTCCAGATCACGAATAGTTGATTATATTTTTCTTGCTCCTATCCTGTTCTCCAAGAGTGAATGGGAGGGCTGGATGGACCCCGAAGCGCGCCCCGCGCCGCAACCGATACCCCACGCATGGATCGGGGAGGGCGGCCTGGACGAGCGCGGCCTGAGGGCCCGGGTGGCCGCGCTGGAGGAGGCGGTCTCCCTGGCCCTCTTCGCGTCGGCCTGGCTGCAGCACGCCGGCAAGGACCCCCACGCCTCGAACGGCGCCCGCGTCGTCGCCAAGCTGCTGGCGGCCTGCAGCGGCCAGCCCTCGCTGCAGGGGCCCGACGCCTTCGCCGCCGCCCGCCGGTTCCTGGAGGACGAGCATGCCTGAGCCCGGTGCGGACGCCCGGGCCGGGCTCGCGCCCCTGACCTGCCAGCTGCTGGACCGCCTGTTCCCGGAGGATCGCGGGGCCCGCTGGCTCCGGCAGGACAACCCCCGGCTCGGCGGCACCCCGCTGCGGGCCGTCGAGCAGGGCCGCGAGGGCGAACTGCAGCGTTACCTCCAGGACTGGCTGCAACCCGCCGAGGCCCCGCCCGACAGCTTCGACACCCTCTTCGCGGACCCCAGGACCGAAGCCCGCTGACCCCGGTCCTACCTGGATGGATGTTCGCGGAACCCGATCCCGGGGTTCTTCTCCGCCGTTGTCCTTCTTTGCCAGTCGTTCTCGAAGAGGATGGCGGGGTTGCCCTCGCCGTCCTCGACGAGTTCGCCCCAGTACTTGCTGGGTTCGGGCCAGCCGCCGGTGAGCCAGCGGGCCATCTGGAAGTTCCGCGGCTCCAGGAGCACCGGGCAGGCGTACTCACCCTTGAGGCGGTGGGCGAGGACCTCGAACTGCAGGCGGCCGACCGCGCCGAGGATCGGCAGGGGGGCGCCGCCCTTGGGCCAGAACACCTGCACGACGCCCTCCTCGGCGATCTGCTGGAGGCCCTTCAGGAAGCCCTTGCGGGCGCCGGGGTCGGCCAGCCGCACCGAGCAGAACTGCTCCGGGCTGAAGCGCGGCACCGCGTGGAACTCCAGGGGGCCGGCCGCGCTCAGCACGTCGCCGATCCGGAACAGGCCTGGGTTGATCAGGCCGAGGATGTCGCCGGGGAAGGCCTCGTCGACGATCGCCCGCTCGCGGCCGAAGAACATGTGCGGGTAGTTCAGCTTGATCGACTTCTTCTCGCGGACGTGGAGGGCGTCCATGCCGCGCTCGAAGCGGCCGGAGACGATCCGGGCGAAGGCCACCCGGTCGCGGTGGGCCTTGTTCATGTTGGCCTGGACCTTGAACACGAAGGCGGTGAAGGGTTGCCCGGGCGAGACCTCGCCGCCGTCGTTCAGGGGCCGGGGGCCGGGGGCCGGGGCCAGGTCCAGGAACTCGTCGAGGAATTCGGAGACGCCGAAATTGTTGACCGCCGAGCCGAAGAACAGCGGCGACTGCTCGCCGCGGCGGAAGGCCTCGCGGTCGAAGGCCGGCAGCACGTGCTCCATCAGGTCCACGTCGTCCTTGAGCCGCTGCAGTTCCTCGGCGGTCAGCAGGGCGGCGATCTCCGGATCGTCCAGGCTGCCCTGCCCCGCCACCCGCGCCTTGCGGCCGGCCCGGCTGCGCTCGAACACCTGCACCTGGCCGGTGGCGCGGACGTAGACGCCCTTGAAGTCGGGGCCGGAGCCGATCGGCCAGGTCATGGGCACGGCGTGCAGGCCGAACAGCTCCTCCACCTCGTCGATCAGTTCCACCGGCTCCCGGCCGGGCCGGTCCAGCTTGTTGACGAAGGTGAAGATCGGCAGCCGGCGCTCGCGCGCCACCCGGAACAGCTTCTTGGTCTGCTCCTCCACGCCCTTGGCGCAGTCCAGCAGCATCACCACCGAATCCGCCGCGGTGAGCGCGCGGTAGGTGTCCTCGCTGAAGTCCTGGTGGCCCGGCGTGTCGAGCAGGTTGATGGCGTAGCCCCGGTACTCGAACTGCATGGCCGCGGAGGTGACGCTGATGCCGCGCTCCTGCTCGATGGCCATCCAGTCCGAGTGGGCCGCGCCGCCGCCTTCGCGGGCCTTCACCGAGCCGGCCCGGTCGATGGCGCCGCCGTAGAGCAGCAGCTTCTCGGTCAGGGTGGTCTTGCCGGCGTCGGGGTGGCTGATGATGGCGAAGGTGCGCCGGCGCTGGATTTCTTCCGCTAGGGACATGCAGGCCTCGAACCCGTCAGTGTAGCGCCCCGGGGCCCGGCCGGCACGCGCGAAGGACCGCGGGTCCCCGCAGCCGGGCGATGCTATAAGGGATCCGGACCCCGACCCAGCCCGGATGCCCCTCCTCCCGCGCCCCCTGCCGCACCCCCGGTTGATCCTGGCGGGGGGCCTCGGGCTGGTCGCGCTGCTCGGCACCGGGCTGTACCTGCGCCTGTCGCGGCAGGTGCGCGCGGCCTTCGCGGAGACCCCGCGCGCGACCCGCCCGCTGCAGTTCGCCGAGCTGCCCGACCCGCCCTTCCCGGCCCTCCACTGGGGCGGCGGCGAGGTCCTGGCGGTGGCGGCCGCGCCGGCCGCGTTGACCACGGCCGGGGCCTTCGGGATCGCGGACGAGACCGGTTCCCTGTCCGCGGGGCTGCCTTCCCTACGGGCCACCGCCCTGGCCCTCTGGCGGGGGCACCCGGTGGCCGGCCTGGCCTCCGGCGGCCTTTTCCTGCGCCGCGAGGGCCGCTGGCACCAGGCCCGGACCTCCCTTCCCTCCCTGGACGTGCGGGCCCTGCTGGAGGGCCCGGGCGGCGAGCTCTGGATCGGCGCCCGCCAGGGGCTGTTCTGGAGCGCCTGGGCCTCCGCCAGCCTGGAGCAGGTGGACGCGGCACCGGTGAAGTGCCTGGCCCTGGGCCCCGGCGGCGTCCTGCTGGCCGGGGGCGAGCAGGGCTTGAAGCGGATCGTCGGCAAGGCGGCCGGGCCGGTTCCTACGCTGGACCCGTGGGTCGAGTGGGTGGAGGTCCAGGGCGACGACCTGCTGGTCCTGACGCCCCTGGGGCTGGCCCGGGGGCCCTGGGGCGGCGTGCTTGCCCCGGTGCCCGGCGGAGCGGACGTCCGTTCGGCAGCGAGGGTGGGTACCCAGGTCTTCGGCGTAGCCCGGGGACGGATGCTGCGTTTCGATCCTGCGGGCCGGCCCGCCGAGGAGTGGCTGCCCTCGCCGCCCCTGCGGGTCTTCGCGAGCGCCGGCCTGGTGTTCGCCGACACCGCCCAGGGCCTCTTCCGCAGGACCGCTGCCGGCTGGAGCCTGGCCCGCCCCCGTCCGGCCGCCCTGCCGCCGGGTCCCAGCCACGTGAACGCCCTGGCCCTCTGGCGGGGCCAGGTCGCTGTGGGGCTGTTCGACGGCGGGCTGATCCTCGGCGACGGCCAGGGCGGAAAGCTTGCCTGGCGGACGGTGCCGGACACCTCCGCCTGGGGGGTCAACGCCCTGCTCGCCACCGAGGGCGCCCTGTTCGTCGCCAGCCTGCGCGGGACGGTGCGCTGGGACGGACGGAGGGTCGTCCCGCTTGGACCGGCGTCCGCCTTCTCCCTGGCTTCCCTGGACGGAGGCATCGCCATCGGCTGCGGCCACGGCCTGCAGCTGCCGGATGGCCGCGTCCTGTCGGCCTTCCACGGGCTTCCGGGAAACCAGGTCCTGGCCCTGGAGGGCGGGGAGAACCTGGTGGTCGGCACCCCCTCCGGTCTGGCGGCGGTGGCGGGAAGCCGGGTGGCCTGGCGGGTGACCGCCGGCGACGGCAGGCTCCCCCACCCCTGGGTGACCGCCCTGGCGACGCACCGGGAGGCCCTGTTCATCGGGACCTACGGCGGCGGAGTGGCGCGGCGGACCGCCGGGCCGGGCCCGGGTTCCTTCGAACCCTTCCCCGAAACCCGCGGGTTCAAGGTCAATCCCGGCTGCCTGCGGGTGGCCGCCGGCCGGTTGTACCTGGGCACCGAGGGCCGCGGGGTGTGGCGGCTCAGCGAGGACGGCAGCCGGTTCGTCCCCCTCCAGGCGCCCTTGCCCTCGCCGCGGGTCACGGCCCTGCTCCAGAATGGGGGTCACCTCCTCGCCGGCACCGACGAAGGTCTCGCCCTCCTTCCGATCCCCCTCCTCCGCGAAGGGCCCTGACATGCTCCGAAGGCTGCGCACCCTCCTGTTCCCGGCGCTGCTGGCGCCGGTCCTGCAGGCCCAGGCCGGGCTGCTGGTTCCCACCAGTTCGGGCCGGCCCGACCCGGCGGTGCTGTCCCTCCGGGACATGGTCGTCGAGATCGGCATCGCCCGCGGCTACGCCCGGGTGAACGTCCGGCAGGTCTACGAGAACCACACGGCGGCCATCCAGGAAGGCACCTACCGCTTTGCCCTGCCCCCCTCGGCCGCGGTGGGCGATTTCGCCGTCTGGGATGGCCTGCAGCGCATCCCGGGCGTGATCCTGGAGAAGCAGCGCGCGCGGTCGATCTACCAGGAACTGACCCGCCAGCGCATCGACCCCGGCCTGCTCCAGCAGGGCGACGAGGAGCCCGCCGGCCCCGGCGAGTCGGCCCCGGCCGCCCGGCCCAACGGCGGCGCCCTCTTCTCGGTCACCGTGGCGCCGATCCCGCCGATGGCCACCAAGCGGCTGGAGTTGCAGTTCCAGCAGGAGGTCACGATCATCGGCGGCACCGGCGAGTTTCGTCTGGTGCTGCGTCCTCCAGACGGCGAGGCCCCTGTGGCGGGCTCCCTGTCGGTGCGGGTGGAGGTTGAAGGCGGAACCTTCGAGGCCGTGGCCGCCGGACTGCCCCTGGCCACCGCCGGCCGGGGGGCCGGGTTCAGCGGCACCAAGGTCCGCCTGGACCGCGACCTGGTCTTCCGGGTCCGGGTTCCAGCTGGCCCCCCCCTGCGCCTGTCGGCCTTCCGCAACCCGGAGGGCCGGATGCCCGACGGCCTGGCGCTGGCCCCCTGGGAGCGCCCCTCCGAGATCCCCCCCGAGAAGGACGGGTTCTTCCTGCTGGAGGCGATGCCGCCGGCCGGCGAGCGCCCGTCCCCTGCGAAGGCCGCCCGGCCCCCGCAGGCGCTCGCGGTGCTGTTCGACACCTCCCTCGGCCACCGTTGGGGCGGCCTGGAGACGGCCTACGGCCACCTGGTCCGGGTGCTGGGCAGCCTGGGCGCCGCCGACCGGTTCGTCCTGGTCCCCTTCGACCGCCTGCCCGCGCCGGACCCGCAGGTCCTGCCGGCCACCGCCCAGGCGGTGGAGGCGGCCCTCACCGCCCTGCGCGCCCGCCCCCTCGGGCCCGGCTCCGATCCGGTCCGGGCCCTGGCGGCGGCCCGCAGGGCCGTGGGCGAGCAGGGCCGGGTGCTTCTGCTCACCAGCGGCCAGGGCGTGGTCACCGCCAAGGCCCTGCGCGAGGCGGCCGGCCCCCTGCACCTGTTCACCTACATCACGTCGGGGGAAGCCCGGGAAGCCTTCCGGTCCGCCTCGATCCTGGTGCTGTCGTCGGCGGCCACGGACATCGAGACTGACCTGTTCTTCCGCCGGCTGCTCGCACCGGCCGAGCCCCGCGAGGCCCGGCCGGCCCGCGCCGGGGATCCGCCCTTCAACCTGACGGGAGGCCAGCCCAGGCTGCGCCACATCTACCCGGTCATGGTCCAGCCCATGGAACCGGGCAGCCTGTCCGGCTGGGTGGGCCGCTACGAGGCACCGGCGGCCTCGGTGACGGTGGACCTGGCTTCGCCGCTGTTCCCGGGAGGTCGGCAGAGCCTCCAGGGCAGCCTGCCGGAGAAGGCGCTCGAGGCCCGGGACCTCCCCCGGCGCTGGGCCCGGGCCCGGGTGGACGACCTGCTGGCGCGGATCGAGGCCGAAGGCGAGCGTCGCGAGTGGGTCGAGGAGATCATCGTCCTCTCCAAGCGCTACAAGTTCGTCACCCCGTACACGGCCTTCCTGGCGGCGCCCAGGTCGCTGTTGCGGCCCCGGCGCATCCAGCCCGGCGACCCGGTGCTGCGGGTGGAGTGCGACCCCGGGACCCAGGCGGCCACCGCGCTGTTCCCCTTCGGCCTCAGGCTCGACCTCCAGCGGCGGCCGGGGTCGAACCTCTGGGAGGGCCGGTTCCTGGTGCCGGAGGGTTTCGCCGACGGCCGCCACCCGGTCCGGATCCTGGTTCGCGACCGCGGCGGGGCGACCGTCACCGAGACCAAGCACTTCATCCTCGACGGGCAGGCTCCGGTGATCCAGCCGGAACTGCCCCCGGCCGGCCGGGCCGGAGAGGCGGTGCGCATCCAGGTCCGCACCGACGCCGACGTGGTGCTGCTCACGGCGCGCATCGGCGACGCCCCGCCGGTGCCCCTTCGCTGGGATCCGGAGAGCCGGCGTTCGGTGGGGCTGCTGCGCATCCCGGAGCGGATGTCCGGCGTGCAGGAGATCCTCTTCGAGGCCGTGGACGGCGCGCGGAACCACGGTTTCGCCCGTGCGTCGCTGGAGGTCAGGCCATGATCCGTCCGTTCCGTTCCCTCGTGCGGCGGTTCGGCCGTCGCAGCCGGACCCTCCTGCTGGCCCTCCCGCTGGCCCTGGCCGGCGGTTCCGTCGCCCGGCTGCCCTGGACCGACCTCACCGAGGCCGATGGGCTGTTCGCGCTGGCCACGCGGTTCGCCAGCGTGGACGGCCACCGGGTCCACTACCCCACGCCCACCGCGGAACTGGCGCGGCTGCTGGAGGCCCGGAGCGAAGCCTGGGCGCTGCGCCACCTCGCCGAAGCGCGCGCGGAACTGGGCGACCGCCCCGGGGCCCTCGCGGCCATGGAGGCCTGGGCGGCCTCCCAGGGCCCCGAGGCCTGGGCCGAAACCGCCCGCTGGGCCTACGCCCGGCTCGAAGTCGCGGCGGCCTTCAGGGCGGCCGACCGGGCCGTCCCGGGCCTCCGCGGAGAGGCGCGGAGGTCCCTCGCCGACGAGCGGATCCGCTGGGCCGACCGCCACCCCGACCAGGCCGACCGGATCGCCCTGCGGCAGGCCCGCGCCAGCCTGTTCCCGGAGGATGCCGCGGCGCTGGAGGACTGGCTCCGCGCCCTGGAGAAGGCCGGCCGGCTGGAGGAGGCCGACCGCGCCCTGGCCGGTTCGAAGGCGCTCAGCCCCGAGCGCAGCCTGCTGCTCCGCTCGGACCTCCTGGCCGACCACCGGAACCACCGCGGCGCCCTGCAGGTGCTGGACGAGGCCATTTCCCGGCCATGGAGCATCGACGTCCGCAGGGCCTTCGCGCAGCGTGTCCAGACGGCCCTGCCGAGCGCACCTTCGACCTGGCGCGCAACCCTCGAGAAGGGCTACGACCCCGCCGCCCTGGTCCGGCTGGCGACCTGCTTCCAGGGCCAGGGTCGCGGCGATGCCGCCACCGACCTCCTGAGGCAGGTGGAACGGCGCTGCGAGGGCACGTTCGACCGCGAGGCACGGCTGCTCGTGGCGCGCCTCTATCTGGAGGTGGACGCCGTTCCCGAGGCCTTCCGTTCCACCCTGGCCGCCGCCCACCTGGCCAGCCCCGGGCAGCGCCCGGACGACCTCGCCGCCCTCGCCCGGCTGGCCCTGCGCGCCGGCGCCCGTCCGCTGGCCCTCGGCGCCTACAACGACGAGGGCTACCGCTGGGCGGCACGGGTGGACCGCAGCCCCGGCCTGTGGACCGGAGGACTGTCCTTCCTGCTCACCGGCCAGGACTGGAACGCTGCGCTGCAGCGGCTGGAAAACGAATCGCTGCCGGACCGGACCTTCCAGATGGCGCGCTGGCTGGCCGAGGAACTGGCGAAAGGGTCGCCTTCGCACCCTGGGCTGCCCGCGCTGCAAGTCGCGATCATGGAGCGCCACGTCGAGCGCGGCGAAGGCAAGGCCGCCCTGGCGCTGCTTCCCAGGCTGGAACAGGGTCCCTCCGCCGACGAGGCCCGCCGGGTGGCCCTGCTGGCCATGCGCCAGGTCCAGGTGCCGGTGGCGGAAGAGGCGAGGCTGATGAAGGCCCGTCTGCGCCACCAGGCCGCGGACGGCACCCGCCCGGGTGCGACCCATCGCGAGGAGGAAGCCGGCGAACCGGACGAGCCGGCGGAACCCCGGCCCTGGGCCCGGCGGCCCAAGGCCGGCCGCGCGCCCGGCTATCCGGACCTGCTCAACGAGTGCCTGGCGCGGCTGGAGCACCGCGACCCCTCCCACCAGGCCTCCCTGGGCCTGGTGCTGGGCGAACTGGACCGGCTGCCCGACGCAGAGGACCTCTGGCTCGCCCTCGCAGCCCGCCTGGAGGGCTGGAACCTCGACGACGAGCTGGGCCCGCGCTACGAGCAGGCCCTCCAGCGGTTCCAGGGGGCAGGCATCTGGGAGCGGAGCGCGCGCTGGTACGCCCGCCGAAACCGCCACACCGAGCTGCGCCGGCTGGCTGAATCCCTGGCCCAGCGGTTCCGGGGCGCCGAGATCTTCGCCCGGAGCGACGGGGCCTCCCAGCTCCGCCTCGAGATCCCGGAGCAGCCCCCCGCCGGAGGGCGCGTGCGCCTAGTCCCCTGGGCCGACTGGGTCCGCTTCAAGGCCCTCGAACGCTTCCCCCAGAGCCCCAGGGTGTTCCATGAAGCCCAGCGGCTGATCACCGTCCACCGCTGGCAGGAGACCGGCGGTCCCTCCAAGCCAAGCAGGGACGGCCACGGCGCGGTGGTCGTTCCTGACGCACTGATGACCCAGCGCCGCTGGGCGCTCCTGTTCATCGACCCCATCGAGCGGGAGCGGTTCTTCGCGGAGGCGATGCGGAGTGGGACCTTGGCGGCCCGGCTCCGGGGCATCGAAGCCCAGGCCACCAGGAACCCCGTCGAAGAACTGTTTCTATTTGAAGGATGGGCAAGGCTTTCAAGCTTCGAACGCGCGGTTGCTCCAGCCGAGCGCCTGGCCGTCGCCTACCCTGGGGACGGACCATTGGCGAAGCGCGTGCTGTCCCTGCAACGCTCCCTGAACGGCCTCGACGCCTCCCGAAGCGGAGCGGCCCATGCCCTGGTCGCGCGGGTCGCCCCGGCCCTCGAGGATCCAGCTCCGCTCTGGACCGAGCTGGGCGAGCTGGAGGAAGAGCGCGGCCATTCCGAGGCGGCGCAGGCCATCTGGGCGCGCATCGTCGACCGGGAGCCGCGCAATCCCGCGCGGATCTCCGAACTGGCCACCCTGCTCTGGGACTACGGGCACGACGCCGAGGCCCTTTCGGTGGTCGAGGCCGGCCGCCGGCGCCTGGACCGGCCCCGGTTCTTCGCTTTCGAAACCGGCGTCCTGAGGGAGAACCTGAAGGATGCCGACGGCGCGGTGCGCGAGTACCTCGACGCCCTCCGTCCGGAGGGCTCCGTGGACGTGCTGTCCGCCTTCGAGCAGGACCAGCGGTCCTTGCGCCGCCTGGCCCAGCTGCTGGGGCGGGCCCGGGTCTACCGGACCGTCGAGCGGCGCATCCAGGGCCTTCGCCCGGGGGTGGCCGAGGACGAGCGGACCCTGGCGGCCTTCTTTCCGCTTGCCGGGATCGTGGCTCCGGTTCCCGGCCTGGGCTGGGACGCGGATGCCTGGATCGACGCGCTGGACCAGCCCAACGACCCGGTGGGCCGGGCGCAGCGCGAGGCGCGGAAGGACAAGGACCGGCCCGCCCAGTACGACGGCATCGCCCGGATCGGGGAGGTGCTCCTGGAAAAGGCCCTGCAGATGGCCGCGAAGGCCACCACCAGCGACTTCCTGTCGGCGACCCGCACCTGGAGCGGGGACCTGATCGACCGGCGCTGGGCGAAGCCCCGGGCGGTGGCCTTCCGCAACACCCTCATGGCCCGCGCCGCGGACCTGGCACCGGACGAGGGCGCCCGCATCCGGCTGGAGATCGGCCGCGCCCGGTTCCTCGCCGAGAATGGCCGGGAGGCCGAGGCCGATGCCCTGTGGGCCTCCCTCGACCCCCGCATCGGCGCGATCCCGGAAGGAGCCGCGCGGCTCCGCGCCGAGGCCGAGCGCGCCGCCTACCTGGAGCGCGCCAAGGGTGCCGCGGCCGCCAGCTCCGAGTGGAAACGGCTGACCGGGCGCTACGGGTGGAGCCTGGGCCTGCTGGAGGACCGGCTGGCCTTCCTGCAGCGCTCAGGCCAGGGCGAGGAGGCCCGGAAGGTCCTCGAGGAGGTCGCCCCGAAGGCGGCCGCCGGCCATCGTGAGGCGCTCCTGGAACGCCTGACCCGGGACTGCCTGGCCGCATCCGACCTGCCCCGGGCGAGGCGGGCGGTGGACGCCTGGCTGGGCGAGGCCGGCCTGGACGGCGCCCGCCGGCTCGGCGCGGTCCACCTCCTGGCGCGGCTCTCCTGGCGGGAGCGGCGGGACTGGGATCCCCAGCCCCTGGCCCGTTCCGAAGCCGCGCGCCTGAACCCGGAGGAGCAGGCCGAACTCTGGAGGCAGCTGGCCCGCGCCGCCGATCTCGAATCGGCGCCCTCTCTGGCGCTCTGGATCGAGGCCTTGAACCGCCGCACCGAGCGCGAGTGGATCTCCGCCGCCAGCCGGTCCGCCGAGCGCGCCGGCAAGGGCGGCGAGCTGCTGGGCTATTTCGAGGCGCAGCTGCAGCGCAGCCCGCGGGACGTGCGCTGGGCGGTCGCGGTGCGCGACATCCGCGCAGCCTACCACCAGGTGGAGGGCGCGCTGCAGGCCGCGAAGGCCGCTGTGGCGGTGCGTCCCGAGCGGGAGATCCTGTGGCGCGAGGCCGCCGACCTGCTGGTCCGGGCCGACCGGGTGAAGGAGGCGGCGGATTTCCTGGAGGGGTGGAACCGCCCGCGCCCCGCCGACGAGGGCGTGGCCCGGTGGCGCAGCGAACTGTACGCGCGCGCCGGCGACGGCGAGCGCGCCCTGGCCATCGAGCGCGCGGCCCTGGAGGCCTTCCGCAAGGCCGCACCGGCCGACCGCGAGGAACTGGCCGAGCGCAAGGCGCGGGCCACGATGCGCCTGCTGGAGATCGGCCTGCCCCACAACGCCCTCCGCCTGCACGGCCCGACCGGGGACATCCAGGCCCTGGCCGGCACCCGGGTCCCGGCGGAGAAGCAGTGCGAACTGGCCCTCCTGACCGGGCAGTTCCCGCGCCTGCTGGCGGCCCGTTCAGGGGATGCGGAATTCCTGGGCAGCGCAGCCCCGGTGCTGCGCCACCGCGGGCGCCCGGAGCACCGCGACGAGGTCCAGGCCTTCCTGGTCGGCCAACTGCTGTCCCAGGGCCAGCCGCAGGGCGCCGCGCTCGCGCGCTGGTGGCCCTTCGCCGCCGCCGCGGGGCTGGAGCCCGGCCTGCGCACCGCCCTGGCTTCGGACTGGCTGTCCCGCCGACCCGGCCCCTGGCAGGTCGGCCCACCCCTCCCCTTCGTGATCGAGGCCGGCCGTGAGCTCGTGGCCGCCGTGTCCCAGCCCGGAGGCACCGGCTGGGCCTTCCGTGAGCCGGACCTTGCCAAGCTCTGGGCCCGGGACCTCGCCCGGCGCGACCGGGGGGACGACCTGGTCGCCTTCCTGGAACCGCGCTGGCAGGAACTCCTGTCCACCGTGAAGGGCTCCCGGCCGGTTGATGCTTCCACGGCACGCGTGCCCTGGGCCGGGTGGTTCGATGATCCAAGCCTGCTGATGACCTGGACTGGGGCCTCCGCCCGCAGCGCCGAACGCGGCCGGGAACTGGGAGAGGTCCTGGCCGACCGGCGGTTGTGGGACCGATTCTGGGCCCTCGCCGCCCGGAAGTGGCAGGCCGCCCCGCTTCTGGCCCTGGCGCCGCCCCCGGCCCGTGCCGCCTGGTACGCCCACTGGGCGCCCCCCGTGCAGGGGGATCCGGTCCTTGCGGCCCGGCGCCGCCGGGTCGAGGACGTCACCCAGGCCCTCGAACGCCTGCTCAAGGGTGCGCCCGGCGCAGCCGAGGATGCCCTCATCGACCGGCTGCGCGGCCCCCGGAGCGTGGGCGAAGTCCTGGGCCAGGACGCCCGGTGGCTCTGGCCCGAATTCGTCCCCCGCCGCGACGGCAAGGGCGACATCGCCGAGAAGGGGGAGGACCGCGTTGCCGGATCGGGGGCTGACCGCGGCCGGAACCCGGGTGCCCTCTGGGGCGAACGGCCCGGGGAGGCCTGGTACGTGCTGGAAACCTTGGCCCGGTACCGGCGCAAGGATCCCTCCGCTTCCTTCGTCCCCCTGGACGTCCCTCAGAGGGGCGGCGAAACCGATCGGCTGCTCCTATCCATGCGCCTGGCCACGGCGCTCGGTCACCCGGACACCGCGCTGGAGCTCGACGCGAGCCGCCCGGCTGCGCCCGGAGACCGGCGGCGCCTGGAAGCCAAGATCCGCCTCCAGGCCGCCGCCGGGCGCAAGGACCTGGCCCAGGAGGCCTGGCAGGCCTACCTGCGGCACGCCCAGGGCAGCCTGGGCGAGGAGGAGTTCCGCTGGCACGCCGCCCTGGCCGACGACCTGGGCCTGCCCGGCCCCCTCGACCTGCTCGATCCCGCCCGCCCGGTCGGCCCGGCCTTCCTGGCCTACCTCCACGACCGCCGGCCCGAACGGGCCGGATCCTTCCGCACCCTGGACCCCACCGGCTTCAGGCTTGCCCTCGCCAACCGGTGGCGCGGGCGGCCGACCGAGCTCAGCACGGAGCAGGTCCGGTTCTGGATGAGGGAGCTCTGGGCCGGCGGCCACGCCGGGCTGCCCCACCGCGCCCTGGCGCGGCTGGGCGGCATCTGGCCCCACGCCGCCGAATGGCTGGAGCACCTGCCCCCGGCCCAGCGCACCGCAGCCCTGGATGCCCTCCAGGAGGCCACCCGTGCGGGCGCCGCCCTGCCGGGCCTGTTCACGGAAGCCTCCGCGCCGAACGGGGATGAAGTGCTGCGGCTCCTGATCGTCCGCCTTCGCCTGGCCCGGAATGAGCAGCCACAGGCCCTGGCCCTGGTGGACGGACTGCTTCTCGACATGCGGCGCTCCGAGGCCCTCGGGCTGCCCCTGGCGGAGCACGAACCCGACCGTCGAAGCGAGGAGGGCGAGGAGGAGGGGACCGACGCGCCCCCGCCGCCGTCCTCGGCGGGCGACCCTGTCGCGGATCGGCTGCAGGCCTGGCTGAGGCCGTTCCGCGAAGCCCGCTGGTCCGAGCCCGTGGAGGAGCGCTTCCGCACCTTCCTGCGGCAGCGCCGGGCCGAAGGACCGGCCACGGTGGCCGCCTGGCGGCTGGCCCTGCAGCTCAGTCCGGCCGGCGAACTCGAAGGCCTTGCCGCCGAACTGGAAAAGGCCTGGTTCCGGGGCGACCTGCCCGCGGACCAGCTCGGTGCGCTGGCCGAAGGCCTGGCTCCGGTCCTGCCGGGGGCGGTCCCGCGGTGGCTGGCGCGCTGGCCGCGAAACCCGGGTCACGCCCAGAGCCAGCAGCGGGCCGCCATCCTGGCCGCCTCCAAGCAGGCCGGAGCCGCCCTGGCCGTGCTCGCCGACAGCCGCCGGCGCAGCCTCTGGCGCAGCGAGGAGGAGACCCAGGCCTTCGACCAGTGGCGAAGGCTGGGCGGTCCCTCGGAGCCAGCTTCGCGCCCGCCGGCCACCTGGGCCGCCGCGCTGCCCTTCTGGGGCCCGAAGCCGCCGGCGGCCGGCTCCACCCTGGTCGATCGCCTGCGCGCGCATCCTCATGACGTGCTGTCGGCACGTTCGCTGCTGCGAACGCCGGCCGGCGCGGAGGAGGAGACCCTGGCCCGGGTCGGGATCGCCCTCGGCGAAGGCCGCACGGTCGGCGGCGATCACCTCCTGCTCCGGATCAAGGCCGCCCGCGGACTGCTGGCCGGCTCCCCGCGGGCCGCCGCCATCGCCCTGGGCCCGGCGGCGCCGGAGGAGGTGCGGCGGATGCTGGTGGAACGGCGGATGAAATCCGCCGACATCAACGCGGCCCTCGCCGACCTGGCGCGGATCGCGAGCCGGAGCGGCGCCCACGGCCAGGCCAGCACCTACCTCGCCGCGCTCGGGGAGCGCAAGGCGCCGAACCTGCAGGCCCTGTACGCGGAGTTGGCCGACCACCGCGGCGCCAGCCTGGACACCACCCGGCTGGTGGACGGACGCCCTGCGCCCCTCCGTCCGCGCGACCTCACCTGGAGCCTCCTGGCCCGGGTGCTCACCACCGAGGGGGTCCGATGAATCGCTGGATGCCTGTGCTGGTTCTTGCCGCCTCCAGGTTCGGCCTGGCCGCGGGCGACCTTCCCCTGCCCCAGGCCCCGGTCCGGCT
Organism: Holophagales bacterium; assembly: GCA_041908165.1. GTDB lineage: Bacteria > Acidobacteriota > Holophagae > Holophagales > Holophagaceae > JACQZU01. The sequence goes on along the minus strand of JAYRFV010000177.1, from coordinate 34,170 downwards.
GCTGGTTCCGGACGTCAAGGCCTTCGACGCCGCCCTCACGGGCGGCTTCCGGCGCTTCGCCACCGGCCGGCCGCGGCCCGCCGACACGGCGGTGGCCGCCTGGCGGCGCACCCAGGTTGGCTCCAAGCTCGAGGACCAGTGGGCGAAGTTCGCGGAGGCCCTGCCCCTCACCTGGGAGGAGATCCGGAAGCTGCAGGCTACCTCCCTCGGCCTATCCCTTCTCGATGTCGGCCACCTGGAGGCCGTCCTGGTGCTCGAAACGCCCCTCGCCGCGCTGCCCGCAGCCTTCGCCAAAGGCGAGCGCCGCAGCCATGCCGGAGTGGCCTACTCCCTGGTCGTCCGCGGCACCGCCGATGGCGGCAGCGACCCGGAGCGGCGCATGGGGCTGGCCTGGGCCCGTTCGGGAGCGCTGCTGCTGGTGGCCAGCAGCGAACGGTCGCTGAAGCTGGCCCTGGACGCTTCCGTCGCGGGCAGGATCCTGCGGCCCTCCCTCGGCGGGCTGGTCTGCCTGGAACTGGACCTCGATGCGCTGCGCCAGGATCGTTATTTCCGACGGGAGTTCCTCTTCGGCGCGGGGCCGGAGCGGGGACTCCTGAAAGCGGCCCTGCGCAAGGAGGGGGAGGAATTCGTCGAGGTCCGCGAGGGGCTCCACGAACCGCGCGCGGGGGTGCCGGCCTTCGCCGGCGGGGCGCTCGCGGGCTGGGAGCCGGAGGGCACCGGTTTCCTCGCGGCGCTCCGGCGCGGCCTGCTCGAGCCGGTGCCCTCCCCGGCGGAAAAGCCGGTTCCGATGCTCAGGGCCCTGCCCAGCGCGACCTCCGAGGCCTCGGAGGACCGCTACGGGCTGGACCTCACCCGGCCGCGGACGGCCGCGGGCGCAAGTCCCTGGGAGGAGGGCGATCTGGCCGGCTGGAAGCTGCTGCTCGGGCGCGTCCCTGTGTCCGACTGGGGCTACCGCGTGGACCGGGACGGGGCCCGCTGCCTGGTCTTCCCGTGGCCGAAAGGCGAGGATCCGGCCTTCCTTGAGGCCTGCCGGTCCACCCTCTCCCGCCGGGGTGGCCCGGTCACCGAGGTCAACCTCGGGGCGGTGCGCGAGTTGCGCCTGGGCGGGCAGTTCCCGGCCCTCGCCGTGCGCCGCGCCGGGAACCACCTCTGGGTGGCCACCTCGGGCAAGGCCCTGCAGGACGTTCCAGCGATCGAACCCGCCGGGGGCCTGGTGCGCTGGGCCCGGCTCGACCTGGCCGCCGTCCGCGCGGAGGCCCCGCGCTGGGCCAAGGTCGAAGGCCCGCCACGGCCGGAGCAGGTCCGGCCTCTGTCCGACCGGATCCTGGGCCTGCTGGGCTGGATGCCCGCCACCACGTCGATCGCCGTGGAGCGCCGGCGCACCTCGAGCGGCTGGACGGAGACGGTGCGCTTCGGCAGTTCCGTGCGCTGATATGTGGAGGCCGGTCCGCCGGTTCCTGCGACCGGCCCTGCTGGCGGCGGCCCTGGCCACCTTGTCCGCGGGGCCGCCGGGCCGGTTCCAGGTCTGGCGCCTGGGACCGGAAGGGGTGGTCACCGGTCCCGGGGACCCGCCCATCGCCGTGGGATCCCTGCAGAAGCCCTTCGTGGCCCAGGCCTGGGCGGCGGAGCATCCTGCGCAGGCCGCGCCGCGCCTGTCCTGCCCGCCCGGACCCGGTTGCTGGAACCGGAGCGGCCACGGCGAGCTCGGGCTCGTCCAGGCCCTCGCCCTGTCCTGCAACGCCTACTTCCGGCACCTTGCCGCTGACACCTCCCGGGATCGCCTGGCCGCGGTCTTTGCCGAGGCCGGGTTCGTCGGGGTCCCGCGCAGCCCGGACGCCGCCATCGGCCTGGTCGTCGACGATGCGGCGCCGGTCATCCGTCCCTCCGACCTCCTGCGCGCCTACACAGCCCTGGCGCGCACGCCGTGGACGAGCGCCAATCAACTCCGCCTCGAGGTGCTGGAGGGCCTCCGCGAGGCCGCCCGCAGCGGAACCGCCGGCGGGCTTGGGGGCCGCAGTGGCTGGGCGAAGACCGGCACGGTCCCCCTGGAACCGCTTCGCACCTGCGGGCTGGCGCTGGTGGTCGATGCCGCCGGCTCGGCCAGCCTGGGCCGCCTGGAACCCGGCACCGGCCGGGAGGCCGCCACCCGCCTGGGCCGGGCCGGTCAGGACGGCAGCCCCTCCCCTGGACCGGAAGGGGCCCGGGTGACCGTGCGCCTGCTGGCACTCCTGTCGGGCCGCCGGGTGTGGGTGGCGAATCCGGGACTCGGCCCGGTCCCTTCCTCCACCGGGTTCCTCGGGGCGGGTGCCCAGGCCGAACTGGCGGCGGGCCAGTGGGTCGGCCCCGGGGTCCTCGAGGTCCGCGAGCCCCGGAGCGGACTGGTCCGCCGCGTCCGGGGCCGGATCGACTGCCGGGCCCTGCCCGGCGGCGGCCGCCGGCTGGTCCTGGCCTGCACCCAGCAGGATTACGTGCGGGGGGTGCTCGCGGCGGAACTGTCCGGTCCCACCGACTCCCGGCGCACGGAACTCGGAGCGGCCGTCCTGCGGTTCCTGGCCCGGGGACCCCGCCACCCGGACGCCGACCTGTGCGATTCCACCCACTGCGCCTGGTTCGTGGGGCTGGACCGGGCGCCCCGCTGGCCGGAGGCGGACCGGTTCCAGCCGGCCCCGGCCGAGGCGGTTCCCCCCGCCCTGGACGCCGTGGAGTGGGACGGAATGGTGGCCCGCGCGCGCCTCCCCGGCCCGGACCAGTGGACGAGCCACTGCGGAGGCCGGCCCCTCAGCCCCCACGCCCTCTGGGGCGGAAAGGACCATGCCGCCCCGCCCTGTCCGCGCCACCACGGCGGCGGATCCCGGCCCTGGCGGCGCACCTGGAGCCGGAGCGCCGTCGAGCGGGCCTTCGGCCTCCCGGTGGAGCGGATGCGGGTGGGCGACGCGGACGGCACCTGGGCGCTCCGGGTCGAGGGGCCCTCGGGGACAAGATCCTTCGACTACGACACGGCGCACCGCCGGCTGGCGGGGGTGCTGGGCTGGGGCGCCCTGCCCAGCCCCGCCGACACGGTCGAGGCCGATGCGGACGGTTTCGTCGCCCGCGGTGTCGGCCTCGGGCACCGGGTCGGCCTGTGCCTGGGCGACTAGCGGGTGATGCCCACCTGGGACATCATCCAGGCCATCTCGAAGGCCTTGTCCCTGAGCGCATCGTAGCGGCCGGAGGCCCCGCCGTGGCCGGCGGGCTCCATCTTCATCTTCAGCAGCAGCGGGTTGGAATCGGTCTTCAGGGTGCGGAGCTTGGCCACGTACTTGGCCGGCTCCCAGTACATCACCTGGCTGTCGTTGTAGCTGCTGGTGACGAGCATCGCCGGATAGGCCTTCCTCGCCAGTTGGTCGTAGGGGCTGTAGGACAGCATGCAGTCGAAGGCGGCCTTCTCGTTGGGGTTCCCCCACTCGAGGTACTCCTGCACCGTCAGCGGCAGGCTGGCATCCATCATCGTGTTCATGACGTCCACGAAGGGGACCGCCGAATGCACCGCCCGGAACAGGTCCGGGCGCAGGTTGGTGACCGCGCCCATCAACAGCCCGCCGGCGCTGCCGCCCTCGATGACCAGCCGCTCCGCCGAGGTCCACTTCTCCTTCACCAGGTGCTCGGCGCAGTCGATGAAGTCATGGAAGGTGTTCTGCTTCTTCATCAGCATGCCGTCGTCGTGCCAGGCCTCGCCCATCTCGTCGCCGCCGCGGACGTGGGCGATGGCGAAGGCGAAGCCCCGGTCCAGCAGGCTCAGGTTGTTGCTGCTGAACGCCGCCGGCGTCCCGTAGCCGTAGGATCCGTAGGCGTAGAGCCAGAGCGGCGCCTTGCCGTCGCGCCGGAAGCCCTTCCGGCTGACGATGCTGATCGGCACCTTGACGCCGTCCCGGGCGGTGGCCCAGAGCCGCTCGCTGGCGTAGTTGGCCGGGTCGTAGCCGCCCAGCACCGCCTGCCGCTTGAGCAGGACCGAGTCGCCGCGCTCCATGTCGTAGTCGTAGATGCTGCTGGGGGTCACCATGCTCTGGTACCCGTAGCGGAACAGCCGGGTGTCGTATTCGGGCGTTCCCGCGCCGTAGGCCATGTAGACGGGCTCGGGGAAGGCGATGTCGCGCCACTTCCCCGAGGCGAACTCCAGCACCCGGAGCCGGCGCAGTCCGGCCGCCTTCTCGGTCACCACGCCGAAGTCCTTGAACAGCTCCACGCCCTCGAGGAGCACCTCGCTGCGGTGTTCCAGGAAGGACGTCCAGTGCTTCGGGGAAGGGTCCGCCAGCGGCGCGGTCACCATCCGGAAATTCTTGGCGCCCTTGTTGGTGCGGATGTAGAGCAGCCCGTCGCGGTGGTCGATGTCGTACTTGTGCCCCTTCTCCCGCGGCAGCACGGTGCGGAAGGCGCCCCCGGGCCGCTCCGCTTCGAGGATGCGCGCCTCCCAGGTGTCCGTGGACCGGATGGCGAGTTCCAGCAGCTTGCGGTCCTTGGTGCGGCCGATGCCGATGTTGAACAGGGCGTCCTTCTCCTCGTGGACCTTCACCGCGGGGCTGCCCGGCACCAGCCGCCACAGCGTGTCGGAGCGCTTGGTCACGGGGTCCTCGGTGACGTACAGGACGGTCCTGCCGTCCGAGGCCCAGGTCGCGCTGGTGACCCGCTCGGCCAGCGGGCCCTGGATCGATCCGGTGGCCAGGTCCTTGATGAACAGCCGGTACTGGCGGAACCCGGTGTCGTCGGTGCTGAACAGCAGGCGGCGGTCGTCGTCGCTCACGGCCGTGGCGCCGATGGAGAGGAACTTCTTCCCCTTGGCCAGCTCGTTCTGGTCGAGCAGCACCTCCTCCGGCGCCTTCCCGTCGTATCCCCGGGTCGCGGTCGCGGGCCGCCGGCAGCGGATCGGGTACTGCATCCCCTCCACGGTCCGGCTGTAGTACCAGTACGCCCCGCGCCGGACGGGCACGCTGAGGTCGGTCTGCTGGATCCGGCCGAGCATCTCCTTGTAGAGCGCCTCGGCGAAGGGCTTCTGGTCGGCGGTCATGGCCTCGGTGTACGCGTTCTCGGCCCGCAGGTGGTCCTCGACCTCCTTCGTGCCCTTTTGCCGCAACCAGTGGAAGGGATCGGAATAGGTCCGCCCGTGCCAGGCGCTCACGTGCGGCCGCTGCGGCGCGACCGGGGGCTTGGGTGCGGGTTCTGCGGCCATGAGCCTCACCAGGCAGAGAAGGGTGGCGGGAAGGAGCCGGGTTCGGATCGCCATGTGGACCTCGCAAGACAAGGTATCACGCAGAAAGGGCCCCGCAGGGCCCCTTCCTGTGAACGGTATGGGTGGCTACTTCATTTCGACATCGGGAATGCGCATCCCGTAGAAGGAGCGCCACACGAACACCATGGACAGCAGGAAGAACAGGACCGCCGCGGTCATCGCGGTCGCGGGGGACAGTTCGATGGCCAGTTCCACGGCCAGGAGGCCGAAGAGCGTGGTGAACTTGATCACCGGGTTCATGGCCACGGAGGACGTGTCCTTGAAGGGGTCGCCGACGGTGTCGCCGACCACGGAGGCGTCGTGCAGGGGCGTGCCCTTGGCCTTCAGCTCGGTCTCGACCAGCTTCTTGGCGTTGTCCCAGGCGCCGCCGGCGTTGGCCATGAAGATGGCCTGGTAGAGGCCGAAGACGGCGATGGAGATCAGGTAGCCGATGAAGAAGTAGTGGTTGAAGCAGGCGAAGGCCAGGGTGGAGAAGAACACCGCCAGGAAGATGTTGAACATGCCCTTCTGGGCGTACTGGGTGCAGATCTCCACGACCTTCTTGGAGTCCTCCACCGAGGCCTTCTCGGCGCCCGAGTCCAGGTTGATGTTCTGCTTGATGAACTCCACCGCCCGGTAGGCGCCGGTGGCGACCGCCTGGCAGGCGGCGCCGGAGAACCAGAAGATGATCGCGCCGCCGGTGACGATGCCCAGCAGGAACAGCGGGTTCAGGATGGACAGCCCCTCCAGGACCTTCGGGGCCGTGAACTTGCCGTTCAGCAGCTGGATGATCGAGAAGATCAGGGTGGTGGCGCCCACCACGGCCGTGCCGATGAGCACGGGCTTGGCGGTGGCCTTGAAGGTGTTGCCGGCCCCGTCGTTCTCCTCCAGGTACTCCTTGCCGTGCTCGAAGTCGGGCTTGAAGCCGAACTCCTTCTGGATGTCCGCCTCGATGTTGGGCAGGGTCTCGATGGTGGAGAGCTCGTAGACGGACTGGGCGTTGTCGGTCACGGGACCGTAGGAGTCCACGGCGATGGTGACCGGTCCCATGCCCAGGAAGCCGAAGGCCACGAGGCCGAAGGCGAAGATCGCCGGGGCGGCCATGTAGTTGGCCAGGCCGTAGTTGGAGACCCAGTACGCGCCGCCCATGAGGACGACGATGCAGAGGCCCATCCAGTAGGCGGAGAAGTACCCCGCCACCAGGCCGCTGATGATGTTCAGGGAGGCGCCGCCTTCCTTGGAGGCGGTGACCACCTCGCGTACATGGCCGGAGTTGGTGGAGGTGAAGACCTTCACCAGCTCGGGGATCAGGGCGCCGGCCAGGGTGCCGCAGGTGATGATCGTGGAGAGCTTCCACCAGAGGCCGTCCGGCAGGTTGCCGATCAGGGCGCTGGACAGCACGTAGGTCATCACGATGGAGACGATCGAGGTCAGCCAGACCAGCGAGGTCAGCGGGTGCTCGAAGTTGAACTTCTTCGATTCGCCGTACATGGCCTTGGCGATGGTGCCGTTGACCCAGTAGGACAGGGCGGAGGTCACGATCATGCCGACGCGCATGACGAAGATCCAGACCAGGAGCGCCACCTGGATGGCGGGATCCTTGACCGCCAGCAGGATGAAGGTGATCAGGGCCACGCCGGTGACGCCGTAGGTCTCGAAGCCGTCGGCGGTGGGGCCCACCGAGTCGCCCGCGTTGTCGCCGGTGCAGTCGGCGATGACGCCGGGGTTGCGGGCGTCGTCCTCCTTGATCTTGAAGACGATCTTCATCAGGTCCGACCCGATGTCGGCGATCTTGGTGAAGATGCCGCCGGCGATGCGCAGGGCCGCGGCGCCCAGGGACTCGCCGATGGCGAAGCCGATGAAGCACGGGCCGGCGCTGTCGCCGGGGATGAACAGCAGGATGGCGAGCATCAACACCAGCTCGACCGAGATCAGCAGCATGCCGATGGACATGCCCGCCTTCAGCGGGATCGCCATGGTCGGGAAGGGCTTGCCGCCGAGGCTGGCGAAGGCGGTCCGCGAATTGGCGAAGGTGTTGATGCGGATGCCGAACCAGGCCACCGCCACCGACCCGAGGATGCCCACGATCGAGAAGAACAGGACCACGATCACCTGCGCCCAGGTCATCGGGGTGTGCGCCAGGAACTTGAAGTAGGCCACCATGATGACCGCGATGAAGGCCCACAGGATCGAGATGAACTTGATCTGGGTCAGCAGGTAGGTCTTGCAGGTCTCATAGATCAGCTCGGAGATCTCAAGCATGGACTTGTGCACCGGCAGGTCGCGGATCTGCGCGTACTGCACCAGGCCGAAGACGATGCCCAGCACGCAGATCACCAGGCCGACGAGCAGCAGGTTGTGGCCGGTCATGCCCATGAAGCTGCCCTGCAGCGGCGGGATCTTCAGGTCGGCCTCGCCGGCGAAGGCCAGGGGTCCTGCGAAGAGCGTCAGGAGCGCCGTGGCCGCCCACCGGGGCAGTCGGGCGGTGGACAGGGCGCCGAGAAGGCGGGTGAGTGTCGCCATGGGGGTCCTCCGGGAGGGTGCTTGACGGCCAAGCAGGAGCGCAGGATCGGATGCCCATGGGCAGCCTCTCGAAATCCGACGGGAGCGCACGGGTTTTCGGGGAATCTGTCCAGGGGTGGGGCTACTCTAGCCCCACCTTTCGGCCATCGGCAAGGATTGGGCGGTGAAAAGGATGAAAAAGGCGGGTATCGTTACGATGGGCGAAAAACGGCCCGGATACTGAGCCTGCGACTCGGCCTGGGAGCGGGGGCTCTCCCGGTCAGTTGGTTTCCCCATCCAGGTACCGCCAGGCGCCCTCTTCCTTGACGAAGGTGCTGCGCTCCACGTGCAGGTGGCGCTTGCCGCCGCTGGAGAGGCTTGCGTGGAACTTCACCACACCCGCCTCGTCCGCGGCACCGCCCTGCTCGGTCGCCACGATCTTCAGGCCCACGCAGCTGATCGAGGCGCAGTAGGCGGCCAGTTCCTCCCGGTCGAGTTCGCCGCGCTTGGCGCTGGCGGTGGTCTCGATGAGGTAGTCGACCTTGCCGAGGGCGTAAGCGGTGAAACGGCTGCGCATGAGCTGCGCCGCCGTGGGCGGCAGCCTCCGGCCCTCCACGAAGGGCTGGCAGCAGCGGTCGAAGGGCAGCTTGGAGGTGCACGGGCAGGGTCGGGACATGGAGCCTCGCGGACAGGGGCGGCGGCACGGGATTCGGCCTTCCTGCATCATGGCAGCCCTCGCCGGATCCGGCCGCCCCGGGCCGGGAACGGATCGGTCGTTTCCATGCGGGATCGATGGGAACCCGGGCATTCCTCAAGAAAGCGGAACCCGCAGCCGATCCTTCTTCCATGCCGATGGACGACCTCCAGCGCCAGATCCAGCTCGAGCTGGAGGTGCCCTACGCCCGCGGCACGCGCTGGGGGACGGCGGTCATCGGCGCCTACTTCCTGGCCCTGATGCCCCTGTACCTTTCCGCCCGGGCGAGCTGGCGGGACTGGACGTCGACCGGGGTGACCTTCGCCGCGGCCCTGGTCCTGCTGGGCGTGGCCTACACCCTCCGCCGGGTGCCCGAGGAGCCCGGCCGGTCCGAGCAGCTCGCCACCCGGGCCGTCGCCGCGGTGCTGGTGCAGGTGCTCACCAACATCCTGGTGGGGCAGAGCCTGAACACCACCTCCGACCTGATGATCCTCATGGTCGCGCTGGCCTTCATCGTGCGCCGGGGGCCGGCGTTCTTCGCCATGCTGGCCCTCTCCGTGATCCCGTGGACGGTCGCCGCCGTCCTCGACCACTCGGACCCGCAGTTCCGCCACTGGGCCCTCGGTATGGTCTCGGCCCTCCTGGTTTCCCTGGTCCTGCACCTCCATCTGCGCCGCATGTGGACCTTCCAGGAGGACCTGGTGCGGCAGGACCGCCGGCTGATGGAGGAGAAGGCCGCGCTGGTGCGCGACCTGGAGACCGCCCTCGACAGCGTCAAGGTGCTGAAGGGGCTGATCCCGATCTGCGCCCACTGCAAGAAGGTCCGCAACGACAAGGGCTACTGGGAGCAGGTGGAGACCTACGTCCGCCAGCGCAGCGAAGCCCGCTTCAGCCACGGCATCTGCCCGGACTGCCTGGAGGCCGTGCGCGAGGAGGTCGAGCAGATCAAGAAGGACCCCTCCGGCCCCTTCCGCAACCTCAGCCGCTGACCCTTTCAGCCCATCGGGATGTGCAGGCCGATCCGGCCGGCGTGCTCCCTCGCGCTTTCGTAGCCTGCGTCGGCATGGCGGAACACGCCCATGGCGGGATCGTTCCAGAGCACCCGGGCCAGGCAGCGCTCGGCCCGCTCGCTGCCGTCGGCCACGATGACCACCCCGGCGTGCTGGCTGAAGCCCATGCCCACGCCGCCGCCGTGGTGGAGGCTCACCCAGGAGGCCCCGCCGGAGGCGCTGGTGAGCGCGTTCAGGAAGGCCCAGTCCGAGACCGCGTCGCTGCCGTCCTTCATCGCCTCGGTCTCGCGGTTGGGGCTGGCCACCGACCCGCTGTCCAGGTGGTCGCGGCCGATGACGATGGGCGCCTTGGCCTTGCCGGCCCGGACCAGCTCGTTGAACTTCAGCCCCGCGAGGTGCCGCTCCCCGGCGCCGATCCAGCAGATGCGGGCCGGCAGGCCCTGGAAGGCGATCTTCTCCTTGGCCTCCCGGAGCCAGCGGACCATGCCCGCATTGTCCGGGAACAACTCGATCATGGCGGCGTCGGTGACGGCGATGTCCTCCGGGTCGCCACTCAGGGCGGCCCAGCGGAACGGACCGATGCCCTTGCAGAACAGCGGCCGGATGAAGGCCGGCACGAAGCCCGGGAAGCCGAAGGCGCCCTCGCACCCGGCCCGCTGGGCCTGGGCGCGGAGGTTGTTGCCGTAGTCGAAGGTGAGCGCGCCGCGGCGCTGGAACTCCAGCATCGCCTCGACGTGGGTGCGCATCGATGCAAGGGCCCGCTGGACGTAGGCCTCGGGATCGTCCTGGCGCAGCACGGCGGCGGCCGACAGGGACAGTCCCGAGGGGATGTAGCCGTTGTACTCGTCGTGCGCGCTGGTCTGGTCGGTGACCAAGTCGGGCTGGAAGCCGGTGGCGAGGATCGCCGGCAGGACTTCCGCGGCGTTGCCGAGCAGGCCGATGCTGCGCGCCTCCTTGGCGTCCGCGTACTGGCGCACCAGCGCCAGGGCGGTGTCCAGGTTGTCGGTCCACTCGTCCAGGTAGCGGGTCTGGATGCGCTTCTCGATGCGGGTGCGGTCGACTTCCACGCACAGGGCGACGCCGCCGTTCATGGTCACCGCCAGCGGCTGGGCGCCGCCCATGCCGCCGAGCCCCGCGGTCAGCGTCCAGGTGCCGCGCAGGGTCCCGCCGAACTTCTGCCGGGCCGCCTCGGCGAAGGTCTCGTAGGTGCCCTGGACGATGCCCTGGGAGCCGATGTAGATCCAGCTGCCTGCGGTCATCTGGCCGTACATCATCAGGCCCTTCTGGTCGAGCTCGCGGAAGTGCTCCCAGGTCGCCCACTTCGGCACCAGGTTGGAGTTGGCTATGAGCACCCGCGGCGCCTCCGGGTGGGTCCGGACCACGCCCACGGGCTTGCCGCTCTGGATGAGCAGGGTCTCGTCGTCGCCCAGGTGCTTGAGTTCCTTGACGATGGCGTTGAAGCAGTCCCAGTTGCGCGCGGCCTTGCCGAGCCCGCCGTAGACCACCAGATCCTCCGGACGTTCGGCCACGTCCGGATCGAGGTTGTTCATGAGCATCCGCAGCGCCGCCTCCTGCACCCAGCCCTTGCAGTGCAGGTGGGTGCCGTGGGGGGCGCGGATGACCGGGGCTTCGCTGGTGGAGGACATGGGGGGCTCCAGGACGGCCCCCAATTCTAGTGCGTCCCGGCGCCGCCGATCTGTGCCCGCGCGCACGCCTTCCGCCACTGCTCCCGGTACAGCCCCTCCATGCGCCGGGCGAACCCGGCGGCGTCGCACAGGGGCGAGGCCAGCAGCCGCTCCCGCAGGCCGCTTCGCAGCCGGCGCAGCCGCTGGGGATCGGCCGCGAGCGCAGCCGCGGTGGCCACGTACTCCGCCGGACCGCCGGCGGCCAGCTCTTCCAGCCCCACCGTCGCCAGCAGCATGAAGCCCTGCCGGCTGAGGCTGTGCACCCCGCGCAGCGCCACCACCGGGACCCCCATCCACAGCGCTTCCACGGTGGTGGTGACGCCGTTGTAGGGGAACGGATCCAGGGCGAGGTCGATGCAGCGGTACAGCCCGAGGTGGCCGGCAGGGTCCTCCCGCCAGCCCTCCAGCAGCACCCGTCCGGGCGGAACCCCCTGCTCCGAGAATCCCTCGAGGATCCGCTCGCGCAGGACCGCATCCTGGCTGCCCCTGCCCTTGAGGAGGAGCCGGGAACCCGGCACCCGCCGCAGGATCGCCGCCCAGGTCTCGATCACCGCGCCGTTGAGCTTGGCGAAGTGGTTGAAGCTGCCAAAGGTGAAGGGGGCGCCCGGCTCGGAATCCTCCCTCGGCCCGGGTCCATCGGCCGGCGGCTGCCAGCACAGGTAGCACGGGTCGAGGCGCAGCAGCGGTTCGCTGCCCAGGGCCTCGCTCCCCGGCGGGTCGACCCGCGCATCCGTGATCCGCCCATCGAGCCGGCTGAACCCGGTGGTGAAGGGATAGCCGAGCCACCCCACCTGCACGGGCGCAGGGCGCCGCGCCAGCAGGGACACCCGGTTGTAGCCGCTGTGCCCGCCAAGGTCCACCAGCACGTCCACGCCCTCGTCACGGAGCCGTTCCAGCAGTCCGGCGTCGTCCAGGGCGAAGCCTTCGATCCAGCCATCCGAGAGCCCCTGGAAGCGGTCCGTACGGGCGTCGCGCTGGGGCACCGTGGTCACCAGCAGGATCCGGTACCGGGTGCGGTCGTGGGCGCAAAGCAGGGGCTCGAGGAAGGCGGCGCAGGAATGCTCGCGGAAATCGGCCGAGAGGTAGGCCACGGTCAGCCGGCGCTCCGGGGTCCAGTCGAGGGGCCGGAAGGGGACGGGCGCCACCTTCGCCTCCAGGCTTTCCGCCCAGGCCCGGTGGAGGCGGGCCAGTTCCACCGGGGTCCGGCCGGGGTCGTAGAGTCCGGTCATGAGGAGGCCGGACACCGCCGCCGGGTTCCCCGGCTCGACCCGCAGGATCCGGTCGAGGAGCGGGGCCGTGTCCGGGATCCTGCCGGCCTCCGCCAGGAACCGGGCGAGGTTGAACAGGACCGGCACGCTGTCCGGCGCAAGGCTCGCGGCCCGCCGGAAGGCCGCCTCGGCACCCGCCCGCTCGCCGGTCCCCTGGAGGGCCAGCGCGAGGCTCGTCCAGTACGCCGACTGGCCGGCCTGCTGGGGCTGGGCGCGCTCCAGCAGGGGCCGGGCTTCGGCAAATCGCCCGGCCTCGTTCAGGAGCGCGCCGCAGGCCTGGAGGAGTTCCCCGCTGGCGGGGTCCAACTCCACGGCCCGCTGCAGGTCTCGAAGGGCCTCGGGATGCCGGCCGGCCTGCAGGGCCTGGATGATCCGCATCCGCAGGGCCTCCAGGAGCACCGGGGCCGACTCCGGCATCCTGGCCCCAAGCTGGTCGAGCAGGCGATCCAGGTCGGCGGCCACGTCCATGCCTGTGAGCCGGCTCGTGTGCAGCATCAGCAGCCGGGCTTCCAGGTGGTCCGGGTCGAGCGCGAGCAGGGTCTCGAGTTCTGTCCCTGCGGGGCCCGGATCCCCTTGGGCCAGGGCCTGCCGGGCCCGGGCCAGGTGGCCGGCGGCATCAGGATGGGTTCCGGTTCGATTCTCGGGCATGCCCCAGGATACGCGGTGCGCCGCGGCCGGCCTTCCTCAGGGGACGTGCTCGGAGCGGAGGACGTGGCCGTCCCCGAAGTGCTCGAGCGGATGGAAGGGCAGCGGGGCCTGCCCTTCAAGGGAGCCCAGGCGGTCGGCGAAGGCCTCCAGGAGGGCGGCCCGCTCGGCCTCCGAGGCCCGGGTCACCGCGTAGGCCACGAACGGGGGCAGCACCTGGAATCCGCAGTGGGAGAGGGTCGCACGCTGGATGGGCCAGAGGATGCCATCCATCGGTCCATGGATCCCCCGGGGTCCGAAGCAGGATTCCGGGTCGCCCGTGGTCACGCTGAGCATGGCCCGGCGGCCCTTCAGGCCGCCGTGGTCGTACCAGCGGCCGTCCTGGTCGTAGGCGAAGCCCATGGAGAGCACCCGGTCCACCCAGCCCTTGAGGATCGCCGGCATCGAGAACCACCAGAGCGGGAACTGCAGGATCAGCAGCTGGCAGTCCAGCACCTTGCGCTGCTCCACCAGGATGTCCGGCGCCAAGGTGCCGAGCTGGGTGGAATAGCGCTCCTCCACCTGCCGGACCAGGACGTGGCGGTCCTTCCGCTCGAGGAAGTCGGTGGCGTCCCCCACCGCCTTGAATCCCATCCTGTACAGGTCGGACACCACGACCGTGTGGCCCTGTTCCTCGAACACCCGGATCGCGGTGTTCTTGAGGGCGGCGTTGAAGGACCGCGGCTCCTCGTGGGCATACACGATCAGCACGTTCATGGCGGCTCCGGGTTCGGGCCCATTCTGGCGGGATGGACGGCCGAGTCCACTGGAAAAGTCCCCCGCCCCTGCCCTGCATGCGAAGGCGCCTCCGGCTGGAGGCGCCTTCGCGAACGCAGCGGTCGGCTACTGGCCGCGCTGGAATTCCTGGACGATGTTGTAGATGCGCTCCTTGGCCCGGAGCTTGATCTTCTTCAGTTCGACCTCCTCCAGGGACTCCCTGGCGGAAATCCTGGGCTTGCTGACCAGGACCTTCAGCCGCTCGTCGGCCGCCCGGTGCTCCTCGAGGAGCTTCCGGAACTCGAAGTTTTCTTTCATCAAGCGGTCCTGAACGTCAGGGCGCAGGAAATCCATCGGAGCACCTCGTGGGTTTTGGGCCTCGTGGGCCGGGGGTAGAGTCTGGGCAGCGCCATCGTCGTTGAACCTAAGGTAGCCCCGCCTTCCGGGGCGTCAAGCCTGGATCGGCCCGGGCTGTCCTGGCGTCCGCCGGACCGTGCTGGCATCCTCCAGGGATGACACTGGAAGTGGACGGATTGGCCCTGGAACGGGACGACGGGGCCCTGCTCCTGGCGCCCCTGACCCTGGTCCTGGCGCCGGGCGACCGCCTGGGGCTCGTGGGCGAATCCGGGTCTGGAAAAAGCCTGCTTGTCCAGGCCATCTTCGGCGTGCTGCCGAGGGGCGTCCGGCAGGTGGGCGGGAAGGTCAGCGCCTTCGGCGTTCCCATGGACCGGCCCCACCCGGACCGCGACCGGGTCCGCGGGCATCGGCTGGCCTGGGTGCCCCAGGACCCGCTGCAGGCCCTGAACCCCTTCCTGAGGGCCCAGGACCAGTTGACGCTCCTGCCTGCCGTCCACCTGGGCGAGACCCGCCAGGCAAGCCTGACCCGGTTGGGGCCGTTGCTGGAACGGCTCCGGCTTCCCCGTGACCGGTCCTTCCTGCGGCGCTTTCCCCACCAGATCAGTGGAGGGCAGCGCCAGCGGCTGGTGCTGGCGATGGCCCTCTCCTGCGACCCGGAACTGCTGGTGCTCGACGAGCCCACCACGGCACTGGACCCGACGGTCCAGGCAGAGTTCTTGACCCTTGTGCTTGAATTGCAACAAGAACGAAAGTTAGGGTTCCTTTGGATCAGCCACGACCTCGGCGTCGTTGCCGCGGCCACGCAGCACCTTCGGGTCCTCTACGGAGGCCACCTGCTCGAGGCCGGGCCCACCGATGCGCTCCTGACGGCGGCCCGCCATCCGTACACCCTCCGCCTACTCGAGGCCGCCCGCCGGGAACCCGCCCGCGAAGCCGGTCACCTGCCCGCTCCCGGCCAGCGACCCCCGGGGTGCCCCTACCAGCCCCGCTGCCCGCAGGCTCGGCCGGACTGCGCGGCCTGGGGCCCCTGGCGCGGCGCGCCCGAGGCCGGTCTGCGCTGCCAGGCCCACTGACGCCCCGGCGCAGCCCGGGCCATGCGATCATGCCCTGCAAGGTCCCGCAGGACGCGGGTCCATCCGGAAGCCCGCCATGCTGACCTTGCCGCTGACCCAGGCCCTCACCTTCGACGACGTGCTGCTCGTGCCCGGCTACTCGGAGGTCCACCCCAACCACGTGGACCTGAAGACCCGCCTCACCCAGGAGATCGCCCTCAACATCCCGCTGGTGAGCTCGGCTATGGACACGGTCACCGAGAGCCGGATGGCCATCGCCCTGGCCCAGCTGGGCGGCCTCGGCATCATCCACAAGAACCTCGCCATCGCCCGCCAGGCTGAGGAGGTGGACCGGGTCAAGCGCTCCGAGAGCGGCATGATCACCAACCCCATCACCATCGGCCCCGACGCGCGCATCGGCGAGGCCGAGGCGCTGATGGCCAAGTTCAAGATCAGCGGCGTTCCGGTGGTCCAGGACGGCAAGCTGGTCGGCATCCTCACCAACCGCGACCTGCGCTTCGAGACCAACCTCGACCTGCTCGTGAGCGACCGCATGACCCACCAGAACCTGGTGACCGTGCCGGTCGGGACCACCCTGATGGAGGCCAAGGCCATCCTCCAGCGCCACCGGATCGAGAAGCTGCTGGTGGTGGACGAGGCCGGGGCCCTGCGCGGGCTCATCACGGTCAAGGACATCGAGAAGTCGATCGCCTACCCGAACGCCGCCAAGGACCAGATGGGCAGGCTGCGGGTCGGCGCCGCCGTCGGCGTCGGCGCCGAACTCATGGACCGGGCCCGGGCGCTGGTGGAGGCCAAGGTCGACGTGCTCTGCCTGGACAGCTCCCACGGCCACTCGGCCGGGGTGGTGGAGGCGGTGCGCCGGCTCAAGGCCGCCTTCCCGGCCACCCAGGTGATCGCCGGCAACGTCGCCACCTACGAGGGCGCCAAGGCCCTCGCCGATGCCGGCGCCGACGGCGTGAAGGTCGGCATCGGGCCGGGCTCCATCTGCACCACCCGGATCGTCACCGGCGCGGGCATGCCCCAGGTGACCGCCATCCTGGAAGCCGGCCGGGCGTGCCGCGAGGCGGGCATCCCCTGCATCGCCGACGGCGGCATCAAGTTCAGCGGCGACATCGCCAAGGCCATCGCCGCGGGCGCCGATTCGGTCATGATCGGCAGCCTGTTCGCCGGGACCGACGAGGCTCCGGGCGAGACCATCTTCTACCAGGGCCGCACCTTCAAGAGCTACCGCGGCATGGGCTCGATCGGCGCGATGAAGCAGGGCTCAAAGGACCGCTACTTCCAGGAGGGCAAGGACGACGCCAAGCTGGTGCCCGAAGGCATCGAGGGCCAGGTCCCCTACAAGGGCCGCATGGGCGACCTGGTGGCGCAGCTGGTCGGCGGCCTGCGCGCCGGCATGGGCCTGAGCGGGGGCCGGGACATCCCGGACTTCCAGGCCAAGGCCAGCTTCGTGCGGATCTCGGGAGCCGGGCTCAAGGAAAGCCACGCCCACGACGTGATGATCACCAAGGAAGCGCCGAACTACCGCATGGAATAGTCCGCCCGGTCCCCACCATGCCGGACACCCAAGTCATTCATGAGACTGGGTCTTATTCTTGAAAATCGGGACCTTCGGGGGTATCGTCGCGGCATCCCATCCTGGGCACGCCAGCGACCGAGGCCTGCATGAGAGTTGCCGTCCCGAAAGAGATCCGCGCCGGGGAGAGGCGCGTCGCCCTCGACCCTGATTCCTGCCGGAAGCTGGTGCAGGCCGGCCTCGAGGTGGTGGTCGAGGTCGGCGCGGGTTCGGGCTCCCACTTCCCCGACGAGGCCTACGCCGCCGCCGGGGCGTCGCTCGAGCCGCGCGCCGCCAACCTCGCCAGCGCCGACCTCCTGCTCAAGGTGAACACCCCGCTGCTGCGCGCCGACGGAATCCACGAGGCGGACCTGCTGCGGCCGGACACGCTGCTGCTGGCCTCGCTGTTCCCGACCCGCCACCTGGACGCGGTGAAGCGCCTGGCCGAGCGCGGCGTCACCGCCTTCTCCACCGACTGCATCCCACGCACCACCCGCGCCCAGGCCATGGACACCCTGTCGAGCCAGGCCAACATCACCGGCTACAAGGGGGTCCTGCTCGGCGCCAACGAACTGCCGCGCTACTTCCCGATGTTCATGACCGCCGCCGGCACCACCCTGCCGGCCAAGGTGTTCGTCATCGGCGCCGGGGTGGCCGGGCTGCAGGCCATCGCCACCGCCAAGCGGCTCGGCGCCAGCGTCACCGCCACCGACGTGCGTCCGGAGGTGCGCGAGCAGATCGAGTCGGTGGGCGGCAAGTACGTGGGCATCGACCTGGCCCAGGGCGCCCAGGGCGGGGGCGGCTATGCCGCAGAGCTGAGTGTCGAGGACCGGGCCCGACAGGCGCGGATGCTGGCGGAACACTGCGCCACCGTGGACATGGTGGTGACCACCGCCCTCATCGGCGGCGTCCTGGCCCCCAAGCTGATCGACGAGGCGATCGTTCGATCCATGAGACCAGGATCGATCCTCGTCGACCTGGGCGCCGACGGTGGCGGCAACTGCACCCTGTCGCAGCTGGGCGGCAGCGTCGACGTCGGCGGGGTGCGGATCCTCGCCCCGCTGAACCTGCCGGCCTCGATGCCGACCCACGCCAGCATGCTGTTCGCCCGCAACCTGACCAACTTCGTGACCGCCTTCTGGAGGCCCGCGGAGGCCCGCTTCGACCTCGACTGGCAGGACGACATCCTGGCCGGCTGCGCCGTCACCCGCGAAGGCCGGGTCGTGCACGGCCCCACCCTGAAGGCCCTGCAGGCCTGAACCGCCCACGGAACGAGGATTCCATGCCCAACGCCTGTCTCTCCTTGCTGAGTTCGCCGGCCGCTCCGCCCGCGGCCAGCCACGGCCAGCTCGACTTCATGGGCGCCCTGTTCGTGTTCATGCTCGCCAGCTTCATCGGCATCATGGTGATCCAGCGGGTGTCGCGGCTGCTGCACACGCCGCTCATGAGCCTCACCAACGCGATTTCGGCGATCGCCGTGGTCGGCGCCCTGATCGTCTCGGCCATGGCCGACGCGCCGCCCCTGATCACGGCCCTCGGCCTGGTGGCCATCGTCTGCTCGACCACCAACATCGTCAGCGGCTTCCTGATCACCGACCGGATGCTGAAGATGTTCAAGAAGAAGGGGGACTCCCCCGCCTCGGGTGGAGGGGCGCGATGATGTCCGCGGAGAACCTCGTCCAGGTCCTCTATCTCGTCGCCACCGCGCTGTTCATCCTTTCGCTGCGCTGGATGAGCGACCCCGAGACGGCGCGCAGGGGCGTCCTCTCCGGCGTGGCCGCCATGGTCCTCGCGGTGCTGGGCACCCTGGCCGGCGTCCTCGCCACCGGGGGGAGCCACTACGGGTGGATCCTCGCGGCCTTCGTCCTGGGCGCGGCGATCGGCTACCCGCTGGCGCAGGTGCCGCTCACCGCGGTACCGCAGCGGACCGCCCTCTCGCACGCCTTCGGCGGCCTGGCGGCGGGGCTGGTGGGCACCGCCAAGTTCTTCCTCTACCACGGTCAGGGCAATGCCTCGGCGCTGTCGCCCTTCATCGTGGTGGCGCTGGTGGCCGAGGTCCTGCTCGGCTTCCTCACCTTCACCGGCTCGCTCATGGCTGCCGGCAAGCTCCAGGAAGTGAAGTGGATCCCCCAGCGTCCGGTCACCTACCCCGGGCAGAACGTCGGCAACATCGGACTCCTGCTGCTGGCCCTGGGACTCGGCGCGGCGCTGGTCGCCAACCCCCTGGCGCCCTGGGCGCCGGCCGCCTTCGCCGGGATCATGGTCCTGTCCCTGGCCTTCGGCGTGCTGCTGGTCATCCCCATCGGCGGCGCCGACATGCCGACGGTCATCTCCATCCTGAACGCCTACGCCGGCCTCTCCGCGGTGGCCATGGGCTTCGTCCTGAACAACAAGCTGCTGATCACCGCCGGCGCCCTGGACGGCAGTTCCGGCCTGATCCTGTCGATCATCATGTGCAAGGCCATGAACCGCTCCTTCAGCAACGTGCTGTTCGGCGCCTTCGGCCAGGCCCAGGCCGCGGCCGCCGGCGGGGAGCAGAAGGCCTACAAGGCCGACACCCCGGAGAGCGCGGCGCAGGTCATGGCCCAGGCCGACCTGGTGGTCATCGTCCCCGGCTACGGCCTGGCGGTCGCCCAGGCCCAGCACAAGGTCCGCGAACTTTACGACCTGCTGAAGAAGCGCGGGGTGGCCGTGAAGTTCGCCATCCACCCGGTGGCCGGACGCATGCCCGGACACATGAACGTCCTGCTCGCGGAAGCCGAGATCCCCTACGACGACCTGGTGGAGATGGACGCCATCAACGGCGACATGCCACAGGCCGACGTGGTCCTGGTGATCGGCGCCAACGACGTGGTCAACCCCGCCGCGCGCTCGGACAAGGGCAGCCCGATCTACGGCATGCCCATCATCGACGCCGACCGGGCGCGGACCGTGTACGCCATCAAGCGTTCCAAGGCCCCGGGCTTCGCCGGCATCGACAACGAACTGTACTTCCTGGACAAGACCTTCATGCTGTTCGGCGACGCCAAGGCGGTCGTCGGAGACCTCGCCAAGCAGCTGGCGGGAGAGAGCGGGATGCACTAGGCAAGCTCCAGGCCTCTGCCGGCCGTGAACTGCACCCCCTCCGCGGGTCAGGCCGGCGGGCCCGAACAGGTCTCCAGGACGCATTGGCGGAGCCAGCGATGCACCGGGTCGGCCTGCATGCGCGGATGCCAGAGCAGGGAGACCGTGAATCCCGGCACCGGGAAGGGCAGTTCGAAATCCACCAGGTCCCGCCGGAGATTCTGCGTGTGCCGTTCGGGGACGGCGGCCACCAGGTCCGAGCCGTGGACCAGGGCCAGAGCCGCTGAAAAGCCGGTCACCACCGCGGCCACGGTCCGCTGGCCCCCGCAGGTCCGGAGGGCAGCCTCGACATGGCCCTGTTCCCAGCCCTGGCGGGCCACGGCCACGTGCCTGGCACGCTGGTACCTGGCCAGGGTGACCCTTCCTTGGGTCAAGGCATGGCCGGGCCGGACGACACCGATCAGGCGGTCCTGGAACAGGGCCTGGGCCTTCACTTCGGGGCCGGTGCTGCCTTCGATGACGCCGGTCTCCAGGTCGACGGTGCCGTCGCGCAGGCCCTGGCTCTCCTTGTCCGGCTTCGGCATGAACCTCAGCCGGACCCGCGGCGCCTGCAGCGCGACCCTGGCCACCAGCGACGGACCGAAGTTCTCCAGGAAACCGTCGCTGGTCCGGAGGGTGAAGGTCCGCTCCAGGCGAAGCAGGTCCGGTCGTTTCGCAGGCCGGAGCGCGGCCTCCGAGGCTTCGACCAGGCGGGAGACGGATTCGCGCAGGTCCTCGGCGCGGGGGGTGGGCACCAGCACCCTTCCAGCGCGAACCAGCAGGGGGTCGCCGGTGGTCGTTCGCAACCGGGCCAGGGCCCGGCTCATGGCCGAGGGGCTGAGCTGCAGGCGAGCCGCGGCGCGGGCCACGCTCCCTTCCGTCAGCAGCGCCTCGAGGGTGACGAGCAGGTTCAGGTCCGGCCGTTTCATGGCCAGACCATAGCACTGAAAACCTGCGCCAGGCGCTGGCGGGGCCCTATAAAGTGCGTTTCATGCATGTATTCAATGCAAAGCATGCGTCTTCCGCACTTCAGCGGCGCGTCCCACCTTTAGGCACAGCCCCTGGGGGGCGTGGAGGTGCCCATGGACAGGCCGGATGATCATTCCCGACCCGTGGACCGGGACGCCTGGCTGCCGTCCGTCCGTGCGACGCTGGCGAGCCTGTCGCTGTCGATGCTGCTGGGTTCCCTCGATACCAGCATTGCCAATGCGGGCCTGCCCGTCCTCGCCCGGACCTTCGAGGCCTCCTTCCAGGCGGTGCAATGGGTCGTCCTGGCGTACCTCCTGGCGGTCACCACCTTGATCGTCTCGGTCGGACGGCTGGGTGACCGAATCGGTCGGAAGCGCCTCCTGCTGGCAGGCATCGCCGTGTTCACCGCGGCCTCGCTCGGCTGCGGCCTCGCCCCGAACCTGCCTTGGCTGGTGGCGGCAAGGGCCGCGCAGGGCCTCGGCTCGGCCATCATGATGGCGCTGACCGTGGCGTTCGTCGGACGGACCGTCCCCAAGGCCCGCACCGGCGTCGCCATGGGCCTGCTCGGGACCATGTCCGCGGTGGGTACCACCCTCGGCCCCTCGGTCGGCGGCCTGCTGACGACCCACCTCGGCTGGCGATCCATGTTCCTGGTCAATGTGCCCCTGGGGTTGTTGACCCTGGCGCTGTCGCGACGGCACCTGCCCACGGACCCTCCGGCCGGGCCGGCGGGCCGGACCGCATTCCCGGGATCGGGCACGGCATGGCTGGCCCTGACCCTGGCCGCCTATGCCCTGGCCACGACCCTGGGCCACGGCAGCTTCGGGCGGCTGAACCTGGGCCTGCTCCTGACGGCGGCGGTCGGTCTGGTGATCTTCCTGGCGACCCAGCGCAGGGCCGCGGTGCAGCTGATCCCCTTCGGGCTGTTCGAGGTCCCGGGCCTGGGCGCCGGCCTGGCCGTGGGCATGGCCGTCTCCACCGTGATCATGGCGACGCTGGTGGTGGGGCCGTTCTACCTGTCCCGGGCCCTCGATCTCGATCCAGCGCGGGTGGGGCTCGCCCTCTCGGCGGGTCCACTCGCCGCCGTGCTCAGCGGCATCCCCGCCGGACGGTTGGTGGACCGCTTCGGAGGTCCGCGCATGGCGCTGGCGGGCCTGGTGGGCATGACCTTGGGGGTCGTGGGGCTGTCGCTCACGCCGCTCCGGTCCGGCCTGCCCGGCTACCTCGCCCCGCTCCTCGTCGTCACCTCCCATTACGCCCTGTTCCAGACCGCCAACAACACCGTGATCATGTCCGCGGCCGGTGCAGCGCAGCAGGGACTGGTCTCGGGCCTGCTCAGCCTGGCGCGCAACCTTGGTCTGGTCACCGGGACCTCCTTCATGGGGGCCGTCTTCGCCCTGGCTTCGGGTGCCGGCGATGTCGCCGCGGCCGCCCCTGAGGCCGTGTCCACGGGGATGAGGGGGACCTTCGCCGTGGCGGCACTGTTCCTGGTCGTCGCCACCGTCTCTCTGGCCGGGCGCCGGCACCCAGCCCCCATGCCCTGCCCCGATGCCGGGCCGGGAGGTCGGGGGTGAACCCTCGACCGACCTCCCGGAGTGCCCATCCCGGGCAGGGAGCGGTGTCGGCATCGTTCCCAACCTCCGGTCAGTGTGGTGAAATCCTCCAGGTGCCCAATCCCCCGCTGCAGCTGCCAGGCCCGCGCCGGGTCCTGGGCCGGTTCGACGCCACCAGCGTGGTGGTGGGGGCGATCGTCGGCGTGGGGATCTTCTTCACCCCCTCCAAGGTGGCGGCCCTCACCGGCAGCGCCGGCCTGGCCCTGGCCGCCTGGGTGCTGGCCGGGACCATCGCCCTGTGCGGCGCGCTCACCTTCGCCGAACTCGGGGGCCGCTACCACGCCAGCGGGGCCCAGTACGAGATCCTGCGCGACGCCTACGGCCCCCTGCCCGGCTTCCTGTTCGTGTTCTGCAACGCCACCGCCATCCAGGGCGGATCGATCGGGATCATCGCCCTGATCTGCGCCACCAACCTGCTGGGTGCCGTCGGCCGTGGACCGGTCTCGGGTTTCGGCGGACCGCAGGTGCTGGGCCTCGCCGCGGCCCTGATCCTGGGGCTGACTGCCGCCAACATCCTCGGCGTGCGCTGGGGGTCGCGGATCCAGAACGCCACGGTGCTGGGCAAGCTGCTGGCCCTGCTGGCGGTGGTGGCGCTGGCCCTGGTCGCAGCACCTCCGGTCCCGGCGTCCCAGCCCGCCGGAGCCCCGGCCCTGGGGCCGGTGGCTGCGGTGCTGGCGGCCCTGGTGCCCTGCCTGTTCTCCTTCGGCGGGTGGCAGCACGCCCTGTGGATCTCCGGCGAGGTGGCCGCGCCTGCCCGCAACCTGCCGCGGGCGATCCTCGGCGGCGTGCTGATCGTTGTCGCCGTCTACCTGGCGGCCAACTGGGCCTACCTGCGCCTGCTCGGCGCCCCGGCGGTGGCCGCCAGCCGGGCGCTGGCCGCAGACGCCGTGGCGGTGGTCCTGCCGGGCCTGGGCCGGCGGCTGGTGGCGGCGGCGGTGGCGGTGTCCGCCTTCGGCGTGCTGAACGCGCAGTTGCTCACCGGTCCCCGGCTCGTCTACGGCCTGGCCTGCGACGGCCGCTTCTTCACGCCCTTTGCCCGGCTCGACCGGCGCTGGGGCACGCCGCTGCCGGCGGTGCTCCTGATCGGCCTCACCGCCCTGGCGCTGCTGCTGGCCGCCGGTCCCCACGGCATCGACCGGCTGCTGAACGGCCTGGTCTTCATCGATGGGGTGTTCTTCGCCCTCACCGGTGCGGCCCTTCTGGTGCTGCGCCGGAGGGGCGGGGCCGCATCCGGGGACGGCTTCCGGGTGCCGGCCTATCCTGCGGTGCCGCTGCTGTTCGTGGTCGGCGAGCTGGGCGTGGTGGCGGGGGCCTACCTGGATCCCGCGGTCCGCGGCGCCGCCTACATCGGCCTCGCCTGGATCGCCGCCGCGGCCCTGCTGTACGCACTGCGATTCCGCAGCAGGTAACATGGAACCGGCCGCGGCGCGGCGGTCCCTGGAGCCTTCATGTCCCTGCTCGTGAGCAACGCCCGCATCCTGGACCCTGCCCAGAAGCTCGACGAACAGGGTGCCCTGCTGGTGGTGGACGGCCGGGTGGCGGCCATCGGCGCGGAGGCCGCCCGCGATCCCCGGGCCGCCGGAGCGGAGGAGGTGGACGCCCGGGGAGCGCTGCTGGCGCCGGGCTTCATCGACCTCCACGCGCACTTCCGCGAACCCGGCCAGACCCACAAGGAGACCATCGAGACCGGCAGCCGGGCCGCCGTCGCCGGCGGCTTCACCAGCGTCTGCGCCATGGCCAACACCAAGCCGGTCAACGACAGCGTCGCCATCACGGAGATGATGCTCAGCCGCGCCGCCCGCACCGGGCTGTGCCGGTACTTCCCGATCGGGGCCCTCACCAAGGGCTTCCAGGGCGAGGAACTGGCCGACTTCGGGGTGCTCAAGGGCGCCGGCTGCGTGGCCTTCAGCGACGACGGCCTGCCCGTGATGAACGCCGCGATCATGCGCCGGGCGCTCAAGTACACCGCCTGGCTGGACGTCCCGGTGGTCGCCCACGAAGAGGACGTGAACCTCGCCGGCAAGGGCTACATGAACGAGGGCGCCATGTCCGCGCGCCTCGGCTGCCTGGGCATCCCGAGCGCCGCGGAGGAGGTGATGGTGGCCCGCGACATCGTGCTGGCGGACTACACCGGCGGCCACCTCCACGTCGCCCACGTCAGCACCAGGGGCAGCCTGCACATGATCCGCGATGCCAAGCGTCGCGGCATCCGCGTCACCTGCGAGGTGACCCCGCACCACTTCGCCCTCACCGACAAGGAACTGATGCGCTTCGACGCGGACTACAAGATGAATCCGCCGCTGCGCACCGAGGCCGACCTGGATGCGGTCCTGGAGGCCCTCGCCGACGGCACGGTGGATGCCATCGCCACCGACCACGCGCCGCACACCTGGGACGACAAGGAGTGCGAACTGCCGATCGCCGCCTTCGGCGTCATCGGCCTGGAGACCGCGCTGCCACTGACCCTCGAGCTGCTGGTCAACCGCAAGGTCATCCCGCTGGCGCGGGCGCTGGCGCTGCTCGGCAGCGAGCCGGCCCGCTGTTTCCACCTCGACGCCAAGGGCCTGGGCAGTCTCCGCCCCGGCAGCCCAGCGGACTTCGTGCTCATCGACCTGGCCGCCAAGGTCGCCGTGGACCGCGCCTTCATCCACTCGAAATCCTTCAACACCCCCTTCAAGGGCTGGGAACTGCCCGGCCGGATCCTCGGCACCTGGGTCGACGGCCGCCGGGTCTGGGGCTGAGGTGTCCCGCCCCGGCCGGGTGAGGGCAGCCCTCGCGGGCCAGTGGCCCGTGCTGGGCGTGGACCCCGATTCCATCCGGCGGCTGCGGCGGCGCGCGGAGATCCTCAGGCTGTCCCCGGCGGCGGCGGCAGCCGTGGACTGGCTGGTCTCGCTGCTGCTGTTCATCGCCCCCTTCCTGGCGCACCTGCTCCTGGGCGGGGGCACGATCAGCGCCACCGGCCTGTTCGTCCTGCTGGCCCTCGGAAGCCTGCTGTTCATCGCCCTGCAGAGGCCCCTGAGGACCGCGGCGCTGCTCCTGGCCGGTGCCGACCCGGAGCCGCCTGGATCTTGCTAGACTGAGAATCCTTCGCAAGGACTCCCGTGAACTGCGTCGCGCACACCGTGTCCGGGCGGATCCCGGGCGGCGCCCCGACGGCGGTCTCCTTCAGGGCGTCCCGGCTGCCCGCTCCCCGCCTGGAGGCCCGATGACCCCCACCGAGCGCGCCATCGCCCAACTGCCCGCGCACCTGCGCCGCTACGTGGTGACCCAGGACTATGACGCCTACACGCCTCGGGACCAGGCGGTCTGGCGGCACATCCTGCGCCGGCTCACCGGGCTGCTGGAGGACCGCGCCCATCCCAGCTACCTGCGCGGGCTGGAGGCGACCGGCATCGGCACCGAGCGGATCCCCAGCCTCGACGAGATGAACGCCCGGCTGCAGACCCTCGGCTGGAGCGCCGTGGCGGTGCGCGGCTTCATCCCCCCGGCGGTGTTCACCGAGCTGCAGGCCCTGGGGGTGCTGGCCATCGCCGCCGACATCCGCAGCCACGCGCACATCGCCTACACGCCGGCCCCCGACATCGTCCATGAGAGCGCCGGCCACGCCCCGATCCTCGCCGACGCGCGCTACGCCGCCTACCTGAAGCGCTGCGGCGTGGTCGGGTTCAAGGCCATCGCCTCGGTGGAGGACCAGGCCGTCTACGACGCGATCCGCAACCTCAGCGTGGTCAAGGAGGACCCCGAATCCACCCCGGAGGACGCCCGGCTCGCGGAGCAGCGGCTGCAGGCCGCCAGCGCCAGCCGCCGCTACGTCAGCGAATCGACCCGGGCCTCTCGGCTGTACTGGTGGACCGCCGAATATGGCCTGGTGGGCGACCTGGACCGGCCGCGAATCTACGGAGCCGGCCTGCTGAGCAGCCTGGGCGAGGCCCAGCACTGCCTCACCGAGGCGGTGGCCAGGCTGCCCCTGGCCGTGGGTTGCGCCGACACCGAGTACGACATCACCCGGATGCAGCCGCAGCTGTTCGTGGCCCGGGATTTCGACCACCTGTTCGAGGTTCTGGAGGCCTTCGAGGCCACCCTCGCCTGGCGCCGCGGTGGCGACTACGGCCTGGAGGAGGCCCTCAAGGCACGTACCGTCAATCACCTGGTCCTCGACGACGGCCTGCAGCTGTCGGGCAAGGTGGTCCAGCAGGTCCAGGGTCGCGCCGCGGGCCCGGGCCTCGGCACCGCGCTGGCGCGGCTCGAGGGGCCGGTGCTGCTCAGCCGCGACGGCCGGGCCCAGGGCCGTCCCTGGCCCGGCGAGGCGCTGGTGGCCTTCGGCCAGGGACGCCTGCCGCACCGCGGGCCCTTCAGCCTGTCCCTCGCCAGCGGCCTGTTCCTCACGGGCTTCCGGGTGGGGGAGCACGAAGTGGTCAACCTGCGCGGCCACCAGGAGGGCCGCCCCCTGGATCTGCCTTCCTGGGCCCTGCTCTTCCTCAGCAACGACCTGCCCAGCGTGGCCGGCGGGCCCGCCGATCCCGGCGCCTGGGACCACTGGTTCGGGGACCTGAACGCCTTCGCCGCCGGCGAAGCCGAGGATCTGGCGCGCACCCGCAAGGCCGCGGCACTGCCGGAGGAACTGGCCGCCCTTTATGAAGGGATCAGGGCCCTGCGGGAGTCCGGGCAGGCCGAGCCCGGCCGCCTGGAAGGCCTGCGCCAGGCGGCGGCAGGGTTTCCCGAGGACTGGCTGCTGGCTGCCGAACTGCAGGAACTGCTGGAGAAAGGAGTCCGCCCATGAGCTGGATCGAGAAGGAGGGCGCGCTGGTCCGCGAGGTCCGGACGGCGGACTTCGCCTCGGCGTTCGCCCTGGTCCAGGCCCTGGTGGCGCCGGCCGAGCGCATGAACCACCACCCGGACATCACCTTCGGATGGGGCTACGTCCGGGTCGCCCTCAGGACCCACGACGCCGGCCGGGTGACCGCCAAGGACCACCAGCTTGCGGCCCTGATCGACGAGGCCTGGGTCGGCATCTGCGGTTGACACTCGCGGGGTTCCCGCTGGTCCGGCTGGGCGTGCGCGTGGTCACGGATTCCCGTGCAAACATGATCAGTTTTGTCGGGATTAGGCCGAGCCAAGGTATTCTTGGATCCTGAGGGCAGAACCTTGATATCAACCCGACGCATCCCCCCGACGCCGTTGCATCTCCTGGTTGGCCTCGCCTGCGCCCTCACGGCCGGGCTCGGCTGCCGACGGGACGAGATCACCCATTACCGGGTTCCCAAGGAAACCTCCCCGGCCGCCCCGGCGAGCCCCTCCGCCCCACCGCCGTCGATGGGGGCCGGCGAGGTGCCGGCACCGCCCACACCCACCGGCGGCGCCGCCCTGAAGTGGACCCTGCCGAAGGGGTGGACCGAGGAGAAGGGCGGCGGCATGCGCTTCGCGACCCTCAAGGCCCCGGTACCGGGCAAGCTCGACATCTCGGTGGTGTTCCTGCCCGGCGACGCCGGCGGGGAACTGGGCAACGTCAACCGCTGGCGCGGCCAGATCGGCCTGCCGGCCATGGACGCCGCCGCCCTCGGCAAGGCCCGCAAGGCCTTCACCACCAAGGCTGGCGCCATCGCCGCCTTCGACTTCAGCAGCGACGGCGCGGCCAGGTCGCGCATGGTGGTCGGCCTCCTGACCACTGCGGACGGCAACTCCTGGTTCCTGAAGATGGTCGGGGACGAGGGGCCGGTGTCCGCCTGCAAGCCCGAGTTCATGCGATTCCTGGAGAGCCTCCGCCTTGATTAACCGCATCGCCACCCGCCTCTGGGAAGGGCTCACCTCCTTCCAGCTCACCGTCCTTTCCATGGCCCTGCTGATGGCCCTGGTGCTGCTCTGCACCCTGGCCCAGGTCTCCATGGGAACCCAGGGCGCAGTCAACCACTTCATGCGCACCTGGATCGTCTACTGGGCGCCCGTCGACAGCCCCTGGCAGTATCCCGTCTTCCCCGGCGGCACCCTGGTGGGGCTGCTGTTCGGCCTGAACCTCTTCGCGATCATGGTCAAGCGCCTCAAGTTCCGCTGGGACAAGGCGGGCCTCTGGGTCGTCCACGTCGGCCTCGTGCTGCTCGTGGCGGGCGAGTTCGTCTCGGCGATGTACCAGGTGGACACGCGGATGGCCATCGAGGAGGGGCAGACCGTCAACTTCACCGAGGAGTACCGCGACCCCGAGCTGGCGGTCATCGACGTGACCGACGCCCGGCACGACGACGTGTACTCCATTCCCCGCTCCCTGCTCGCCTCCGGGGGCACGCTGAAGGTGCCCAACACGCCCCTCGAACTGCGGATCAAGGCCTTCTACCTCAATGCCGACCTCGCCAACCGGGGGCCCATGGACCCGCCATCCATGGCGACCGCCGGCGTCGGCGTCGGGGTCAAGGTCGCCGAGGCCGCGCCGGTCACCCGCGAGGACGACTCGAACCGCACCACGGCCTTCTTCGAGGCCGTGGCCGGAGGACGCAGCTACGGCACCTGGCTGGTCTCGACGGTGCTCGCCGCGCCGCAGACGCTGGTCCACGAGGGCAGGACCTACCTGTTCGCCATGCGCCCGCGCCGCTACTACCTGCCCTACTCGCTGACCCTCAAGAAGTTCAGCCACGACCTCTACCCGGGCACCCAGATCCCGAAGAACTTCTCCAGCCTGGTCACCCTGAACCACCCGGCCAAGGGGGAGCAGCGCGACGTCCTGATCTACATGAACCAGCCCCTGCGCTACGACGGCAAGGCCTTCTACCAGGCCAGCTTCGGCAAGCAGGACACGCTCACCATCCTGCAGGTGGTGCAGAACCCCGGCTGGCTGATCCCCTACATCTCCACGGTGCTGGTGACCGTGGGCCTGCTCGCCCACTTCGGCATCGCCATGCGCCGCTCCCGGCGCACGCAGCCCACGCAGGAGGCCTGACATGACCATGTCCCGCAACAACCTGCTCGCCTGGCTCGCCGGGGCCCTGGCCCTGCTCGGCGCCCTGGTCTACGCCCTGCCCCGCGGCAAGGCCCGCGGTTTCGACGTGAACACCATCGCCAGCCTGCCGGTGCTCGAAGGCGGCCGGGTCAAGCCCCTGGACAGCGTGTCCCGGAACGCCCTCCTGATGATCCGCAGCAAGTCGAGCATCTACCACAAGGGCCGCTTCATCTCGGCCAACGAGTGGATCCTCGACATGATGTTCCGGCCCTCCGTGGCCGACCAGCAGCCGGCCTTCGTCATCGACAATCCCGAGGTGCTCGGGCTCCTGGGCATCCAGCAGACCAGCGGGCGCTACTACACCTTCGAGGCGATCCGGCCGCGGATCCAGGAGATCGAGCGGCAGGCGCAGACCGCCCAGCAGGTGGACGCCCGCGCCCGCACGCCCTTCCAGTCCGGGGTGGTGAACCTCTTCGACAAGGTCTACCTCTACTACCGCCTGCAGCACGCCATGGAGATCCCGGGCGAGGGCGGCCTGGCCGCCGAGATGGCCCGGGTCGCCGGCCCCGATGCGGCCAAGCGCCGCGATGCCATGGTCCAGCTGGGCTACTTCCGGATCCTCCCGCCCCTGACCGGCCCCGCGGACCGGGGCTGGTCCAACGCCGGCGAGGCGCTCCAGGCCTTGGCCCGGGGTGCCCAGCCGCACCCGGGGCTGCCGCTCCTGGCCCGGGCCGGGTCGGCCTACGCCACCGGCGATGCGGAAGCCTTCAACCGCGCGGCGGCGGAGCTCCGCCAATTGGCCGGCTCGGTCCAGCCCTCGGCCCAGTCCCACGCCGATCACGAGACCCTGTTCAACCGCGCCGAGCCGTTCTTCATGGGCATGGCGATCTACGTCCTGGCCTTCTGCGCCCTGGCCCTGTCGTGGCTGTGGAAGAAGGACCTGTTCCAGCCGGCCGCCTTCGCCCTGCTGGGCGCGGGCGCGATCATCCACACCATCGGCCTGGCCTACCGGATCATCCTCCAGGGCCGGCCGCCGGTGACCAACCTCTACTCCTCGGCGGTCTTCGTCGGCTGGGGCGTGGTGCTGCTCGGACTGGTCCTCGAATACCTGTACCGCAAGGGCTTCGCCACCGCGGTGGCGTCCCTCACCGGCTTCGCCTCGCTGATCGTCGCCCACCACCTGTCCATGGACGGCGACACCATGGAGATGATGCGGGCGGTGCTGGATTCCAACTTCTGGCTCGCCACCCACGTCATCACCATCACCATCGGCTACAGCGGCATGTTCCTGGCAGGCGCCATCGCCATCGGCTACACGGTCTGGAAGCACGTGGTCCGCGAGCCGGATCCAGAGACGGCCCGCTCCCTGGTGGGCATGACCTACGGCGTGATCTGCTTCTCGCTGCTCTTCAGCTTCGTCGGCACCGTGCTCGGCGGTATCTGGGCCGACCAGAGCTGGGGCCGGTTCTGGGGCTGGGACCCGAAGGAGAACGGCGCCCTGCTGATCGTGCTCTGGTGCGCGATCATCCTGCACGCCCGCTGGGCCGGCTACGCCCGCGAGAAGGGCATCATGGCCATGGCGATCTTCGGCAACATCATCACCAGCTTCAGCTGGTTCGGCGTCAACATGCTGGGCGTCGGGCTGCACAGCTACGGGTTCATGGACAAGGCCTTCTGGGCCCTGGCCACCTTCATGGCCAGCCAGGCGATCTTCATTGTCTTCTGCCTCGCCCCCCGGTTCCTCTGGACCGAGGCGGCGCCGCAGGAGGGCTGAAGGCCGGCCCGGGCCCCGTCGTCCAGGGGCTAGAATGGAGGCGGGGCGGCCCGAGCGGACCGCCCCGGACAGGGGCCCGAGCCATGAAGACCTTCACCCTCAGGAAGGATCCCCTCACCGGGGAGGACTACTACGACGTCTACCTGCGGGGCCGGCAGCTCCTCAACGACTCGCACCTGAACAAGGGCTCCGCCTTCACCAAGGAGGAGCGCCTCAGCCTGGGCCTGGACGGCCTGCTGATGTCGGAGATCGGCAACCTGGACACCCAGGTCGCCCGCTCCTACCAGGCCTACCTGCGCAAGGGCGACGACCTCGAGAAGTACATCTACCTGCGCGGCCTGCAGGACCGCAGCGAGGTGCTGTACTACCGGCTGCTCATCGAGCACATCGAGGAGATGCTGCCGATCGTCTACACGCCCACCGTCGGCCAGGCCTGCGTGAAGGGCAGCCACATCCAGCGCCGCTACCGCGGCATCTACATCACCCCCGAGAACATCGCCAACATCGACCAGGTGCTGGGGAACCTCAGCCAGCCGATGGTGAACCTGGTGGTGGTCACGGATGGCGAGCGGATCCTCGGCCTCGGGGACCTGGGCGCCGACGGCATGGGCATCCCCATCGGCAAGGTCGCCCTGTACGTGGCCGCTGGCGGGATCCATCCGGCGGTCACCCTGCCGATGTGCATCGACGTCGGCACCAACAGCCCGCGGCTGCTGGAGGACCCGATGTACATGGGGCGCCGCCACCCGCGCCTCACCGGCACGGCCTACGAGGAGTTCATCGAGAAGTTCGTGCTCGGCATCCGCCGCAACTTCCCGGGCGCGCTGCTGCAGTGGGAGGACTTCGCCAAGCACAACGCCTTCCGGAACCTCACCCGCTACCGGGACCGGATCCTGTCCTTCAACGACGACATCCAGGGCACCGGCGCCACCGCCCTGGCGGCCCTGATGACCGCCATGCGGATCAAGGGTGGGACGTTCAAGGACGAGCGCTACCTGGTGGTCGGCATGGGCCAGGCCGGCAGCGGCATCGCCCACGGCATCCTGGCGATGCTCAAGGAGGAGGGCCTGGACCCCGAGCAGGCCCGGCAGAGGCTGTTCGCGATCGACCAGCAGGGGCTGCTGGTGGAGGACGATCCGACCCTGGAAGCGCAGCAGTTGCCGATGGCCCAGCGGCGGGCCGCGGTGGCGGACTGGCGGCTCGCCGCTTCGGACCGCATCGACCTCCTCGACGTGGTCCGCAACGCGAAGCCCACCGTGCTGATCGCCGTGACCGCCCAGCCCGGGCTGTTCAGCCCGGCGATCCTGGCCGAGGTCGCCCGCTACTGCCCGCAGCCGGTGGTGATGCCGCTCTCGAACCCGACCAGCTGCTGCGAGTGCACCCCCGACGAGGTCTGGACCGCCACCCAGGGGCGGGGCCTGGTGGCCACCGGCAGCCCCTTCCCCACCCGCGAGATGGACGGCCGCACCCTGGCCGCCTCGCAGTGCAACAACATGTACGTGTTCCCGGGCATGGGGCTGGGGGCCCTGGTCTGCCGGGCGACCCGGATCACCGACCGGATGTTCCTGGCCGGCAGCCGCGCGATCAGCGCCATGGTCACTCCCGAGCAGGAATCCCGCGGCCTGCTGCTCCCCGAGATGAAGGACATCCGCAGGGTGTCGGCCGCGGTCGCCCTCGCGGTGGGCAAGGAGGCGCGGGACGCCGGCCTCGGCCGGCTGCTGGACGACGCCCGGCTCGAGGCGATCATCGCCAAGGCCCAGTACGAGCCCCGCTACATGCCCTGCCGGGCCGGGACCTACGGGACGTCCTGAACCCGGCCGACCATGAAAACGCGGTGGAAGGCGAGCAACGTCCGGCCGTCGGCCTGCTTCGGATAGGCCACTCGCACCCGCCCCCGGTACGCGTCGACGAACGCCTCCCGGTGTTCCGGGGCCAGGGCCTCCAGGTAGGGCACCAGCAGGCTGCCCTTGAACCACTCGGTCACCGGGTCCTCACCCTCCAGCACATGCAGGTAGGTGGTCTCCCAGAGGTCCAGCGCGGCCATCCACGGGGACAGCCAGGCGTGGTAGTCGGCCAGAGGATGCACCGCCCCGGTCTCGGGCAGGTGGCGGAACCGCTCCCGCCAGGGGCCGGTCCGCGCCAGGTCGCGGGCGGCCCGGTGGGAAGCGTGGTCGAAGCTGGCCGGCATCTGCACGGCGAGGACGCCCCCCGGGCGCAGCCAACCCGCCAGCCTGGGAAACAGGTCCCCGTGGCCGTCAACCCAATGCAGCGCCGCATTGGAGAACACCAGGTCCACCGGCTCCGGCGGCTTCCACGTGCGAAGATCCGCTTCGACCCAGCGCGCCCCGGGCAGCGTCGACCGCGCGGCGGCGAGCATCTCCGTTGAGCGGTCCACTCCGGCGAGTGCGGCGTCAGGCCACCGCTCGGCCAGCAGGCGGGTCACGTTGCCTGCGCCGCAGCCGAGGTCGAGGAGGCTGGACGGCCGGTCCAGGTCCACCCGCGCCAGCAGGTCCACCGCGGGCCGCAGACGCTCGCCCGCGAACCCGAGGTACTGGCGAGGATTCCAGGGCACGGTCTCAGGCCGGCAAGGAGGCCAGCGCCTGGGCCAGGTCGGCCTGCAGGTCCGCCACCGACTCCAGGCCCACCGACAGACGGATGAGGTCGTCGCGGATGCCGGCGTTGGCGCGGGCCTCGGGGGTCATGGAGGCGTGGGTCATCGAGGCCGGGTGGGCCACCAGGGACTCCACGCCACCCAGGCTTTCCGCCAAGGTGAACCAGCGCAGCCGGGTCAGCAGGTGGTTGAGGGCGGCCGGGCGGCCGTCCTGCAGTTCGAAGCTGAGCATGGCGCCGAAGCCCTTCTGCTGGGACTTCGCGAGGGCGTGGTGCGGATGGGTCGGCAGGCCCGGGTAGTGCACCTTGCGCACCGCCGGATGGCCGGCCAGGAAGTCCGCCAGCACCCGGGCACTGGCCTCGTGGGCCTGCATTCGGATGGGCAGGGTC
>JAYRFV010000176.1:0-16788 GCA_041908165.1 Holophagales bacterium | reverse complement strand
GGCGGCAAGCGCACCCTGACCATCCCCCCGGAACTCGGCTACGGCTCCCGCGCCATGGGCAACGTCATCCCCGCGAACTCCACCCTGGTGTTCGACGTCGAACTGATCGACTTCAAATAAAAAAGCGAAAGTTCACCACCAAGACACCAAGGCACCAAGGAAAGAAACCTCTCTTTTGTCCTTGGTGTCTTGGTGTCTTGGTGGTGAATTCTTTAAAAACTATTTCTTCAACCACCGGTCCAGCCAGCCGAGCACGGTGTCGTGCCACAGGATCGAATTGGCGGGCTTGAGCACCCAGTGGTTCTCGTCGGGGAAGTACAGGAACTTGGACGGGATGCCGCGGCGCTGGAGGACGGTGAAGCTGGACATGCCCTGGGTGTCGACGACCCGGTAGTCCTTGCCGCCGTGGACGATCAGCATGGGCGTCTTCCAGTTCTGCACGAAGTCCACCGGATTGTGCTTGGCGTAGCCCTTGGGGTTGCCCCAGGGGGTGCCGCCGTGCTCCCACTCCGGGAACCACAGCTCCTCGGTGTCGAAGTAGGCCATCCGCTCGTCCAGGTTGCCGTCGTGGGAGACCAGGCACTTGAACCGGTCGGTCTGGCCGGCGATCCAGTTGATCATGTAGCCGCCGTAGCTGGCGCCGAGGGCGCCGACCCGGTCCTTGTCGAGGAAGGGATAGGCCTTCAGGGCGTGGTCCAGCCCCTTCATCAGGTCCTCGTAGGGGGCGCCGCCCCAGTCGCCGTTGATGGCGTCGGTGAAGGCCTGGCCGTACCCGGTGGAGCCGTGGAAGTCGATCATCACCGCCGCGTAGCCGGCGCCGGCGTAGGCCTGCGGGTTCCAGCGGTAGTGGAAGTCGTTGCCGAAGCTGCCCTGGGGGCCGCCGTGGATGAGGAAGGCGACCGGGTATTTCTTCGCTGGGTCGAAGCCCGCCGGGCGCACCAGGTAGCCGTAGACCTTGTCGCCCTTCGCGCCGGTGAAGGTGAACTGTTCGGCGGCACCCAGGCTGGCCTGCTCGAGCTTCGGATCGTTGAACCGGGTCACCCGCGCGATGCCCTTGCCGTCGCGACCCACCGTGTAGAACTCATTGGGTCCCTGCAGGGAATTCATGGCGTACAGGATCTTCCCGCTGGCGAAAGGCTGCGGAGCGGAGACGGCGCCCTCGCCGACCACGATGCGGGCCTTGCCGGTGGCGACGTCGACCGCGAACAGCGCCTTCTGGCCGAGGTGGTCGGCGGTGCAGAGGATCTCCTTGCCGTCCGGCAGCCAGGTCAATTCGCCGGCGGAGCGGTCGCCGCGGGGGGAGTCGTCGGCCTTGACCGTGACCTTCCGCTCCTTGCCGGTGGCCCAGTCGCGCAGCACCAGGTCGAAACGGTCGGCCTCGTAGCCCGGCCGGCTCATGGCCGCGTAGGCCAGGGTTCGGCCGTCGGGAGAAAAGCGCGGGGCGGCGTCCCAGGCCGGGTTGGTGGTGAGCTTGACCGGGGCGGCGCTGCCGTCGGTCTTCACCGCGAAGAGGTCGAAATTCGTGGACCAGGCCTCCTCCCGGCCGACGTTCTTGGCGGAGAACACCAGGGTGCCCCCATCCGGGGAGACGGCGTAGTCCTCGCTGCCGCCGAAGGGGGCGGTGGGGCAGTCGGCGTCCATCGCCGGCATCAGGTCGCGCGCCTGCCTCTTCGCCAGGTCGTAGACGAACAGGTGGTTGCGCGTGCCGTTGGCCCAGGTGTCCCAGTGGCGGAAGAACAGCGACTCGTACACCAGACCGGTGGCCTTGGCCTTCTCCTTGGCCTCCAGGCGGGCCTTGGTGTCGGCCGGGGAGGCATTCGGGAACACTGCCATGGCGACCACCAGGAAGTCGCCCTTGGGGGACACCTCCAGGGCGTCCACGTCGAGGGGCAGGTCGGTGACCTGCTCGGCCTCGCCGCCGCTGAAGGAGAGCTTCCAGACCTGGGCCGAACCTGAGCGGCCGGAGACGAAGTACAGGGCCTTGCCGTCCGGGGACCAGCGCGGCTGGCTGTCGCTGCCGGCGGTGGTCAGGCGGCGGGCCGGGCCGCCGTCGGTGGGCGCGAGCCACAGGCTGCTGCGGCGGCGGTTGGCGGCGAGGTCGGTGACCGAGACGGCGAAGGCGACCCGGCTGCCGTCCGGCGAGACCCGCGGATCGGCGATCCGGTCCATGGCCAGCATGTCCTGGACGCCGAAGGGGTGGGACCCGGCGGCTGCCGCCGGAGCTGCCAGCAGGATCGCGAACGCCGCCGCGCATAGGGCCTTGATCATGGACGCCTCCTCCCCCGCAGGTTACTCCGGTCGGAGCTGGCCCGTTATCCTGTCCGGGCATGCTGCTCGGCCTCGATACCGCTTCCGAGACCATCCGCCTCGCCGTGGTGGATGGCGAGCGAAGCTGGACCCGGACCTTCCCGGCGGAGCCCGGGCGCAGCCACAGCGTGATCCTGCTCCCGGCGGTGGACGACCTGGTGCGGGCGGCGGGATTCGCCAAGGCTGACCTGCGGGGCGTGGTCTGCTGCGTGGGGCCCGGCGGCTTCACCGGCCTCCGCACCGGCGTGGCGACCGCCGAGGGCCTGGCCCTGACCGGATTGCCGACCTGGGGCTTCTCCAGCTTCGCGCTCTGGGCCGAGGCCCTGCGCCTGGGCGGCCGCACCGCTCCCTTCGCGGTGCTGCTGGACGGCCAGCGGGGCGAGGCCTTCCTGCAGTCCTGGCGGGAGCCCGGCCCGGAACCCGCGCGGCGGGTCCCGATCCAGGACCTGGAGGCGGTGCTCGCCGGGATGGCGTGGATCGCACCGGCCGCCTTCGCCGGGCGCCTGGCGGGGCTGCCCGCACGGCTCGATCTGGAGGATGCCGCGGCCGAGGCGGCCCTGGCCAGCCTCGCCCGGCGCCGCGCCAGGGAGACGCCGGAGTCGCCCCTGGTGCCCTTCTACCTGCGCGAGACCGACGCCGAGGCCAAGTTTCCCCAGGCCTCCGGACACCTGCCCGATACCCACCGCCTGGGCCTGCCGCGGTGATCCGGCGGCTGCCCCTCGGACCCGGCAGCGCCCTGCCCGGCTGGCTCGAGGCGCTCGAGGCCGGGGCCTTCGGCGACAGCTGGGGCGCCCTGTCCGACGCCGAATGGCTGTGGGTCGCGGACGGCCGGGGCTTCGCCCGCTGGCTGGGGGTGCCCGCCGCCGGCGAAGCCGAACTGCTGCGGATCGCAGTGGCGCCCGCCGACCGCCGGACCGGCCTCGGCAGGGACCTGCTGCGGGCCTCCGAGGCCGGCCTCGGCGCCGCCGGCATCCACCAGCTGCACCTGGAGGTGCGCGCCTCCAACGCCGCCGCCCGGGCGCTCTACGAAGGCCAAGGCTGGCGGGCCACCGGCGCCCGCCCCCGCTACTACCGCGACGGAGAGGACGCGGTGCTGTACGGGAAACGCCTGGAGCCGGGACTCCCCGCGACGGACTAAACTCGTCCCATGCCTCTGCAGCGCGACCGCGAGCTGAACCGCCTGTACATGGCGGTGGCCCTGGGCGTGCTGGTCTACTTCATCTTCCAGGCCTACAAGCTGCTCAGCCTGCAGGTGGGGACCGGCATGGACGCCACCTCGCGCTGGAGCCTGCTGGCCCTGGGCCTGACCAATGTGCTTGCGATCGTGGTGCTGCTGTGGATCGTCGCCCGCAGCCTGGCCAAGCTCTACTTCGAGCGGCGCAAGGGGATCCTCGGCGCGCGCATCCGCACCCGGCTGGTCGGGGCCATCTTCATGGTGGCGCTGGTGCCCAGCCTGCTGCTGTTCCTGGTGGGCCGCAACTTCATCGCCAAGAACGTGGACCGCTGGTTCCTGCCGGAGACCCAGGAGGTGATCCTGGACGGCAAGACCCTGGCCGAGGCCCTCGACGCCCAGGTGGCGGCGCGCCTCGACACCGCCCGCGCGGTGCTGGCCGAGGAGGGCCACGGCGACCTTCCGCGGCTGCGCGCCCAGCTCGGGCTGGACTTCCTGGCCGAGGGCCGGGGCCGCAGCCTGAGGCCGGGCCTGCCCGACCCCGGCGCCGCCTCCGCGGGCAGCCGCGACCTGCCGGAGGGGCGCTGGATCCTGGCCCAGGCCGAGCGCAAGGGACACGGCGCCTGGCTGCTCGGGGTGTTCGTCCCGCGCGCCCTGGTGGACGGCGGCAGCCGCCTGGCCCAGCGCTACCGGGAATCGCTGCAGGTGCACCGCAATCGGGATGCCCTCGAGACCCTGCCCCAGAACACCTTCCTGTTCCTCACCCTGCTCACCCTGTTCGCGGCGCTGTGGACCGGCCTCACCCTGGCCCGGACCATCTCCGAGCCGGTGCGGGCGCTGGCCAAGGCGGCCCAGCGGGTGGGCCAGGGCGACCTGCAGGTGCAGCTGCCGGACATGGGCGAGGACGAGCTGGCCTTCCTGGCCGCGGCCTTCAACAGCATGACCCGCGACCTGCGGGTCGGCCGCGAGGCCCTGGAGGCCCAGTCGGAGAGCATCGAGCGCCAGCGCGCCTACCTGGGCCAACTGCTGGAGGCGCTGCCGGTGGGGGTGATGAGCTGGCAGGCGGACGGCCGGCTGCGCACCTTCAACCCCGCCGCCCGGCGCTGGTTCGGCCTGGAGGGCTTCGACCTGTTCGCCGACCACTGGGAGGAGCTGGACGGGCAGCCGCGGCTGGGCGGCCTGCACGCCCGGGTCCGGCTGGTCCGCGAAAGCGGACGGCCGCTGCAGGAGGAGCTGCGCATCGGCGGCGAGGGCGAAGGCCGGCTGGCGCGGGCGATCCTGCTGCCGCAGGTGGGCGGCGGGGTGCTGGCCCTGCTGGAGGATCTCAGCCTGCTGGCCCAGGCGGAGAAGCGGGCGGCCTGGCAGGAGGTGGCGCGGCGCATGGCCCACGAGGTCAAGAACCCGCTCACCCCGATCCAGCTCACCGCCCAGCGGCTGCTGAAGCGCAGCCGGGAAGGGCGCCTGGATCCGGACACCGTGTCCGAGGGCGCCGAGACCATCCTGGCGGAGGTCGCCAGCCTGTCCCGGCTGGTGGACAGCTTCAGCCGCTTCGCCAAGCTGCCGGCCCCGCAGCCGCGTCCCTGCGATGCCGCCGACCTGCTCCGCCAGGTCGAGGCGCTGTACCGGCCCGCCCACGCGGGGATCCAGTGGGACTGCGCCCTGCCGGAGGGACCGCTGGCGGTGGTCTGGGACGGGGACATGGTGAAGCGGGCCCTGATCAACTTCGTCGACAACGCCGTGGGGGCCCTGGCCGGGGCGGGCCGCATCCGGCTCGCCGCCGAGGCCGAGGGCGACCTGATCCTCCTCAGCGTCGAGGACGACGGCCCGGGTGTTCCGGAGGCGGACCGCGAGCGCCTGTTCGAGCCCTACTTCAGCACCAAGCGCAAGGGCACCGGCCTCGGCCTGGCCATTGCCCGGAGGATCGCCGAGGACCACGGCGGCGAGGCCTTCTTCGAGCCCCTCCCGCGGGGCTCGCGGTTCGGGTTGCGGCTGCCCCCGGGCGGTTGACCCGGCCCCGGTGGACAAGGCCCGGGGCGGCGATCAGAATGCCGCATCCGCCCCGCTGGAGGCCCGCATGGACCGGTTCTGGACCCGGCACTACGAGAGCAAGGTCCCCGCGGACCTGGACCTGGACCCGATCACGGTCCTCGACATGCTGGACCGCTCCGTGGCCCGTTGGGGCGGCCGCCCTGCCCTCACCCTGAAGGGCAAGACCCTCGGCTACCAGGAACTGAAGGACCAGGTCGACCGTTTCGCCACCGCCCTGGCCGCCCTGGGCGTGAAGAAGGACAGCCGGGTGGCGCTGTGGCTGCCGAACCTGCCGCAGATGGTGATCGCCATGTTCGCCACCCTGCGGCTGGGGGCGCAGGTGGTGAACACCAATCCGCTCTACGTCGAGCGCGAGATCGAGCACCAGTTCAATGATGCCGGCGTGAGCGTGGTGGTGACCCTCGACTACCTCTGGTGGTACAAGCTGCGCGGCATGATGGACCGGGTGAGGGTGGAGCACGTGGTGGTCACCTCGATTCCCGACTACCTGCCCTTCCCGCTCAATTGGCTGGCGCCGCTCAAGCTGAAGAAGACCCGGCAGTTCGTCAAGGTGCCGGCGGAAGCGAAGGTGCACTTCTTCAAGGACCTCGTC
The DNA here is from genome assembly GCA_041908165.1 of Holophagales bacterium. Taxonomy (GTDB): domain Bacteria; phylum Acidobacteriota; class Holophagae; order Holophagales; family Holophagaceae; genus JACQZU01. The sequence goes on along the minus strand of JAYRFV010000176.1, from coordinate 10,669 downwards.
GCTCGGGCGCCGGCCGCGCCGCCGGAGGTCGAGGTGGGCCTGGACGACCTCGCGGTGCTGCAGTACACCGGCGGCACCACCGGCGTCTCCAAGGGTGCGATGCTCAGCCACCGCAACCTCTCCGCCAACGTCCAGCAGAGCGCGGCATGGTTCGCCTCGATCCGGCCCGGCGAGGAGGTCCTGCTGGCCTGCCTGCCCTACTTCCACGTCTTCGGCATGACGGTCTCGATGCTGTGGCCCATCCACATCGGGGCGCACATCGTGCTTGCGCCGAATCCCCGCGACATCCCCGACCTGATCTCGTGCATCACCAAGTACCGGGTGAGCATCTTCCCGGCGGTCCCGGCCCTGTACGTGGCCGCCAACAACTTCCCGGGCGTGGAGAAGCTCGACCTGACCAGCATCCGCGCCTGCTTCTCGGGATCCGCGCCGCTTCCCGTGGAGGTCATGGAGCGCTTCGAGCAGCTCACCGGCGGGCGCATCACCGAGGGCTTCGGCATGACCGAGACCTCCCCGGTGACCCACGTGAACCCGCTCCACGGGCTGCGCAAGCCCGGCTCGGTCGGGATCCCCGTGCCCGGCACCGACATGAAGATCGTGGACGTCGAGACGGGGCTGACCGAACTGGGCATCGGCGAGAAGGGCGAGCTCTGCATCCGCGGGCCGCAGGTCATGGTCGGCTACTGGAACCGGCCCGACGAGACCGCCGAGGCTCTGCGCGACGGCTGGGTCCACACCGGCGACCTCGCGCAGATGGACGAGGACGGCTACACCTTCATCGTCGGACGCAAGAAGGACATGATCCTGGCCGGCGGCTACAACGTCTACCCGGACGAGGTGGACGGCGTCCTGTTCGGCCACGAGGCGGTGCTCGAGTCCGCCACCATCGGCCTGGTGGACGCGCGCTGCGGCGAGCGGGTGAAGTCCTTCGTGGTGCTGAAGCCCGGCCGGAGCATCGGCGAGGAGGAGCTGAAGGCCTACCTGCGCAGCCAGCTGGCCGCCTACAAGGTGCCCCGGGAGATCGAGTTCCTCCCCGAGCTGCCGAAAAGCTCCATGATGAAGATCCTGCGCAGGGAGCTGCGCGAGCGCGAGAACCGCAAGGCGCAACCGGGAGGTGCACCGTGATCCGATCGAGTTCCCTGCTCCTGCTCCTGGCGCTGCCCGCATCCCCGCAGGCGGACGCCCGGCTGGTGCGCGTGCAGCGCGAACAGGAGGCGAACCTGGCGGCTGCGGCCCCGGCCTGGAGGACCATGTGCGACCTGGTGGACGCCATCGCCGTCCCGGCCCGCCGCGCGGCCTTCCTCAAGGAGCACCGGCGGCTGGCCGACCGGTTCGCCAATGTGGAGCAGTTCAGCGACACGGTCGACCGCTGGAAGGGTCGCGTCTGGAGCCTGCCCCGGGACATCCGCCGCGTCGACTGGGACCGCATCAGCGTGCAGTGCCTGGAATCCCGCTCCGGGGATTCGGTGGTCGTCACCCTCAAGGAGCGCGGCAACGACCGCCTGGTGCGCGTCAAGGGCGTGTTCGCGGACGGAGAGCTGGTGGACCTCAGCGTCCTTGCCGGGAACACGGTCCAGCGCCGCTGACCGTCCTGCCCGGCGGGTTCAGCCCCGGAACCGCCCACGCAGCCGGAGCAGGAACCAGAGCGGCACCACCACCAGCGGCAGGCCCACGCAGATCGTCTGGAAGAGCGTCATGGCTCCCATGGTACCGGGGCCGGCGCATCGCCCCGGCGGGTGGCGGCCAGCCCCCACGGAGCATCAAGCGAAGGCCCGGCCGGGCCGGGCCTGCAGCGCGGGGGTGTGGGGTGGTCCGCCACAGCGGTCACAGGCGAAGCCGGAGACCCCCACGGAGGATCAAGCGAAGGCCCGGTTGAGCCGGGCCTGCAGCGCGGGGGCGGGGGGTGGTCCGCCACAGCGGTCAAAGGCGAAGCCGGAGACCCCCACGGAGGATCAATACCGCAACACGCTGAAGATCGGCAGGCCCGTGAGCTTGTCCCGGCCCGGCAGGAAGCCCAGTTCGATGAACAGGGTGAGCGCCAGCGGCTGGGCGCCGATCCGCTCCACCAGCCGGCGGGCGGCGGCGGCGGTGCCGCCGGTGGCCAGCACGTCGTCGACGATCAGCACGCGGTCGCCGGGCTTGAAGGCGTCCCGGTGCACCTCCAGCGCGTCGGTGCCGTACTCCAGCCCGTAGGCCTCGCTGTAGGTGGGCAGCGGCAGCTTGCCCGGCTTGCGGGCCGGGACGAAGCCGAGCCCCATCCGCTGGGCCAGGGCCGAACCGAAGATGAAGCCGCGGGATTCGAGACCGAGCACGTGGGTCGGCTGCATGGTCGCCACCGGCTCCGCCATCCGCTCCACCGCGTGGGCGAAGGCGCGGGCATCGGTGAGCAGCGGCGTGATGTCCTTGAAGCTCACCCCGGGCTTGGGGAAGTCGGGAACCTCCCGGACGAAGCTGCGCAGATCCATGGTCGCCTCGCTGATGGTGCCGCCTACCGCCGGACTTCGAAGGGGCGGGGTAGGGATTGTGCCGCATCCTGGGGCTCCCAGTCCAGCGAGGAGACGTGGGCCCAGGGCGGGCCGCCGGCCAGGGCCACCCGCAGGGCCTCGAGGCAGGCAGGACTGCCCTCGGCCCGGCCGCTGACGCTGCCGTCCGGCTCGTTTCCCACCCAGCCGGCCAGCCCCAGCACCCGGGCGTGCTGGAGGACGAAGGCGCGGTAGCCCACGCCCTGGACCCGGCCCTCGGCGCGGAAGGCGACGATCACCGGCGGTCGCCGTTGAAGACCGCGTCGAAATCCGGGCGCCGGGCCAGGGTCTCCGGGCAGCCCAGGTCCAGGCGCAGCGGGGTCACCGACACCCAGCCGTCGAACACCGCCTGGGCGTCGCTGCCCTGGGCCTTGGCGTAGGTGGGGCCGGTGTCGCCGCCGATCCAGAAATAGGGGGTGCCGCGCGGGTCGGTGCGGCGTTCGACCACATCGTGGTACTGGCGGCTGTCCTGGCCGGCCAGGCGGAAGCCGGCGGGCTCTGCCGCGGGGAAGTTCACGTTCCAGATCCGGTTGGCCGGCAGCGGCAGCTGCTCCCAGTGCTCCAGGAACCGCTCCAGCCAGGGCTCCATCTGCGCCAGGTCGGCCTTGGGGTGGATCGAGAAGGCCGCCGCGCGGGCGCCCTGCAGGCAGCCTTCGAAGGCTGCCGCGACCGTGCCGCTGTAGAACACATCCTCGCCCAGGTTGAAGCCGTGGTTGATGCCGGAGAGCACCCAGTCCGGGGAGCCTTCCAGCACCGCCCGGCAGCCCAGCAGCACGCAGTCCACCGGGGTGCCGTCGCAGGCGTAGCGGTCCTCGCCCAGCCGGTGCAGGCGCAGGATGTTGTGCAGGCTGAGGGCGGAGCTGATGGCCGAGCGGTTGCGGTCGGGTGCCACCGCCACCACATGGCCGAAGCGCGAGGCGACCCGGGCCAGGGTCTCCAGGCCGGGCGCCCACAGTCCGTCGTCATTGGTGAGAAGGATGGTTCGTTTGGCCATCCCTCCATTGTAGGGGCGGGCCGTGCCCCTACGGGGGCGGCAGTCGGGGACAGGCAGGGCCGACCTCGGGTATGTTTTGCGGATGCACCCGCCCCGGCCGGTTCTTGGACAGATCCTCAGCACGTTCGCGGGGCTGCTGCTCGCCGCCCTGCCGCTGCGAGGCCAGTTGGCGGTGCGGGACGCCGCCGACCTGCAGATCCTGCTCGACCGGCTGCAGGTGGTGGGCAGCGTGCTGTACGTGGCGGCCCATCCCGACGACGAGAACACCGCCGCCCTGGCGGCCCTGGCCAAAGGGCGCAAGGTGCGGACGGCCTACCTGTCGCTGACCCGCGGTGGCGGAGGGCAGAACCTCATCGGCGCCGAACTGGACGACGCCCTGGCCGCGATCCGCACCCAGGAGCTGCTGGCCGCCCGGCGCATCGACGGCGCCGAGCAGTTCTTCACCCGGGCGGTGGACTTCGGCTACTCCAAGTCCCCCGAGGAGAGCCTGCGCTTCTGGGGTCGCGAGGCGATCCTCGCGGATGTGGTGCGGGTGGTGCGCCGGTTCCGGCCGGACGTGATCCTCACCCGCTTCCCCACCGACGGCCGCGGCGGCCACGGCCACCACACCGCCTCCGCGCAGCTGGCGGTGGAGGCCTTCAGCGCCGCCGCGGACCCCGCCCGGTTCCCCGAGCAGCTGGCCGCCGGACTCCGGCCCTGGCAGGCCAGGCGCGTGCTGTTCAACTTCTTCCGGTTCGCCGACGGGCCGCCCCCGCCGGCCGGCATCATCCCCTTCGACGTGGGCGCCTACGATCCGCTGCTGGGCCGCTCCTACGCGGAACTGGCGGCCGAGGGGCGCAGCCAGCACCGCAGCCAGGGCTTCGGCGTGCTGGCCCCGCGCGGCAGCCGGGTGGAGTCCTTCGAAGGGCTGGCGGGCGACCCCGCCCGCACCGACCTGCTCGACGGCATCGACCTGAGCTGGAACCGGATCGCCGGCGGGGGCCCGGTGGGGGCGCTGCTGGCCGAGGCCCGCGCCGCCTTCCGCCCGGAGCGGCCGGAGGCGGCCCTGCCGGCCCTGCTGAAGGCGCTGGCCGCGGCCTCGGCCCTGCAGGACCCGGCCGTCCTCCCCAAGCTCGCCGAACTCCGGGAGGCGATCCGTTGCGCCGCCGGCCTCTGGGCCGAGGCCATCACCGACCGGCCGGCGGCCGCCCCCGGGGAGAAGCTTCCGGTGGCCCTCGGGCTGGTGGCCCGCGGCACCGTCCCGGTGCACCTCGACGCGGTGCAGGTGCAGGGCGACGGCAGCCAGGCCCCGGACCGGGACCTGGACCGCAACCAGCCCTGGAGGGCCAGCCTGGAGCTGGCGATCCCCGCCGGGGCGCCGCCTTCCTCGCCCTCCTGGTCCACCGGCAGCCGCGGGTTCCTGCACGGGGAGCCGCCTTCCGGGTCGGAGAACGCCGCGGAGGATCCGCCCGCCTTTTCCGCCCGCTTCCGGCTGCGGATCCTGGGCACTCCGCTGGAGCTGACCGTGCCAGTGCTGCACCGCTACCGCGATCCGGTGCTGGGCGAGCGCACCCAGCCCTTCATCGTCCAGCCGCCGGTGCTCGTGCAGGGGCCGGCCCTGGCCCAGCTGTTCGCCGACCGCCGCGCCCGCGACCTCAGCCTGGAGGTCAGCGCCACCCGCGCCGCCGTCGGGCGTCTCTGGATCAAGGTGCCCCCCGGCTGGCAGGCGGAGCCCGCGGTGTGGCCCTTCAGCTTTGCCGAAGCCGGCGCCACCCAGCGGCTGCAGGTGCGGATCCAGGCCCCGGCGCGCGCCACCCAGGGCGAGCTGGCGGTCGACCTGGACCTGGACGGCCAGCGCCGGCCGGCGGTGGGCCGGCAGCTCATCAGCCATCCCCACATCCCCACCCAGACCCTGTTCCCGCCGGCCCGCCTGCGGCTGGTGCGGGCCGACGTGGCGGTGCAGGCGCGGCGGATCGGCTACCTCATGGGCGCCGGCGACGACATCCCGCCGGCGCTCCGCCAGCTCGGCTGCGAGGTGGAGCTGCTCTCCGACGAGGTCCTCGCCAGCGCCGACCTCTCCCGCTTCGACGCCGTGGTGGTGGGGATCCGCGCCTTCAACACCAGGCCGGCCCTGGCCCGGCTCAAGGACCGGCTGCTGGCCTACGTCGCCCAGGGCGGCACCGAGGTCGTGCTGTACCAGGTGAATGGCGCCCTCCCCGGCACCAACGCCGGCCTGACCACGGACGCCTTCGGCCCGGCACCGTTCAGGATCGGTCGCGACCGCATCACCGACGAGGCTTCTCCGGTGCGCCTGCTGGCGCCGCAGCACCGGGCGCTCACGGTCCCGAATCTCATCGGCCCTTCCGATTTCGACGGCTGGGTGCAGGAGCGCGGGCTGTACTTCGCCGCGAGCTGGGACGCCGCCTACACGCCCCTGCTGGCGCTGGCCGACCCCGGCGAGAAGCCCCTGGAGGGAGGCCTGCTGGTGGCCCGCCACGGCAAGGGCCACTTCGTGTTCACCGGCCTGGCCTTCTTCCGCCAGCTCCCGGACGGCGTCCCCGGCGCCTACCGGCTGTTCGCCAACCTGCTGTCGCTGGGTGCAAGACAGTCGAAAGCCGAGAAACGAAAAAGGATTTCACCGCCAAGACGCCAAGACGCCAAGTTAAAAAAAACTTCAGAGCATCAACCCACTCCAACCGGGCCAAGGCCTGGTGGCGGGGCATTCGGATGAGGAGCCTGGCTTTCTGTTCGTTGCAAACAGCAGGGATGCTTTTCTTGGCGTCCTGGCGTCTTGGCGGTGAATTGGCTCTTCTTCTTCCTTCCATGTTGGTCGGTTTGTCTCATGGTTGATCCGGGTACCGATCCCGAGGCGCCGCCGCCGGTCCTCGGCCGCTGGCGCAACCTGTACGTGCTGGTGCTGGGCGCCCTGGGGCTCTGGATCCTGCTGTTCCACCTGTTCGAGCGGGCCTTCTCGTGAGCGCCCTCGACTGGGGCGTCCTGGTGGGGGCGCTGGCCTTCGTGGTCCTGTTCGGGCTGTGGAAGAGCCGCGGCAGCCGGACCTCCGCGGGCTACCTGCTGTCCAACCGCGACGCCCGCTGGTGGACCATCTGCCTGTCGATCATGGCCACCCAGGCCAGCGCCATCACCTTCCTGAGCACCCCCGGCCAGGCCTACGCCGACGGCATGCGCTTCGTGCAGTTCTACCTGGGCCTTCCGCTGGCGATGGTGGTGCTCTCCGTGACCGTGGTGCCGATCTACCACCGGCTGAAGGTCACCACCGCCTACGAATACCTGGAGGGCCGCTTCGACCTCAAGACCCGCACCCTGGCGGCCTTCCTGTTCCTGGTCCAGCGCGGCCTGGCGGTCGGCCTGACGATCTACGCCCCGGCCCTGGTGCTGTCGGTGCTGCTGGGCTGGAACATCCACCTCAACCTGGTCCTGGTCGGTGCCCTCGTGATGGTCTACACCGTCACCGGCGGCACCCGGGCCGTGTCCTGGGCGCAGAGCACGCAGATGGTGATCATCACCTGCGGCATGCTGGTGGCCGGGGTGATGGTGGTGCGGCACCTGCCCTCGGGCGTGTCCTTCGGCGACGCCCTTCACGTGGCCGGGGGGCTCGGACGCCTGAACGCCATCGACCTGCGGTTCGATGTCGAGAACCGCTACAACCTCTGGTCGGGGCTCATCGGCGGCTTCTTCCTGGCCCTGTCCTACTTCGGCACCGACCAGTCGCAGGTGCAGCGCTACCTCACCGGCAGCAGCGTCGGCCAGAGCCGGATGGCGCTGCTGGCCAACGGCCTGCTGAAGGTGCCGATGCAGTTCCTGATCCTGCTGATCGGCGCGCTGGTGTTCGTCCACTACCAGTTCACCGCGCCGCCGGTGTTCTTCAACCCGGGCCCGGTGAAGCAGGTGCTGGCGAGCGCCGATGCCGCGACCTACCGGCAGATCGAAGCGGAGTTCAGGGCGGCTTCCACACGGCGTGCGGAGGCCGCCCGGCGCTTCGTCGAGACCCGCGGGGAGCCGGAAAGGCAGGCGATGCAGGCGGCCGAAGGATCTGCGGCGGAGACCCGCGGCCGGGCGCTGGCGCTCATCCGCAAGCACAACCCCGGGGCCAACCCCAGCGACACCAACTACGTGTTCCTCTCCTACGTGCTGGCCAGCCTGCCCGCCGGGCTGGTGGGGCTGGTGCTGGCCGCGGTGTTCTCCGCGTCGATGTCGTCCATGTCGGCCGAGATCAACGCCCTCGGCACCACCACCGTGGTTGACGTATGGCGGCGGCTGCTGGGGTCGAAGGAGGGCCCCAGGGATGTCCTGGTCGGCCGGATCGCCACCTTCGCCTGGGGCTGCTTCGCCATCGCCTTCGCCGAGTACGCCAGCCGCCTGGGCAGCTTGGTGGAGGCGGTGAACATCCTCGGCTCGCTGTTCTACGGCACCATCCTCGGCATCTTCCTGGTGGCCTTCTACCTCAAGCGGGTGCAGGGCGGCGCCGCCTTCTGGGCGGCCCTGATCGCCGAGGCCCTGGTGCTCGCCTGCTTCGCCTTCACCCGGATCTCCTTCCTCTGGTACAACCTCATCGGCTGCGTGCTGGTGGTGGGGATCTCCCTGTTCATCTCCTACCTTCCCGACCGGAGGACCCCATGAAGACCGCCCTCGTCCTGCTCGCCGCCCTGCCCGTGCTCGCCCAGGCCCCGCCAGCGGCGCCCAAGGCCCAGCCCGCCGCGCCGGCCCTGCCCACCTCCGCCGCCCAGGTGCTGGAGCGGTCGCTGGCCGGGGTCGAGCGCCAGTTCGTGCCCGCCGCGGAGGCCCTGGCCGAGGACAAGTACGGCTACATCCCGACCGGCGGGGAGTTCACCGGCGTCAAGACCTTCGCCCAGCAGGTCAAGCACATCGCGGCGGTCAATTTCTCCCTGGGCGCGGCGATCCTCGGCGAGAAGCCCAGCGTCGACGCCAAGGACATCGAGATGGGTCCGGAGGCCGTGAGGTCCAAGGAGGAGATCCTGAAGTTCCTGAAGGAGTCCTTCGCCTTCGCCCGGAAGGCGGTGGGCTCGATCAAGGACGTCGAACTGATCGCCCCGATCGCCAGCCCCTTCGGCCCGAACAAGACCACCCGCCTGAACCTCGCCCTGATCCTGTCCAGCCACGGCATGGACCACTACGGGCAGATGGTGGTCTACCTGCGCCACAACGGCGTGGTGCCCCCCGCCAGCCGGCGCTGAGGCATCCCCGGTCCTGAGGGGTTCGCCCCGGAACCGGACGGCTGGCCCCCATCCACTGGAGGGCACCTGGGGCCCCGGACGATTCTGGGGCCATCCGTTGGAGGACCCATGCGTGCCCTGCCGTGCCTGCTGCTGTCCGCTGCCCTGCCGCTGCTCACCCAGGTTCCCGATCCGGCCCGGGTCCGGCCGGAGGAACTCGAGGTCCTTCCCCTGGACCAGTTGACCCGGCGCGGCCTCGAGCACCATCAGGCCGGCCGCCTGCCGCAGGCGATGCTGGACTGGATGGAACTGGCCCGGCGCCGCCCCGAAGGCGGGCTGGGCCAGTACAACCTGGCCTGCGCCCACGGACTGCTCGGCGACGCGGAGCAGGCGGCCGGGTTCCTGGAAGCGGCCTGGAAGCACGGCTTCACCAACCTCGACCTCGCCGCCCGGGACACCGATTTCGACCGGGTCCGGGAGGCCCCGGCCTTCAAGGCGGCCTTAGCCCGGCTGCGGGCGGCGGCCCGGAAGGCCGTCGAGGAGCAGGGCGAGGTGCTGCGGCTGCCGGCCCGGTCCCTCCACCTGCTGCGGGTGCTCCGGCCCCGGGCCTTCGAGGCGGCCCGGCCCTATCCGCTGGTGCTGGCCCTGCACGGCGCAGGCGCCTCCTCGCAGGGCTTCCTGCCGTTCGGACGGGCGCTGGCCGAGCGTGGTTTCCTGGTCTGCCTTCTGGAGGGCCAGTACCCGGCCGGCGGTGCCGACCCGGGGGCCGTGCACTTCCTGAACAGGCCGGGCGGCGTGCGCGCACCGGTGGAGGAGAGCCTGAGGCTGGCCGAGGACTACGTGCTGGCCGCGGTGGACGCCGTCCGCGCGCGCTACGCGGTGCCTCCCGGGAAGGTCTTCCTGACCGGGTTCTCCCAGGGCGCCATGCTCACCTACAGCGTCGGCCTGCGCCACGCCGATCGGTTCCGAGGCTTCGTCCCGATCGGCGGGACGGTCGTCGGCGACCTGCCGCCGGCCCCAGGCAAGGGGGGCGCCTGGCTGGTGTGCCACTCGCCCACGGACCGCGCCGTCGACGATGCCGAGCACCGCAAGGCCATGGACGCCCTGTCGCGGCTGAGCGTGCGGGCCGAGGTGGAGCGCTACGAAGGCGGTCACGTGATCCCGGCGGCCCTGATCGTGAAGATCGCCGACTGGATGAAACGGCGCTCGGAATAGCGGCGCACGCGAAAGAAAAACCCGGCGAACCGGGGCGGGGCAGCCGGGAATATCGGTCTGTGGCCCGTTTCCGCTGCAAAAGTTCTGCGGCGCCGGTGCCGATGGAAGCGGTTTGACCCCTTCCAGGAGGCTCCATGTCCCTCGTCCGATGGAACGACAGCTTCGCCACCGGCATCGCCCGGATCGACGACCAGCACCGGACCCTGTTCGGCGCCGTCAACGACCTCCACGACGCCTTCAGGACCGGCGCGGCCAAGGCGCAGATCGGCAAGGCCATCGACTTCCTGGTGACCTACACGGTCGAACATTTCCGCGACGAGGAAGGGTACATGGAGCGCTATGGCTACGACGGCCTCGCCGCGCATCGCGCCGAGCACCAGCTGCTGCTCGACCAGGTCCAGGAATTCAACGGCAAGTTCCGCACGTCCCCCGAATCGGTGCGGCCCATGGAGGTCGCCCGCTTCCTCGGCGACTGGCTCACCCACCACATCAACCAGGTGGACCTGAAGTACGCCGGCTACCTGAAGGCGAAAGGGCTGACGTAGCCCCGCCCGCACCGACCCGGAACCCCGCCTTGACCCCCTCCCCCACCCCCCGTAGAATCAAGGTTCTCGGCGCGTAGCGCAGCCTGGTAGCGCACTACCTTGGGGTGGTAGGGGTCGCTGGTTCGAATCCAGTCGCGCCGACCACGGTAAAGCTGGGCGCCGTCAGGCGCCCTCGCCTTGTCCAGGCGCGGCTGGATGCGAACCAGCGAGAAGGATGGC
>JAYRFV010000175.1:0-6392 GCA_041908165.1 Holophagales bacterium | reverse complement strand
TCCTGACCAATAATCCTCGACTGAATGGGCTGGTCTTTGCTGAACTGTGCAGGTTCATCCGGGCTGACTCCTTGAAAGCTGCTGCTTCGCAACAACAGCTTCCCAGTTCAGCCCGGGTGAACAACCTCCTTGGCAGCTACACCTAGCTCCGCACGGGGCCGCAGCAGGAGCGGAGGCCCACCGTGCCGAAGGCACGGCCCGAAGGGCGCGGCCCAGGACGGGCCGTGTGAGGCTGCGCAGGAGCGGAGGCCCACCGTGCCGAAGGCACGGCCCGGAGGGCGCGGCCCAGGAGGGGCCGCGTGACGGCGACGCTCCGGCCGCAGGTCCTGGCCCCGCTGTCGCCTGCGGCTCCCCCAGGAGCTTCAGTCCGTGGCCCCGGGATTGGGCAGGTCGAACCAGAATGTCGTCGCTTCAGGGCTGCTCTCGAAGCCGATGCGGCCGCCGTGGGCCTCGACCAGCACCTTGCTGATGGCGAGGCCGAGCCCCGTGCCGCCGGCGGGGCGTGAACTGGAGGCGTCCGCCTGGGCGAACTTGCTGAAGATCCGCGGCCGGAAGTCATCGGGGATCATGGGCCCGTGGTTGGTGACCGAGACCCGGGCGAAGGCGCGCTCCGACCCCAGGGAGACTTCGACCACGGAGTCGCGGTTGCTGAATTTGCAGGCGTTCGCGAGCAGGTTTCCCAGGACCTGCTCGATGCGCCGGACATCCGCCTCGACGGTGAAGGAGCCGGGAGGGTGCTGGAAACGGAACGACGTCCCGTAGGTTTCGGCCAGGCCCTGGTGGGCCTCCAGCATCCGGTCCACCACGGCGCGGAGGTCGAGCGGTTCGAGCTGGAGGTTGACCTGGTCCGATTCCAGCCGCTGGATGTCCAGCAGGTCGTTGACCAGGGCCATCAGGCGCAGGGCATTGGCGTGGGCGATGCGGATCAGGTCGATCGCCTGGCCCTGGAGGCCGGCCACCACCCCGCCGTCCATCAATCCGAGCGCCCCCCGGATCGAGGTCAGGGGCGTTCGCAGCTCATGGCTGACCACGGAGACGAACTCGTCCTTGACCTTCTCGGCCGCGACCCGCTCACGGATCTCCTGGGTGAGCTGGAGGTTGGTCTGCGCGAGATCCTGGGTGCGCTGGGAGACCAGGCGCTCCAGCTCCTCCGCCCGGCGATGGGCGGCCCGAAGGCGCCAGCGGACCATGAGCAGGATCCCCAGGACCCCGAGGAGGGTGGTCATCAGACGGAAGCCCAGGGTTTCCCAAGGGGCGGGAAGGACCCTGACGGCCCATTCCAGGGGCGCTGCCTCCCGGTCCAGGGCGTCCTTCGCCCAGACCTTGAACCGGTAGCTGCCGTGCGGCAGGTTGGTGAAGCTGCGACGGCCCTGGGTGCTCCAGGGCGTCGGCTGGTCATCGTGGCCGAGCAGCTGGGTCCGGTACCGGATGCCGGTTCCGGAATGGTGGTCCACCAGGCTGTAGGTGAGGTCGAGGTCGCGCAGAGGGTGGGGAAGGGTCGCTTCGCGCGCCGGAAGCGGAAGCAGGGAAGCGCCGCCGGTCCGGACCTCGCGCAGCAGGATCCGGCCCGGCGTCGGCGGCGGTGGGTCCACGCGGATGTCCAGTTCGGCCAGGCCGAGGGTGGTGCCCACCCAGATCCGGCCCTCGGCGTCCAGCAGGTTGCAGTTCGGGCTGCACTGCTGGCCGGGCAGCCCGTCCTGCTCGAGGAAATGCCGGACCTCGAAGGAGGCGTCCGCGGTCGGCGTCAGCCGGGTGACGCCCCGGTTGGTGCAGAGGTAGATCCTGCCCTTGAGGTCCTCGACGATGCCTTGGATGGAATCGCTGGAGAGGGCCGGGGTGCTGTCGCTGGACAGCCGGTTCCACTGCAGGTCCGGCCCGTCGGTCCAGGCCCAGGCCAGCCCTCCGCCGAGGGTGCCGATGAAGACACGGGGCCGGCCCCCGGTGCTCCGCGACAGGTGGATGGTCTGGACCGAATTGTTCGGCAGCCCGTTGTCGCGGTCCCAGATGGTCCAGCGGCCGCCCTTCCAGCGGTGGAGTCCACCGTTCCGGAAGCCCGCCCACAGGGCCCAGGTGCCGTCAGGCTCCCGGCTCTCGGCCAGCGAGAGCACATAGTCCCTGGGCTGCCCGCCCTCGTGTTCCAGGGCCTTCCATGTTCGTCCGTCCCACCAGGCGAGCGCCCCGGTCTGGGTGCCGACCCAGAGCGCCTCCGCACCACGCGCGTCATGGCCCTCCATGAGCACGCTGATCGCCTGGCTCGGCAGTCCCGAATCCTCCGCAAACCGTGTCCAGCGCCCGCCTTCGAGGCGGAGGAGGCCGGTCAGGGTCCCCGCCCAGAGCACCGGTCGTGCGCCTCGCCGGGACTCGAGCAGCGCATTGATCCTCGTTGAACCGTGGCCCGGCGGCAGCGGGATGTCGAGCCAGCGTCCCGCCTGGAAGCGGGCGATGCCCTGCGACGTGCCCGCGAGGACGGTGGTCCCGCCGCCGCCGGGCTGCCCCTGGGCCAGGCTGAGGATGAAGTTTCCGGGAACTCCGGACAGGGCGTCGTGGGTCAGCCAGCTCCCCTCGCGGAAGTGCAGCAGGCCACCGCCGAGGGTGCCGATCCAGAGGGCGTCCGCCCGCTGGGGATCGCGGCAGAGGCGGTAGATGGCGTCCGTCCCGAGGCCGGACCGCGCGGTGAAGGTCCGCAGCACCCCGCCCTCGAGCCGGGTGAGGCCGCCCACGCTGGCGAACCAGAGCGCCCGCGTGCCCCAGGGCGTCCGGGTTTCCGCCACGTCCGTGGTGAAGTTGCTCGGCAGGCCCTGCTGGGTGGTGAGGAAGCTCCAGCGGCCGTCCTGGTGGCGGGCGATGCCGCCCCCGAAGGTGCTCGCCCACAATTCGGGGCGCCCCTGCTCGTCGCGGCTCTCGAGCAGGTGGTTGATGGAGACCGGAGGGAGGCCGGGGAAGCGCTGAAGGCCGCCGTCTGGGTCGAGGCGGGCCAGGGTTCCCCCTTCTCCGCAGACCCACAGGTCGCCCTCGTGCCCAGGCTCCCGGCTGGGAATGAGCTTCCACAGGCGCGGGTACGGCTGACCTTCCCGTCCCCCCAGCAGGGTCCAGCGCCCGTGGGCATAGCGGGCCAATCCGCCGCCATAGGTCCCCGCCCAGACGACCGGCTTGCCGTCCCTTCCCGGCACCTCGGCCAGGCAGGTGACCCTGGCTCCAGGCAGGGCCTCGCTTCCGAACCGGGTCCAGGTCCCATCCACGTTCAGGCGCGCGATCCCTCCATCCTGGCGGCCGAACCAGACGCTGCCGTCCCTGGCCGGGAGCACGCATTCGACGTAGTTGGAAATCCGCCGTTCGGGCATGTTGACGGTGGTCCAGGTGGATCCGTCGTAGCAGCCGGCGCCGTCCTGCGTGCCCACCCAGAGCACGCCGCGCGGGTCGAAGGTGATCCCCATGACGGTGCTCTGCGGCAGTCCGTGGCGGACCAGGTGGGCGCGGAAGTAGGGCCGGCCCGTTTCCATGAGGGGAGGTGAGGCGCACAGGAACCGGGAGAGCAGCCACAGGAGGGCCCACACGGACCAGGGTCCTGGGGTCGGGCGGCTCGGGCGGCATCGGGGCGGGGGCACGCCGTTCCTATCGGCAGCCCCGTTCCGAACCCCCAATCAGAGCTGGGTGACGAATCCCGGCAGCCGGGCCAGGGCCTCCCGGAGCGGTCCCTCCGCCTCCGGCCCGGGCAGGGTCACCCAGAAGGTGTAGCTGACGTAGGCACCCCTGCAGTTGCTTCCGGACAGGGTCTCGTCGGGGCCCTGGGGGCCGAGCCGTTCCCGCACCGTTCCGGCGATCATGTCGGGCCGGAGCTCGCCGTGGCGGCCGATCACCTTCAGGGGCACCCGCTGGGGCCAGGACGGGAGGCGTTGTTCCATGCTTCGAGCATGCCTCGCCCGGCGGCCCTGCGGAAGGCCGCCAGAATTCACCACGAGCTGCAGAGGGTTCGATAGAAGGTCATGGGGTGGCGAAGGTTCGGGATCTGCTTGGCGCTGATGTGCATGCCCCTGCGCGCCGGGGGGCCCTTCGACACCACCCGCGTGGCCCTCCGCAGCATGGGCGTGGAGGAAGGGCTGCCCAACTCGAGGGTCCACTCCATCCTGCGCGACAGGCATGGGCGGCTCTGGGTGGGCACGCAGGAGGGGGCGGCCTACCTCGGGGGGGCCGGCTGGACCCCGTTCCCGCTCCCGGAAGAGGCCCCGTCCAACTACATCCGGGCCATGGCCGAATCGCCCGACGGCGCGCTCTGGTTCGGCACCGAGGCCGGCGGGCTCTGGCGCTGGCGGCGCGGGGCCTGGACGCACTGGGCCGCGGGCAGCGGCCTTCCCGTGAACCGGGTGAATGCCCTGCTGGTGCAGGGGGAGGTTCTCTGGGTCGGCACCGCCAGCGGCCTCGTCCGCATCCAGCAGGATCGCGCCGAGCCGGTGCGGGGCCCCTCGGACCCCTGGGTCTGGACGCTGGCTTCCGTGGCCGATGGCAAGGGCGGGTCCCAGATCTGGGTGGGGGGAGAGAACCAGGTCTGGATCCAGGTGCAGGACGGTTGGAGGCAGCTGGGGGCCAAGGAGGGCTGGTGGAAGGGCGGAGCGAACGCCATCGTGCCTCGGCCGCTGCCCGGTGGAGGCCAGGAGGTGTGGGTCAGCTCCTGGGGCTACGGCGTGGGCGTCTGGAATCCCGGCAACCAGCAGTTCCAGGGCCCGCTCGCCGATTTCCCCAGTCGCAACGCCACCTGCATCTCGATTTCCCGGGGACCCGACGGCGAGGAGGAGTTCTGGGTCGGCACCTACGATTCGGGGCTGTTCCGCCGTCGGGGCAGGGGCTGGGAGGCCTTCGGGGCTGAGCAGGGGTTTCCGAGCACCAGCATCTACTGCCTCCTCGCCAACCCCGATGGCCGTCCGAGCTTCTGGGCCGGCACCCGCGGCGCCGGCCTGGTGGCCGTCGATCCGGCGGGCTGGAGGACGCTGCCGGACCATCCGGGGATCGCCAGCCGGCAGGCGAACTGCTTCCTCGAGACCCTGGGCCCCGGCGGTGAGCGGGTCTTCTGGATCGGAACGGACAAGGGGCTGGTGCGCTGGGACGCGCGAGGGCCCGCCATGGAAACCAGCGCCCACGGCCTGCCGGGGGAATTCGTCACCGACCTGCTGGAGGTCCGGACGCCGGCGGGGCCGGAAATCTGGGCCTCGACCATCGGCGGCATCGCCCGGCGCCGGGGTGACCGTTGGGAGGCCTTCGGCCGCAAGCAGGGACTCAAGTTCTACCGGGTGCAGTGCCTGGCCGCGGACCTGAACCCGCAAGGGAAGGTCCGGCTCTACGCGGGCGCCGACGGCGGCTTGGTGATTTACGAGGACGGCCGCTGGAGCCAGCGGGGGACCCGGGAGGGGCTCCCGCACTCGATCGTCACCAGCCTGCTCGTGACAGAGGAACGGGACGGCAGCCGCAGCTTGTGGGTGGGCACCCGCGGCGGCGGGCTGGGACGCCTGAAGGGGCAGAGCTGGCAGATCTTCGGAACCCGGGAAGGCCTCCCCAACCTGTCCGTCTATGGGCTGGCCACCTCGACCTCCTCCAGCGGGAAACGCTGGCTCTGGGTGGCCCTGCTCGGGGGACGGGGCCTGGCCCGCCTCGACCTGGACCATCCGGAGCAGGGGCTCCGGACCTGGGACCCCAAGCTGCTCCCCGGCCTTCGGGGGCAGGGCATCCAGGGGATCGCGGTCAGCGGCCAGGACAACCTCTACCTCAACACCACGAGCGGCGTGGTCCGCCTGCAGCTCCGGGGCCCGGACAGCGAGCCGGGCGATGTGCTCACCTTCTCGCCCAGCGACGGACTGCCCAGTTCGGCCACCTCGGCCGGCAAGGCCACCTTCCTGGACCATGCGGGCCGGGTCTGGGTCGGCACCTCCAAGGGGGTCGCGGTGCTGGATCCCAGGGCGGAACGGCCGCCGTCCGTGCCTCCCCTGCCGCTGATCGAGCGGATCGTGGTCCAGGACCGGCTGGTCGATCCTGCAGAACCCGTGCGGCTCGGCTTCCGTGACCGGCGGCTGGGCATCGCCTTCTCGCTACCGGTGTTCCATCGCCACGAGGCCGCCCAGTACCGGACCCAGCTGCTGGGCCTGGAGACGGAACCGCGTCCCTGGACCAGCCGGCCCGAGGTGGATTTCACCACCCTCCCCCCGCGCGACTACGTGTTGCGGATCTGGGCCCGGGACGGCATGGGCCACCCTTCCCAGACGCTGGACCTGCCCATCTCCGTGGCGCCGCCGCCCTGGCTCAGCTGGTGGGCGGTCCTCCTGGAGATCGCCGTCCTCGGCGGACTCGCCTACCTGGTGGTCTACCGCCGGCACCGTCTGCTTGAACGGCGCACGCGGGAACTGGAG
>JAYRFV010000174.1:0-27975 GCA_041908165.1 Holophagales bacterium | reverse complement strand
GCCTGGCCACCAGCCGGGAACGCACCGCCGACGAGTACGGACTGTCGGTGCTGGGCCTGCTCCGCCACAAGGGCCTGGACGCGGCGCACATCAAGCACATGGTGATCTCCAGCGTGGTGTATAGCCAAGCGATATATGTCGCAATCGCTGCTATTAAAGGTGTTAACAGCCCATGAGTCATTTGAATCCATGAGCAAGTGGACATGGGTTTCTCCCGGTGGCGCCTAAAGCTGGAAGTTAACCGGCCCAGCTGCAGGCCGGATGATGGGAAGGGACGAGAAGGACGGAAGGCGCATAGGAATCTGGAAAACCGTTGCGGCTGGGCCCGAGTTGAACGCCTTGTTACGCTGCTAGATCGATTAATAGATTTTACGCCAGCGTTTAAATGCAGAAACATCTTGTGATGAAAGGTTGAACCATTCACACTCCTTGCGTTTGCCGGCAAAACGCTGATGCCAGTATTGCTCAATGCCGGAAGGATCGTCGGTTTCGATGTAAAAGACTGGCAGTAATTTTTCTGGAAGTTGTAAGCGAATTTCACCCTCCCTACGGATTGGATTGAACGTTTTTCCAATTTTGTACTCTCGTCTTGACCCATGTCTTAGGAGGTAAACGTAGCCGACCTTAGTGGCTGGTGGTGATTCAGTATCATCTGATACTTCATTAATCCCTGTATTTTAAATGTCAGGAAACGCGCTTAAAATTATTTTATATACCAATTCAAATTCTCTGCGTTCTTGGCAAAATATATAAGTTCTATAAATAAGTTTTTGTTTTCCACCATATTTTGAAAATGTGTTGTGACTTGGAAAATTAGGGTCGGAGTTAGATCGAAATTTCAATTCAGGTGTATAGCCAGAGGGCCTGGACCTGCCGCAGGCCCCGCTCGATGCGGACCGCCTGGGCCTTGCCGTACTTGGCGGTCAGCTGGGAGACCAGGTCCGCGGGCACCTGGACGACGGCCTTGGCGGGCGCCGCCGGGGCGGGCAGGGCCAGGCCGGGGGCGGCCAGGGAAACCAGAAGGAGGGCGGTTCCAAAGAGTCTCAAGGCTCACCTCGGCGGCAGGGTGCCCGATCATGGTAATCGGGGCGGGGGCCGGGGGCAGTGATCTGGGGCACCGGGCGGATCCCCGCACGGCCAGTGCGGAATTCCGCACCCGACGGCCCGGCCGGCTTGGAATATCCCTTACGATCATTGGCCTTGGTTTTCGGCCCGGCCCTTGCCTAGTTTCGGTGTTTCCTTTTCCCTTCCTTCAACATTTCAAGGAGTTCGCATGAACCTCTTCAAGACATTCCTCCTGGCCGCCGCCCTGGTGCCCGGCATCGCCCTGTGCGGGGCCGAACCCAAGGCGCCCGCCGGCGTCGTCGTCGTGGGCCACAAGAACCCCGACACGGACAGCATCGTGGCCGCCATCGCCGTGGCCCACCTGAAGTCCGCCCAGGGCGTGCCCGCCGTCGCCGCCGCCCAGGGCCCCGTGAATCCCGAGACCCGCTTCGTGCTCGACAAGTTCAAGCTGGAAGCTCCCGCCGTGGAGACCTCCGTGGCCGGCCGCAAGGTCATCCTCGTGGACCATGCCGACGGTCCCCTGGCGCCCGCGGACCTGGCCAAGGGCGAACTGGTGGGCATCGTCGACCACCACAAGCTGGGCGGCCTCTCCACCGAGAAGCCCCTGGAGGTGGTGATGAGCCCCGTGGGCTCCACCGCCACCGTCGTCCTGCGCATGTACGACGCCGCCAAGGTGCCCGTGCCCAAGGCCATCGCGGGCGGCATGCTCTGCGCCATCCTTTCCGACACCGTGATCTTCAAGTCGGTCACCACCACCCCCGAGGACAAGGCCGCCGCGGCCCGCCTGGCCAAGATCGCCGGCGTGAAGGATACCGGCGCCCTGGGCCTGAAGCTCTTCGAGGTCAAGTCCCAGCTGGCCGGCGTTCCCGCCATGGATCTCCTCAAGCGGGATCTCAAGACCTTCACCATGGGCGGCAAGAAGGTGGCCGTGGCCCAGCTGGAAGTGGTGGACCTGGCCATCCTGAAGGGGCTGCGCAAGGACCTGCAGAAGGCCATGGCCGACTTCAAGGCCGACGGCTTCCACAGCGTCATGCTCATGCAGACGGACATCATGAAGGAGGCCACGGACCTGCTCTTCGTCTCCGACGACGCCGCCCTGCTCGAGACCGCCCTGAACGCCAAGGCCAAGGACGGCGCCATGTGGCTGCCCGGCGTCATGAGCCGCAAGAAGCAGGTCATCCCCGGCCTCGAAAAGGCCATGAAGTAGGACTCGAATCCCCGCACGAAAAAGCCGCCGCCCGAGGGGCGGCGGCTTTTTCGTACGGAGGCCCTACTTGTGGGCGTAGGCCTTGAACTCCATGTCGGTGCCCAGGATGTGCTTGGCGAACCAGTCCTGCACGAGGAAGAGCACCTCCTCGGCGCCCACGGACCCGCTCTCCTCCCTGTAGCGGCGCTGCAGGTCGGTGATGCGGTCCCGGAAGGCCTGGTGGACCAGCTTGTGGGCCTCCAGGTCGGGGTAGCCCACCTTGGCCATCCAGCGCTCCTCGCTGTCGAAGTGCATGAGGGTGTAGTCCACGAGGAACTCCAGCCGCTCGCCCATGGGCGGGGGGACCTCCTCGGCCATGGCCCGGCGGAACTCCTCCACCATCTGGAAGAAGATGTGGTGGTAGGCGTCGACCAGGGGGTTGCCGACCGTGAATTTCTCAGTCCATTCAACGAATTCCATTCGCGCGTCCCCCTGGATCGATCCAGTCTAGCGGATTTCCCTTCAGCCGAGGGGCTCCTCGTGGCTGCAGGCGGGGCAGAGGAGCACCGTGATGGGGTCCTTCCCCCTGGGCTTGCGGGTCTTTTCCGTCACGTAGGGGTTCCTGCACTTGGGGCAGGCCCGGGGCACGGGTTTGTCCCAGGCGGTGAAATCGCACTTGGGGTAGTTGGTGCAGCCGTAGAACACCTTGCCGAAGCGGGTCTTGCGGGGGCTCAGGTCCCCGCCGCACTTGGGGCAGGGCACGCCCAGGATCGTGTATAGGGAATTTAAAGGCTTCATTTGAGACAATGGATGGGACCCGCTTCCCAAAATGAAACGTGAATTTGTGGTCTGGATTTGTCGGAAAGGTGTTTCACCGTGAGAACGGTCAACATTGTCGAACCAGATCCCGGCGGCCGCATTTTCAAAGAATCCCGACACCACAATGGGGCAAGGCTCCGCCAGGGTCAACGCGGCCCAGCTGTGGCGTTTTCCTTCAGAGCGGCGCCCGCAGGATTCAGGGCGGCTGCGGCTTGAACGCCACGCAGGCAAGGATGGCGTTAATGACCTTTGGCTGATTGATCCAGGCAATTCGCTGCATCCGTCCATGACAGTGCGGGCAGGCCAGGACATCGATGGCGAACACTCTGAGGAGCATGGTCGCCCAGGGGATCCAGCGCCTCCTGACGCTTCTCCCGGTCGTCGTCTGCTCGTAGGCGATGCTGTGGCCGCAGGGATCGATGTCTTCATGTTCTGGAGGTGGTGGCACCACGTATTTCCGCAGCCTGGCATTCGGGGCCAGCAGACCGAAGTAGTGGACCTGGTGCATCCGGGGCGGCGGGACCAGCGCCGTCAGGCGGGCGACCAGTTCCTCTCCTCTGAAAAAGATCACCCGGGTCCCGTCGGGCCAGGGGGTCTTGAGCTCGAATGCATAGTTGCCGTCCGTTGTTTCGTGCAGACGACCCTTGGCGAGGGGAGGGCGCAGCAGGTAGCGGCAGAGCCGTTCCCTGTGCAGCCGATTGTGGGCGGAGACCCGCACCTCAGCATCCAGGACGAAGCCCAAGGCCTTGCCTGCCCGCTCGGCCTGCGGTGCGACCCAGGGCCGACCATCCTGCAATCGAACAGGTTTCGCACCGGCATGACCGAAGACCAGCGTGCCCGCGATGCTGGCCCGGGCCATCCCCGCCAGCGAGGAACTGCGCTGCGCGACCGGATCCTCATCCCCGTCCAGATCATCGAGCCAGATCCGGCGGCGGCGCAGGAGGTCAAGCACGGCCCGGGCGATGCGCGCGGCCAGGTGGTTCAGGTCGTCGAGGTCGGGCGGCTTGAGTTGCTCGAAGGCGGGATGGCCGAAGGCGTCTTGTACGTAGACGCCATCGAGGAGGAGAGCATGGAAGTGGACGTTCAGATTCAGGGAACTGCCGAAGCGCTGCACCGCGACCATCGCGCCGGTGAGGGCTTGGCGCGTGGACCGCAGCCCCAGTGCCTTCCGGGCTTGAAGTCGCTGAAAGCGGAAGATCTCCTGCATGGCGGTCTTCGCGACCGCCCGACAGAGCTTGCCGTCATAGGCGAGCAGGTAGCGGAGCACCTTCGGCAGGCTGAGCACGAACTGGCGCAGCGGCACCGGCGGCAACACCCGCTCGCACAACCAGGTGGCACCCTCGTGCATTCTTCTTCCACCGCACGATGGGCAGAACCCCCGCCCCTTGCACGAGAACGGCACCAGCCGGTCGAGCCCGCAGCCGAAGCAATGGATGCGGGCGAAACCCTCCTTCAGATCCCCACAGCGGAGGTACGCCTCGAATTCCCGGCGCACGAAGGATGGCAGGGGCCGGCCCTGGGCTTCACAGCCATCACGCACCCGTGGCCAGAACCTGCGGACGCAGCGGTGCAGGATCGTCTGGTCCGCGCGTCGGGGGGCATAGGTGCGGGCAGGGTACATTATAAATAGTTCGTTTTATTTTCGTTAATTTGTCAAAATAAATTACGCGCATCGAGTTTTATGGCGCGCAGGCGCAGGCTGAATTCCACCTTGAAAGGGGAATCAGAATGGCTGGCCGTCTTCCAATGCGGCCAGCCACATCCCACCGTCCATGCGCGTGCCGTTGGATGATGCACCGAACGCTGGCCTTGGGATCCTGTCGTGCCAGGCGTTCGGAGCCAGCAGGGCAGGATCCGCTGGTTTCTTGCGACAATCCGGGAAGCCCACCCCGTTTCCCGCCGGAGCCCCCCATGACCGACGACGCGACCCTGAGCCGTTCCGCCCTCAAGGACCAGGTGTTCCTGCGCATGGCCAGCGAGCTGAGCCGGCTGGGGACCTGCTGCCGGCTGAAGGTGGGCGCGGTGCTGCTGCGGCCGGATGGCGGGGTGGCCTCGGCCGGCTTCAACGGCGCGCTGCCGGGCATGCCGCACTGCACGCCGGACACCTGCAAGCCGGGCCAGCGCTGCCTGCACACCAGCCACGCCGAGGAGAACGCGCTCGGGTTCTGCGACGGCCACGTGGCGGTGGCCTACGTCACCCACGAGCCCTGCCTGGCCTGCACCCGCGCCCTGGTGCGGCGGGGTGTCCGGCGGGTGGTGTTCCAGCACCCCTACACCAGCATCGCCGAGCAGGAGGCCGCCGAGCGGGCCTCGATCCTGCGCCACTTCGACGTGCGGTGGGAGCAGCTCGACCTGGCCTGAACCGCGCCGGCGGTCAGTCGGTGCGTCCCTGGATCGCCCGCCGGTACAGGGCGGTGAGGATCTGCTCGTGGTGGCGGGGATGCCCTGAGTAGATCCCGGGGTGGCCCGCCGGGTCGAAGGCCGAGCCGCCGATCAGGAACACCAGCCCGTTCCGGGTCCGGCGGTCGAAGACCAGCGCCGAGGTCAGGCCCCAGGCATCGCCGCCGTGACCCACGGCGCGGAAGCCGCCGGGCGCCACCAGGCGGTCGCCCCAGCCGGGGCCGCCCAGGTCCAGGTAGTGCTGCACGCCCAGGCCCCAGGCATTCATGGTCCGCTTGCCGAGGTCGGTGTCGAACTCGCCGTCGCGGTTGCCGGCACGGTCGGCGCGCCACTGCACCTGCAGCATCAGGTCGATGCTCGAGCGGCGCAGGATGCGCCGGCCACCGCTGACGCCGCCATTCAGGAGCATGAGCATGACCTTGCCCAGGCCCTCCGCGGTCATCCGGCAGTTGCCCTGTGGGCCGAACAGCGTCCCGTTCGTGCCGGGGACGTAGTCGGGCCGCGCCCGCGGCGCCGGGGGCCGATTCGAGTGGTCGTCCACCTGCGGGATCCACGGACCCTTGGGGTCCCAGACCTCCTTGCCGTCCACCTCCTTGCGCTTGCGGTACAAGGTGGCGACCTCCGCCAGGACCTCGGGCGGGAATTCGGCGGGGTGGTAGCCCCCCGGCAGGCCCATCGGGTCGAGGATCAGGCGCCGCATGAGGCGGTCGAAGCGCTCCCCGGTGACCCGCTCCATGACCGTGCCGACCACGCCCCAGGGCAGGTTGGCGTACTGGAAGTAGGCGCCGGGCGGGGCGTTCTTCGCCCACATCCGGCCCTCGCCGTGCAGCCGCCCGCCCGGCGTGAACACCTCGCGGAGGTGCACGCCGCTGTCGGCGTCCCAGTAGTAGCCCGCCTCGTCGAGCAGCGAGGAGGTGTGGCTGAGCATCATCCGCAGGGTCACCGGCACCGCCGGGAAATTCGGGTTGCGGAAGGGGAAGCCGAGGTAGTCGCCCACGTCCCGGTCGAGGTCCAGCTTGCCCTGCTCGCGCAGTTTCAGGACGCCGAGGGTCGTGACCAGCTTGGAGATGGACGCCATCCGGTAGAGCGTGCGGGCGTCCGCCGGCCTGCTGCGGCTGGGGTCCTCAGGATCGATCCAGCGGTGGCCGAACTGCCGCTGGTAGACCGGCTTCCCGTGCCGCACCGCCAGCACCGACAGGCTGGCGAGTTCCCGGCCCGGCGCCTGCACGACCTCGGCCAGCTCCGCATCGAGGCGGGCCGCCCAAGCGGGCCGCGCCCAGGCGGGCCGCGCCCAGGCAGGCCGCGCCCAGGCGGGCCGGGCGGCCGGGATCGCATTCGAGGCGGCAACCAGGATTCCGGCGGCCAGCATGGCGTGCTTCATGGCAGCTCCCGCGCACCGTTCCAGGGTAGCGGCGACGCGGCCCCCGGTGCGCGGCCCCCGGTGCGCGGTCCGGGCCGCGCGGAGGGAAGGTCCCCCGGCCTAGAGGCCCGGATTCCTGGGATCATCCCCAGGGGGGGTCCCATGCGCGTGGGCATCGTCGGTTACGGTCGCTTCGGTCGGGCCCTCGGCGGACTGCTGGAGGCGTCCGGCCACGACTTCCTGGCCCTGGACCCGGCCGCGGCGATCCCGGCCGAGCGGCGCGCCGTCAGCCTGGAGGCGCTGCTGGCGGAGGTCCGCTTCCTCGCCCTCGCGGTGCCGGTGCCCCTGCTGCGGCGGGTGCTGGAGGCGGTGGCACCGCTCCTTCGGCCCGACCACGTGGTGTTCGACGTGGGCAGCGTCAAGGCCGGCCCCTGCCGCTGGATGGAGGAGACCCTCGGGCCCGGCCGGCCCTTCGTCGGCACCCACCCCCTGTTCGGCCCGGTCAGCCTGTCGCGGGCCGAGCGGCCGCTGCGGGTGGTGCTGTGTCCGTCGCCGCTGCACCCTGCCGCGGCGGAGGCGGTGGGCGGCCTGTTCGACGGGCTGGGCTGCGAGGTGCTGACCCAGAGCGCCGAGGACCACGACCGGGTGATGGCCACCACCCACGCCTTGACCTTCTTCCTGGCCAAGGGCCTGCTCGACGTCGGCGCCGGCGCCGAACTGCCCTTCACCCCGCCCTCTTTCCACGCCATCCAGCGCACCCTGGAATCGGTGCGCGAGGACGCCGGCCACCTGTTCGCCACCCTGCAGAACCAGAACCCCTATGCGGCCGGGGCCCGCGCCCGCCTGCTGGAGGCGATGGAGTCCATCCACCAGGACCTCGCCGAGGCCGTCGAGGAAGGCGACGCCGCCGTGCACCTCGCCATCCCCGACCTGGGTTCCCGCTCGCCCCAGCTGCAGGAAGTCCGCGACGTCATCGACGGCCTCGACCGCGAGCTGCTCGACCTGCTGGCCCGGCGCATGGAGCTGGCCCGCCGCGCCGCCCGCGCCAAGGCCGAGCTGGGCACGCCGGTCCTTGACCCGGCCCGGGAGTCGCGGCTGCTGGAGGACCGCCGGGCCTGGGCGGCGGACCTGGGCATGGACGCCCAGGGCGCCGAGGACGTGTTCCGCGCCGTCCTGCGGCTGTCGCGGAAGACCCAGGGCGGCTGAGGGCTACACCACCGGCCGGCCCCGCTGGTCGGTGACGCGGGCCAGCAGCGGGGCCAGCGTCCGCGCGAGGTCGGACTCTGCGTAGGGCTTCGGCAGCGCGGCCGAGAAGCCGAAGGACGTCGGTGCGGCCATGACCGGGTCATCGTTGTAGCCGCTGGACGCGACAAGGCAGGCTTCGGGATGCGCCCGAAGGATGATTTCCGCCGCCTCCTTGCCTCCGATTCCACCTGGAATGGTCAGGTCGAGAATGGCCACCTGGAACGGATCTCCCGCCGCCCAGGCGGCATGGTAGGTGTCAGCGGCCTGCTGACCTTCGGACACCACGGTGACGGAATGCCCGTGGTATTCCAGGATGCCCTGGCAGGCGGCCTGGATGAGTGGATCGTCATCCAAGACCAGGATCCGTCCACCCGCGCCCGGACGCTCTGCGTGCAAGGGCGCTTTGTCTTCGACGGCCGCGCTGCTGCTGGCCGGGAAGTACAGGGTGAAGCAGGCCCCTCCCGATTCCTCGGATCCGGCGAAGATGTTGCCGCCGTGGGCCCTCACGATCCGGTAGGCACTGGCCAGGCCAAGCCCGCTGCCCGCGGTCTTGGTGCTGAAGTACGGTTCGAAGATGCGGTCGTGGATCGACGCCGGGATGCCAGGGCCCGAATCGAGGACGCGGACCCGAACATGGGTTCCGGCGTCGAGGCCAGGAACCTGTCCCTTCCCGATCCACTGGTTGAGCCCTTGGATCTGCAAGGACCCGTGGCCATCCATGGCCTGCTTGGCGTTGATCGCCAGGTTGAGGAACACCTGGGAGATCTGGCCGGCATCCCCTTCGATGCGGGCGAGCCCTGGCTCGAATTCGAAGGTGGACTCGACCCCGCTGCCTTGCAGGGCGAACCCGGTCGCTTCCTGGATGACCGCGGGCAGTTCCATGACCGCCCGGGCCGGTTCGCCCCCTTTGGCGAAGGTCAACAGCCGGTTGGAGACGCCGTGGGCCCGACGGGTGGACTGGAGCGCCCGTTCGAGGTATTCCAGCATTCGTGGATCATGGCCCGCCTGGATCTTTGCAAGGCTGACGTTGCCCTGGATCGCGGTGAGGAAGTTGTTGAAGTCGTGGGCGATCCCGCCCGCCAGGATGCCCAGCGATTCAAGTTGCCGGGCCCGTCGCTCCTCGGCTTCCAGCTGGAGGTTCTCGGTGATGTCGCGGAACAGGACCACCTGGCCCGGCGCCTCGGTCCCGGGCAGCGGGATCGGGAACCCGCGAACCTCCAGCGTGCGCGCCGGGTCTCCCGAGATTTCGACGGAAATCCGGCCTTGGGTAAGGCCGCCTCCGGTCCTGGAGCAGGCTTCAAGGAGTTGCCGGACCCTGTCCGGATCCACGAGGCCCGCCGAACGCCCCAGCAGTTGAACGGCTACCGGATTCGCCTGCAGAATCCTGCCCTGCTCGTCCAGGGCGACCACACCTTCCTGCAGGGCTTCCAGTATCGTTTCTGATCGCCGCCGCTCGCTGCTCAACTGGGCACGCAGGGCGGCGATGAAGCGCATCGGGAAAGCCCTCAGTGACCAGGAGGCAAGAAGGGCCAGCCCCAGGGCCAGGATGATCCCCACAGCGGCATTCACGACCAGGTCCCGGCAGGACCGCTCGGCTTCGAACCTGGCCACCCACCGACCCGAATCGTGGATCGGGATCTCCACCCGGATGCTCGGGCCCAGCAACCGGTACTCGTTCTCCGCCAAAAGCCGGCCATCGACCGTGCGGATCGACCGCCTCGACTCGGCGCCAGTCTGGCCGACCCTGTCCGTGATTTCGCGCATCCGCAGGGTCTCGTATTCCCACAGCTGCGGCCGGTCCTGGATGATCCGCTCGACCGCCAGGCCCAGGTAGGTGGCTTCCGCCTTCAGGGCGCTGGTCCTCGCGGTGAGGCTGAAAAAGACGTAGAAGGCCGGGATCGCAAGCATGCCAGCCACAAGGGCGAGGGTGCCCACCCTGCGCAGGCGTTTTTCCAGCCGGTCGGCGGGCCAAGCGCCTTCGGGTCCGGAGGCCTTCACAGGTTCGGCTCCCACGCAGAAGCACTGGGCAGGTAGCCGTACCGACGCATGACGTCCTGGGAAGGCGGAGATTCGAGGAACTTCAGGAACCGGCGCAGCTCGGTTCCCGCCCCTGCGCGCCGCACCACCAGCCTGAGCACGGTGGCGTGCGGGTAGGTCCCCTTGGATAGGTTTTCGAGGGTGGGCTTGACGCCCCCGAGGCCCAGGGGCCTGAGGTCGCGCTGCTCGGCCAGGATCTGCCCCAGGCTGAGGGTCCCCACGGCCCCGGTGGCCCGTTCGAGGTGGTCTGCGCAATCCTGGTCGGTGGTCGCGGTGATGGCGCCCGGCACCGCGTGGGCCAGGGTCAGGGCCGCCTCCAGGTCCGGCCCGAAGGCGGCGAGCTGGGCGTGGGCTGTGTCGCTCCGGGGGCGGAGGATCACCCGCACCGGGTCGCCGTTGCGCCAGGCCCGAACTCGGCCTGCGTACACGTCAGCGACCTGGGCCTGCGGCAGGTCCGTTTCCGGCCGGGATGATCCCACCGCCAGGACGAAGGGGGTCCGCGCGAACGTCCATTGCGCCAGCCCGAGGCCGGCTTCCTGGGAGGACAGTCCACGGGACGCGCAGGCGATCTCGATCCGGCCGTCGGCGACCGCCCGGATGCCGCCGGTGCTGCCGAGGCTCGGATAGACCGTCACCCTGGCTCCGGGGTGCTGCTTCTCGTAGCGGGCGCCGAGCACTTTCAGCAGCGCCATCCCGGCGCCGGTCCCGGCGATCCGCAGGGAAGGAACCTCCTGGGCCGCCGCCGGAAGGCAGGCGAGCAGGGCCGCCCCGATCAAGATCCATCTCCCGCGAATGCCCATGCTCAACCCGGACCTCGATTGTCCCACCACCCGGGCGCTTTCCAACCGGGATTCCCCGCGTGCCGACGAGGCTGGGAAGCTCAAGGCCTCCTCGGCCGTGCACGCCCACAGCCACCCGGACGGTGCAGACGATTTGGCTTCCGTTGGCGGAAAGAGCCGGGCCAGGTGGGCGGAGGCTCGGCGGTTCCGCTGGCCCGACCCCTGCCCAGGCCTGGCTGCCCATCGCGCTCAGGCTCTCTCGTGCCCTTCGCCTGCCCCCTGAGGTGTCAAGTCACCCGGGTCCCAGCCAGCCAGGTTCACCCGCCCCCCGCGGCCACCTTCGCCACCCACTCCGGCTCCCGGGGCTCCTCCACCACCGGCATCCCCTTGGTAAGCCCCCAGCGGTGGATCCAGGACAGCCCCTTGGGCCCGGTGTAGCCGTCCGCGATCCCGTAGGCCGGATCCGCCTGGGCCTCGGCCAGGGTGACGAACCCGTAGCCGCGGCGGCGGTACATGCCGATCAGCGCGTCGAGGTGGTCGGCATTCAGCAGGTTGGCGTGGAGCAGCAGGGTCTGCGCCGGTTCCCGCCCGAGGACCTCCCGCGAGCGTTCCTCGAAGAAGGCCGTCACCTCCTCCATGTGGGCCAGGTAGGCCTGGGCGATGCGACGCTTCAGGGGCGCATTCCGCGCCGTGTGGGCGCGCTGGTAGGCGTGGGCGAAGACCCACTCCTGGTTGTCGATGGTCACCGCCGCCACCTCGTAGCCGTGGGTGGCCAGGAAGTCGGCCAGCCCCTGCTTGGCTTCGGCAGTTGCGCCGGCGTGCAGGAAGGGGTGCCGGAAGTAGCGCAGGCGCTGGCCCCGGCGCGCCAGCAGCGGCCGCGTGAGGGCTTCGCCCTTCAGGATGTCGTCGGTGTACCGGACCAGCGGCACCCGGTTGAGATCTGGGTGCGAATGGGTGTGGTTGCCGAGGGTGTGCCCCCCGTCGAGCCAGGCCTCGATCGACCCGCGCACCACCGCGGACCCGCAGCCCCGACCCTCGTTCACGAAGCCCGCGGCCCGGATGCCGTGCCGCTGGAGGATTCCGAGCAGGCCGGCCTGCACGGCCGTGCGCAGGTCCGCATCGCAGGCATCGGCGGCCGCCAGGGGCAGGTCGTCGAAGGTGATCGCCAGGCGCCGCCCGGCGGGTCCGGTCTGGGCCGGGAGGGCGAGGCCGCCGAGCCCCAGGACCGCCAGGAGGAGCAGCCGGCCCAGCCCCGCAGCCGCCTTCCGGCGCCCTCCCGGACATCGGAAGCAACCGGGAGGACGAAGGAAGGGCGGCATCGGAGGGCAGTGTAGGCGAAGGCGTGCACGGATCCAAGGCGGGGCGAGAGGCCAACCGGGCTGCCAACTGCTCCGAAGAGGGTCCTTCACGGCACCTCTGCACCCGGCTTATCGTCCGGCAACCGGGGAGGGGGCAGGGGTCGCCCTTTCCATGCCTGGGCCGCGCCTCAGCCGTGCACGCCCGGGGCCTCGCGGCCGGTGCGGGCGACGTACTCGACGTAGCTGCCGGGGAAGGCCAGCGGGCGGTCGTGCTCCTCGCCGGCCAGTTCCAGCACGCGGCTGGCGAGCCCGCGCAGGAAGGTGCGGTCGTGGGAGACAAACAGCATCGTCCCCTCGAAGTCCTCGAGGGCGGCGATCAGCATCTCCTTGGTGGCCAGGTCCAGGTGGTTGGTGGGCTCGTCCAGGACCAGGAAATTGGGCGGGTCGAACAGCATCCGGGCCATCACCAGCCGCGACTTCTCGCCGCCGGAGAGGGCGCGGATCCGCTTGTCCACCTCGTCGCCGGAGAACTGGAAGGCGCCCAGCAGGTTGCGCATGGTGCCGATGTTCTCGAGCGGGAAGTCCTGCTGCATCTGCTCGAGCACGGTCAGCTCCGGGTCCAGCAGGTCCAGGGACTGCTGGGCGAAGTAGCCCAGCCGCAGGCTGGCGCCGAGGCGGATGCTGCCGGCGTCCGGCTGGATCGCCCCGGCGACCATCTTCAGCAGGGTCGACTTGCCGGCGCCGTTCTGGCCCATGACGCACCAGCGCTCGCCGCGGCGGACGTGGAAGTCGAAGCCCTCGAACACCCGCCGCGCCCCGTAGGCCTTGGAGACGCCTTCGAGCATCGCCACGTCGTCGCCGGAGCGCATGGGCAGGCGGAAGTCCCACTTCACCTTCTGCCGCTTCTTCGGCAGTTCGATCCGCTCGATCTTCTCCAGGGCCTTGACCCGGCTCTGCACCTGGGCGGCCTTGGCGGCGTGGGTGGAGAACCGCTCGATGAAGCGCTGCTCCTTGGCCAGCTTCGCCTGCTGGCGCGCGTAGGCGGCCTCCTGGTTGGCCTCGCGGGTCTCCCGCTCGCGGACGTAGAAGTCGTAGTCGCCGGAGTAGGTGACGAGGTCGCCGCCGTCGATCTCGACCACCTTGGTGACGATCCGGTTCATGAAGTCGCGGTCGTGGGAGGTCATGAGCAGGGAGGCCGGCACCGACTTGAGGAACTGCTCGAGCCAGAGGATCGACTCGATGTCCAGGTGGTTGGTGGGCTCGTCCAGCAGCAGCACGTCGAAGTTCCCGAGCAGGATCTTGGCCATGGACACCCGCATCTTCCAGCCGCCGGACAGGGCGCCGACGTCGCCGTCGATCTGGTCGTCAGCGAAGCCCAGGCCGTGCAGGCAGGCCCGCGCCCTGGCCTCCAGCTCGTAGCCGCCGAGGTGCTGGTACTCCTCCTGGACGTGGCCGAAGCGCTCGATGACCTTCTCCAGGTCGTCGGCCTGTTCAGGGTCCCCCATGGCGTGCTCGAGGTCCATCAGTTCGTGGTGGAGGTCGCCCAGGCGGCCGCTGCCGGCGATCGCCTCGTCCAGCACGGAGCGCCCGGACATCTCGTCGACCTCCTGGCGGAAGTAGCCGACGGTGAGTTTCTTCGGGAGGCTCACCACGCCGTCGTCGGCGGTCTCCTCGCCGACGATCATCCGGAACAGGGTGGACTTGCCGGCCCCGTTGGGCCCCACCAGGCCGGCCTTCTCGCCCGGATTGAGCTGGAAGCTAGCGTCGATGAACAGGACCTGGCGGCCGTACTGCTTGCTGACATCGGAAAAGGCGATCATGGGGCTCCGTCCGGGTCCTCGGCCCCGGACTCGGCGGCGCCGCGCAAAAAGACAGCCCCCGGGTGGGGGCCTTTGTCTAGTATCCATTCTGGACCCGAACGCCGCGGCGGGGTTCTCCAAGTTTGGTCACCGATCCCGGGAATCCCATGCGCCAGACACCCTCCAGCCCGAACCCAGCCAGCCTCGACCGCCGCGGCTTCCTCCAGGCCGCCGTCGCGGCGTCCCTGGGGGCGGCCCTTTCGCCCAGGCTGGGGGCGGCCCCGCCCCCCCGCCGCCTGCTGAAGCCGCGCCGCCTCAAGGAGGGGGCGACCGTCGGCCTGGTGAGCCCGGCCAGCGCCTCCTGGCTGGGGGAGGAGATCGACATCCTGCGCGACACCGTGGCCGCCCTCGGCCTGAAGCCGCGGCTGGCCCCGCACGCCCTCGACCGCTACGGCTACCTGGCCGGCCGGGACGCCGACCGCGCCGCCGACCTCAACGCCATGTTCGCGGACGACTCTGTGGACGCCATCCTCTGTGTCCGCGGCGGCTGGGGTTCCAACCGCCTGCTGCAGCGCCTCGACTACGCGACGATCGCGGCCCATCCGAAAATCCTGATCGGCTACAGCGACATCACCGCCCTGCTCAACGCGATCCACGCCCGCACCGGGCTGGTGACCTTCCACGGGCCGGTGGGGGTGTCCAGCTGGAGCCGGTTCTCCCTGGAGGCCTTCCGCCGCCTGCTCTTCCAGGGCGAGGCGGGCACCCTGGAGCCGCCCCGGCCGCCGGCGGAGACCCTGGTGCAGACCAAGGACCGGGTGCGGACCCTCACGCCGGGGGTGGCCACCGGCCGCCTGCTCGGCGGCAACCTGACCGTGCTGGCCGCCATGCTGGGCTCCGAGTTCCTGCCGGAGTGGTCGGGCAGCATCCTGTTCCTCGAGGACACCCGCGAGAACATCTACCGGATCGACCGGATGCTCACCCAGCTGAAGCTGGCCGGGGTCCTCGACCGGATCTCCGGGTTTGTGTTCGGCAAGTGCACCCAGTGCACGCCCGGGGACGGCTACGGTTCCCTGACCCTGGAGGAGGTCCTGGCCGACCACATCCTGCCGCTGAAGGTCCCGGCCTGGCACGGCGCCATGATCGGCCACGTCGACCAGCAGTTCACGCTGCCGCTGGGCATCCCGGCGCGGATCGACGCCGGGCGGGGCAGCATCACGCTGCTCGAGCCGGCGGTGCTGTAGGGCGCCGATGCGTTCGCTCCTGCGCTCCGCTGCCCTCCTGCTGGCCCTGCCCGCGGCCGCGGCCCCGCCTGCGCCGGGCGGCGCGCAGCGGTTGTGGGAGGACTGGCCGCAGGTCCGGGTTTCGCCGCCGGACCCGTGGTCCCTCAAGCATGCGGAACTCCGCGCCCGGATCGATCACCTCCAGGGGCGCCATCCAGGGCTGATCACCCGCGTCGAGGAAGGGGTTTCCGCGGAGGGCCGGAAGATCCCCCTGCTCCGGATCGGCCAGGGCCCCACCGGGGTCCTGCTGTGGTCGCAGATGCACGGCGACGAGCCCACCGCCACGTCGGCCCTGCTCGACCTGGTCAACGGGCTCGGCGTCCACCGGGGGGAGCCCGCGGTGCAGCAGCTGCTGTCGCGGCTGACCCTCTGGATCATCCCGATGCTCAATCCGGACGGCACCGAACGCACCCAGCGCCGCAATGCGCAGGAGATCGACATCAACCGCGACGCCCTGCGCCTGGCCACCCCCGAGGGCCGGTTCCTGAAGGCGGTGCGCGACCGCGTGCAGCCGGCGATCGGCTTCAACCTGCACAACCAGAGCCCGCTGGTGCGGGCGGGCCGGAGCGGCCCGCAGGCGGCGATCTCGCTGCTGTCGGTGCCGGGCGACGAGGCCCATACCATCACCGCCGGAACGCGAAGGACCCGGCAGCTGGCGGTGCTCGCCCAGCGCCTGGCCGCCCCCTTCGCGCCGGGCCGCGTCGCCCGCTACGACACCGACTACACCGCCCGCGCCTTCGGCGATTCCATGACGCGCTGGGGCACCGCCACCCTGCTCGTCGAGAGCGGCGGCTGGGCCGGGCCGGACGAGGCCGAGCGCCTGGTGCGCCTGAATTACGTGGTCCTGGCGGGATCCCTGGCGGCCCTCGCCGACGGCAGCATCGACGCCGTCGATCCAGCCGCCTACGAGGGGATCCCGCTGAACCAGCGCGAGGCCCTGGCTTCCCTGGTGGTGCGCAACGTCCGCCTGGGCGGTGGCCGCGGCCTGGCGCCCTTCCCCGCCGACCTGGCCTTCCAGGTTCCCGGCCCCTTCGCCGGGGAAGGTTCGCGGCCACGCAACCCCTCCCTGGCCGAAGTCGGCGACCTCTCGGCGGCCATCGGGCTCGAGGAGAGGGATGCCGGCGGCATGCTTGCGGTCCCGTGGCCCGGGCCGGCGGCGTCCTGGAGCGCCCTCCAGGAATCCCTGGCCGCCCGCGGCCTGGCCGCCCGCGGCCTGGCGGCCCCCGACGAGGCCACCCTGCTCGCCGCCCTCCGCGCCCAGGGCGAAGCCGCCACGGCGAAGCCCGGGTTCACCGGGACGATCCTGCTCTTCCGCCCGGATCCGGCCGGCCGCCTGCGCCTGGAGGCAGCCGTCCTGCGCGGGCGCTGGGTGGGTGGCGCAGGAGAGGCCCCGCGCCCCTGAAGCCGGTTCATCCCGGAAGGGGCTCCGGCGCGGGGTTCGCCTCTACTGGATCCTGCCCTTCCAGGTGTAGGTGAAGCCGGTGTGGCGCATGGTCCCCTTGCCGGAGAAGGAACCGTGGGCATCCAGCGTGGCCGTGTAGTCCACTTCCTGGCCGGCCCAGGCTCCGTGGTCCCGCCGGTGGACGCTGAGCGTCCGGCCCTGCAGGGTGACGGTGGCGGTGCTGGAGCCGTGCTGGCTCCCCATGACCCAGGCGATGTCGAAGGTGTTGCTGGTCCCCCGACGGGTCCAAGTCCCGGTCCAGCCGTTCTCCTCCGTGCGCCAGTGGCTGCCGAGGAGGTCCTTGTCCGGCTCCGGGCTCGGAACCTGGCCGCCGCCGGGGCGGGCCCTCCACTCGATGAACGGACCGCTGCTCCGCACCCGGCCGGTTCCCCGGGCCGTCCCGTCCTCCGCCAGCGTTCCGCTGTAGTCCACTTCCTGTCCAGCCCAGGCCTTGGTGTCCTGACGGTGGGCACAGAAGCTCCTCGGCCCGGTGATGTGGATCGTGGCGACGCTGGAACCCGTGGACGAGCCCTTCGTCCAGTGGATGTCGTAGGTCGCGGTGTCGCCGCGGCGGCTCCAGGTCCCGGTCCAGCCGTTCTCCTCCCAGGTCCAGACCTTCGGAAGGGCCGTGGGCTGGACCGCGACGAGGCTCGAAGCAGCCAGGAACGAAGCGAGGGTCAGAACAGGCAGGGCCATGGACGACTCCGGGGTATGGATCAAGGATAACGCTTGAACACGCCGCCGGTGCTGCCGCCGGCCCAGAGGGCGGCCCCCGTCAGGGGCCATCCTCGAGCACACGTTTCCAGGTTCTTCCTACTTGGCCGCGGCGAACCGCTTGGAGACTTCCTCCATGGATCGGACGCCGTGCGTCCTCCTGCTCAGTTGCGCTTCGCAGACATGGAGCCTCCCACTTGATGGCATCCACGATGGTGTCGAGGTACTTGGCCCGCGCGATGCCGTAGTCGACCATGGAGGCTCCGCCTCCGGGAGCGCAGCCCCAAAGGGGCAAGCGACCGGGAGGACAGCGCGGGGCGCTGTCCGATAGACGGAGGGCGTGTGACCACGTGAAAAAGGCGGCCCCCGTCAGGGGGCCATCCTCGAGCACGCGTTCCCGGTCCCCTTCTACTTGGCCGCGGCGAACCGCTTTGAGACTTCGCTCCACTTGATGGCATCCACGATGGTGTCGAGGTACTTGGCCCGCGCGATGCCGTAGTCGACCATGAACGCGTGCTCCCAGCTGTCCAGCACGACCAGCAGGTCCTGGTCGATGGGCAGGCCGATGTGGTGCTCGGCGAGGAAGTAGGTGTGCAGCTTGCCGTCGCGGCGGTTGCGGGTCAGCACCGCCCAGCCCGGACCGCCGAGGGCGCAGGCCTTGAGGTCGGCGATCACCTTCTCCTTGCCGCCCTGGGCGTCGAGGGCCGCGGCCAGGCCGGCGCTCACGTCGGCGTCGCCGCCGAGGTTCTCGAAGTACAGCTCGTGCAGGAAGGAGCCGTTGAAGGCCACCGCTTCCCGGCGCTTCAGCTCGCTGTACTCGTTGAAGGAGTAGTTCGGCTTGCTGTTGTCGATGGTCGCGAGCTTCTCCTCGATCTCGTTGAGCTTGCCGATGTAGCCCTTGTAGAGGGTGAAGTGCTGGTCCAGCTGGGCATCCGACAGGCCCTTCACAGCACCGTTCTTCAGGTGGTCATAGTTCTTGGCGGCATGGGCCATGGGCGATCTCCTCGGGTGCGCGGCGGCGCGCGGAAAATTAGTTTATCAAATCAGTCAACTTTTGGGATCATTCGAACCAACCCGGCTCAGCCTTTCATCGAGGCCAGGAACCAGGCTTCCTTCTGGTGCACCTGGACGAACCGGGTGAGCAGGTCGGCGGTGCCGGGGTCGCCGGCCTGGTTGGCCTTCTCGATGCCCGCGTGCATCGAGTCGATCACCCGCCGCTGGTTGTCCAGGGCCTCCTGGAGCATGGCGGCGGCGTCGAGGACCCGGCCCGGATCGGAGACCTGCGCCCGGCTCAGGGCCTCGATCTGCACCGGCGCGTGGATGGGAACGCCTCCGAGCATGCGGATCCGCTCCGCCAGTTCGTCCACCGTGGCATCTGCGGCGGTGTAGAGCTCCTCGAAGCGCAGGTGGTAGTCGCGGAAGTGGGGGCCGGTGACGGTCCAGTGGTAGCGCTTGGCATTCAGGGCCAGCACCTGGGCGGAGGCGAGTTCGCTGTTGAGGTGGTCGATCACGGGGTTCATGGGTGTTCCTCCTGGGTTCAAACGTCCTGCGTCCAGCGGCTCCAGCTCGGAGGCGCGGGGAAACGCCCGGCGAGGGCGGGGTGGTCCGCCACCAGGGCGGCAACCGGGGTTCCCGGGGGAAGCGTCCAGCGCAGCGCCAGGACCGCCGGCAGGCGCTCGCCGGGACGGGCGGCGCCGCGGTCCACGCAGGGCAGGATCCGGCGGCCATCGGCCAGTTCCAGGGCGAGG
Organism: Holophagales bacterium; assembly: GCA_041908165.1. Classification (GTDB taxonomy): domain Bacteria; phylum Acidobacteriota; class Holophagae; order Holophagales; family Holophagaceae; genus JACQZU01. The sequence continues at coordinate 8,804 of JAYRFV010000174.1, read as the reverse complement.
CGCTCGGGGGCGCCTTGCAGCGCCTGGAGCCGGGCATCCCGCTCCGCCGCCGCAAAGCCGAGGAACAGGGTGGCCGCCACCGAAAGGTCTGCCGATTCGCGACGGGGCGCGAGGGCGGCGAAGCTGCCGGCAGCCTCCCGGTAGTCCGGGGATCCCGGCTCCGGAACGATGCCCTCCGCCAGCAGGGTTTCGCGGATCTGGTCTTCCACGCTCTCCCGCGTCTCCGGCTGCAGGGTCACGCCGGGGGCCAGGTCGAGGCGAAGCTCCTCCTGCCGGCTCAAGAATTCGCGACGGGACGCGAATCGTTCCGCCTCGGCAGCTGGATCGAAGAGGAAGGCGTTCAAAGGTGAACCTCGATGTCGGCCTTTTCCCCCTTTTCGAGCTTCTCCAGCGCCTCCTGGAAGCGGCCCGCGTGGAACCGCTCCACCTTGGCCAGGGTCTCGAACCAGGCCGCGATGTCATCGAAGCCCTCCTCCCGGGCGGTGCGGGCGAAGTCCGGGTACATGTCGGTGTACTCGTAGGTCTCGCCGGCCACGGCCGCCTTCAGGTTGGTGATGGAGTCGCCCAGCGGCAGGCCGGTGGCCGGGTCGCCAGCCTTGGCGGCGAGGAACATGAGGTGCTTCAGCGCGTGGCCGGTCTCGCCGTCGGCGCTGTGCTTGAACACGGCCGCCACCTCCGGCCGGCCCTCCTTTTCGGCGACCTGGGCCATCCAGGTGTAGCGGCGGTTCGCCTGGCTCTCGCCGGCGAAGGCGGCCTTCAGGTTCTGGTGGGTCTTGCTGTCGGTGAAGGACATGGAGGACTCCTCTGGGGGCCCCATCGGGGGCGTGCTCCCTGGATTGCCAGGGCCGTGCCAGCAATATAAATCATTGAAAATGAAATGCTTCTAATACCGAAAGTCAGGCCCGCCGAAGAAATCATCGAAATACCGTCGATATGGGTCTCGAAATGACGATAATTGAGGATCACCATGGAAATCCTCGAAACCGCCCTCACCGGAGCCCGCATCCTCGACGAGGTGGGCGACCTGCTCACCCTGGGGGACGATTCCGACGGCCTGGTGCAGAAGGCGCTGCAGCGCCTGGGTCAACTGGTCCCGTTCGACCTGGCCACCGTGCTGCTGAAGCGGCGCGAGGCCCTCGAGGTCCGCCACGCGGCAGGCCCGCTGGCTGCCCCCGGGCTGGTCGGCACCCGGCTCCGGGTGCAGGGCAACGCCCGCCTGGAGGAGGCGCTCCGGAGCCGGCAGCCGCGCAGCTTCGAGGAGGACGATCCGGGCGAGGACACCTTCCACGGGATCCTCGACTTTCCCGGCGGCCACAGCTGCCTGGTGGCCCCGCTGCGGGCCGCGGGCGAGACCTTCGGACTGCTCACCCTGGACGCCCTGGTCTGCCGCCAGTACCCGGAGAGCGTGGCCCGCCACGTCGGCACCTTCGCCAGCCTGCTGGCCCTGGCCCTGAAGCAGGCCGAACACCTGGCCCTGCTGGCCGAGCGCGAGCGGCGGCTCGCGGAGGAACTGGACTTCCACCGCGCCCAGGCGCTCTCCGGCCTGCTGAGCGACCCTCTGCAGGCCGACAGCGCCGCCATGCGGGCGATCGTGGACCAGCTCCGGCAGGTGGCCCCGGCCGCCACCACCGTGCTGCTGCTGGGGGAGACCGGCACGGGCAAGGAGAAGGTCGCGCAGACCCTCCACCACCTCTCGCCCCGGCGCGACAAGCCCTTCATCAAGGTCAACTGCGGGGCCCTCCCGGCGCACCTGATCGAGAGCGAGCTGTTCGGGCACCTGAAGGGCGCCTTCACCGGCGCCCAGTCCAGCCGCAAGGGGCGCTTCGAGCTGGCCGACGGCGGCACCCTGTTCCTCGACGAGGTGGGCGAGCTGCCCCTCGACCTGCAGCCCAAGCTGCTGCGCGCCCTCCAGGAGCGGGAGATCGAGCCCCTCGGTTCGGAGCGCCCCCGCAAGGTCGATGTCCGGCTGGTGGCCGCCACCAACCGCGACCTGGAGCAGGAGGTGGTCGAGGGGCGGTTCCGCGCCGACCTCTACTACCGCCTGTCGGTGTTCCCGCTGCGCCTGCCGCCGCTGCGCGAGCGGCCCGAGGACGTGCGGGCGCTGGCCGAGCAGTTCCTGGAACGGTTCGCCCGCGACAACCGGCGGCCGCGGCTGCGGCTCGGGGAGGAGACCCTGGTCCGGCTTCAGGGCTACCCCTGGCCGGGCAATGTCCGGGAGCTGTTCAACGTGCTGGAGCGCTCCGCCATCCTCTCGGCAGGCCGCGACCTGGAACTGGGGGCCTCCCTGCCGGGCGAACCCGCCCGCCGCCCCGCCCTGACCTGGGAGCAGCAGGAGCGGACCTACCTCTCCGACCTCCTGCGCCGCACCCGGGGCCGCGTCACCGGGCCGAAGGGGGCCGCGCTCCAGGCCGGCCTCCCGCCCAGCACCCTCCTCTCCCGGCTGGAGAAGCTGGGCCTGAAGGCCGCCGACTTCCGCCGGTGAACCGATAGGTCAGATGAGGTTCGCCCCTTCGAGGGCCGGATCCTCCAGGTGCGCGTCGTGCTTCGCCAGGAGGAGGAGGTACCAGCCGAAGGCCGCGAGGAAGGCGTCCCGCCAGCGGGCCGCGCCCCTGCCTTCCAGGACCACCCGGCCCAGGACCATGCCGGGCTCCTGCCGGTGCCCGGGCGTGTCCGGCCAGGGCTGCAGGCGGAGCATCTCGTTCCCCTCGACGTCCAGGAAGGCCCAGCCGAGGTGGTGGTGCAGGGTGTTCCAGTCGAAGGCGGCGCCGTCGCGGAAGGCGAGGCGGCCCCGCCCGAAGGCGTGGGGGTGGAACTCGGCCAGGTTGCCGTGGGCCCCGGCCTCGCGCAGGGTGATGTGCTTCCCGAGGACGCCCACCCGCTTGAAGGTCCAGGTCCCCTCCGGGGTCTCGGCGGTGGCCAGCGTCTCCCCTTCGGACCAGGCCAGGGTGGCGTGGAGCCCCTCGGCCGAGGCGAGCTCGAAGGCGGAGCCCAACGGCAGCGCCGCCCTCCACTCCAGGATGTCCGTGCCGACGTCCGTCAGCGGTTTCATGGCATGCTCCCCTTTCTCGCGGGGAAGGTCCGCGCAGCCCCAATGTACGTCCCCGCCGCCCGCCAGGTCAGGGGGTGCGGCGGAATGCACACGGGGTTCAGGGCGACGGCTGACCCATCCGGCTGCGCCGCCAGTCCCAGGTGCTCTTCAGGATCGTCTCCAGCCTGGAGTGCTGCGGTTCCCAGCCCAGTTCGCGCCGGGCCCGCTCGGCTGAGGCGACCAGGATGGCCGGGTCCCCCGGCCGGCGCGGCGCCATGACCGCACGGGCCGGCCGCCCGGTGACCTCGGCGACCGCGGCGAGGACTTCGCTGTTGCTGAAGCCGCGGCCCGAGCCCAGGTTGTAGACGGCCACCGGGCTCCGGCCTTCCGCCTCCAGGGCCAGCAGGTGGGCCTTCGCCAGGTCGGCGATGTGGAGGTAGTCGCGGATGCAGGTGCCGTCGGCGGTGGGGTAGTCGGTCCCGAAGATCTGCACCGGCCCGCGGAGCCCCAGGCTGGACTCGAGGAGCAGCGGCAGCAGGTGGGTCTCGCGCGGACGGTCCTCGCCGCCCGCCGCCCCGGCCCCGGAGACGTTGAAGTAGCGCAGGAACACGCAGTCCATCCGCTGCATCCGCGCGATCGAGCCGAGGGCCTGCTCGGCCAGCAGCTTGGACTGCCCGTAGGGGCTGGTCGGCAGGGTGGGATGGTCCTCGTCGAGGGGCGAGTAGCGCGGCTCTCCATAGACCGCCGCGGTGGAGGAGAACACGAACCGCCGCACGCCGTGGTGCACCGCCGCCTCGGCCAGGCGGATGGTGTTGGCGGTGTTGTTCCGGAGGAACCGGGCCGGGTCCTCCATCGACAAGCCCACCTCGATGTAGGCGGCGAAGTGAAGGACCGCCTCGAAGTCCCCCGTGGCGAAGAGGTCCGCGAGGAGGCCGTCCGAGGCGAGGTTGCCCTCCCGGAACTCGGCCCCGGGCGGAACGGCGTCCCTGCGTCCCGATTCCAGGGAGTCGAGGACCGTCACCCGGTGCCCCGCCGCCACCAGGGCCGCGGCGACGTTGCTGCCGATGAACCCGGCGCCGCCGGTCACGAGGACGTTCATGGGCTTCATGCCGGCGGTCCTCAGCGCGGCGCGCCGGCCCGGCGCACCCGCAGGGTCAGCACGCGCTCGAATTCCATGTGCGGGACCAGCGGCTGCCAGCCGAGCGACACCGAGCAGCTGGGCGGGCGGCCTGCGGCCCGGGCGGCGAAGAATTCGGCCTCCACCTCCGCGTACATGCGCTGCCGGACCTCCAGCGGGGCGTCCTCCCCGACGAGGGCCAGCAGGCCGTGCTTGACTTCGAAGTACAGGCGGTTGATCTGCCAGGCGTCGTGCCGGTCCTGGATGCGGTGGAACTGGGTGCGCAGCTCCTCCCCGTGGTGGATGCACCCGAGCAGGTGCGGGGCCAGTTCCACCCGCCGCAGGCCCAGCCGCTCCACCCGCCGGTAGAAGTCGCGGTCCTCGCCGCCCCACCCCTGGAACACCGGGTCGTAGCCCTGGACGGCCTCGAAGGCCGAGCGGGGCACCACCACGCAGCCCATGAGCTGCTTGCGGCCGTGGACGCACTGGGCGTAGGTCCCCGGCCCGACCGCCGCCACGGCCGCCTCGGCGAAGCCGGCGTGCAGAAGGCTGTCGGCATCGACGAAGGCGAACCGGTCGGTGCGGGCCGCCGCGGCGCCGTGGTTGCGTGCCCGGGCGATGTTGAACAGCGGCTCGTTCTCCAGCCGGACCACCCGGACCTGCGGGAGGGCGCGGCCGACCCACTCGGCGGTCCCCTCCGGGCAGTCCACGTCCACCACGATGGTTTCCGCCCCGGGCTGGGCGGCCATGGCCGGCAGCGTCTCCTTCAGGTGCCGGAGTCGGCCCTTGCAGGTGACGATGAGGGACAGCTCGGGGGTCGGCATCTTCCAGGCATCATGCCACGGACCGGCCCCGGGCCGGGCCGCCGCGAGCCGGACGGCTTCAGCGGCGGTCCACCCGCCCGCCGGCGAACCAGGCCGCCCAGCCCGAGAACGCCGCCACGGCCAGCAGGATCGCCACCATCCGCAGGAAGGGCAGGCCCGCGGCGGCGCGTTCCCCCGCCAGCACCCAGGCCGTGCGCAGCCACTCGAGGCAGGCCAGGCCGAGAAGCCCCTGAAGCAGCCGGACCGCCCGGACCGACCGCAGGAACGGCAGGACCAGCGCCGCCAGCACCGGGAGCAGCAGCAGCGGTCCGGCCCAGCGCAGGAGGTGCGCTCCAAGCAGCAGCAGGGCGAGGAGGGCGGCGGCGGCGCGGAGGGCGTTCATCGGACCACTCTAGTCCAGGGCGCAGCCCGGGCCTCGCACCGGCCCGGTCCTGCACCGCTTCAGCGGCAGTCGCCCTGGACGACCAGGCTGCGGTGCTCGTCCGTCGTGGGGGCGATCAGGACCTCGTCCTTGTAGACCAGGTGGCACTCCTTCGCGAGCCGCTGCGCCTCGGCGAGGGTCAGGTCCGCACCCCGGGGCTCCCAGCCGTCCCCGTGGTGGTTCGTGAGAACGGTGTAGACCTCCGCCTCCACCAGCGGCGCGAGGGCTTCGACGGGAGCCCCGTCGGGCCAGTCGACCACGACGTGGTAGCGGGTCTGGCCCACCCACACGGTGGCGTTGAAGCGGCGCACCGGGCCGGAGCGCGTGAACCCCTGTCCGGCGGCCATCCGCTCGGCCACGGCCTGCAGGATCTGCGGGATGGAGTGCGACGTGGGCACGGGACCCTCCCTTGGGTATGCAACGGCGCCGGGCAGGCCCAATATCGGTCCGCCGCGCCCTTCGATCCAGGGCAGGAACGCTTCAGACCGCCAGGAACCGGTCCATCGCCTCGGCCATCTCCAGGGCGGAGCAGCCCACCAGGTCGCACCGGCGCAGGGCCTCCCGGTCCTGCTGGAACAGTTCCCGGGCCCGCGCCCAGTTCCGGCGGGAGGGTTCGGTGACGCGCCGGATCTCGAGCACCACGGGTTCCGGGTTCATGCCTGCACCTCGATGGCGGCGATGGCCTTCGGGGATCCCGGCGCCGCCGTCCGGGGTGCCTGGGGAACCGGTTGGAAGAGCCCGTCCAGCAGGGCCTCGGCGTCCAGGCCCCGCAGGGGCCCGGGATTCCGGAGGATTCGAGGAGGAGGGTTCGGGATCATGGTCGGCTTTCGGGACCGGTCGACAGGACTCGGAATATTCAAAATAATCCATTCAGTTTTTTAGAAAATGGGAAATTTCAGCATTCCAGGTTTTTAACCAATCGGGTTCGCCGCCCGGGCCCAGCGCTTGGGCCACAATCAAGCCCGGGGGCAGCCATGCGGTCGGACACGGTGAAGAAGGGCATCGAGCGGGCCGGGCACCGCAGCCTGCTGCGGGCCGCAGGGCTGAAGGACGAGGATTTCGCCAAGCCCTTCATCGGCATCGCCAATTCCTACACCGACGTGGTGCCGGGCCACACCCACCTGCACGAGTTCGCCGCCGCGGTGAAGGCCGAGGTGCGGGCCGCCGGCGGCGTGCCCTTCGAGTTCAACACCATCGCCGTCGACGACGGCATCGCCATGGGCCACCTGGGCATGCGCTACTCGCTGCCGAGCCGCGAGCTGATCGCCGACGCGGTGGAGACCATGGCGCTGGCCCACTGCTTCGACGCGCTGGTGTGCATCTCCAACTGCGACAAGATCACCCCGGGCATGATCATGGCCGCGGTGCGCATCAACGTGCCGACCATCTTCGTCACCGGCGGGCCGATGCTGAAGGGCCAGCAGCCGGGCGGCGCCGCCAGCGACCTGATCACGGTCTTCGAGGGGGTCGGCAAGGTGCAGACCGGGCAGATGACCGAGGCCGAGCTGCTTGCGATCGAAGCCGGCGCCTGCCCCACCTGCGGTTCCTGCTCGGGGATGTTCACCGCCAACTCGATGAACTGCCTGCTCGAGGCCATCGGCCTGGCCCTGCCCGGCAACGGCACCATCCCGGCGGTGGACCCGCGCCGCCTGGACCTGGCCAAGGCCGCCGCGCGCCGGATCTTCCACCTGCTCGAGGCCGACCTCAAGCCCCGCGACATCGTCACCCTGGCCAGCCTCGACAACGCCTTCGCCCTGGACATGGCCATGGGCGGCTCCACCAACACCGTGCTGCACGGCCTCGCCATCGCCCACGAGGCCGGCCTGGACTACGACCTGCAGCGGCTGAACGCGATCTCGGCGCGGACCCCCTGCATCTGCAAGGTGTCGCCCTCGGTGGCGGACGTCCACATCCAGGACGTCGACCGCGCCGGCGGCATCGCTGCGATCCTGAACGAGATCGCCAGGAAGCCCGGGCTGCTGGAGCTCGACACGCCCACGGTGTCCGGCGGGACCCTCGGCGAGACCGTCGCCGGCGCCGTCATCCAGGACCCGCGGATCATCCGGACCCTCGACGCGCCGTTCACCGCCGACGGCGGCCTGGCCGTGCTGTTCGGCAACCTCGCGCCGAACGGCAGCATCGTGAAGAGCGCGGGCGTCGATCCGGCCTGCTTCGTCTTCGAAGGCAGAGCGGTGGTCTTCGAGAGCCAGGACCAGTGCCTGGAGGCCCTGGCCCAGCGCCGGGTGAAGGCCGGCGACGTGGTGGTGATCCGCTACGAAGGCCCCAAGGGCGGCCCCGGGATGCCGGAGATGCTGTCGCCCACCTCGATGATCAAGGGCCAGGGCCTCGGCAAAGCCGTGGCCCTGCTCACCGACGGCCGCTTCAGCGGCGGCACCGCCGGCCTGTGCATCGGCCACATCAGCCCGGAGGCCGCCGAGGGCGGCCCCATCGCCCTGGTTCAGAACGGCGACCGCATCCGCATCGACATCCCCGCCCGCAGCCTGGAGCTGCTCGTCGGCGACGACGAACTCGCCCGCCGCCGCGCCGCCTGGGTCCGCCCCCGGCCCAAGATCAGCCACGGCTGGCTCGGCCGCTACAGCCGCATGGTCACCTCCGCGAACCGGGGGGCCGTCCTGGCCTTGTCTGAAGAACCCGAATGAAGCCGGACCCGATTCTCCTTCGACCGGGGGCACACAACCGACCCTGAAAAAGCAAGGGACCGGCTCTGCCGGTCCCTTGCGCGGGGGCTCCGGGGGTGGGCGCGCAGCGAAGCGGAGCGCGGAACCCCCGGACAGCATCAGTACCGGTAGCTGTCGCCCTTGAAGGGGCCGTCCACCGGCACCCCGATGTAGGCCGCCTGTTCCGCCGACATCCGGGTGAGCTGGGCGTTGAGCTTGCTCAGCTGCAGCCGGGCCACCTGCTCGTCGAGATGCTTGGGCAGGGTGTAGACCCCCACCGGGTACGCCTCGGGCTTGGTGAACAGTTCGACCTGGGCCAGGGTCTGGTTGGCGAAGCTGGAGGACATCACGTAGCTGGGGTGGCCGGTGCCGCAGCCCAGGTTCACCAGCCGCCCCTTGGCCAGCAGGATGATGCGCTTGCCGTCGGGAAAGATGACGTGGTCCACCTGCGGCTTGATCTCCTCCCAGGCGTAGCCTTCCAGGCTGGCCACGTCGATCTCGCTGTCGAAGTGGCCGATGTTGCAGACGATCGCCTGGTCCTTCATCGCCGCCATGTGGGCGTGGGTGATCACCCGCAGGTTGCCGGTGGCGGTGACGAACAGGTCGGCCTTGTCGCAGGCCTCGTCCATGGTCACCACGCGGTAGCCTTCCATCGCCGCCTGCAGCGCGCAGATCGGGTCGATCTCGGTGATCCAGACCTGTGCCGACAGCGCGCGCAGCGCCTGGGCCGAACCCT
>JAYRFV010000173.1:0-13306 GCA_041908165.1 Holophagales bacterium | reverse complement strand
ATCAGTTCGATCCTGATAGGCGGCTCCATCGGGTTTCCCGGGGCAACCCGGCGTCCTTTCGGCCCTCGGCGCACGCCTCGGGGCTGTATGATTCGCTCCCGGTGGTTCCCCCGCTTCGCGCGCGGTGCGTGCTTCGCGACCCACAAGGTCGCGAGGTCATCCGTTCGATCCTGATCGGCGGCTCCATCGGGTTTTCCGAGGCAACCCAACGTTGTGTTTGACCCTCGGCTCACGCCTCGGGGCTGGATGATTCGCTCCCGGTGGGTCCCCGCTTCGCACGCGGTGCGTGCTTCGCGACCCACCAGGTCGCGAGGTCGTCCGTTCGATCCTGATCGGCGGCTCCATCGGGTTTTCCGGGGCAACCCAACGTTGTGTTTGGTCCCTCGGCGCACGCCTCGGGGCTGGATGATTCGCTCCCGGTGGGTCCCCGCTTCGCACGCGGTGCGTGCTTCGCGACCCACCAGGTCGCGAGGTCATCCGTTCGATCCTGATCGGCGGCTCAAGCCGAAGGCCGGGATGGGACCGGCGAGGATGGGTGCGGCCCGGCGGTCGCCCGCGGAGTTGCTCCAGGGGAGCGGCGGTGCGGTTCGGTCCTGGGGCCCGCCCCAGCCACGGTTCGATCCTGGCCGTTGCCGACCGGGGGCCTTGGCAGGATCACTCCAGCCGCAGGTTGGACCGGGCGATCGCCGCTGCGGACAGGAGCAGGAAGCCGGCACTGGCCAGCAGGACGGCGATTCCCAGCCGGCGCTGCAGGCGCGGCAGCGCTTCCGCGAGGCTCGGGGTGGCGCGGAACGGCAGGGTGGCCCCCAACCCCAGGCTGGCCACGCCTCCGGCCAGCAGCAGCAGGTAGAAGCCGTAGCCGACGAACCCGTACTCGGACTTCAGCAGGCAGAAGGGGCAGTGGTGGGTGGGGAGTTCGTAGACGTAGAGGTTGACGGCGGAGACCAGGGCGGCGGCGGCGACCAGCACCCCCGCGGCGCCCGCCGCCGCGAAGCATGGGCCGCCCTTGCCGGTGCGGAGGAAGCGGATCCCGGTTCCGGCGGTGAGGAGCGTCGTCCCCAGCAGCGCGGCCAGCGCGGTCCGCCAGGGCAGGCTGGCCAGTTCGGAGACCAGGCCCTTGGCTTCCTGGCCGAAGAGGCTGCCGCAGCAGGAGGTGATCACGTCGGCCTTCAGCCCGGCGAGATAGGCCACCTGGAAGCCCTCCCCGAGCAGCAGCAGGGGCGCCAGGAACAGCACCAGCCGGTACTTGACCCGGATGAGGGGGTGGTCGTAGCCCAGGGTGTCGGCCCGGTTCAGCACCAGCCAGAGGCCGCCCAGGAAGCAGTTCGCCAGCTTCAGCCCCAGGGCCGGGTAACCGAATCCGTTGACGTGCAGGGTCCCCGCGGCGCACATGGCGCCGACGAAGCGGCCGTGCAGCTGTTCCGCCGTGAAGACGAACAGGAACACCGACAGCACCTGGAAGGCCAGCCCGAGGCCGAGGACCGACGCGACCAGGCTGGTGCTCCGCTCCAGCTGGAGCTGGCCTTCGTCGCCGCTCTGCGGATTCCAGCCCCACAGGATCCGGCCGGCCCACCAGGCCGAATGCAGGGCCAGCAGACCGGCGAGCACGGACCACACCGCCAGGGCGGCGACGGCGGGGTGGACCATCAATCCCCCCCGGCGCCGCCGACCAGTCGGCCATCCCGGAGTTCCAGCACCTGGTCGACAAGGGGCGAGGTGAACACGACCGGGTCGTGGCTGGCGATGAGCACCGTCCGGCCGGACGCCCGGAGGTCGCCGAGCAGGGCCATCAGATCTTCGGACAAGCGGCTGTCCAGGTGGGCGGTGGGCTCGTCGGCCAGGATCACTTCGGGGTCGTTGATCAGCGCCCGGGCGATGGCCACCCGCTGCAGCTCCCCGCCGGAGAGCCGCTCCACCTGTGTGCCAGCCTGCTTCGCGAGGCCGAACCGCCCGAGCAGCTCCCCGGCGTGGCGCTGGAAGGAGGCCCTGCTGCGGCCGGTCGGAAGGGCGGGCAGCATGACGTTGTCGAGGGCCGAGATCCCGCGCACCAGATTGAAGTGCTGGAAGATGAAGCCGAACGTGGCCCGCCGGATGCTCGTGAGGAAGCGCTCGGAGAGGCCGGTGACGTCCAGGTCCCCGGGACCGCCCCCGGGCAGGAAGTCGGCGCGGACCCCCTGCAGGCGGACCCGGCCCGAGGTGGGGCGGGCCATGCAGCCGATCAGGGCCAGAAGGGTGGTCTTGCCGGACCCGCTGGATCCCTTGAGGACGCTGATCCGGCCCCTGGCAATGGTCAAGCTCACGCCGTCCACCGCGCGGAACGCGTTGGGCTGTCCAGCATGGTAGGTCTTCACGACGTCGAGAAGCTCGATCATCGTCAGGACCTCAGGGCCGCGTCGGGATCGGCGCTGGCCGCCCGCCAGGAGGGGACCACCGTCGCCAGCGTGTAGGGCACGACGGTGAGGAAGAACAGCACGGCCAGCTGGAACGGGTCGACGTGCGGCAGCAGCCGGTGGCTGGGATAGAGCACCGACCAGCCCCGCAGGGCCGGCTCGAAGAGCTTCCCCGAGAACAGGAACACATGGGCATAGCCGAGCAGGACGCCGGCCAGGAAGGCGGTCAGCGACACGGCGCAGCCCTCCCAGACTTTCAGCGCCAGGACGTCCGCCGTGTCCCACCCCACCGACTTGAGGATGCCGATCTCCCGGCGTTCCTCAGCGGACAGCCCGCTGGCCCGGTCCCAGGCCAGGATCAGGAAGGCCAGGACCGCCATCAGCCCGGCCACCGTCACCATCCCGCCGCGCCAATCGAAGATCGCCTCGTAGGTGCGGAGGATCTCGCGCTTGAGGATGGGCCGGGCGCCGGGGAAGGCGGCGGCGACCTTGGCCGCGAGCGTCTCCAACTCGCGCGGGTTGGCCACCTCGACGACCAGGTCGGTGGCCTGGCCCTCCGGCAGCTCGAACAGGGCCTGGAACGTGTCCGGCGGCACCAGGACCAGGTCCGCAGTCGCCAGCTCCGAAGCCGGCGGGAGGATGTCCTGGACTGAAAGCAGGAGCGGCTGTCGGCGGCAGGTCTGGAGGGTGATGAGGTGGCCCCGCTGCACCTGGAGCACCCGGGCGACCCCGGCGCCCAGGATGGCTGCGCCCTCCGGGACCGTGCCCGGCGCTTGGGCCAGCACGGTAAAGTTGGCGCCCGTGGCGGGATCGTAGTGGTAGCCCCAGCGTCGCGGAGCGGCCCGGCGCACCCCGGGAAGGGCGGCGACGTCCTGGGCCCAGGCCATCGGGATGAGGTCGTGGCGTCCAGCCACCAGCCGCTGCACCACCATGTCCGGCGCCCCCTCCAGCAGCACGCCCGCGTCCCGTTTGAGGGCCTGCACGAAGAAGACCAGCGAGGCCAGGACCGCCACCACCAGCGCGTAGACCCCCAGCAGGGCCAGGGCCCTCGCCTTCCTCCGGACCAGCGAGGAGAGGGCGAAATCAAGGATGTTGCGGTGCTTGTGGAGCAGGGCGGGCATGGGATCCCAGGACGTGGGGCGGGGGCGCCAGCAGGCCGCCGGAGGGGAAGTGTTCCAGGGCCATGGGGTGGTCCTGGAACGGCGCATGCAGGTCGGCCATGGCGGGGTGCCGCGTGTAGCGGGCCTCGGTGAACAGGCAGAGGTCGGTGAGGCCGAGGCGGGCCGCCAGACGGGCGGTCTCCTGGAGCCGTGCCGTCCCGCCGGAAAGACGGGCGTGGACCGCCATTCCCGCAAGGCCCCCCAGGCCCAGGGCGGTGCCCAGCAGGAAGCAGGTGGAGGGCCTCAGCGCCATGGCCGGCCCGCCACGGGTCCAGGGCCGTTCACTGCAGCCCCCTGAGGACCTCCGGAGTGACCTCCGCGAAGCGCAGGATCCGGCTGCCGCCGTGGTCCTTCATGAACGTCCGGGCCTCCGCTTCGGTGGCGCAGGGGACCAGTTCCCTCCCCATCGGCCCCATGACCTTGCTGCCGGCCACGAACCAGGCCTTGCGCGCCTCGAGCATGCGCTGCTGGTAGTAGTCCTTGACCCACACGTCGCCGGCGGGTGCGCCGGTCCGGCCGTAGCGGCCAGGATCCTTGAGGAAGGTGAACAGGTCCTTGGCGCCGTCGAAGTAGGCCACGGAGCCGTCGGGGTGCCGGGCCGCCGCGGTCCATTCGGGAAACTTGGCCACGAACATCCCGCACACCGGGCACTTGTCCCTGGGCCCTGGGGCCTGGGGCGGTGCACCGGCGGCGGCGGACAGGCCGGCAGCGATCGCCAAAGCGGCAGGAATCCTCACAGGATGCCCTCCTTCCGGCACACGGCCACGTAGTCGGCGGGGCTGCGCGGCCCCGCGAGCCGGGTCCACCTCCCGTCCCGGGGCGAGCGGATGAAGCTCAGGGGCATGCTCGGGCCCTCGCCGGGAACGTGCTGGTTGAACACCTTCCGGATCCTGCGGAGGTCCTCCGGATCGCCCGTGAGGAACTCCCATCCGGGCCGGGCCCGGAACCGCCGCAAGTAGTCCTTCATGAGCGCCGGCGTATCCTGCTCCGGCATGAGCGAGATCGCCACCAGGCGGACCTTTCCGGACGTCTGGCCCAGCTCGGCCTGGAGGGTGGCGAAGGCGGTGGCGACCGGCGCGCAGACCGTGGTGCAGGTGGTGTCGATGAAGGTGACCACGACCGGGTCCTGGGGCTGGAAGTGGCTGGCGAACCGCACCGGGCGGCCGTCCTGGTCCACCAGCTGGACGTCCGGGAGGGGGAAGTCCACGGCCCGCACCGGCGCGGTGGGCCTGCAGGCAGGGCCGAGCAGGACCCCGAGGGCGGCGGCCGCCGCCCGCAGGCCCAGGAACACCCGGATCCCGCGCCTCACGAACGGCGTCCCGGCAAGGTCACTTCTTCAATTCCTGGGTGGCCACCGCGAGGGCCTCCTCGAAGCCGGCCAGCTTGCCGCCCGACTTCTGGATGAAGGCTTCCGCATCCTCCTTGCGGGCGAAGGCCCACTTCGCCACGGGAGTCATCACCCCGCGTTCGGAACCGCCGATCACCCACACCGCGGAGCGGGCATCGATCAGCTTGTGGGCTCCGTCGCCGCGGTCACCGACCAGGAGGGCCTTGGCCGCGGTTCCCTGGGTCTTCTTCAACTCGATGGCGGTGCAGTGGATGCTGCAGGTGCCCACCTGCGAGCCGTCGGGGTAGGACACCAGCATCCGGCTGCGCGAGAAGCGGGTCCGGTTCATCCCGCAGTAGACGCACGCCTCGGGAGCTTCCACCTTCGCGACCTGGGTCGCCGCCGGAGGCGCGGGGTGGGCCGGGGGTTGCACCCCCTGCGCGAGAGACGCGGCCGGCAGCACGCCGAGGACCGCCAGGGGGATCGCGGCGAAGCGGATCATGGGACCTCCATCGATCGGACAGCGGGTGGTTCCGGCCAGCCTCTGGAGGTTTCGGATCCTGGGGTCCGGCCGGTGCTGTGTCCTCACTCCACGGTACCCAGCGGCGGTCCGGGGACGGGTGCGTCATTCTGTCGCACCCTGCACCCGGACTTGTGGGGCGAGGGGCACCGCCGAACAGGGCTCGAAGGCAACCTGGCCTTCGGATGTGGGTTCCCCCGGCCGGATTCCAGGGGAGAATGGCGGCCATGAGCGGCCTCAACCCCGGCATCTCCCTGACCTGGCTGCTGCGGCTGCGCTGGATCACCGCGGTCGCGCAGGCGGCGGCGATCCTCGTCTCCAGCCTCCTCTTCCCCGGGGAGATGCCGGTCCTGCCGCTGCTGGGGCTGGTGGCCTTCGGGGCCCTCAGCAACCTGGCCCTGATGCGCAGGCTCCGCCAGCCCGATCCAGCCCCCCCGGCGCTCCCGGGCCTGGTCCTGGGGCTGGACATCCTGCTCCTCACCGGCCTGCTCTACGGCAGCGGCGGCCCGGCCAACCCCTTCACCGCGATCTACCTGGTCCACATCACCCTGGCGGCGGTGGTCCTCCGCGGGCTCTGGGCCTGGGCCCTGGGCCTGCTGTCGACGGCCGGATACGGAAGCCTGTTCTTCTGGAACGTGCACATCCACTCGCTGGGCCACATGGACCATGGCGGCGGGATGTCCCTGCACCTCGTCGGCATGTGGGTGGCCTTCGTGATCACCGCCGGGCTCATCGCCGCATTCGTGGGGAGGGTGACCGAGGCGCTCCGCCGCCGCGACGAGGAGCTCTCCGCCCTGCGCGACCTGAATGCCCGCCACGCCCGGCTGGCCGCGCTGACGACCCTGGCCGCCGGGGTGGCCCACGAACTGGGCACGCCGCTGGGCACCATCGCCGTGGCGGCGAAGGAACTCCAGCGGGAAGCCGCGGATCTCGGCCAGGGAGGGACGTCGGTCCTCGCGGACGCCACCCTGATCCGCCAGGAGGTCGACCGCTGCCGACGCATCCTGGACGGCATGGCCGGGCCCACCGGAACCAACCCGGGCGAGGACTTCATGGACCTGCGGTGGACCGATCTGGAGCAGGGCTTGCAGGAGGGATGGAGTGGCCGGGAACGGGAACGGGTCGCCTTCGACTGGCCCGCAGGGTCGGCGGGTCCGGTGCCCCGCGCGGGGCTCCTGCGCGCCGTCCGGGCCCTGGTGGCCAATGCCCTGGAGGCGACCCCGGAGCCCGGCCGGATCCAGGTCAAGGCCAGCCGGGAAGGCCGGGCCTGCTGCATCGAGGTGGTCGATCCTGGAGGCGGCATGACCCCGGAGGTCCTGGCCAGGGCCGGAGAGCCCTTCTTCACCACCAAGCCCGCCGGCGCCGGCATGGGACTGGGCCTCTTCCTGGCCCGCACCTTCGCCGAGCAGCTGGGCGGAGACCTGCAGGTCCGCTCCTCGCCCGGCGCGGGGACCGCCGTGCGGCTCCGCTGGCCCCAGGTGGCGCTTGGCTGATGCCCGTCCCTCCCTGCTGCTGGTGGACGACGATGCCGTCTACCGCGAGCGGCTGGCCCGGGCCCTCGCCGCCCGCGGCTGCGAAGTCCGCACCGCCGCCAGCGCGGAGGAGGCGATCCGCCTCGCGGAGGACGACAGTCCCGAGCTCGCGGTGCTGGACCTGCGCATGCCTGGGGCGTCCGGCCTCGAGCTGCTGGCCCGGCTGAAGGCCCTGGACCCGACCACCCAGGTCCTGATCCTCACCGGCTACGGCAGCATTTCCACGGCCATGGAGGCGGTGCGGGCCGGGGCGTCGAACTACCTGACGAAACCGGTGGACGTGGACCAGATCCTCGCCTCCTTCGACCGCGACGGGGAAGCTCCGGGCAGCCCGGGCCCGGAGACGCCCTCCCTCGCCCTGGTCGAATGGGAGCACCTCCAGCGGGTGCTGTCCGATTGCGGCGGCAACCTCTCCGAGGCCGCCCGGCGGCTCGGCCTGCACCGGCGCAGCCTGCAGCGGAAGTGCTCCCGGGGCCGCCCCTCACGGTAGGCCGGCCAGGACTGCGCTGCGGTGGGTGCGACGGATTGCCGCATTCCGCACCCGGCCCGCGGCCCCTAGCCTGAACCGAGGGCCGTCGCCCGCGACAACCGGGGAGGACCATGCTCAGGGTGGCCAGGCAGACCGACTACGCGGCGCGGATCGTCCTCCACCTGGCCCGGCTCGCCGGAGGGATGACCACCATCGCCCGGATCACCCAGCTGGACCGGCTGCCGGACTCCTTCGTCCGGAGGCTGGTGGGACGCATGGTGAAAGGCGGGCTGCTGGAGACCGTCCGCGGCAAGAAGGGGGGCATCCGCCTGGCCCGCCCCGCCGGCCAGATTTCGCTGCTCGACGTGGTGGTCGCCATGGAGCCGCCCTGGAACCCGCGGACCGGACGCGCACCCGCGCTGGCGGCCTGGGACGGCGCCTTCCGGATCCTGGAATCCTCCCTCGCGTCGGTCCGGTTCGATCGGCTCCAGGCTGAACCCGCGGCAGGGGGCACCGGTCCATCCCCCCACGGTCGACTGCTCCCGACCGGCTCCTAGGGCCCGGCCGCCGGCGTTCCCCCAGGCTGCGTCGGCAGGGTGACGGTGAAGGTGCTGCCCCTGCCGACCTCCGAGACGACCGCGACGGTGCCGCCCAGCAGCTCGGTGAAGCGCTTGACCAGGGCCAGGCCGAGGCCGGTGCCGCCGAACCTCCGGGCGGTGTCGGACTCCGCCTGGACGAACTCGCGGAAGATCCCTCCGAGGCGTTCCGGGTCGATGCCGATGCCGGTGTCCTCCACCGTGAAGCGCACGGTGCCGGGGCCGTCCGCGGCGATCCGCAGGAGGACGGAGCCGTCGTGGGTGAACTTGGCGGCATTGGACAGCAGGTTCGAGAGCACCTGCCGCAGCCGGATGGCGTCGGTCCAGAGTTCGGCGGGAGCCGATGCCAGGTCGAGGACGAAACGGTTGCGGTTCTGCTCCACCAGCGGCTGCAGGGTGGCCACCAGCTCCTCCACCAGGGGACCGAGGGCGACCCGCTCGAACCGCACCTCCATCTGGCCGGCCTCGATCTTCGAGACGTCGAGGATGTCGTTGATCAAGGCGAGCAGGTGCTTGCCGGCGGCGTGGATGCGCCCGGCGTCCCGCTGGATCCGCGGCTGGCCGTCGGCCTGGGAACCGTCCTGCAGCAGCTCCGAGTAGAGCAGGATGGCGTTCAGCGGCGTGCGCAGCTCGTGGCTCATGTTGGCGAGGAAGGCGCTCTTCGCGTTCGAGGCCAGCTGGAGTTCCCGGGTCTGGCGGTCCACCTCCGCCACCAGCGCGCGGTTGCGGGCCAGCAGGCGCGCCTGCCGCAGGCGCACCAGCCCGGCCAGGACGAGCACGCCCAGCAGGGCGAACCCGGCCCGGCCCGGCCAGGACTCCCACCACCGGGGCGGCACCTGGAACCGGAACAGGGCGGCCGGTCCGGTGCTGCCGTCGTCGAGCACGCCGCGCACCCGCACCGCCTGCCGTCCCGGCCCGAGTGCGGGGAAGTGCAGCTTGGCCTGCTCCATGTCGACCCAGGGGCCGCTCCCCTCGCCGAGCGAATACTGGAGGTGCAGGGCGCCCTTGTGCTGGTAGGTCGGCACCAGGAAATGCAGGCTGAGCTCGCGCGCGCCTCCGGGCAGGACCAGTTCCCGGGCGCCGGGGCCGAGTGCCGTGGCGCCGGCCTGGGCCGACAGCAGTTCCGGCGCCCGCAGGGGCGGCAGCGGCTGCTCCTGGCCGGGCTCGAACCGCGACAGGCCGTGGGAGGTCCCGATCCAGATCCGGTCCGCCTCGGCGAAGATCGCGCCCTCGTTGCAGTCGGTGCTCACCAGGCCGTCCGCGACGCCCCAGAACCGGGGGGCCTGCCCAGGTCCCAGGGACGCGACGCCCCGGCTGGTGCTGACCCAGAGGGCGCCGCCGGGCTGGAAGGCCAGGCCGAACACCGTGGTCTGCGGGCGGCCGGGGGTGAGGTCGATCTCGCCCAGGGACGGGTAGGCGTCCCCGGATACCCGGTGGAAGCTCACCTGCGGGCGGTTCTGGTAGCCGACCGCCAGCAGCCCGTCGGCGGAGAAGGCCGCCGAGGACGGGCCCGCCTTCGGGTCGCAGTCGACCGCCGTGAACCGGCCGTCCCGCCAGACCTTCACGCCGCCTTCGTAGGTGACCGCGATCCGGCCCTCCGGCCCCATGGCCAGGAAGGTGACCTGGCCCGGTTCGCGGCCGTCGATGCGCACCGATTCCCAGCGCCAGCCCAGGGGGCCGGGCCGGCCGCGGGCCAGGCCGCGGACGGGGTCGGCCATCCAGAGGTCGCCACCGCCGTCGAAGGCGATCCCGGAGCAGATCCGGCCCAGGGGCAGCGGTTCGACCCGGATGGACTGGACCCCGAGGCGCTCCGGGTCGATCCGGTGCAGCACGCCGCCGGGGCTCCCCGCGGCCCAGATGACCCCGTCGCGCCCCTCGAGGATCGACAGGACCCGGCCGTCGAGGACCTTCCTCCAGGCGCGGCCGTCGTGGAAGCACAGGCCCAGTTCCGTGCCCACCCAGAACCGCCCGCGGCGGTCCCGCAGGGCCTGCCAGGTGATCGGCGAGGGCAGGCCGTCGGCCCGGGCGTAGCTGCGCCAGGCCAGCCCGCCCAGGAGCCGCGCCACGCCGTTGCGTCCGCGCAGCCAGAGCCCGCCGTCGCGGTCGACCAGCGCCCCGCGCCCCTCCACGGACGGCGGCGCCATCCACTCCTCGGTCTCTCCGCGCGCCCGCGAAAGGCCGTCGCGGTGGTGGAACCAGACCCAGCCGGAGCCGTCGCGGTCGAACCGGTCGTGCAGGCTGAAGCCGCCTTCCAGGCCGGACCGGCTCAGCCGCCAGGCCCCCCCGGGCGGCCGCCGCCAGAGCCGTGCCGAGGTGCGCAGCCAGCCCTGGCCGGTGCCGTCCAGGGCGAAGCCGGTGACCGCTTCGGTGGCCGCCAGGGCCGGCAGCGGATGCGGTTCCCAGTTGCCCGGCCCGGCCGACTCGGACCAGTGCCAGAGCTTGCGATCGGCCACCACCCAGGCCCCCTTGAGCGCGCCGTGGACGAACAGGTGGCTCGGGGCGGCACCCCCGGGCAGCGGGGGGGCCGGAGCGTACCGGTCGGTGCCGGTCTCCACCCAGAGTCCCTCGCCCCGGAGGATCCACAGGTGGCCCAGGGCATCCCGGCCCACGGTCCGGACCCAGCCCTCGGGCAGGCCCTGCTCGCTGGAGACGGCGCCGACCCGGTCGCCGTCGATCCAGGCGAGGCCGGCCACGGTGCCCACCCAGATCCGCCCGCCCGGGTCGGCGAACAGGTCCAGGACCTGCTGGCTGGGGAGGACCACCGCGTGGGGGGCGAAGCCCTGGCCGTCGAAATAGTGCAGCCCGGACTCGGTGCCGGCCCAGATCACGCCGCGGCGGTCCTGCACCAGCGCGGAGATGACCTCGCTGGCCATGCCCTGCTCCACGCCGTAGACCTTCTGCGGGATCCGGCCGGTTCCCTGGCCCGCCAGGGCGGCGGCGGCGAGCAGCAGCAGGGCGGCGAGGGCGGATCGGGGAGGGCGGGGCACGGGACCTCTTATCGGCAGGCCGCCGCGATACTCCAGTCCGGTGGGCGCTTCACCCGGGCAGGCGGGTCACCCACACCTGGCGGCGCCGGGGGCCGTCGAACTCGCAGAGGAACACCGCCTGCCAGGTCCCGAGCCGCAGCCGGCCTTCGGCGAGGGGCAGGAGGAGGCCGCAGCCCATCAGGCTGGCCTTCAGGTGGGCATCGCTGTTGCCTTCCGCGTGGCGGTCGCCGCCGCCGGATGGGGCCAGGCGCCGGAGCCGCGCGAGCAGGTCGTGCTGCACGTCGGGATCGGCCCCCTCGTTGACCGTGAGGCCGCAGGTGGTGTGCGGGCAGTGGAGCAGCAGGGCGCCCTCCCGCCATCCCTCGGCGCCGGCCAGGACCTCCAGCCGGCGGGTCAGGTCGATGAAGGCCTCGCGGCCGCCGGTGTCCAACTCCAGGACGGTCATGGCTCGAGGGCCCGGCGCAGCGCGAGCTCGAGGTCCCGGCGGTGGTAGGGCTTGGGCAGGAAGGCGGCGAAGCGCAGGGCCTCCGGGGCGTCCAGGGCCTCCGGCTCCCGGTAGCCGCTGGTGAGGATCGCCCGGCAGGAGGGGTCGATCGCGAGCATCGCCCGGAAGGAGGGGTCGATCGCGAGCATCGCCCGGAAGGCCTCCAGCCCGTTCATCCGCGGCATGGTGAAGTCCAGGAGCACCGCCCGGAAATCCCCCGGCGCGGCGGCGAAGCGGTCCAGGGCCTCCTGGCCGTCGGCGGCCGTCACCACCTGGAAGCCCAGGCCGCGGAGCAGGACCTCGGTGGACTCCCGCACCGCGGCCTCGTCCTCCACCAGCAGGACGGTGCCCGTGCCGCGCCAGGGCGGCGCGTCGAGGGCCGCCTCGGAGGATTCGCCCGCCGCCCGGCGCAGCGGGAACGCGACGAGGAAGGCGGTGCCGCGGCCGACGTCGCTCTCGATCCGGATGCCGCCGCCGTGGCCGCGGACGATGCCCTGCATCGAGGAGAGGCCCAGGCCCCGGCCCGCGAACTTGGTGGTGTAGAAGGGCTCGAAGATCCGCGCCTGCGTCTCCGGGCTGATGCCGCAGCCGGTGTCGCGGACCTCCAGCGTGAGGTACTCCCCCGGCTCCATGGCCTGCCCGGGGAAGTCCTCGGCCAGGCCGGCCGGGGTCCAGGACCGCGATCCGGTCGTCAGGGTGACGGTGCCCTCCCGGTCGCCGATGGCCTCGGCCGCGTTGGTGACCAGGTTCATGACCACCTGCTGGAGCTGCGCCGCGTCGGCGTTCAGCGCCGGCAGGCCGGGCGCCAGCTCGTAGCGGATCCGGACCTTCTTGGAGTGGGAGACGGCGATCAGGTGGGAGATCTCGGACACCGCCTGGTTGAAGTCCAGCGGCGCCACCAGCGACTGCGCCTTGCCCGCGTAGGCCAGCATCTGCCGGGTGAGGTGGGCCGCGCGCAGCAGGGACTTCTCCAGGTTGTCCAGCGGGGCGCGGAGCTCGGAGTCCTCCCCCAGCCGCAGCTGGGCGATCCCCAGGTTGCCGAGCATGGCCGCCAG
This sequence comes from Holophagales bacterium, assembly GCA_041908165.1. Lineage (GTDB taxonomy): Bacteria > Acidobacteriota > Holophagae > Holophagales > Holophagaceae > JACQZU01. Next base: position 786 of record JAYRFV010000173.1, on the reverse strand, counting down.
CAGGTTGTTGAAGTCGTGGGCGATGCCCCCGGCCAGCACCCCCAGGCTCTCGAGCTTCTGGCTCTGCAGCTGCTGCGCCTCCACCCGGCGGCGTTCGGTGACGTCGGTGACCATCGCCAGGATCCCCGCCGGCTCGCCCTCGGTCCCCGCGACCAGGCTGCCGGCGACGATCGCCCAGAGCTCGCCGCCGTCCCGGCGGCGGAACCGCAGGTCGTGGTGGACGCCGGCGCCGGCCAGCCACTCGCCGAGGAGCCGCCGGCCGCGGGGCGCTTCGGCCTCGTGCAGGAAGTCGGTGAAGGGACGGCCGCCCATGTCGGCCGGAGGGCAGCCGAGCAGGCCCGCCAGGCGCCGGTTGACGAAGGTGGTCCGGCCCTCGGTGTCGAGGATCCACAGGCCCTGGTCCATGGCCTCGACCAGCTGGCGGTAGCGCGCCTCGCTGGCCCGCAGCGCCTGGGCGTCCCTGCGGTGCCGCTCGGTCTCCGCCTGCAGCTCCCGGGTGCGGGCCACCACCAGCAGGCGCACCGCGTCGGTGCGCTCCAGGAGCATCCGCAGGTAGCCCGCCAGGATCAGGGTGAAGCCGCCGCCGGCGGCGAGGATGATCCAGCCGGGCAGGCCCAGGTCGCGGGAGAAGTGGCCGCCCTCGGCGGACGCCTGCACCGTCCACAGCCGACCCGCCATCTCGAAGGTGCGCTCCAGGCGCAACGGCTGCGCGTCCCGCCCGATCGGCTTGAGCCGGCTGCCCTCCGTGTGGAGCGGGTGGTCCTGCTCCCAGTGGAAGCGGCTGCT
>JAYRFV010000172.1:0-31188 GCA_041908165.1 Holophagales bacterium | reverse complement strand
TTGGCCTACCAGAGCTCAGAACAGCGCAGCCAGGCCCTCGAGGCCTGGCTGCATCACTACAATCACCACAGGTCCCACTCAGCCCTCGGCGGTCTCACCCCTGCCGCAAAGCTGAACAGTGTCTTTGGCCGCGACACCTAGCGGATGCGGGCCGCGGGCGGTGCGGCGAACCCCGGGAGAGGCACCGATGGGTCGAGTTCGAGGGCGCGCTGGAAGCAGGCGTCCGCCTCGATCCTCTGCCCGGAGCGATGCAGCGCCTCCCCCAGGGCGGCCAGGGGTTCGGCACGGTCCGGAGCCAGGGCGCAGGCCTTGCGCAAGGCCAGCAGCGCCCGCTCGGTCCAGGCGGGGTTGGCCATCCGGAGGCGGCCGAGCTGCAGCCAGGCCTGGTACCCGGATTCGCCGCCGGGGTTGAAGGCGACGATCTCCTCGAGGGCCTGCACCGCCGCCAGCGTGCGGCCCATCATCAACTGCCGGCGCACCTGGCCAAGCAGGCGGTCGACCCGGGCCTGGTCCGCCGCCGAGAGGGGCGGGGGCGGGGGTTCGTAGCCCTTGCGTTCAGGATCCAGGCTGATGGCCACGGACAGCAGGGTGACCACCGGGGGCGGCGCGGGCTTCGGCGGTTCCTTGGCCGGGACCGCCTCGGCCGCGGGGCCGGCAGGCCGCGGACCGCAGAGGGGCATGTCGGCGGGCCAGGGCGCCGCCGGGACCTGCGGGCGCGGTCCACAGGGCGGCATGTCCGCGGGCCAGGGGGACAGTTCCGGATTCGGGACCTCCGAGGCCGGCGACGGCAGCGTGCGGAGCCGCTGGGCCAGGGTGGGATTGGGGTCGGGTCTGGGCATCGTCGCGGGAGCTCAAAGGTGGATCAGGAGGTGGGCCCGACACCCCATCGGGAGGGCAGCCTGGCCTTTTCGCCAAGCCTTCATTTGCATACGACGATTACATGGATGGTGTTTATTCCGCAATCCGCCCGATTCTTGCGGGCCCTGGTCCAGCTGCAGCGGGCGGATCTGTGCCTTCCGGCAGGCGGACCTTTGCCCGACCTTGGCTGGACTCGAAGGAGGCCCCATGCGCCCAGCCGCCATCCTGCTCGCGCTCCTGCTCGCAGCAGCACCCATAGGCCTGAAGGCCCAGGCCAGCCACCTCGGGGTGAGCCCCCGGGAAATGCTCGCCCTCGACCTCAACCAGCGCGTCAACACCTGGGGCGGGCAGGTCTTCGAGGAGGTGGGCACCTACCAGTTCGGCCGCTGGACCTGGGATCCCGCCGCCAAGAGCTGGGAGGTCCCGAAGGGCCGGGTGTTCATCCTCACCGATGCCCAGGCCTTCGTTTCCCACGAAGCGAGCGGCGGCGCGCCGGCCTACCTCGAACTGATCATGGAGACGCCTTCGGCGGGCTACGTGGGCACCGCCGCCATCTTCAGTTTCGACCACGTGCCCGCCAGCCAGCGCAGCGTGCAGCGCCAGACCTGGACCAGCGGGCTGGCGCTGCCGGCGGGAACCACCCTGCGGCTCTGGACCCAGAGCCTGTGGCCCGGCGGCCTGCTCCAGCACGCCCGCATCCTGGTGCATGGCTACTTCGCGCCCTGAGCGGGCGGGGGGCTACATCCAGGCCTCCTGGAGGACCTCCCCGCGGACGCCGACCACCACCGCCTTCACCGGCACCTTCCGCGCGGCCCGCGCCACCGCGGCCTGCGCAAGGCGCACCAGCCCGCCGCAGCAGGGCACTTCCATGATCATCACCGTGAGCGTGTTGATCCGGGCGTCCTCGACCAGGGAGGCCAGCTTCTCCAGGTAGGACTCCTGGCCCTGGTCGAGCTTCGGGCAGGCGATCGCCAGCTTCTTCCCCGGCAGCCAGCGCTGGTTGAAATCGGCCATGGCGAAGGCGCAGCAGTCGGCGGCGAGGAGCACATCGGCTCCCTCGAACACCGGGTTCTGCGGGTTGATCAGGTGCAGCTGGACCGGCCACTGGCCGAGCTGGCTGACCAGGCCCTCGCGGCTGGCCGGGCCGGCGGCGGGGTGGGACAGGTCGCGAGGGGCGGAGCCGGGGCAGCCGCATTCCATGGCTTTCTCCTTGTAGTCGGGGATCGGGTGGCCGAGCTCCTGCAGGTAGGCCAGGGCCTGGGCCAGGTAGGCCGACTGGCCGTGGCCGTGCAGGTGCATGAGGTGGGCCTTGAGGGTGTTCGCCCCCAGCGGCAGCAGGTTGTCGAGGGTGGCGCGCTCGTCGTAGGGGGCGGCCTCGCGCGTCTCCACGGTGATCGCGCCCTGGGGGCACTCGCCGATGCAGGCCCCGAGCCCGTCGCAGGTGATCTCCGAGATCAGCCGGGCCTTGCCGTCGATCATCTGCAGGGCGCCTTCGGGGCAGCCCTCCACGCAGACGCCGCAGCCGTCGCAGAGGTCCTCGTCGATGCGGATGATCTGGCGCTGCATGGTGCCCTCCAGGTCCAGCATGGTGGACGCGGCGGAAACCTTCCTTGACCGGAATCAAGAAGGGCGCGGAAGTCTCCCCCCGCGCCCGGCTCCCGGTTCCGACCGGCCTACTTCTTCTGCTGGGCCTCCACCACGGTCAGGGCCGTGAGGTGGATGATGTCGTTCTGGTCGGCGTGGCGCTGGAGGACGTGCACCGGCGCCTTCATGCCGCAGGTGATCGGGCCGATGACCTCCGCCCCGGCCAGCCGCTGCACCAGCTTGTAGCCGATGTTGGCGCTGTTGAGGTCGGGGAAGATCAGGACGTTGGCGCCGCCCTGCAGGTCCGCCCAGGGGTAGTTCTCCATCAGGATCTCGGCGGAGAGCGCGGTGTCGGCCTGGATCTCGCCGTCGCAGTGCAGGTCGGGCTTGCGCTCCTTGACGATCTGCACGGCCTTCTGGACCTTGCGCACCAGCGGGTGCTCGACGCTGCCGAAGTTGGAGAAGCTGAGCATCGCCACCTTCGGTTCCATGTTGAAGCGCTCCCGCGCCAGGTCGGCGGTGAGCAGGGCGATCTCGGCCAGGTCCTCGCTGCTGGGGTCGAGGTTCATGGTGGTGTCGGCGAAGATCAGCACCCGGTTCTTCAGCACCATGACGTAGGCGCCGCTGACCTTCTTCACGCCGGGCCGCGTGCCGATGACCTCGAGGCAGGGCCGCATCATGTCGGGATAGTAGTGGGAGATGCCGCCGACCATGCCGTCGGCGCGGCCGAGGTGGCACATGAGGGCGCCGAAGTAGATCCGGTGCTGCATGCGCCGGCTGGCCTCGAAGCGGGTGATGCCCCGGCGGCCGCGCAGCTCGTGGTAGGTGCGGATGGCCTCCTCGCGCCAGGGCACGGTCTCGGGATCCAGGATCTCGGCGTTGCCCAGGTCCAGGCCGAGCTCGGCGATCTTGGCCTTGATCTCGCCGACCTTGCCCAGCAGGATCGGCACGCAGATGCCCTCGTCCACCATCGCGGCGCAGGCCTGCAGGATGCCCGGGTGGTCGCCTTCGGGGAACACCACCCGCTTGGGCTCGAGCTTGGCCTGGTTGAGCACGCCGCGGATGACGTCGCGGCTGCGGCCGAGCAGGCCCTCGAGCTGCTCCTTGTACTTGCCGAAGTCCTTGATCGGCATCTTGGCGACGCCGGTGTCCATGGCGGCCTTCGCGACCGCGGGCGCGACCCACAGCAGCACGCGGGAGTCGAAGGGCTTGGGAATGATGTACTCGGGACCGAAGCTGAACTTCTGGCCGCCGTAGGCGCGGCTGACGCTCTCCGGGACCTCCTCCTTGGCCAGCGCCGCCAGGGCCTTGGAGGCGGCCAGCTTCATCTCCTCGTTGATCTCGGTGGCGCGCACGTCGAGGGCGCCGCGGAAGATGAAGGGGAAGCCGAGGACGTTGTTCACCTGGTTGGGGTAGTCGCTGCGGCCGGTGGCCATGATGACGTCCGGCCGGGCCTCCTTGGCGGTGGGGTAGTCGATCTCGGGATCGGGGTTCGCGAGGGCGAACACGATCGGGTCCTTGGCCATGCTGCGGACCATGTCCGGGGTCAGCACGCCCTTGCTGGAGCAGCCGACGAACACGTCGGCGCCGACGATGACATCGCCGAGGGTGCGCATGTCGGTCTTCTTGGAGAACTTCTGCTTGTAGACGTTCATGCCGTCCTTGCGGTCGTCGTGCACGAGCCCCTTGGTGTCGCAGAGCCACAGGTTCTCGAGCTTGACCCCGGCGCCGAGCATCATGTTGGCGCAGGCGATGGCGCTGGCGCCGGCGCCGCTGAACACCACCTTCATGTCGGAGATCTTCTTGCCGACCAGCTCGCTGGCGTTCATCAGCGCGGCGGTGCTGATGATGGCGGTGCCGTGCTGGTCGTCGTGGAAGACCGGGATCTTCATCTCCTTCTTCAGGCGCGTTTCGATCTCGAAGCATTCCGGCGCCTTGATGTCCTCCAGGTTGATGCCGCCGAAGGTGGGCTCCAGCGCCTTCACCACCTGGCAGAAGCGGTCGATGTCAAGTTCGTCCACCTCGATGTCGAACACGTCGACGTCGGCGAAGCGCTTGAACAGCACGCCCTTGCCCTCCATGACCGGCTTGCCGGCGAGGGCGCCGATGTTGCCGAGGCCGAGCACCGCGGTGCCGTTGGAGATGACCGCGACCAGGTTGCCCTTGGCGGTGTACTTGTAGGCGTCCTCGGGGTTCTTCTCGATCTCGAGGCAGGGCTCGGCGACCCCGGGACTGTAGGCCAGGGACAGGTCCCGGGCGGTGGAACAGGGCTTGGTGGCGACGACCTCGATCTTTCCTCGTCGGCCCTGGGCGTGGTAGTCAAGGGCCTGCTGCTTGCGGAGCATGGGACCTCCTGGGGGCAATCCGGGTTTCTGGACGCGTGCGGGCCCAGGGTACCGCAAGGTCCGCTGTGGGGTGGATCACCATTCGCGGCGGGGGTTCCGCGCTGCGCGCACCCCCCCGCACCCCCGTGCCCTTCGCCGGCCAGGCCCACTCAAGGCTTATTCATTCAAGGGGTTATGAATTCCGACCGAGGGTTCAGGAGCCTTCCAGCTGGGCTTCCTGGAGGCGCTGGGCGCGCTGGGTGCTCCAGAAGCCCCAGCCGGCTCCCAGGGCCCCGGTGAGGGCCCCCAGCAGGACCAGGGCGACCATCCCCCCGGCCGAGAAGAAGCCCTGGCGGGCCAGGCTCACCAGCAGGGGAGACAGTCCCGCCATGCCCTTCCAGGCGGGGAACCACAGCGCCCAGAGGGCGGCCAGGGCGGCCAGGCTGCCCACGAGCCCCAGGATCGCTCCCTGGGCCAGCAGCGGCGCAAGGATGAACCGCTCCGTCGCTCCCACCAGGCGCATGATGGCGATCTCCTCCTCGCGGGCGAGGATGCTCATGCGGATCACGTTGCCGGTGGCGAAGCCGGCAGCCAGCAGCAGCAGCAGCCCCAGCGAACTGAGGGCCGAGCGCGCCAGCCGGCCGAACCGCTGCAGGCCCTCGAGGCGCTCCTGGTCCACCAGCACGTCGCCGACGCCGGGGAAGGTCCGGAGGTCCTCGGCCACCTGCATGGCCTTGCGGCCCTGGATCAGGTCCTGGCGGAGGGTCAGCTCGAGGCTCGCCGGGAGCGCCCCGGTGCCGGCGCTCTCCAGCAGCACCCCGGCCTCCCGGGTCGCCTCGCGGAAGGCGCGGGCGTTCTCCTCCGTCGACACCCGCCGCAGCGCCGTGAACCGGGGATCGCGGCTCAGCCTCGCCTCGGCCTCCTGGAGGCCGGATCCCTCGGCGGCGAAGACCGTGATCCGGGCGAGGCCTTCGAGCCGGCCGACCCAGTGGTCCAGCGCCTCGACGACCATCAGCCCGCCGCCGGCCAGCAGCAGGCCCGAGGAGAGCGTGAGCATCGCCAGCAGGTTCTGGCCGCGGTGGCGGAGGAGGTCCCAGGCCGCGTCCCGCAGCAGGATCGCCAGGAGCCTGACCTGGACCATCAGTTGCTGCCGTCGAAGGCCAGTCCGCGGACCAGGGCGTTGCCGAGGCTGATCGACCGCGGGGTGGGAGCCGTGATCGGATTGCGCCAGAGGTAGACCACGTTCGAGGGGGACTCCCCGCTGCTGGTCCCCGCCGCCAGCCAGTCCTTGTTGCCGCCGTGGGCGAGGATCCTCAGGTTGTTGAGGGATGCGTCGCCCAGGGTCTTGTCGGGGGCCTGGTCCAGGCCCGGGCTGAACTGCCCCGGCTTGAAGACCAGGATCGGCGCGCCGCTGGTCCCAGTGTCGGAGAGGTGGCTGGCGACGTAGACCCGGTCGTTGCCGGAGTCGTAGGCGAGCACCCCGTAGCGCTTGAGCTGGGTGCTGGCGCCGCCGACGATCACGTTGGCGTTGGCCTGGAATCCCGCGCTCGAGCCCTTCCGCAGGCGCGGGCCCGTGTACTGGGTCAGGTCCCCGCCGATCACGGCGTTGCCGTCCTGGAAGGTCGCGTAGACCACCCCGAGCCAGGCCGCCACGCCGTAGCCCTTCTTGTCCCCGGACACGGTGACCGTCTGGGCGGGCACGTTGGCGTTCTGCGCATACTGCTCGGGCCTCGCCACCACCCAGATCCGCGATTCCGAATCGCCCTGTTCGGTGACGTACAGCGTGCCCGACTGGGGGTCGACGGCCGCCTGCCCGAACCTGCTCCCGGTGAGGCGGTCGGAGGAGCCGTTGCCCAGCGTGAAGTAGACGGCGTCGGCGGTGCTGGTCAGGGTGCCGCTCTTGCTGCGGACGCTCTCGACCCGCGCCACGTCGCCGGTCACCGAGACCATGTAGAGGCGGTTGCCCGAGGTGTCCATGCACAGGCCGCCGAAGCCGAGGTCCTTCACCTTGTCCAGGGCGGACCCGGAAATGACCCGGCTCGGGACCGCAGCCGGATCCCCGTACAGCGTGCTGGCGTCGTTCCAGACCAGGACCCGGCCCTTGTCCGGGGTGGTGGCGCCGTCGAAGACGTAGAGCGCGGTGCCGCTGGTGGATCCGCCGGAGCCGTCGGGATCGACACAGGCGGTCCCGAGGAGTGCAACGGCAAGGGCCGCCCCGAGGAGGGGCAGGAGGGCATTCGGTCGCATGGGGTTTCCCTATTTGCTGAAGAGCGCCTTCAGCTGCGCGTTCAGGGTCTTGACCAGTTCGGCATCGCAGCCCTGGTCCACGGCGCCCCGGGAGATCGCGAGCGCCAGGTTCTTGACCGCCTCCGGCCCGTCGCCGGAGAAGATCTGCTGGGTGGCCTTGGCCTGCAGCCGGTCCACCATCTCGTGGAAGGTGTCGGGGAGGACGGTTTTCGAGGCCTGGGCGATGCGCTGGGTGAAGGCCGTCAGGCGGGCCATCTTCACCGGGTCGTGCACCTGCGGGTTGACCACCCCGGGGGTGGCGGTCAAGGCCGGCTCGGCCTGCGGCGCTGGGGCGGGCGCCGGCGCGGGGGCCTCGGCGGGCGGCGGCGCGGGCGGCCGTTCGTCCTGGACCGGGAAGCCCTGCTGGGGCGGGGCCGGCGCGGCCGCGGGCGGCGGCACCTCCAGCTTCGGGGGCTTGCCCGAGCGGATCCCCTTCATCACCACCTGTCCGCCCATCACCAGGTCGTAGAGATCCTTGGCCAGGTTGAGCACCGGCTTCTGGAAGACGTCGGCCAGTTCCTGGACGGTGTACCACCCGGTCAGGGCGGACATCAGCTTGGCCTGGCGGGGATTGACGCCCTGCGGGATCTCCCCCGGGAGCAGCGTCGACGTGGGGTAGAGGTCCACACTGGTGATCCGCTGGCTGATGACCCGCCATTCCTCCATCCGGCGGCCCATCTCCATGAGCACGGAGGCGTTGGGCTTGTTGATGGTGGGCGGGACGTCGACCTCGCCTTCCTCGAACCGGTAGTTGCCTTCGAGCCAGAGCGCCACCTCGTAGAAGGCGTCCAGGCCTTCGTGGTCGTGGCTCACCGCGTGGACGAGGCGGCCGTCCTTCAGGTAGATCTTGCAGCGCTTCGGTTCGTCCATGACGTGGAAGCAGCCGGACTTGGCGCCCTGGCTCACGAGCTGGATGATGTCCGGAAGCGGCGCTTCCCGCATCGAGCCTTGGATCAAACCCTGGGACATGGCATCCCCTATGGCGAATGGAGTGTCGTTTCGTCAGGACGAGCTTAGCATGATCCCTCCCCGCCATCGGCCCGCCGCGAGGGTGCATCGGGGCGCGCGGGCCTTCCCTCGCAGGGGTGTCTCGGGGATCCTGGAGGTTCCTGGAGCCCGGCCCTGTCCTCCCCCTTCGCCCCCATCGAATCGGTCCTCGAAGCCATCCGCGCGGGGCGGATGGTTGTCGTCGTCGACGACGAGGACCGCGAGAACGAGGGCGACCTGACCCTGGCCGCCGAGCACGTGACGCCGGAGGCGATCGCCTTCATGGCCACCCACGGCCGCGGCCTGATCTGCGCCGCCCTGGAGGGCCAGCGCCTGGACGAGCTGAAGATCCCGCTCATGGTGCAGGACAACACCAGCCCCTTCGAGACCGCCTTCTGCGTCTCGGTGGAGGCCCGGGAGGGCACCAGCACCGGCATCTCGGCCCACGACCGGGCGCGCACCATCCAGGCCCTGGTGGCCGAATCCAGCCGCCCCACCGATTTCGTCAAGCCCGGCCACGTCTTCCCGCTGCGGGCCCGGCCCGGCGGCGTCCTCGCCCGCACCGGCCAGACCGAGGCGGCAGTGGACCTCTCGCGGCTCGCAGGCCTGCACCCCAGCGGCGTGATCTGCGAGATCATGAAGGATGACGGGACCATGGCCCGGCTGCCGGACCTCGTGCCCTTCTGCGCGGCCCACGGGCTGCTCCTGGCGACGGTGGCCGACCTGGTGGCCTACCGCCTGCGCCGCGATCCGATCGTCCGGCGCCTCGAATCCCGGCGGATCGCGACCGCCTGGGGGGAACTGGCCTGGCACCGCTTCGAGAGCGTCCTGGACGGGATCGTCCACGAAGCCTTCGTGCTGGGCGAGGCTGCCGGCCCCGCCCCGCTGGTGCGGGTGCACCTGGCCTCGATCCCCGAGGACCTGGAAGGCTTCGGCTCGGCCTCCGGCGGCCCCTTCCGGGCGGCGATGGCCCGGATCCGGGACGAAGGCCGCGGGGTGATGGTCTACCTGCGCCGGCCCGCCGAGACCCGCTTCCATTCGGGCCCGCCGGCCCCGCTCCGCGACCGCGACTTCGGCGTCGGCGCACAGATCCTCCGCGACCTGGGCATCGGGCCGATGCGCCTCCTCAGCCGCTCGGAAAAGAAGTACATTGGGCTCCGGGGCTTCGGTCTTGATATCGTAAGCACGGTACCCCTGGAACCGAATTGATCAACACGGCCTTCCTGACCCACTCGCCCCTGTTCAGGAACCTGGACGAGACGGAGCGCGCCCAGATCCTGATCATCGGCCAGGTCCGGGCCTACAAGGAAGGGCACGTCATCTTCAAGGAGGGCGATCCGGGCGACGGCCTGTTCATCGTCGTCAAGGGCTCGGTGCGGATCTCCAAGCAGAGCCCCACCGGCGAGGAGGCCCTGGCGATCCTGGAGCCGCACGCCTACTTCGGCGAGATGGCGCTCATCGACTACAACCCGCGCGCGGCCGACGCGGTCGCCAACGAGCCCACCGAGCTGTTCTTCATCCCGCTCCGCGAGCTGCGGTCGCTGATCGAGTCCCACCACCAGCTCGCCCTGAAGATCCTGTATTCTCTTTGCGAGGTGCTGGCCAAGCGCCTTCGCGAGACCAACGACCGCTACATGAACATCTTCACCATCGCCCAGTGGGGCGGTGCCAATCCTGAAGGGCCCTTGCCTGTGCCCTGACGGCTTCCCGCAGAAAGGAACCCCATGTCCGACCTGGTCGCCCACATCACCGATGCGCAGTTCCCGGAAACCGTCGCCCAGGGCGTCACGCTGGTCGACTTCTGGGCGCCCTGGTGCGGCCCCTGCCGGATGATCGCGCCGATGCTCGACGAGCTGGCGGGCGAGCTGGGCGGCAAGGCGCGGATCGTGAAGATCAACGTCGACGAGAACCCCGACGTGGCCGGCCAGTTCGGCGTGATGTCCATTCCGACGCTGATCCTGTTCAAGGACGGCAAGCTGGTGGACAAGCTGGTCGGCGGCCAGCCGAAGCCTCAGCTCAAGGCCTTCATCGAACGGGCCTTCTGAACTATTCCAGGGGTTCCGCGCTGCGCGCACACCCCCGGAACCCCCGCGCTTCGGGACCGGCAGAGCCGGTCCCTTGCTTGTTCATGCCTGCCAGGGACAGCTGCCGTGGCACGGTCCAGGACCTTCGTGGCAACCCGACCCTAGGCTTCGGGGTGCTTCTTGTTGAGGGTCATGGTGATCTGGTTGCCGGTGGGGCCGAAGCGGACGTCGTCCATGATCATGCGGATCAGGGGGAGGCCGCGGCCGCACTGGCGGGTGAGGGTCTCCTCGGGCGTCCGCAGGGCTTCGGCCACGTCGAACCCGGGCCCTTCGTCGCGGATCACCACCTCGATCCGGTCCGGCGTCGTGTCCACCCAGACCTCCAGTTTCCGGGAAGCATAGGCGGGATCGGCCAGGCGGGATTCGAGGCACTCCTGGTAGGGGTCCTTCTCCCGGAGCAGGTCGGCCTTGAGATCCGAGTCGAGTTCGAGGTTGCCGTGCTCGAGCGCGTTCACCAGGGCCTCGTGGAAGGCCATGGCGATGACATCGAGGTTGTTGAGGGTAGCGAAGCCCAGGGGCACCAGCCGGTCGGTGAGGTGCTTGACCACGCTGGGGATGTCGACCTCGTCGCTGCGGAAGCAGAAGTGGCGCCGCTCCTGGACCAGTCCCATCAGGCCGGCCTGGGCAAGGCGGTAGTCGCGGTGCGTCTCCACCAGGTGGAACACGCTCTTCACCAGCTCGCGCATGGTGAGCGGCTTCTGGAACAGGTTCACGGCGCCCATGCGCATGGCCCGGATGGCGTAGTCCAGGCTGGCCTGTCCGGTCATCAGCACCACCGGCAGGTCGGACTGCACCGCCTTGACGCGGTGGATCACGTCGAAGCCGTCCAAACCCTCCATGTTGATGTCGGAGATCACCAGGTCGAAGGGCGGCGCACCCGGCTCCTGCAGGATGCGGATCGCCCGCTCGCCGTCGGTGCTGCAGTGCACCTTCATGCCGTAGTGGGTCAGGGCCTCGCCCACCATTTCCAGAACCGCCTCGTCGTCATCGATGAGCAGGACGTGGGGGGTGTGCGCGTTCATCCAGGGGCCACTTTCGGTCATGGACTATCCTAATCGGGCTCGGGCAGGAAATCTTGAATCCCGTCCCAAGTTTTTTCCAAGGCCCCCGACAGACCGGGAGGCAACTGCGCGTCCAGGCTTCCCTGGCCTCGGCCTCGGAGGGGCAACTGGTCGAATTCCGAAGCCACCGATGGGGCCAGGTCGCCTTTTTCGACGATGCGCAGCAGTCCCAGGGCCAGGAGCGGGTCCACCAGGTCGGAGAAATTCGCATAGCCGGGACCGATCCAGGTCGGGACCCCCCAGCGCAGGGGTTCGAGGGGGTTGTGCCCCCCATGCCAGGTCCAGCCGCCGCCCACCAGGGCGAGGCTGGCCATCTGGTAGGCCGAGGGGAGTTCGCCGAGGGTGTCCAGCAGCAGCACCCGGATGCCGTTCCACGCCCCCGCCGACTCGGGCCAGGGCTCCGAGGCCCGGCGGAAGGCCAGCCCCCGGGCCGCGAGGAGGTCCGCGACCTCAGGGAAGCGCCTGGGCTGGCGGGGGGCCAGGACCAGTCCGGTTTCCGGTCCCGCCCCAGCCCACGCGCCCAGCACCCATTCCTCCTCGCCCTCCACGGTGTTGCCGGCCACCAGCACCCGGCGCCCTGCCCAGGCCTCCGCCAGCGGCCGCCAGCCGGGGTGGAGCGCGGGCGGGGGCGGCAGGTCCGCCTTCAGGTTGCCGCCGACCTGGACCCTCGGCGCGCCCAGGGCGGCGAAGCCCTCTGCCGACCCGGCATCCCGGGCCAGCACCAGGGCGAGGCGGGCGGCGGCGCGGCGCAGCCATGGACCGCCGCGGTGCAGGCTGCGCGGGGTCAGCCGGCCGTTGACGATGAGGGCGGGAATCCGGCGCTCCGCGAGCGCCCGCATCAAGCCGGGCCACAGCTCGGTTTCCAGCGCGATGAACAGGGACGGCGCAGGTTCCAGGAAGGGCGCCAGGCCCCGCGGGTCGTCCAGGGGGAAGGCGCCTCCGCTGAACCGGCCGCCGCGGGCGTTCCAGGTGGCCACCTTGCGGGCCAGCAGGTCCAGTCCGGCGGCCGTGCCGGTGGTCACGTGGACCCGCAGGCCCCGGTCCGCCAGCCGGCCGGCCAGCCCCTCCGCCAGCAGGATTTCGCCCATGCTCACCGCGTGCAGCCAGATCCATGGCCGGTCCAGGTCCTCCGGCGGCCGCGCCTCCAGCCGGCTGCGCCAGGCGGCGGGCAGGCCCCGCCGCAGCGCCCGGCCGGCCGCCCCGGCGAGGGCGGACACGGCCAGGTAGCTGGCGTCGGCGGCGTGCATCGCCCCAGTGTCTCCCCGGCGGCGCCTCGAGGCAAAGTCCGCGGTGGCATGATGGGCGCATGGCCGACCCCGTCGAACTGCTCCTGGTCACCGGTCCCCTGGGCGCGGGCAAGACCACCGTCGTCAACCGCCTCCTCCGCCGCGAGATCGAAGCCGGCCGGCGGGTGGCGGTGCTGATCAACGAGTTCGGAAGCATCAGCATCGACGGGGCCCTGGTCGGCGCCGAACGGCCGGAACTCGCCGGCATCGAGAACCTGGTGAACGGCTGCGTCTGCTGCAGCCTCCGGACCGATGTGGTGCAGGCCCTTCGAGGCTGGGCGGAGCAGCCCGCGGACCGCCGCCCACAGCGGATCGTCCTCGAGACCACCGGCCTCGCCGATCCCACCGACCTCCTGGACCTGGAACTCGAACCCGCCCTCTCCAGCCGGATCCGCCTGGCGGGCTGCCTCACCGTGGTCTCCGCCCTCGCGCCCCTGGGGCACCTGCAGGACCGCGCCCTGCTGCGCCACCAGGCCGCCCTCGCCAGCCTGGTCTATGTCGCCAAGTCCGACCTCGATCCCAGCCTGGCGGTGGCCTGGGAGTCGCAGCTGCGGGCCGCCCACCCGCGGACGCCCGTGCTCCGGACCCGGCAGGGGGAGGCACCCGCCGACGGCCCCGACCCCTGGGCTGGAGACCCGCCGGTTCCTGGAGCGACGCTCGGTCCGGGGCTCGGGTTCGCCTCGGCCCGGGCGCTGGCCCTGTCCTTCGACCATCCGGTCGATCCCGATGCGCTGGAAGCGCTGTTCCTGGCTCCCCCTGCCGGGGGGGAACTGCTCCGGGCCAAGGGCCTCTGCACCTTCGCAGGCTGGCCGCCGCGGCACGATGGCGGCGACCGCTGGGCCTTCCAGTGGGCCGACGGCCGGCTCGAGGTCAGTCCGCTGACCGGCGCGGCGGAGTGCGCGGCGGTGGTCATCGGCCAAGGATTGGACGCGCGCGCCTGGACCGCCGCCCTGCGCGGCCTGGAGCGCCCGCCGGAAGGTGCGCGCCGGAAGCGGAGCCTGCATGCCTCCCGCTGAAGCGCGGCCCTGGCTGGTCTGCCCCACCGCCTTCAAGGGCACCTTCAGCCCGCTCCAGGCCGCCCTCCGCCTGGCCCGGCCGGGGGACGCGATCCTCCCCCTCAGCGATGGCGGCGATGGCTTCCTGGAATGCCTGCACGCGGCCCTCGGCGGCACCTGGCGCACCACCCCTGCCGCCGACCCCTACGGCCTGGTGCGGGAGGCGCCCTGGCTGGAGCTTCCGGACGGCACCGCCTGCGTGGAGTGCGCCCGCGTGATCGGCCTTGCCGGGCAGTCGCGGCGGGACCCGCTCGCCGCCTCCAGCCTCGGGCTGGGGCAGGTCCTGCAGGCCGTGGCCGGCGCCCCGGCGGTCTGGATCGGCCTGGGCGGTTCGGCCACCGTCGACGGAGGCCGCGACTGGCCCGGCCTGTCCCTGCCGCCGACCGTGGTGTTCTGCGACGTGACCACCGACCTCGCCGACGCCGCCCGCATCTTCGGGCCGCAGAAGGGGGCGCGGCCGGAGGACCTCCCGGAACTCACCACGCGCCTGCTCGGCCTGGGACTGCCCCGGGGGCCGCGCACCGGCGCCGCCGGCGGACTGGGGGCGAAGCTGCAGTCCCTCGGCGGCACGCTGGTGGACGGCGCCGCGCGGATGCTGGAGGTGGTGAGGTTCGATGAGCGGGCGACGGCCTGCGAGGCGGTGCTCACCGGCGAGGGCCGCCTGGATGCCTCCACGCTCGAGGGCAAGCTGCCCTGGGTCGCCGCCGGGCGCGCCCGGCAGCTGGGTCTGCGGGTGGTCGGCCATTTCGGTTCGAAAGGCGACGGCTGGGAGGGCGCGGCGGCCCGCTTCGACGAACTGCGCTTCGGGCTGGACCCGGTCAGCGCTCCGGACTGAGCCGGATCGGGTCCTCGCTCCAGGTGTCCCGGTCAGGGACCGCCGAATACTCCTGGTAGCCCTTGAGCCGCAGCACCACCTTCGGCGTGTTCTTCCAGGGCAGCTTCAGCGGCCGCAGCGGCGTGACGCCTTCAACCTTCCCGTTGACCACCACCTCCGCCCCCGGGGGGTCGGTGACGACGTTGATCTCGAAGGGTTCGCGCTCCAGTTCCACGCGGAGGTGGTCCCGGCCGGCAGGAACCGGCGCCGTGTGCGGCAGGTAGCCCTTCAGGGTGAAGGTGAAGGTCTTCGCCTCGCGGCCCAGCGGAAGGCGGTCGAGCGGGGTGATCCCGACCGGAACGCCGTCCAGGCTGACCCGGGCGCCCGGCGGATCGCTGGAGATGTCCACCGGCCGCGGCTTCGACCAGAACCAGAACCCGGCCGCGGCCCCGCCGCCCAGGAGCAGGAGGAGGCCGATCAGCACGGGCAGCAGGAGCCGCGGGCCGTTCCGCGGGGCCGGCGCCGGCAGCGGGCCGGAGCCGCCTGCGGGAACCGGGTGGGCGGCGCTGGCGCGGACCCCGCCGCTGGGGGGACGTTCCAGGTCGGCGCTCGGCATGCCCTGGGTGAGGGCCACCAGCATGGGCGGGTAGACCCGGGTGTCCAGGGGGCCGCGCTCCTCCTCCAGCTGGCCGAGGAACCTGGAACGCGACTCCTCCGGAAGGGGCAGCACCTGGACCAGGTCGGCCATGAAGGTCCGCAGGTCCGGGTGGCGATCCTCGGGCCGCTTGGCGAAGGCCCGCGCAAAGACCTGCTGCAGCCTGGGGTCCATGCCCTCGGGCATCACCGGGGGCTCGTGCACGATCTTGTAGAGCATCGTGCCGATGCTGGCGCCGTGGTAGGGGACCGTGCCGGTGACGACCTCGAAGGCGGTCACCGCGAAGGCGTAACGGTCCGAGGCGGGCGTCGCCTCGCCGCCCACCAGGAGTTCCGGCGCGGTGTAGGAGGGGGTTCCGAAGACCATGCCGGCCTGGGTCAGCCGCGATTCCTGCCGCCGGGCGATGCCGAAGTCCATCAGCTTGAAGCGGCCATCCTGGCTGACCAGGATGTTCTCCGGCTTGATGTCGCGGTGGGTGATGCCGGCCTCCGCGGCGGTGGCCACCGCCCCCATGCCCTGCATCAGGAGCTGGATTCCCGGTTCCAGCGGGAGCCCGTCGCGGATCAGCTGGGCGAGGCTGCGACCGTTGACGTACTCCATCGCCATGTAGGGGCCGGCCTGCGGGTCCTCGCCGACGTCGAAGACCGTGATGATGTTCGGGTGGTTCAGGCGGGCGCTGATCTCCGCCTCCCGGCGGAACCGCTCGCGGGTGACCTGCTGGTCGTCGCCCTGGGTCAACTCCCGCATGGCCTTGATCGCCACCGGGCGCTGCAGGATCGGGTCCTTGGCCAGGTAGACCACGCCCATGGCGCCATGACCCAGCACCTGCTGGATCTCGTAGCGGCCGATGGATCTGGGTGTCGACATGGCTCGATGATCGCGAGGTTCCATTATCCCGGAACCGCACCGCAGGAGAAGCCGAACCGCTGCGCCCCGCGGCCCGGCCTCGGCCGCCGGCCGGGCAGCCGGTAGAATGGAAGGTTCCGGGGTTCCCATGCTCGCTGTCCAAGGCCTGACCATGCGCTACGGGTCGCGCATCCTCTTCGAGGACGTGACCACCACCTTCTCGCCCGGGCGGCGCTACGGCCTGACCGGCCCCAACGGCTCGGGCAAGTCCACCTTCATGAAGATCCTGTCCGGGGAACTCGAGCAGCAGACCGGCACCGTGCAGCGGCCGCGGAAGATGGGCATCCTCCGCCAGGACCAGTTCGCCTTCGACGCCTTCCGCGTCATCGACACCGTGATCATGGGCAACCGCCCCCTCTGGGAGGCGCTGCAGGAGCGCGACGCCCTCTACGAGAAGCCGGAAATGACCGATGCTGAAGGCATGCGGGTCGCCGAACTGGAGGGCGTGGTCGCCGACGAGGACGGCTACACCGCCGAGAGCGATGCGGCGATCCTCCTGCAGGGCCTCGACATCCCCGAGGCCCTTCACGAGCGCCGGATGGCCGAACTGCAGGGCGGGCAGAAGGTCCGGGTGCTGCTGGCGCAGGCCCTGTTCGGCCACCCCCAGTCGCTGCTCCTGGACGAGCCGACCAACCACCTCGACCTGGACTCGATCCACTGGCTGGAGGACTTCCTCGGCGCCTACGACGGCACCGTGGTGGTGATCTCGCACGACCGCCACTTCCTCAACAACGTCTGCACCCACATCGCCGACATCGACTACCAGACCATCATCCAGTACCCCGGCGGCTACGACGACATGGTGCTGCAGAAGATGCAGGTGCGCTCCCGGATCGAGTCCGAGAACGCCCAGCGTGAGAAGAAGATCGCCCAGCTGAACGAGTTCATCCAGCGCTTCGCCGCGGGCACCCGCAGCAGCCAGGTGGCCTCCCGCCGCAAGGAGGTCGAGCGCCTGCAGCCCGGCGACCTCGCACGCAGCAACATCCAGCGGCCCTTCATCAAGTTCGAGCAGAAGCGCCCGTCCGGGCGGCACGCCCTCGAGTTCGCGGACGTCCGCAAGGGCTACGACACGGACGGCGGGCGCCTGGAGGTGATCCGCGGCTTCAGCGCGGACGTGCAGCGTGGTGAACGGATCGCGATCATGGGCCGCAACGGCATCGGCAAGACAACCCTGCTGAACGCCCTCCTGGGCAACGCCCCGCAGGTCACGGAAGGCGGCATGGCGATCGATTCCGGGGAGGTGCGCTGGGGCCACGAGGCCAACGTCGGGTACTTCTCCCAGGACTTCGCCGAGAGCATCCCCAAGGGCCACGAACTGGCCCACTGGCTGCACCAGTTCGATCCGGACGCGACCAAGGAGCAGATCCGCGGCGTGATGGGGCAGATGCTGTTCCGCGGCGAGGAGGGCAACAAGCGCACCGAGGTGCTCAGCGGCGGCGAGTCCTGCCGCCTCCTGTTCTGCAAGCTGATGCTGCAGAAGCCCAACATCCTGGTGCTCGACGAGCCCACCAACCACCTGGACCTCGAGGCGGTCATCGCGCTCAACGCCGCGCTCCAGCGCTACGAGGGGACCCTGCTGATGGTCACCCACGACGAGGACCTGATCGACGAGGTGGCCAGCCGGATCTGGATCCTCAAGGAGGACGGCATCGAGGACTTCAAGGGGACCTACGCGGAGCTCCTCGCCGGCGAACGGCGCTGACCCCGGCGACCTCCGCGCCGCACGGGAAAGGGCCCCTCACGGGGCCCTTTCGTCGACGTATTCCCCGCAACTACTTCTTCGCGGGCTTGGCGGCCGGCTTGGCCTCCGCCTTCGGCTCGGCGGCCGGGGCGGCCTCGGCCTTCGGCGCGGCGGCCTTCTTCTTCTCGTTCAGGATCGGCTCGGTCTCGAGCTTGCCGGTCTCCTTGTACTTCTCGCCCTTGACGTGGACCTCGGTGCGGCGGTTCTTGGCGCGGCCGAGGCGGGTCTTGTTGTCCGCGGCCGGTTCGTCGAAGGCCTTGCCGGTCACGTTCACCTTCTCGGTGCTGATGCCCTGCTCGTTGAGGACCTTCACCACCGCGGCGGCGCGGCGCTCGGACAGTTTCTGGTTGTAGCCCTTGGAGCCGATGCTGTCGGTGTGGCCGGTGACGGTCACCGAGGCGGAGGACACGCTGCCCTTGTACTTGGCCGCCCAGTCCTTGACGGTCTGCAGGGCCTTCTTGGTCTTGCTGGACTGGTCGAAGCCGAAGCGCACCACCAGGCCCTCCACCTCGACGGGCGGCGGAGCCGGGGCGGTCACCGGGGCGGTCCGGGCCGGTTCAGGCGCGGGGGCGGGGGCCGGGGCCGGGGCGACCACCGGCGCGGGGGTCGGAGCCGGCGCCGGCGCGGCGGCCGGGGCCGGTGCGGTGGAAGGCGTCATTCCGACGGCGGGTCCGCAGTTCTTGGGATGGCGGCCGAACCGAATGCCGCCGACGAGGGCGAGTTGCCAGTCCGGGAAGTGGCCGCGGGTCAGGCTGTCGGGACCCTTCTCGCGGGTGCGCCGGCCGGCCGGGTAGTCGCCGGTGAGGACCACGTAGTCCTGGTAGTAGACCTGAGGATCGATCTTGACGTCGCTGAGGGCCTTGGCGAATTCGACGCCGACGAAGGGGATCTTCGAGGACCGGCCGTCGTCCCAGGTGTAGCGCGCCACCGCGCGGAACCAGGGCCGCCACTGGGTGTCCTCGGTGGGAGTGCCCACCGCGCCGGTGGCGCGCATCGCGTCGCGGCGCTCATCCAGGCCGAGGCCCCACTCGAAGTGCTGCATCGGCTGGAAACGCGCCAGCACGCCCACCTGCAGCTGCTCCTTGTGCTTCATGTCCACCGGGGCCTTGGCGCCGTAGTTGATGGGCACGTCGTTCCCGGCCCGGTAGCCGAGGTTGAACTGCAGGCCGCCCCAGCTGAAGCAGAAGGGCTCGAGGGCCACGCGCACGCTGGGCGCGGTGCGGGAGTCGGCGCCCATCTTGAAGGTGCCGGCGGGACCGGTCACGTCGTGGTTCTTGTAGCCCATCTGGTCGACGCCCACCTGGACTTCCCAGGGCCAGAAGCGGCTCGGCTCGTCCGCCGCAGCGAACATGCCCAGCGAAGCAGTGAAAGGAAGAATCCAGCGCACGGAAGCCATAGGCTCGCTCCTCGGAAGTTATCAGGCTGAGCGGATCATACCGCCTTGCGCGGGGAAAGAACAACATGAAGATTCTGGCGGGGTTGTGAAATTCCCGTAAGGTCCGCGACCGATTCCAGGCCACCCGCGCGGCCTCCACCCACCAACCCGGGCCGGGCCGCGGACCGAAGGATCTTCGTCCCGGGGCGGCTCTCCAGGAATTTTGGACTGTTGTTGTTAATTATTAATATGGTTTTTCTTATTTATTAACTTCGTTTCGGAAGCGGATTTTCTCCTGCTCCCGATCCAGGAACGGGATCCCCTTTTCCATCCAGTCGGGCCTGGGCGACCCCTTGAGGTGGTGGTCGAAGAACTGCTGGGTGCGGAGCGCGAAGTCCTTGGCGTCCGCCCGCCTCCGCAAACCGTGGAACTCGCCGTTGTAGTTGAACAGGTAGGCCTCCCGCCCGTGGCGGCGGAGGGCCAGGAACAGTTCGATGCCCTGGGTCCAGGGCACGGCGTCGTCCATGTCGTCGTGGAGGATCAGCAGCGGCGTGCGCACCCGGTCGGCGAGGAAGACCGGGGAGTTCTCCAGGTACTTCAGCGGTGCTTCGTAGAGGCTCGGACCGATCCGGCTCTGCGACCTCTCGTACTGGAACTGGCGCGGCTGGCCGCTGCCCCACCGGATCCCCGAGTAGGCGCTGGTCATGTTGCCCACCGGGGCGCCGCATTCCGCAGCCCGGAACCGGTCGGTCTGGGTGACCATGTAGGCGATCTGGTACCCGCCCCAGGAGTGGCCGGCGATGCCGATCGCGCGCTCGTCCACGCAGCCCCGGTCGACCAGCGCCTGGATCGCGGGCAGGACGCAGTCGAGGGCGCTCCGGCCGGGCTGCCCGAGGGTGTAGACGATGTCCGGCATCAGCACCAGGTAGCCGTTGCTGGTGTAGAGCGACGGGTTCGGGTTGTGGCTGGGTGCCGGGTTGACGAACCCGTGGACGCCCTGCGAGAGCCGCTCGTAGATGTAGACCAGGACGGGGTACTTCCGCCGGGGATCGAACGCGGCGGGCTTGTAGAGGGCCGCCTGCAGCGGCACGCCGCTGGCGCTGCGGAAGTCCAGCAGTTCACCGCTGCCCCAGAGGAAGGGCGCCATCTGGGCGCCGCCGTCGGTGACCTTGGCCGGACGGCGGAAATCCGCGTCCGTCCTCAGGAGGTCCGGGTACTCGTCGAACCGCGAGGCGCTGATCAACACCGTTTCCGCGTCCTTGGCCCGGGCGAGGAACCGGTGGTTCCGGTCCGCCCAAAGCAGCCGCACCGGTGCGGCCGGTGCGTCAAAGCCGGTGCGGAAGTACCCGGTGGCACGGGTGGTCTCGTGCTCGCCGCGGAGGGTGACCGGCCTGCCCGGATCGAGGCCGCGCTCCTCATCGTCCTCCTCGACCGGCTCAACGCGTTCCAGCCTCAAGGCGATCCGCTGCGCGCGCCCGGCCCCGGCGGTGAGGCAGCGGGCCTTCCCACCCTCCACCGGGAGCACCCAGAGGTCGTACCGGTCGTAGGCGAGGAAGGCCTTGCCGTCCTTGGTCCAGCCGCCGCTGCCATAGGCCGGCGCCGGGTCGGGGGTGTCATGGTCCTCGCGCTGGAAGGCCACCCCGGCCTGGGCGGTGAGGTTCCGGATGGCGCCGCTGCGGGCATCGAGCAGGTGCCAGTGACGGTCCGCGAAGAAGGCCGCGTGGCGGCCGTCCGGGGACCAGGCCAGGGGACCGCCGCCGCGGCCGCCGAGGGCGCCGCGGAACTCCTTCAGGGCCAGGGTGCGCGTGCCGAGCACCGTGTCCACCACGTACAGGTCGGCGTAGGCGCCGTCGTAGTCGGTGCGGCGGCGGTAGGCGCGGTCGTCGAATCCGATGGCGCGCGCGCCGTCGTCGCTGAAGCTGACGGCCGGGAGCGTGGCATCCGAGACCTGGACGTACCGGCCCTCGGCGATGTGGAAGACGCCGCGGAAGGTGCGGTTCCGCTCCTGGTTGGCGCGCACCCGCTGGATCGGCTGGACCTGGTCGTCCTTCCAGTGCCAGAGGTCGGCGACCACCTTGTCCTCGGCCCCCTCCTCGGCCTCCCCAGCGGGGCGCGCGGGCGCGGCCGCCGGAACGTAGAGCCGGCCGCCGTCCCGGCTGAAGGCCAGGGTTCCCTTGTCGGCGACTCCGAGGTCCTTCGGGAACCCCGGCGTGGCCGGACCCACCGCCGCCCGGGCCGCGGCCTGGCCGCGCGCCCACAGGAAGACCTGGAAGGCGGGCGCCGCCGCGCCCTCCTGGCTGCTGACCCAGGCCGCCTGCCGCTGTTCACGGTCCCAGGCCAGCTTCAGGTGGCGGCCCTTGCCGGCGAGCAGGGGGGTCGGTTCCGCGGTGCCGGGGGTGAAGGCGTAGACGCCGTTGCGTTCCTCGCTGCGGGAGGAGACGGCGAACAGCAGGGTGCGGCCGTCGCGGGCGAAGCTGTACTCGAGGACGTCCGGGAAGCTGCGCTCGGCGCCGCTGGCCAGGTCCCGGAGCACCAGCTCCGAGCCGAACTCCCGCCGGTCCGCCCCGGGCCGGCGCGGGCCGGCCTCGGCCTTGGCCGGGTCCTCCTTCTTCGGCTCCGGCTTCGGCTCCTTGAGGTAGGCCGCCCAGGCGCCGCCCCGGGCGGGCACCTGGACGCTCTTCACGTTCTCGAGACGGACGGCGGCCCCGCTGGCCGCGTCCACGACCAGCAGGCCGCCCTTGGGCATCTCCTCGGGCTTCTTCCTGGCCTTCCGCGCCTTTTCCGTCTCGGCCCGGGTTGGATAGGTGGTGGCCACCACGAACCGGCCGTCGCTGGTGATGGCGATGCGGATGCTCGGCTGCGGGACCGGAGCCTCGGGGTTCACGTCCTCGGGCAGCTGGATCGGCGGGGGCGGCAGGGCACCGGCGCCGTGCGTCCACTCCCGGCCGTCCCTCAAGTCCTTCACCCGCAGGTCGCCGTCGCCCTCCTGCGGCATGAACGCATACGCCAGCACCCGGCCGTCGCGGGACAGGACCGGGCTGCTGATGCTGCGCCAGGCCCCGAAGTCCCGCTGGGTGAGGGGCCGCCTGGGAGCCTGGGCGGCGATCAACGTCGCGGCCAGCAGCAGGAAGGCGGCCGGCGCGGCCAGCCGACGAAGGGACGCGGGCATCAGCATGGGACCCTCTCCAGGGAACGGACGTCCCAGCATACGGGATCCTGGAGGCCGCCCGGCCTGCAGCGGGGCTCAGGGCCCCGGAGCAGCCGCGATAGAATGGACCCTTGCGCCTGCTTCGAACCTTGACCCCAGCCCTGCTCGTCCTGGCCCCGGCCCTGGTGGCCCAGGATCCCTTCTCTGCCGCGGCGGAGCGCGCCCTGCGCGCCCGCGCCGGCCTGGACACCCTCCGGGTGCTGCACTTCGGCGACAGCCACACCGGGGCGAGAAGCTTCGCCGCCACCTGGCGTGCCTACCTTCAGGCCCAGTTCGGCGAGGGCGGCACCGGCCTCGGACTTCCCTGGCTGGCCAGCGCCGGCCCCCGCTGCGGACGCAGCCCCGGCTGGCAGGCGCACCAGCCGACCCTCCGGAACGGTTCCGACGGCCTCAGCGGACCGGGAGGGTCCTACCTGGAAGCCCAGCGGTCCGGGGAGCGGGCCTGGGTGGAGGCGCCCTTCCGGCGCCTGCGTCTGCACCTGCTGCGGCAGCCTGGCGGCGGCCGCCTCCGGGTGCGCGTGGACGGCCGGGAGGTGGCCCTGGTCGACCTGGAGGGTCCGGTGGAAGCCCTGTGCCTCCAGCCGGACCTGGGTGGCGACGGACGGCGGCTCGAGCTTGAGTGCCTCGGGGGCGCGGTCCGGCTCCTCGGCCTGGCCCTGGAGAACGGACCGGGCGCGAGCTATTCCGCCACAGGCACCAACGGCGCGCAGGCCGCCTGGCTGCTGCGCAGCGACCCCGGGGTCTTCACCGCGGTCCTGTCCCGGGAGGCCCCCGATCTGCTGGTGCTGGCCTTCGGCACCAACGAGGCGAGCCTCGGCGACTTCGACCCCGAGGCCTACCGGCGCACCCTTCGCGCCGTGCTGGATCGCTTCCGGGCGGCCGCCCCGGGGGCCGCGCTGCTGCTGCTGGGGCCACCGGATTCGGTGCTGCCGAAGTCCCGGCCCGGCGCGCTCAAGGAGGTGACCCGGATCCAGGCCGAGCTGGCCCGGCAGGCCGGGGCCCTGTTCGTGAGCCAGCAGGAGGCCATGGGCGGGGCCGGTAGCATGCCCGCCTGGGTGGTGGAGGGCCTGGCGCTGAAGGACCGGGTCCACTTCTCGGCCGAAGGCTATGCCCGCCTGGCCCGAGCCGGCGCCGCCGCGCTGCTCGGCCGGCTGGAGCGTGCGCTGCCGGCCGGCGACGATCCCCGCCTGGCCAAGGCCCGGCCCGGCGCCTTCAGCCTGCCGGCCCAAGCCCCGCAACTGCTTGGCCGGTTCGAGCCGGCGCAGGCGGAGCCCGCCACCGCGCCCCGGCCGATCTACACGTTCCGCACCGAGGACGGACGGCTGTTCATCACCGACGATCCGACCAAGGTGGAAGGCCTGCGCGGCAGCTGGGTCGGCCGGGGACCGCGGTGAGGCTGCCGGCCGCCTTTCTCGCCGGCGCGGCGCTGCTGGCCGCGGGACCGCCGGCCAGGCGCCCGGCGCGGCCGACGGCAGCGGTCCGCAAGGCACCGGTGGAGGGCGCCGTCCTGGAAGGCGCCGCCAGCCTCGAGGCCTACTTCTCCGCCCTGCGCGGCAGCCTCGAACCGGGCGAGGCGCGCAGGCCGGTGCGGGTCGCCTGGTTCGGCGACAGCCACACCGCCGCCGGGTTCTGGCCCGGCCGGCTGCGCGCGCTGCTGCAGGAGCGTCTGGGCGACGCCGGCCCGGGCCTGGTGCTGCCTGCCCGGCCCTGGCGCGGCTACCCGCGTCCCGACCTGGAGCTGGAATTCGGCCGGCGCTGGCCCGCGGAAAGCCTCCGCAGCCCGGAATCCAGCGGTCGCGTCGGACTCGCCGGCGCGGCCCTCGAGATCCCGGCGGAGGAACGGCTGGTCCTGCGCGGGAGCTTCGCCCGCGTCCGTCTGCACCTGCTCGGCCCCGAAGGCCTGGAGCCCATCCTCTCTGGACCCGAGGAACCGCCGGCCCCGCTGCCGCTCAAGGAGGTCCTGCACAGGCCGCTGGCCGAGGGGACCGCCCTGCGCATCCTCGAACCCTCCGGGCCGGGCCCCTTCTCCACCATGGGCATCGGCCTTCCGGAGGGCCTGCGCCTGCTCGGAGCCGACCTCGGCAGCGGGCGGCCCGGCGCGATCGTCGACGAGCTTGGCCTGAACGGTGCGGAACTGCTGGACCTCGAGCGCTGGGACCCGGTGCTGCGGGCGACGCTCCTGCGCGACCTGCGCCCGGACCTGCTGGTGCTGGCCTTCGGCACCAACGACCTGGGCCGCCGCGACCTCGACGGCGCCGCCTACCAGGCGCGAGCCTCCCGCCTGCTGCGCACCCTCAAGGAGGAAGGCGGCGCACCGGTGCTGCTGGTGGGCCCCCTCGACCGGATGGGCCGGCGCCGCCGCGGCCAGAACCTGAAGCTCGGCGCGAAGACCATCATCGCCGCCATGCGCGGCGCCTGCACCGAGGCCGGCTGCGCCTTCTGGGACGCCCGCGCCGCCATGGGCGGAGAGGGGGCGATCCAGCGCTGGCGCCGCCAGCGCCTCGCCCAGCGCGACCTCGTGCACCTCACCGCCGGCGGCTACCGGAGGCTGGCCGACCTGCTGGCGAAGGCCCTGGATGCCGCCGAGGCGACGGTGGCGCGCCGTCCAGACGTCACGGGCACCCCGCGATGAACCTCTCGGATCCGCCGTTCCTGCTCTTCCTCGCCGTGCTGGTTCCCCTGTTCGCCGCGTTCGCACGGCTGCGGGGCCGGGTTCCCACCGGGTTGCTCGGGCTCGCCGGCCTCGCCTTCTACGCCACCTGGAACCCGGCCTTCCTCCTGCCGCTGCTGGCCACCGCCGGCACGGACTGGGCGGTGGGCCGGGCCCTCGGCCGGACCGGCGGCGCCGGACGGCGGCGTGCGCTGCTCGCGGTGTCGCTGACGGTCGACCTCGGCCTGCTGCTCGCCTTCAAGGCCTGGGAACCCCTCGTGGCCGGCCTGTCCTGGGTGCTGCCCCTGGCTCCGGGATGGCGGCTCCTGGCCTTCACAGGTCTCAGCTTCTACACCTTCCAGAGCCTCTCCTACGTCCTCGACGTCCATCGCGGGCACCAGCCGCCGGAACGATCGTTCCTCCGCTACCTGGGCTTCGTGGCCTTCTTCCCGACCCTGCTGGCGGGCCCGATCACCCGGGCGGAGGTGCTGCTGCCCCAGTTCGACCGGCCGCCCCGGGTGATGGACCCCGCCCTCGCCGCCGAGGCCTTCTTCCTGCTCGCCCTGGGATTCGTCAAGAAGGCCGGCGCCGACCATCTGGGCGTGCAGCTGGTCGACCGCGTCTTCGAGCAGCCGCTGTTCTTCAGCAGCCTCGAGGTGGCCGGCGGCGTCTACGGGTATGCCGCCCAGATCTGGCTCGACTTCTCCGGCTACAGCGACCTCGCCCTCGGCGCCGCCCTCCTGCTGGGGTTCCGGCTCAAGGACAACTTCAATTCACCGTACCGCGCCGCCAGCCTGCCCGAATTCTGGCAGCGCTGGCACATCAGCTTCAGCACCTGGCTCCGTGACTACCTGTTCTTCAACCTGCCCGGCAAGCGCACCCGGCTGGGTCCCACCCTCGCCATCATCGCCACCTTCCTGGCCGGCGGCCTGTGGCACGGCGTCGCCTGGACATTCCTGGCCTGGGGCGCGGTCCACGGGGCCGGCCTCGCCCTGTGGCGCGCCTTCGAACCCAGGGGCCGCGGCCCGCGGCTGCCCCAGCCCCGCTGGAAGCGCGTCCTGGGCGTGGCCGCGACCCTCCACGTGGTGCTCCTGGGCTGGATCTTCTTCCGCGCGGACGGCCTCGAGCAGGCCGGGCAGGTCCTGTCGCGCCTGGTCGACGGCACCACCGGCCGGGGCAACCTGCCCCTCGATGCCCTGCTGCTGACCGGCTTGTCCTTCGCCGTGCAGTGGCTGCCGGAAGGCTGGCTGCCCCGGCTGCGCGACCGCTTCACCGCACTCCCTGCGCCGGCCCAGGCCCTGCTGCTGGTGGCCGTGGCGGTGCTGGTCCGCGCCGCCGCCGGCACCCGGGTCGCCGGCTTCATCTACCAGGGGTTCTGAGGTGCGTCCCCTGCGAAGCCCCTGGACCACCGCCGCCCTGCTGGGGGCGGCAGCGACCCTGCCCTACCTGCTGCCCCTGCCGGGGAAATGGCGGCTGCTGGATGCGGCGCAGCTCCGGCAGGCCTTCGTCGCACCCTTCCTGGGCCAGCCCCGGGCCCGGCCCTGGGAGCGGGTGCTGCGCCAGCCGGTCGAGCCGGTCGCCGGACCCGTTCAGCCGCAGGGCCAGGCTTCGCCGGCCCAGCCGGCGCCGGCCCGGCCGGTTCCCGCGCCGTCGCGGCTGCCCGCCGCGCTGCCGGTGGATCCCGCCCCCGCCGACCTGTTGAGCGGCCCGCAGGGGGCCCTCGCCCATTTCCACGAGAGCCTCGCCCGCACGGCCCGCGGCGATGGCCTCACCCGCATCGCCCATTTCGGCGACTCGGTGGTCACCGGCGACCTCATCACCGGAGAAGTCCGGGCCCGCCTGCAGCAGGCCTACGGCGATGGGGGCCCCGGGTGGATCTACCCGCAGCGGCCCTGGGAGTGGTACGGGCGGCTGGGCCTGAACCTGAAGGGCAAGGGCTGGCGCCTCCACAGCCCGGTGCTCACCGGTCGGCCGGACCGCCGCTACGGCCTGGCGGGGATCGCCTTCACCGGCGGGCCCGGTGCCGAGACGGTGCTCAGCACCGCCCAGCCCTTCGACACCGTGGAACTGCACTACCTGGCCCAGCCCCGGACCGGCCGCCTGCAGGTGCAGGTGGACCGCGGCGCGCCGGTGGACCTCCGCACCGAGCCCGGGGCGGGCATCACCGTCGCCCGGGTGTCCGCCGCCGCCGCACGTCACCTGACGGTCCGCGGCGACGCCCTGCTCTACGGCCTGGTGCTCGAGCGCCAAGGATCCGGCGTGGTGGTCGACCCCCTCGGCCAGAACGGCTACGCCATCCAGCACCTCGCCAGGATCGACCCGCAGCACTGGATCCAGGCCCTGCGCCTGCGCCGGCCGGACCTGGTGGTGCTGGCCTTCGGCACCAACGAGGTGGGCTACTACAACATCCCCGGCCCGGCCTACGCCGCCGACTACCGCGAGGTGGTGCGGCGGGTCCGCGAGGCCCTGCCGAGCGCGAGCATCCTGGTGATGGGCCCCATGGACCGCGGCGAGCGCAGCGCCGAGGGCCGGCTCGGCACCATGCCCAACCTGATCCGCATCGTCGAGGCGCAGAAGCGGATCGCCGCCGAACTCGGCTTGGCGTTCTTCGACAGCTACCGCGCCATGGGCGGGGAAGGCGCCGCGGTGCGCGGGTACCAGCAGACGCCACGGCTCATGACCGGCGACTTCACCCACCCCACCCGCACCGGCGCCGACCGCCTCGCCCGCAGCCTGGTGGATGCGCTCGTCCTGAAGCACCAGGCCTGGACGGCCGCCCAGGCGCCCGCCCCCGCGTCCGCCCATGACACGCCCCGGTAGCCGCCGACCCGGATCGGCGTAGGATTCGAGGCGTCGAACCCCGGACCGGAGTCGCCATGGTGTCCAAGCTCCGAAGCACCCTCTTCCTGGTCCTGTGTGCTGCGGTCGCCCCCGCCCAGGACAAGCTCGACCTCGGGCTGAGCTCGCGCGAGGACGGCATCGTCTACCAGTTCCAGGTGCGGGCGGTCCGCGCCGGCGGCGGACTCGACCCCGTGGTCGCCAGCCGCAATGGCGGTGGCGCCGGGTTCGCCGCAGTGTTCGGCGACACCCCCCTGCGGCTGCGCCTTCGCCTGGACGGCGACGGTTTCCCCGGACGCAACGGAATGGGCCCGGTGAGCACGTTCGGTCTCGGCGCCGAGGGACTCCTGTCCTTGCCCGAACTGGGAGGCAGCACCCCTTTCCTGTCCGCAGGGGTCTCGTTCCAACACTGGTCGGTGGCCCAGGAGGACCGGCTCCCGGCCCGTTCGCAGAAGGCCAACCGCCTTGCCGGCCGGGCCGAGCTGGGCCTGCGGCTGGGGCGGCGCATGGCGTTGTCCCTCGGCGTGCTGGTGGGCAGGACCTTTGACGACCACTCGACAGCGAACCCCTACCTGGCCGCGACGTTCTGACAGGCGGTCAGCGGACGTCCAGCAGCAGCCCGCCCCAGCTGAAGCCGGCGCCAAAGGCGGCCATGATGGCCCGGCCGCCCGGCTGGAATCGTCCTTCCCGCCAAGCCTCCGCGCCAGCAATGAGCACCGAGGCGGCGCTGGTGTTGCCATAGCGGTCCAGGGTGATGGGCACCCTGGCCGGGTCAATGCCGAGGGTCTTCCCCACCTGCCGCAGCAGGTTGAGGTTGGCCTGGTGGAACAGGAACAGGTCGATGTCGGCGGCGGCCAGGTGGTGGCCCTGAAGCAGTTCCTGCACGACCGCGGTGAGCTTGCGGTTGGCCTGCATGATCACAGCGCGGCCGTTCATGCGCAGCACCCCGCCGAAATCCAGGGCCAGGTCGGCGGCGAAACTGCCGTCGCCGGCCCAGCGCGCGTCCAGGACCTCCAGCGGGCCTGGACCGCCCGAGACCACGGCGGCGCCGGCGCCGTCGCCGAACAGGATGGCGGTCTCCTTCGCAAGGTCCCTCCGGACAACCTCGCTCATCCGCTCGGCGCCGACCACCAGCACCGGACCGAGGCTTCCGCACAGCTGCGCTGCCAGGCACAGGGCGACCAGCCCGCCGCTGCTGGCCAGGTGGACGTCGAAGGCCGGAATGCCCGGGCAGCGCAGCCGTGCCTGCAGGTCCGCCGACACGCCCGGGAACTGCCGCTCCGGGGTGCCGGTGCCGACGATCAGCCCGCCCAGCGCAGTGGCCTCCATTCCGGCCGCCGCCAGGGCCTCGCGGGCGGCTCCCTCGGCCAGGTCCACCACGCTCTGGGCGTCGGCCCAGCGCCGCTCGCGGATGCCACAGGCCTCCAGGATCCAGTCCGGTTCGACACCAAGCAAGC
This sequence comes from Holophagales bacterium, assembly GCA_041908165.1. GTDB lineage: Bacteria > Acidobacteriota > Holophagae > Holophagales > Holophagaceae > JACQZU01. The sequence continues at coordinate 2,019 of JAYRFV010000172.1, read as the reverse complement.
CGGCCAGTTCGCTGTTGCCCACCACCCGCTCGGGCAGGCAGGCGCCGAAGCCGAGGACCGCGGCCATCAGCCCCGCCGCGCGTCCACGTAGGCGGCGATCCGGGCCAGCGACTCGAAGGTGCGGGGCATCATGTCGCCATCCGGCACCTTGATCCCGAAGGCCGCCTCGAGCCGCTCCACCAGGTCCATGATGCCGAAGGAGTCGATCACCCCGGCCTCGAACAGCGAGGCTCCGGGATCCTCGGGGATCGGTGCCTGGGCCAGTTCTCCCACCAGGGATCGGATGTCGTCGAGGGTGCTCATGGTCCCACCGCGTGAACCTCTACTGTAGACCCGGCCGGCCGGGAATGGTCCGTTGGCCCGCAGCCGCCGCCGTGCTAGGATCTTGGGTCCCTGCCACCCAGGGAGCAGACCCCGGAGAGTTGTCCGAGTGGCTGAAGGAGCACGACTGGAAATCGTGTATAGGTCAAAAGCCTATCGAGGGTTCGAATCCCTCACTCTCCGCCACCAATGAGCCCGCAGCCATCAGGTTTGCGGGCTTTCCTTCGGACGGGCTATTCGCCGGCCGGGGCGAGGCGCGCCCGGGCGGCGCGCTTCCCCATCCCCCGAAGGGCTGCGATGGCCTGCAGTTGGGCTTCCCGGGGTCGCGAGTTCCCGGCTTCCCAGTTGTAGATGGTCTGGGCCGAGACCCCCACCAGAAGGCCGGCCTCCAGCGCGGAGAGACCCAGGCGGGCGCGGTGGGCGGCGAGGCCCTTCGGGCTGAAGCGGATGTTCCCGGCCGCGCGGGGTGCAGGGGTGGACGCGGCACCGGCCTTCTCGAGCCTGGCCACCTGCTTTTCGAGGGCGGCAACCCGCCGCTTCAGGGCGGCGATCTCGGAGCGGTAGAGTCCCGAGGCCTTCTTGAGGCCTTCCAGTTCGCGGCGGAGCTCCTTGCGGGCGAGCCGGAGGATTTCTTCTTTCAGGACCGTCGCGATGTTCGGCATCTCCAACCCCGTGTCCGCCGTTCCGCTGCAGGTAAATGCAGGGAAGGCAGATGTAAAGCTACACCGTTCCCGCCGAATTCGGAGGACTATTCGAAGATTGCCGGTTTTCCGGAACCCGGGCTTGCGGGACGGGCCCTCCGATCCCTGGGGCTAGGGGCCCGCCGGTGAAGCCGGGCATTGTTCGATGGTAGATTGGACCATCCCGCTCGAAGGCAGGGCCGGACAGGGCCTGGATCCGGGCCGTGCCGACGCAGTTCTCCTCCCAGCGCCGCGGCGGCAAAGCCCATGCCCACGACCCCCCTGCCCCTCCTCCTCCTGGCCGCCTTCTGCGCCAGCCTCGGCGCCCAGGAGGCGAGGCTCCTCAACGTCTCCTACGACCCCACCCGGGAGCTCTTCCAGGAGCTCAACCCCCGCTTCGCCGCGCATTGGAAGGCCCGGACCGGGCAGGTGGTGCGGATCTCGCAGTCCCACGGCGGTTCGGGGAAGCAGGCGCGCTCGGTGCTCGACGGGCTGGCCGCTGACGTGGTGACGCTGGCCCTGGCCCATGACATCGATGCCCTCGCCGCCCGCCGGCAGCTGCTGCCGAAGGGTTGGCAGGGGCGCCTGCCGAACAACAGTTCACCCTACGTGTCCACGGTGGTGTTCCTGGTCCGGGCCGGGAATCCGAAGGGCATCAAGGACTGGAACGACCTGGTCAAGCCCGGCGTCCAGGTGCTCACCCCGAACCCGAAGACCAGCGGCGGCGCCCGCTGGAACTACCTGGCGGCCTGGGGCTGGGCCCTGAAGCAGAAGGACGGATCCGAGGCCAAGGCCAGGGCCTTCGTGGCGGAGCTGTTCCGGCGCGTGCCGGTGCTGGACGCGGGCGCCCGCGGGTCCACCACGACCTTCGTCGAGCGGGGCCTGGGCGACGAGCTGCTGGCCGGGGAGACCGCGGCGCGGAGGGTCACCGCGGGCCGCGGCCGCGGCCGCTTCCAGATCGTCCGGCCCCCGCTCAGCATCCTCGCCGAGCCCGCGGTGGCCTGGGTGGACGCGGTGG
>JAYRFV010000171.1:0-14052 GCA_041908165.1 Holophagales bacterium | reverse complement strand
GGTGGTCGCCGGGCCCCGGATCGGCCTTCTCCTCGAGGACCCCCTCCAGGGCCGCGGCGAGCCGGGCCGGGTCGCCGCCGCAGGCGGCGACGGCCTCCCGGGCCAGGGGGTCCTCGAGCAGGCCGAGCAGCAGGTGCTCCAGGGTGATGAACTCGTGGCGGGCCGTCTTGGCGGCCTGGTAGGCCTTGGAGAGGCCGCCCTGGAGGGCCTTGCTGAGCGGGGGAGGGGTGTCGCGGGCCATCAGGGGAAGGATAGCCCGGAGCTCAGGCTTCCGGTTCCAGGGTGCAGAGCAGCGGGAATTCCTGGGCCTCCGCCAGGCGCTTGACCTGGGCCACCCGGGTCTCGGCCACGTCCTTGGTGTACACCCCGGCCGCGCCCTTGCCCCGGCGGTGGACGTCGAGCATGATCCGGACCGCCTCGGCCTCCGGCTTGTGGAAGACGGACCGCAGCACCCAGACCACGAATTCCTGGGTGGTGAAGTCGTCGTTGTGCAGGAGCACCTGCCACATCGAGGGGGGCTTGAGCTTTCCCCGGGCGCGGGGCCTGGTGAGGGTTCCGCCGCCTTCCTTGGGGTCCTGGGCCATGCCCCATTGTAGGCTGCGGCGGGAGTCCCTTCAGCGGCGATCGAAGCGCGGCGCCAGGACCAGCAGCGTTTCGGTCCCGCCCACGCCGGGGAGCCGGGCGACCGCGTCCCGGACCCGGTTCAGGTCCTCCAGGCCCGGGGCCTCCAGCTGCAGGATCAGGTCGGTGGAGCCGCTCACGCTGTCGGCCACCTTCACCTCGGGGATGGCGGCCAGATGCTTGACGGCACGGTCGTGGCTGGGGCCGGTGCCCTTCACCAGCAGGTAGGCCCTCACCCCTGGTTCCCGGGCCCGGCCGAGCCGGAGGGTATAGCCCTGGATGACGCCCGCCTGTTCCAGGCGCCGGATCCGTTCCTGGACCGCGGTGCGCGACCGGCCCACGCGCGCGGCCAGGGCGACCTGGGTCAGGCGCGCGTCCGCAGCCAGTTCCTCGAGGATCCGGCGGTCCAGGTCGTCCAGCCCGCGCTCGGTCATGGGCCGATTCTGGCAGGCTGCCGGGAAACCGGCATCCTGCCGGCTCGACCCCGGCGCGGATCACGCCGATCCTGGGGCCCTGGAGCCCGTCATGCCGAACCGAGCCGCCCTCCTGCTTTGTGTCCTTGCCTTCCCGGTCTGCACCCAGACGCCGGCCCAGCGCCGGGAGGTGGTCGCGACCCTGGCAGGCGAGCTGAAGGCCCGCTACGTGTTCCCCGAGGTCGCCCTTCAGGCCGGTCCAGCCCTGGAGGCGAAGGCCCGATCCGGGGTCTATGACGCAGCCGCCACCGCCGAGGCCTTCGCGGAGGCCTTGACCCGGGACCTGCGGGAGGCCGGAAAGGACGGGCACTTCCGGGTGCGCCACGACCCCGGGTTCAAGGCCCGGCCGGACGATGGCGACCGGCCGCCCGGCCGGGAGGAGCTCGAGCAGCTGCGGAAGTCCGCAGCCCGACGCGCCTTCGGCATCGCCCGGGTCGAGCAGCTGGCCGGCAACGTCGGGTACCTGGACCTGCGCGGTTTCGGCCCCACCGAGTTCGTCGGTCCCGCCTTCTCCGCGGCGATCCAGCTGCTGTCGGGCACCGAGGCCCTGATCCTGGACCTGCGCCAGAACGGGGGCGGCGACCCGGAGAGTGTCGCCTACCTGCTCAGCCACTTCTTCGCCGAGGGGGACAGCCGGCACCTCAATTCCATCTACAACCGCCCCCGCGACCGCACGCGCCAGTACTGGACCAGCCCCACCGTGGCGCCCCGCTACACCCAGCCGGTCTACGTGCTCACCTCCGCCCGCACCTTCTCCGGAGGCGAGGAGTGCGCCTACGACTTCCAGACCCAGAAGCGGGCCGTGCTGGTGGGGGAGACCACCGGCGGGGGCGCCAATCCGGGCGGACCGGTGGCGCTCGGACACGGGTTCGTCGCCTTCATCCCCACCGGCCGCGCGGTCAACCCGGTGACCGGCACCAACTGGGAGCACGTCGGCGTCAAGCCCGACCTGGCGGTTCCGGCCGCGGAGGCCCTGAAGGTCGCCCACGCCGCGATCCTCAAGGACATCCTGTCCCGGGAGAAGGACCCGGCCTACCGGAAGCGCCTCGAAGGCATCCTCGCCAAGGTGGAGAAGGGCGAAACCGAGCCGGCGGTCTACACCCGCAGGTAGGAAGGGGGGAGTTCCCTACTGGAACAGCACTTCCCGGGTCCAGGCGCCCTTCGGCTCCTTGTGCAGCTTCCAGTAGGCCTCGGCGATGGTGTCCGGGTCGAAGCGGGTGCCGGGCTGGACGAACCCGTCGACGGTGATCGTGGCGACGTGGATGCCCTCGGGCTCCAGTTCCTCGGCCAGCATGAACGCCAGGGTGCGCACGGCGCCCTTGCCGATGCTGAGGCTCGCCAAGGGGAAGTGCGGCTTGAGGGCCAGTCCGCCCCCGGTCACCAGGATGGTGCCCCGCCCCCGGCGGCGCATCTCGGGGACGACCTCCTCGGCGCAGACCAGCGCACCCACGCAGTTGGTGCGGAACTCGCGGATGAAGCCCTCCGGGCTGAGACGGGAAGGCGGCGCCTCCTTGAGCACGGACGCGTTGTACACGAGCACCTCCGGGGACCCGAGGTGCTCGCGGATGTCCTGGAAGGCCTTGCTCAGTTCGTACTGTTCGGACACGTCGCAGACGCAGGTGTGGACGGCGACGCCCAGCGCGGAAAGCCCTTCCCGGTAGGCCTCCAGGCGCTGCCCGTCGCGGGCGACCAGCGCGAGGTCCATCCCTGCCTGGGCGAAGCGCCGGGCCACGGCCAGGCCGATCCCCGGACCGACCCCGACGACGGCGGCCACCCTTGCGCTCATGCTCCCTCCCACGCGATGAACGGATGATCGACCCCGCCCGGCGACACTTCAAGCCGGGCAGGCCAGGATGTGATCCAGGTCGGGGGGACGGCTGTTTAATGACCTGAATTCATTAATTATTAATAACCTCGGGTCATTCGCTCCCGGTTGCCACATCCCTGGGGATCGGCCGCCGGCGGGATGGACGCCCCGGGGCTACTGCGGGGACAGGTCCTTGAGGATCTTCGGGTCCTTCTCGTCCTGGGCGAGGATCGTGTGGCAGGTGGTGCAGTCGGCGCTGATCGAGCGGCCGTCGGCGGCGTTGTGGCTTCCGTCGTGGCAGCGGAAGCAGCCGGCGGACTCCTCGTGGCCGATGTGGTTGGGGTGGGTTCCCCAGGTGATCTTCATCTCCGGGAAGATGTTGCGCATGTAGATCGCCTGGATGGTCTTGATCGAGTCGTCGATCCGGGCCTTCTTGTCACGGTACAGGTCCGGGTACTTGGTCTGGTAGAAGGCGGCCAGGGTCTGGGCGATCTGCGCCTGACCCTCCTCGCGGGTCGCGTAGGCTCGCTTCAGGGCCTCCAGGCCGTTCTTCTTGATGAAGGGCAGGTCGCGGGCGATGCGGCCCTCCATCATGGCCTTGTCCATGGCCCGGTCCGGCATCTCGAAGGCGTGGGTGGGCCGGTTGTGGCAGTCCACGCAGTCCATGGCCCGGGACTCGGCCTTGGCGAGCTGGTCCTGGGGGATCTTCTTGTAGTCGTCCGTGACGAACTCGACCATCTTGCCGTCGTCGTCGCGGTAGGTGACCTTGGCGATGTTCTGCCGGCGGCCGTCGGTGGCGATGTAGCTGATGCGGGCGTCGGTGTCGAGGTGCCGGCCGTGGATGCCGGTCTTGCCCTGCCAGGTGATGCCGCCGATCTTCAGCAGCAGCACGGTGGAGGTGGCGGTGTTGGCCTCGTCCTCGGCGTACTTGGTCCGGACCAGCAGCTTGTCGCCGTGGAACTTCTGCGGCCAGTGGCACTGCTCGCAGGTCTCGCGGGCAGGGCGCAGGTGCTCCACGGGGCTCGGGATCGGCCGCTGGTAGGTCTTGAAGGCGACCGCGAAGAGCTGGCGGGTGCCGGAGAGCTTGGACTTCACGAACCAGCCGGCGCCGGGGCCGATGTGGCACTGGGCGCAGCCGACCCGCGAGTGGGCCGAGCCCAGGAAGGCGGTGTACTCGGGCGCCATCACCGTGTGGCAGGTGAGGCCGCAGAACTGGTTGGAGTCCATGTACTCGACGCCCTTGATGCTGGCATTGCCGAGCAGCACGATGTTGAGCCCGGTGGCAGCCAGCAGCACGATCATCGCGTTGCGCACCGAGGGGGTCGCCAGGTCCACCTGCGGGTACTCGGAGGGCAGCTCGCCGGCCTTGCTCAGTTTCCGGCGTCGCAGCCACATGCCCAGCGGGATGAGCGCAAGGCCGGCCACGAACACGCCCGGAAGCAGCAGGAACAGGAGGATGCCGGCGTAGGGGTTGACCGGGTGCGGACGCATCACCTCCATCACCCAGAACCAGATCATGGTGAAGGCCGAGCCGGTGGTGAGCACCGCGCCGGTCAGGCTGACCTTGTTGGTGCCGAGGTGGAACACCAGTCGGCTGAGATCCTTCACGCGCTCGCCCAGGCTCATGGTTCCTCCGGTGGACCCAGACTAACTTACGCGAGGATCCTCTGTCCTTGTCCAGGATCAAGGACCCGGGGGGTCTGCTCGCGGTTCTGGCAAGGCCGTCCTTCCCGATCCTTCCTGACGCTCGCCTGAATCCCCGGCGCGTCCACCCGCCCGGCTGCCCGGATCCAGCAGGGGCGCGCCTTTCGTCAGGATGGTGCAAGGTGGGAAGTGTGATGAATTTCTTCTCCGGATTCATCATTCTGCAGTCCACAATGTCCGTTGGTCCGGCGTCCCTTCGCCTGGATCCGGCCCCCGGAGAACGCCAATGTCCCGCACCGTCCGCACCCAAGCCTTGAGGTTCCTGCTCCAGGGATTTCTGGCCCTGCCGGTCGCCTTGGCGCTGGCCGCGCTCCCGCTCCAGGGCGCAGCCCCCAAAGCCGCCAAGGAGGCCTGCTTCGACTGCCACGCCGACAAGGACATGTCGAAGGACGTGAAGGGCGCGAAGAAGTCCCTGTTCGTGGACCAGGCCCGCTTCAGCGGCTCGGTCCACGGCGCCCTGGCCTGCAAGGACTGCCACCCCAAGCTCACGGACAAGCACCAGGAGGGCTCCGAGACCTACACCGAGGTCGCCTGCGGAAGCTGCCACGCGGACCAGCAGAAGGTCTACCACACGAGCATCCACGGGATGAGCCAGGCGATGGGCTCCTCCGCCGCGGCCAGCTGCGTGGACTGCCACGGGAACCACGACATCCAGCCGGTGAAGTCGGCCGATTCGCCGGTGCAGAAGATGAACCTGCCCTTCACCTGCGCGAAGTGCCACGCCAACGCGGGCATCTCCGCCGAGTACAAGATGAAGTTCCCCAACGTGGAGGCGCAGTACCAGGAGAGCATGCACGGCAAGGCCCTGCTGGTGAAGGGCCTGATCGTGGCCCCCAGCTGCAGCGACTGCCACGGCGTCCACGACATCAAGCGTAGCGTCGACCGCAGCTCGCCGATCAACCACGCCAACGTGGCGCGGACCTGCGGCAAGTGCCACACCAAGGTCGAAGCCACCTACATGAAGAGCATCCACGGCCAGCTCCTGGCCAAGGGCGACCCGCGCGGGCCGGTCTGCATCCAGTGCCACACCGCCCACCAGATCGAGGCGCCGCTGAACGGCCATTTCAAGGCCGGCAGCGACCAGGTCTGCGGCAAGTGCCACCAGGACCGGCTGGAGCACTACCGCGACACCTACCACGGCAAGGCCATGGCCCTGGGCCGCGCCAACCAGGCCAGCGACGTCGCCGCCTGCTACGACTGCCATGGCCACCACGACGTGCTGCGCGCGGCGGACCCGAACAGCCGCCTGAGCCCCGGGAACATCGTCAAGACCTGCCAGCAGTGCCATCCCAAGGCCAACGCCAGCTTCGCCCGCTACGCGCCCCACGCCAATCCGCTGGACCGCAAGAACTACCCCCAGCTGCACATCGTCTTCCTGGTCATGACGGGGCTGCTGGTGTTCACCTTCGCCCTGTTCGGGGCGCACACCCTGATGTGGCTGTTCCGCTCGATCTGGCTCTACCGTCACGACTCCAAGCAGTTCCGCGAGGCCAAGATCAAGATCCAGGAGGACGACGAGCAGTTCACGCGGTTCCAGCCCTTCGAGCGCTTCCTCCACATCCTGGTGGTCTCCAGCTTCCTGCTCCTGACGATCACCGGCATGCCGCTGAAGTTCTACTACGCGGACTGGGCCAAGACCATCTTCCGGCTCTTCGGCGGCGCCGAGGTGGCCCGGACCCTCCACCACTTCGGGGCGGTGGTCACCTTCACCTACTTCGTCCTGCACGTCGGCGACACGGCGATCACCCTGTGGCGCCGGCGCGGCTTCCTGCGCGACCCCGAGACCGGCAGGTGGCAGGCCAAGCGCCTGCTGAAGGCCATGGCCCACCCGGATTCCATGATCCCGACCCGGCAGGACCTCACCGATTTCGTCGACCACAACCGCTGGTTCTTCGGCAAGGGGCCCAAGCCGCAGTTCGACCGCTGGACCTACTTCGAGAAGTTCGACTACCTGGCCGTGTTCTGGGGCGTGTTCGCCATCGGCGTGTCCGGCCTGATCATGTGGTTCCCGGTGTTCTTCAGCCGCTTCCTGCCGGGCTGGATGATCAACGTCGCCATGATCGTCCACTCGGACGAGGCGCTGCTGGCCTCCGGCTTCATCTTCACGGTGCACTTCTTCAACACCCACTTCCGGCTCGAGAAGTTCCCCATGGACACGGTCATCTTCTCGGGCCGCGTCTCCAAGAGCGAACTCCTGCACGAGCGCAAGCGCTGGTACGACCGCCTGGTCGCCACCGGGGAGCTGGACGCCTACCGGGTCAAGGACGAGTGGGAGGCCTGGAAGGGCATCGCCCGCAGCGCCGGCTACATCTTCTTCGGCGTGGGCCTGTTGCTGCTGGTGCTGATCGTCTACGCGATGGTCTCGCGGCTGAGCCACTAGCTCCACGACTTCACCCGGAGGGCCGGCGACCCCGGCCCTCCGGGTGAAGCGTCGACCCCCGCCGGGGATCAAGCGAAGGCCCGGCTTGGCCGGGCCAGAAGCGCGGGGGCGCGGGGGTCCGAGCGCAGCGTCGACCCCCGCGGAGCATCAACCCGGCCGTTCGGCGATCCGGGCGAGGGTCCGCAGGGACGGCGGAACGTGCTCCTGGAGGAAGGGGCGCAGGCGCCGGGCCTGCAGCCAGGCCAGCCAGCCGCCCAGGCGGGCTTCGCGGTGCAGGCGGCTGCCGTGGGGCGCGGATTCCACGCCGTGGGCGAGGTGCAGGACCGCACCGGGAAGCCGGCACTCGAGGACGAAGTCGCGGCCGGGCGCCAGGGCGACGATGCGGAAGGGCAGCCGCCGGCCATCCTGCAGCTTCAGGTGCCCGCCGGTGCCGACCTGGAAGGGGCCGTCGATGCCCGCGCCTTCCAGGGCGCGGTCCCAGTCGGGCCAGGTCCCGACGTCCACCCAGCGGCGCCAGACGGAATCCGGGGTGGCGTTGGTCTCCAGGCTGTGCCGGGCCAGGATCAAGGCAACCCCCCGGCAGGTCGCAGCGGCCGGATCCGGCACGGCAGTCGAGGAATCATCCCGGGCCCTCCTGCTAGACTCGTGGCTCCGCCCAGTTTGCCAGGGGCGGGCGGCCCGCCGGGCCCTTCTTCTGCGGAAACTCATGTTCACTATTTCATTCGACGGGAAATCCCGCGGGGCGGTGCAGCTCGAGCAGGAGCTGAACCTGCTCGGCGCGGCCTCGAAGGGGGGCGTAGCGCTCAACCACCGCTGCGGCGGGCACGCCCGCTGCGGCACCTGCCTGCTCACCATCGAGGCCGGTGCGGAGAACCTCAGCCCCGCGGGCGCCTCGGAATCGCGGATCCTGCGCATCCTGAAGGCGAAGGACGACCAGCGCCTCGGCTGCCAGGCCTGGGCCCACGGCGACGTGACCTGCCGGATCGACTAGCGCAGCGCAGCACCCCCGCCGAACATCCGCCAGGCCCGAAGCGCGGAGCCCCCGGACGGGATTAGTCCAGGAGGAACCCGACCCCCTGCCAGACCCGGATCCGGACGCCGTCCTTGGTGCGGGCCGGGTCGAACACCAGCCGCCGGGCCGCCTCCACGCAGGCCTCGTTGGCCTTCTGCACCCACTCGCCCTCGCCGGGCAGGCCCTGCAGGAGCCGGGTGTCGAGGACCTCGCCCTGTTCGTTGACCAGCACGTTCACCACCACCACGCCCCGGTCCACCTTCTTCACGGACGGAGTGGCGCGCTTGAGGTTCATCGGCTTCGCAGGGACCACGTCCGGGGTCAGGGGCAGCAGCGCGCCCTCGCCCACCTGGCCGGCCACCTTGGCGTTCAGGATGCCCAGCTCCTTGCGCAGGCGGATGTTGTCCTCCTTGGTGGAGGCCAGGTCGTTCCGGGCCTCCTGGAGGTCGCGGATGAGCGTGTCGCCGCTGGACTGGTTCTCCTTGAGGGAGCCCTTCAGGGCCTCCAGTTCGCGGCGGGCGGCGGCGGCCTCCTCCTTGCTGAGGTCCCGGCTGCGCTGGGCGGCCACCATCTCCTGCTGGGTGCCCTCGAGGGCCGCCAGCCGCTCCTTGAGCTCGTCCCGCTCGGCCGTGAGCTTCTTCACCTGGGCCTGCAGCGCGGCGGCGGTCGGAGCCTTGGGCTTGGGCTTGGGCTTGGCCGCAGCCGGCAGGAACAGGAGCACGACCAGGAGCCAGGGGACGAGGGTGCGCATGGATCCTCCAGGGGGGGAGGATTCAGCGCGCCTGGGCCTGGAAACCTCCCTGCAAGGGCTTGACCACCTTGAGGATCCCACGCTTGAGCAGCTTCGCAAAGATGGCCAGGCATTCCTCCTCGGTGAAGGGGGAGATGCTGACGATGTCGCGGATGCTCCAGACGCCGTTGACCCGGGTGGCCAGGAAGGCCTCGTTGGGCCCGAGCTGCGCCTCCATCAGCTCCTCGAGGCTCACGGCCAGCTCCGGCACCAGGGTCTGGTCGACGGTCTTCTCCTCCAGCAGGTGCTCCACCACCTGCAGCATCCGGGTCGCCTCCGCGAACTTGGGCTGCTCCTGGAGCAGCGAGCGCAGCTCGAACTGGGCGTCCTGCAGCATCTGCTTCTCCACCAGCTGGCGGGCGCGCTGCAGCTGGAGGCTGGAGCGCTCGCCGCCCTTGCCGCCGGGGTCGACGATCCGGACCATGCCCTTCTCGACCAGGTCGTAGAGCAGCTTGTTCACCTTGAACTCGGGCGCCCGCATCTCGATGAGGATCTGGTCCAGGGTCTTGAACCCGTCGAGGCGGGCCAGGATGTTGGCGTCCTCCGCGGCCAGGGGCAGGTGCTCGGCGATCGCCTCCGGGATGGCGCAGACCACGGCGTCGTTGCCCTTGAAGGCCACCCGGATCTGCTTCCACTCGTCCATCCGCCGGGCGCCCTCCAGGACGATGCCGGTCACGTCCAGGCTCAGGAGCATCGCCTTCTGGTGCGACGGGGCCCCGTCGTGGAACTCGAAGCTGCCGATGTCCCAGAGGAAGGTGTCGAAGATCGCCTCCTCGACCTTCAGTTGGACGATCTTGCGGATCTCGGCCTCGGTCACCAGCTGGCGGTTGATGAGGATCCTGCCAAGCAGCTGGTTCTCGTCCTCCTGGGTCGCCAGCGCCTCGCGCAGCTGCTCCTCGGTGATCCGGCTGAAGGCGAGGAGGTACTGGCCGAGGTATTCGCGGGGATCGGAGGACCAGACGGCGGTGATCCTGCCGTCCTGGAAGGACACGCGCTTGGTGTGGAGCACGCCGCGGAGCTCGAGGACGCCGGTCTTCTTGCCCACTGCGAGCCACTGGAGGATGTCCTCCAGGCCCATGGTGGACAGATCCCCCTTCAGACCCATACCGGTGGCGCTCCTCCCTGGCCAGGGACAGCGCTGGGCGGTCCCCGGGCCACTCCTTCCCCGGCAGGTTAGCCCATTCCCCGGTGCCTGTCTTGCGATTCCCCCGGGGCGCGGCGCGCTCAGAGCTGCGCGATGACCGAACGCAGCGCCTCCCTCAGGAGGGTCGGGTGGTGGCGGGCCACCTGGGACTCGGGATCCAGGAGGGGCAGGGCATGGACGGGGATCCCGATGCATTCCCGGGCCGAGGCGTCCAGGGGCGCGCCCCCCTCCTCCAGGTAGCGGTGGAGGACGTTGGCCGGGAGCGGTGCGGAGTTGGCAAGGATGGCGTGGATGCCGATCCGGCCGAAGGCCTGGATCGCCGCGAGATGGTCCTCGAGGTCGAGTCCGGCGCTCTCGCCCGGCTCGGTCATCAGGTTGGCCACGTACAGCAGGGGCGCGCCGCGGGCGAGCAGCGCCTCCTGGATCTCGCGGATCAGCAGGTTGGGGATCGTGCTCGTGTACAGGCTCCCCGGGGCGAGGATGACCAGGTCCGCCCTGAGGATCGCGAGGACGGCCTCGGGGAGCGGCTCAGGGTCCTGGGGCTCGAGCCAGAGCCGGGCCAGGGGCGGGCTGGACTCGTTCACGGCGGTTTCGCCCACGTACCGCCGTCCCTGGGCGTCCTCGGCGTTCAGCGTCACCGGGACGGTGGTGGCCGGGTACAGCCGTCCCACCGTGACCAGCACCCCGGAGAGCTGGCGGATCGCGCGCACCCAGTCGCCGGTCAGGTCGGCCAGGGCCACCAGCATCAGGTTGCCGAGGGAGTGCCCGGCGAGGGCGCCGTCCCCCCGGAACCGGTAGCTGAGCAGGTCGGAGAGCACCGAATCCTCGGGGCCGAGGGCCCCCAGGCAGTTGCGGAGGTCCCCGGGCGGGATCGTGCCCAGTTCGGCCCGCAGGCGTCCGGAGGACCCGCCGTTGTCCGAGACCGCCACGATGCCGGTGACCTGCCAGGGCTCGCGGGTCCGTCCCGCCTCCAGCTTGAGGGCCCTCAGCAGCGCCGCGAGCCCGGTCCCGCCGCCGATGGCGACGACGCGAAGCGGACGATCCGGATCCAGGGGCGGCCCCCGCGGCTCAGTCGCCGCGCTCGAAGCCCACGAAATGGGAACTGGCGCGGGCGCGGGCGAAATCGGGTTCGAGGCGGAAGGTCCAGCCGTAGTCCGGGTTGATGGACATGGCCTTGCGCAGGGCCTCGGCGGACTCCTCGTAGCGGCCCATCTGCGCCATGGCGGTGGCCTTGAGGTAGTGGAGGGAGGCGTGCTCGCCGTGGGTCTTCGTGGCCTTCTCGGCCTTCTCGAGGGCGGCCTCGGATTCGCCCTCGTTGAGCAGGAGCGACAGTTCCATCAGCGGGTCCGGGGCGAGCCGGGCGGTCTTCCGGTCGCGGGCATGGGCGGCGCTGGCGTAGCCGCGGGCCACCCGCTCGACGGCGATGCTGCCGGAGGCGGCGGATTTTTCCACCAGTTCGTCGAAGGCCTTCGCCGCCTCGTCGGCCTTGCCGGCCTCCAGGGCTGCGAGCGCCTTGTGCATGGCGGCCTCGAGATCCTTGGGAAGGTTCGACTTCGCGCCGGTGGTCTTGGGTTTGGTGGCCATGCGATTCCTCGGTCGGACGTGGGAACGTCCACTATACCTGGATATCCCCCGAACGACCCCCTCCGGGCTTTCCCGCGCCCCACCCCCCGGCACCTGGACCCCCGTCAAGCAAAAGCGAAGGCCCGGCTGGGCCGGGGCTTCGCGCGGGCGTGCGGGGCGGTCCGCCGAAGCGGTCAGAGCGAAGCGTGGACCCCCGCCATGAATCAGACCTTGAAGATGGCGGACTCCCGGTTGAGGATCCGGGTGCTCAGCCAGGTCATCAAGCCGGCCAGGCCGATGGTCATGGCCAGGGCGAGCAGGTACTCGACCGCATTGGCCTGCTGCGCGAACAGCTTGCGGATGGCGAGGCTCACGTTGACGATGGGCACGTAGGGCAGGAAGGCCATCTTCTCCAGGCCCGGCGCCATCGAGAACACCCCCAGGAAGATCACCACGAAGATCCCCGGCGTGAGGGCGGTGCCGGCCTCGACGGTGTTCCGGGCCTGGATGCCGCCGAGCAGGATGAAGTTCGAGAAGAACAGCGCCAGGGGCAGCATCAGCAGCAGGCTCAGCCCCAGGGTCATCGGGTCCGCGATCGAGGAGAGGCTGGACATGCCGGCCTGGGCCCCGGCCTCGCCCGCGCCGGCGGCGGCGCCGCCGATGATCCGGCCGAAGGCGAAGCCCATGCTGGCCAGGTTCATGATCGTCGCGAACAGGCCCATGCAGAAGATGTAGAGAAGCTTGCCCCAGATGATTTGGCTGCGCGGCAGGCGGGTCGCCAGGAGGGTCTGCAGGGTGCCGCGCTCGCGCTCCCCGGCGGTGGCGTAGATGCCGTGCTGCATGGCCCCGGTGAACATCATGATCATCAGGATGTAGGGCAGGAAGCTGCCGAACACCTTGGCGATCTCCTGGCCGGTGCTGGAGGCGTTGCTGGACTTGATCCGGCTGGGCTCGGCGAGCTGCGCCGAGGCGCCGAGGGCCTTGAGCCGCGCCCCAACCAGCTCCCTGTCCATCGCCTGCAGGGCCTCCTTCAGGCGCTTGAGGGCCAGCGAGCTGCTGCGCTCGCTTTCGTCGACCAGCGCCCTGACCTCGAAGGTCTCGCTGCGGGCGATGCGGTCGGGGGCGTCGGCGTCCACCTCGACCACCAGCTCCAGCTTCTGGTCCTTCAGCGCCTGCTTGAGGTCGCCCTGGGGCCGCTCCACCAGCGTGAACAGGCGGTCCTTCTCCTTCAGCCGGGCGCCCAGCGCCGCGCCGGGGTCCACCAGGTGGATGCGGCTGGGCTGGCCCTTCCGCTTGGCCGCGTCGTTCTGGCCGAGCTTGGTCATCATGCCGAACATCAGCGGCCACAGCAGCAACGGCATGACGAAGGTGAAGAACAGCGTCTTCCGGTCCTTGCCCAGTTCGAGGAATTCCTTCTTCAGGATCAGCAGGGCGCCGCGCATGGTCAGTTGCCTCCCGCCGCCAGGGCGAAGAACACTTCGTCGAGGGTGCCCACCCGCCACTTCTGCAGGAGCTCCCGGGGCGGCGCGTCGCCATGCAGGACCCCGTCGAAGATGATGCCGACCCGGTCGCACACCTGCTCGACCATGGGCAGGACGTGGGTGCTGACGATCACCGTGCGCTGCTCCTCGCGCATGAGCTTGAGCAGGTCGAGGACGGTCTTGGCGGTGAGCACGTCCAGGCCGGTGGTGGGCTCGTCGAAGACGACCACCTTGGGGTCGTGGAGCAGGGCGCGGGCGATGCCCACCTTCTGCCGCTGGCCGGAGGAGAAGCCCTCCATCTTGACGTCGGCGAAGTCGTCCAGTTCCAGCTTGCCCAGCAGGTGCAGGCCGCGCCGTTCCGCGACGGCGGCCTCCACGCCCTGGAACTCGCCGAAGAGGCGCAGCAGCTCCCGCGGGGTGAAGCGGTTGTACACGTTGAGGTCGGTGCTGAGGTAGCCGACGTGGCCGCGGGCGGTCTCCGGCTGCCGGAGCGTGTCCGCACCGCAGACCTCGATGCTGCCCTTCTCGGGGTGCATCAGGCCGGCGATCATCCGCAGGGTGGTGGACTTGCCGGCGCCGTTCGGGCCGAGCAGGCCGTAGATCTCCCCGGGCTTCACGGCCAGGCTGATGCCGCGGACCGCTTCCACGCGCTTCTTCTTCCGGGTCTTCTTGTCCTTGACGTCGAAGCCCTTGTGGACGTCGTGCAGCACGATCACCTGCGCCTCCGGAGGGAATGGAACCAGTCTAGGGGAGGCCTCCCCGGGCCCGGGGCCGAACCGGCGACCGGTCCGGACGGGTCGGCGAGCGGGGGTCTCCGGGGGCTCAGCGGAGGCCGAGGACCAGCATCAGCAGGCCGGCCAGGGCGCAGTAGAGGGCGAACCCGCCGAGCCGGGGCCGCCGGGTGAACCGGTCCAGCAGGCCGATGGCCAGGTAGCCCGACACTGCAGCCATGGCGACCCCGGCGGCGCAGAGCAGGCCTGGTGCGGCGCTGCCGGCCGGGAAGGCCAGCTCCCCCGCCAGCGGCCCGGCGCCGAACAGGCCCTTCAGCAACGGCCGCGACTCCACCGCGGCCGCGGC
>JAYRFV010000170.1:0-2109 GCA_041908165.1 Holophagales bacterium | reverse complement strand
TCCTCGACGGCGAGAAGGAGGAGGAGGTCCGCACGGTCCTGCGCCAGTTCCTGGTGGGCCGGAGCGGCTGATGGGCGAGCCCCAGGCCTCCCAGCAGCTGATGGAGGCCTTCGCGGCGTTCACCGAGGTCTCGGAACGCCTGCAGGCCGAGTACCAGGGTCTTCAGACGCAGCTGGGGCGGCTGCAGGACGAGCTGCAGGTGGTCCTCGAGGCGGCCCCCTTCGCCATCTGGGTGCTCGACGAGGGCGACCGGGTGCGGTTCACCAACCGCGCCGACGGGCTGGACGGCGGCTTCCTCGACGGTCCGGCGCCGTGGCAGGCGGGCAGCCGGGCCGGGCTGCGCCGGTTCCGCGACCGCTCCGGCCGGGAGGTCTTCTTCGAGGAGGAGCACCACGCCACCGGCGCCGGCAAGGTCGTGACCCTGCGCGACGTCACCGAGTCCATGCTGCGGGCGCTCCAGGCCACCCGCGAGGAGCGGCTGCAGGCCATGGGCCTGATGGCGGCCGAGCTGGCCCACGAGATCCGCAACCCCCTCGGCAGCCTGGCCCTGTACGCAGGGATGCTGGTCCAGGACCTGGCGGCCCAGCCCGACCAGGGCGAACTGGCCCGCCACATCCTCGACGGCGTCTACCGGCTGAACACCCTGGTGGGCAATGCCCTGACCTTCTCCCGCGACCTCGCGCCGAAGCCGGTGGCGGTGCCCCTGCGCACCTTCTGGGAGGAGGTCCGGAAGGGGTCGGGCATTCCCGACACCCTGGCCTGGGACAACCGCCTGCCGGAGGAGGCCTGCTGGCTCGCCGACCCCGACCTGCAGCGGCAGGTCGCCGTCAACCTGCTGCAGAATGCCGCCCGGGCCCTGGACGAGCGGCCCGATCCGAGGCTGGCCCTCAGCGGCAGCCGTGAAGTGGTGGAAGGCCGCGTCCACTGGCACCTGGTCCTCGAGGACAACGGCCGGGGGATTCCCGCCGCCGCCATGAAGCGGGTCTTCGATCCCTTCTTCTCCACCTTCGGCGGCGGCACCGGCCTGGGCCTCGCGGTCTGCCACCGCATCGTGATGTCCCACGGCGGGTTGCTGTACCTCGAGAGCGCGGAAGGCAAGGGCACCGCCGTCCACATCCGGCTGCCTGCCCCAGCGTAGGAGGTGCCCGGATTCACCCGGCCCGGGATTCCTGCCGATCAAGGGGCAGGGAGGAGCCCGATGCCTCGCTTCCTGATGAAATGGATCCGCAGGCTGCTACGGGACGTCCGGATCAGCCTCAAGCTGGCCCTCCTGCAGGCGGTGCCCTGGCTGGCCCTGCTGGCGGCCTCCCTGCTCCTGGGCCTTCGGGCCTGGGAGGGGTGGCAGTCGGCCCTGTCGGCCGAACAGGCGGTGCAGCGGGCCATCGCGGTTGGCCGGGTGGTGGGGGAACTGCAGAAGGAGCGCGGCCTCACCAATGCCCTCCTGTCCGGCGGCGGCAACGGCGAGGAGGTCCAGCGCCAGCGGCAGGCCGCGGATGGCCGGCTCGGCCTGCTGCCGCCGGGGGGTCCGGCGGCCAAGGTCGGCGCGGTGCGCGCGCAGGCCGACCAGAAGGCCGCCGCGACGGAGGTCTTCGCCGCCTATTCGGCGGTCATCGCCGAGTTCCTGCGGACGGTCGAGGCGTCGTCGGCGGATCCGGCCATCGCCCGCGGGCTCGCGGCCCTGCACCACCTCCAGCAGGCCGGGGAGGAGGCAGCCCGGGAGCGCGGATTCGTCAACGGACTGATCGCCCGGGGCGCCTACGGCCCGGCCCAGCTGGCCGAAGTCCATGCCCTGGGGGCCCGGCGCGCCGAGCGCATCCAGGTCGCCCTGGAGGCGCTGCCGGCGGCCGACCGCCCACGGCTCCAGGCCCGGCTGGGCGATCCGGAACGCGGCCAGGTCAAAGCCTACCTCGCCGAGCTGGAAGGCACCCCCCAGGGGCCCTGGAAGGTCACCCGGGAGGCCTGGTGGAAGGCCGCCAGCGCGCAACTGGAGGAGCTTCAGGTCGCGAGCGAGGCCCACGGACGCGAAATCCAGGACCAGGCCTCGGCGGCGGCCGCCGCGGCCCGCGTGACGCTCATCGTCCTCGCCGGGTCGATCCTCCTGGTGTTCTG
>JAYRFV010000169.1:0-5267 GCA_041908165.1 Holophagales bacterium | reverse complement strand
CTCCAGGCTGTGCAGCCAGGGCAGCTCCTCGACCATCTGGGTCAGGCGGCCGAGGGTGTCCGCCAGGCCGCAGCCGCGGGGCACCTGCAGCAGGTCCAGCAGGCCGGCGATGTCGAGGTCGGTGAGCGGGGTGATCCGCAGGACCGAGCCGCCGCCAGGGCGGTGGGCCCGCCAGATCGGCCCGAAGTCGGGGTCGACGGTGAGCCCCAGCTCGATCCGTGCCGAGCCCGGCGGGGGCTGCCGTTCCGGTGCCCGAAGACCGAAGTGGCCGAGCAGGTCGTGCACCTGGGCGTACTTCAGCGCCCGCGGCGGGGTGTCCGGGGCGGCGCCGCGCAGCAACTGCTCGATCATCCGGCGGGCGGCGGCGGTGTTCAGCCCCTCGTAAGCGAGGATGCGGCCGGGCGGGCGCATCCGGAAGCGCGCGTACTCCACCACCTTCGACAGCGCCAGCGCTGCGGCCTCGGGGAAGCGGTAGGACGGGTAGACCTCGGCGCCGCTGCCGTCGAGGCCCACGGTCACCGCGCCGCGCACGCCCATCAGCGAGAGCAGGACCGGCTTGGCCAGGCCGGCGGCCCTCTCGGCCTTGCGCGCCGCGCGGCGGATCGCCCGTGCCACCACGTCCGGGTCGCAGGCGCCGACGCAGGCGAAGGTGGCGATCAGGGCATCCACCTCCGGGTGCTCCAGCGCCTCCTGGCAGGCCCGCTCGTACTGCTCGGGGGTGGCGGTGGGGTGGAGGTTCACCAGCCCCGGGCCGGCCACCTGGATGCCGCGGCTCTCGCAGGCGTCGGCGCAGATGGTGGCGACGCCGCCGGAGTTGCTGACCACCGCCACCCGGTTGCCGCGGGGCAGGGGCTGGTTGGACAGGAGCAGGGCGATGTCGAAGAGGTCCTCCAGGGTGTCCGCCCGGATCACCCCGGCCTGGTGGAACAGCGCCTCCACCTCGGCGTCGTTCTGCGGGCTGGCGCCGATGTGCGCCTGGGCCATGCGGCGGCCGGCCCGGCTGCGGGCGCTCTTCACGCAGAGCACCGGCTTGCGCGCCGAGATGCGCCGGGCCAGGCGGGCGAAGCTGCGCGGGTTGCCGAAAGTCTCGAGGTAGAGCAGGGCCACGTCGGTGCTCGGATCCTCCTCCCAGTACTGCAGCAGGTCGTTGCCGGAGACGTCGGCGCGGTTGCCGGCGGAGACGAAGGAGGAGAAGCCCAGGCCCAGCTCGGCGGCGTACTGCAGCACCACCACGCCGAGCGCGGCGGAGTGGCTGAAGAAGCCGATCCGGCCGCGGGGGGGCAGGGCGCCGGCCAGGCTGGCGTTGAGCTGGACCGCGGGGTCGGTGTTCAGGAGGCCGAGGCAGTTGGGCCCGACGAGCCGGGCACCGCGGCTGCGCACCAGCCGCACCAGCCGCTCCTGGCGCCGCGCGCCCTCGGGCCCCTCCTCGGCGAAGCCGGCCGCCAGCACCAGCAGGCCGCGGGCGCCGCGGTCCAGGGAGGCCTTGGCGGCGCCCAGCACCTTGGCGGCGGGCACCGCCAGGATCACCAGGTCGGGGGCCTCCGGCAGGTCGGCGACCGAGGCGTAGGCCGCCTCGCCCTCGATCTCGGCGGCCTTCGGGTTGATCGCGTAGACGCTGCCCTTGAACCCGCCCTGCAGGATGTTGCGCAGCAGCACCGTGCCCAGGGCGCCGGCCTCGCGGGAGGCGCCGAGCACCGCCACCGACTTCGCCTGCAGCAGCGGCAGCAGGGAGTTGACCACCGCCACCCGCTCGCGGACGCTGACCCGCTCCCGCAGCGCCTCGGGGGCCGCCAGCGGGAAGCGCACGTGGACGGTGCCGCCCTCCATGGCCTGCCGGGTCTCGAAGCCCGAGTCCTTGAAGACGTGGATCATCTTCTTGTTCTCGAACAGCATCTCCGCCTCGAAGCCGACGTAGCCGGCGCCCGCGGCGAGGCCGCCGAGCTTCTCGAGGATCAGCGTGGCGATGCCGCGGCCCTGGTCCTCGTCGGCGACGATGAAGGCCACCTCGGCCACCGCGCCGCCGTCGCCGACGTAGTTGCCGAGGCCGAGGATCCGCTCGCCCTCGCCCTCGACCGCCAGCAGGCAGGCCTGGCTGTGCGGCTCCCAGCGGCAGAGGTCCTCGACGAAGCTGCGCGCCACCTTGGCGACGCCGGCCATGAACCGCAGCGCCAGGGTGCGCTTGGAGAGGCTGTTCAGGAAGGCGTCGACGCGGTCGGCGTCCTCCGGGACCGCGGCGCGCAGGAGCACGCCCTGGCCGTCCTTGAGCAGGACGAATTCCCGGTAGTCGGCGCCGTCGGGGATGATCGCGAACACGGTGTGCCTCGGGGTGCTTGGCCGTCCAACCCTAGCACGGATGTCCGCGGGACTCCTGGACTTCCCGGCCGGTTGGCCCTAGATTGGCGGCTATCCCCACGGACAGTCGAAGAGGTTCCGATGAACGAACGCGAGTCCTTCCTGCAGGCGCGCGACTTCCTGGTCGCCCACCGGCTCGACCGCGAGGCCGCAGCCGCCGGTTTCCGGATCGCCCCGATGGTGCACTTCAACTGGGCGCTGGACCATTTCGACACCTACGCGGCCGGCAACGGCCGGCAGGCGCTCTGGATCGTCGAGGAGGACGGCTCGGAGACCCGGCGCAGCTTCCGGGAGCTGTCCCAGCGCAGCAACCGCGTGGCCAACGCGCTGCGCGCCCTGGGCGTGCGCCGCGGCGAGGGCATGCTGCTCATGCTCGACAACGAGGCGCCCCTGTGGGAGACCATGCTGGCCTGCATCAAGCTGGGGGCGGTGCTGGTGCCCTGCACGCTGCTGCTGTCGCAGGCGGACCTGGCCGACCGCATCGAGCGGGGCGGGATCCGGCACCTGGTGGTCGACGCCGCGCAGACCGGCAAGTTCGACGCGATGGACCCGACCCTGACCCGCATCTGCGTGGGCGGGGAGAGCGCCGGCTGGCACCCCTTCGAGGCCCTGTACGCCGGGGCGGACGGGTTCACGCCCGACGCGCCGACCCGCGCCGACGATCCGATGCTGCTGTACTTCACCTCCGGCACCACGGCCAAGCCCAAGCTGGTGCTGCACACCCAGCAGAGCTACCCGGTGGGCCACCTCACCACAATGTTCTGGATCGGCCTCCGGGAGGGCGACATCCACTGCAACATCAGCTCGCCGGGCTGGGCCAAGCACGCCTGGAGCAGCTTCTTCGCGCCCTGGAACGCCGGCGCCTGCATCTTCGTCCACCGCGCCGCCCGCTTCAACGCCGCGGCCACCCTCAAGGTGCTCGCCGACAAGGGCGTCACCACCCTGTGCGCCCCGCCCACGGTCTGGCGGCTGTTCATCCAGGAGGACCTGGCCGCCTACCCGGTCAAGCTGCGCGAGCTGGTGGGCGCCGGCGAGCCGCTGAACCCCGAGGTCATCCACCAGGTGGAGAAGGCCTGGGGCCTGACCATCCGCGACGGCTACGGACAGACCGAGACCACCGCCCAGGTCGGCAACCCGCCGGGCCAGCCGGTGAAGGCCGGCTCCATGGGCCGGCCCCTGCCCGGCTACGACGTGGTGCTGCTGGACCCGGAGGGCCAGGAGGTGGCCGAGGGCGAGATCTCGATCCGGCTGGATCCGCGGCCGATCGGCCTGATGGCCGGCTACCGCGACGATCCCGCGAAGATGGAGAAGGCCCTGGCCGAAGGCTTCTACCGCACCGGCGACGTCGCCAGCCGCGACGAGGACGGCTACCTGTTCTTCGTCGGCCGGGCCGACGACGTGTTCAAGAGCTCCGACTACCGGATCAGCCCCTTCGAGCTGGAATCGTTCCTGATCGAGCACGAGGCGGTGGCGGAGGCGGCGGTGGTGCCGCAGCCGGACCCGGTCAAGCTGGCGGTGCCCAAGGCCTACGTGGTGCTGCGCGCCGGCGTGCAGCCCGACCGAGACACCGCACTGGCGCTGTTCCGCTTCATCCGCGAGCGGCTGTCGCCCTACAAGCGGATCCGGGTGCTGGAGTTCAGCGACCTGCCCAAGACCATCTCCGGCAAGATCCGCCGGGTGGAGCTGCGCAAGCGGGCGGCGAACGGCGGCGACCCGGCGGCGGAATTCCGCGAGGAGCAGTTCCCGGAGCTGCGCGGCCAGGGCTGACCGGCGATCAGCCCGTGGCCAGCGCCCGGCCGGTGTGCGACGCCGGAAAGTCGGCCACCTGGCCCGGGGTGCCGGCGACCACCACCCGGCCGCCGCCGGCGCCGCCCTCCGGTCCCAGGTCCACCACCCAGTCGCAGCCGGCGATGAAGGCCGGGTCGTGCTCCACCGCCACCACCAGGTGGCCTTCGCCGGCCAGCCGCCGCAGGAGTGCCTGCAGGCGTTCACGGTCGTCCCGGCCCAGTCCGCGGGTCGGTTCGTCCAGCAGGATCACCGACTGCGGCCGCCTCGGCCGGGCCAGCAGCAGGGCCAGGCGGAGGCGCTGGCGCTCGCCCTCGGAGAGGGTCGTGATCTCCTGCCCCAGGCGCAGGTAGCCCAGGCCGGCCTCGCGCAAAGGGGCCAGCGCCGGACCCAGGGCGCCGGCCGCCAGCTCGTCCAGGCTGGCGGCCAGGGTCCCGGCGATGCTGCGACCCTCCAGCCGGCAGGCCAGCACCTCCGGCCGGAAGCCCTGGCCGGCGCAGGCCTTGCAGCCGACGGTGACGTCCGGGAGCAGGTCCATGGCGACGGTGATCACCCCGCGCCCCTCGCAGGCCTCGCAGCGGCCGCCAGGCACCGCGGTGGAAAAGGCGCGGGCGCTGAGCTTCTGCTGCCGGGCCGGGGCGGTGGCCGCGAAGCGCCGGCGCAGGCCATCGCCGAGGCCGGCCGCGGTGAGCACGGTGCCCGCGCCGGCGAGGCCGCCCTGGTCCAGGCAGTGGAGGTCGCCGGGCTCCACCGGCAGTTCGAGGGCGGCGCAGCCGATCGGGCCCTGGCCGCGCCGGTGCCGCTCCAGGGAAGGCGCCAGCACCTCCAGGAGCAGGGTGGACTTGCCGCACCCGGACACGCCGGTGAGGGCGGACAGGCCGCCGAAGGGGAAGGCCGCCTCAAGGTCCTGCAGGTTGTGCCGGTGGGCCCCGCGGATACGCAACCAGGGCCCGGCCGGAACCGGCCGCGCGGGCGGGATCGGCGGCGCCGCCGGCGGGGCGGCCGGCCCCACCGCCAGCAGCCGTCCGCCATCCGGGCCGGAGCCCGGCCCAAGCTCCACCACCTGGTCCGCGGCGGCGAGGCCCAGCGGGTGCGGCTGGCGGCGGCCCTCGGCGGCGGCCTGGTGGGGG
>JAYRFV010000168.1:0-13928 GCA_041908165.1 Holophagales bacterium | reverse complement strand
GGGCGGCGGCGAGCCGCTCCTGTGCGGTTCCGGGGCCTGCTGGGCCGCCCGCTACGCGGACCCGGACCGGCGCGCAGCCGCCCGGGCGGCGCTGGCCCGGGAGCATCCCGGCTGGGGATTCTGGGAACTGGGCGGCTGAGGGCTGGCGCCGGGCCGGGCGGGGACCATCCTGGAACCGGAGGCCACCCGTGAATCCGTTGATCGCCTGGTTCGTCCTGCTGGAGGTGCCGGTCCTGTTCGCCTTCGCGGGAACCACGCTGCTCCTGCGACGCCGGCCCCCCGCCGACTGGCTGCCCAGGCTGCTGGCCCTCGCCTTCCCCCTGCTGGCCCTGGGGGGCATCGGCCTTCCCCTCTGGGCCCTCCACGCGGTGCTGTCCGCGCCACGCTGAAGGCGCCCGGCGCCGGCCTGGATCGGGCAGGAATTAACCGGGACGGGCCGGGGCGCCGATGAAGGGGGCATGACTGCCGCCCAGGCTGACGAAGCCGAGGAGCCGCCCCGGACGTCGACGGAGCGGGATGCCCTTCTGGCCCGGGCCCTCGATGGCTCGGCCGACGCGGTGTTTGGGATCCTGCCCTCCTCGGCGTTCTTCTATGTCAACGACTCCGCCTGCCGGGCCCTGGGCTACAGCCGGGAGGAACTGCTCCGTTCCAGGGTGGCCGATGTCGACCCACTGTTCCCGGAGGAGCGGTGGCCCGCGCACTGGGCCGAGGTCCTGAGGGAGGGCGGCCTGTCCCTGGAAACGGTCCACCGCCGCCGGGATGGCAGTTCCTTCCCGGTGGAGGTCTCCACGCGCATCCTCGTCCAGGACGGGCAGGAGCGGATGTTCGCCTACGTCCGCGACCTGTCGGCACGGAAGGCGGCCGAGGCCGCTCGCCATGCCAGCGAGGAGAAGTACCAGCGGGCGTTCCGGGTCAGCCCCGACGCGATCGCCATCACCCGCCTGGCGGACGGCACCTACCTCGAGGTGGGCGGCGGGTTCCTGGAGACCTTCGGCTGGCCGCCGGAGGAGGTGCTCGGCCGGAGCTCGACCGACCTGGGCCTCTGGCTCCACCCCGAGGACCGGCATCGCCTGCTCGCCGCGGTGGACCGCGGGGAGGCCGCCACGGGCCTGGAATTCGAATTCCGGCGCAGGGATGGCCGGGTGTTCACCGGCCTGCTGTCCAGCAGCGCCATCGAGATCGAAGGCGAGGCCTGCCTGCTCTCGGTGACCCGGGACATCACCGACCGCAAGCACGCCGAGGAGGCCCTGAGGGAAGGCGAGAGCCGGGCCCGGCAGGCCAGCGCCCTGCTGCAGGCCATGCTCGAGAGCCCCCAGGGCGTCATCGTGTTCAGCCTGGACCGGTCCTACCGCTACACCGCCTTCACCCGGTCCCACGCGGAGGCCATGCGGCGAATCTGGGGGGTCGAGATCGCCCCGGGGATGGACATGCTGGCCCTGATCGGCGATTCCGCCGACCGCGCCAGGGCCAAGGCCAGCTTCGACCGCGCCCTGGCCGGCGAGCGGTTCACCCTCGAGGAGGCCTACGGGGACGCGGAACGGGACCGGCGCCACTGGGAGAACCGCTACGGCCCGGTCCGCGATCCCGATGGCGGGGTCTCCGGCCTGACCGTCTTCGTCACCGACATCAGCGAGCGGAGGGGCATGGAGGCCGCCCTCCAGGAGAGCGAGGCCCGCTACCGCCGACTGTTCGAGACCATGGCCCAGGGCGTGGTCTACCAGGACGCCGGAGGCCGGATCACCACCGCCAACCCTTCGGCCGCGCGCATCCTCGGCCTGACCCGGGACCAGCTCCTGGGCCGCACCTCGATGGATCCGCGCTGGCGTGCGGTCCGCTCGGACGGAACCGCGCTCGACGGAGATGAGCACCCGGCGATGCGGGCCCTGCGCAGCGGCCAGCCCGTGCTGAACGAGGTGATGGGCGTGCTCCATCCCGGCGAGGACCTGCACCGATGGATCCTGGTCAACGCGATCCCGGAGCACCGGGAGGGCGTCCCGGCCCAGGTGTGCGTGACGTTCACCGACATCACCGCCCGGGTCCGGGCCGAGGAGGCCCTGCGCGAGAGCGAGGCCCGGTTCCGCGCGGTCTGGGAGCAGGAGCCGGAGTGCGTGAAGCTGGTGGCCGAGGACGGGACCCTGCTCGACATGAACCCCGCCGGCCTCGCCATGATCGAGGTGGAGGACCGCAGCGACGCGGTGGGCGGGAACGTCCTCGACATCGTCGCCAAGGAGTGGCGGGACACCTTCCGGGACCTCCTGGCCCGGGTCTTCCGCGGCGAGACGGTCCAGGGGGGCTTCGAGATCGTCGGCGTCCGGGGCACCCGCCGCTACATGGAGACCCACGCCGTTCCGCTGCGGGGGCCGGACTTCAAGGTCGCCTCCATGCTGGCGGTCACCCGTGACGTCACCGCCCGGAAATGCGCCGAGGACGAACTGCGGACGAGCGAGGCGCGCTATCGGGCCCTCTACGAGAAGACCCCCGTGATGCTGCACTCCGTGGAGGCCGGCGGGCACCTGCTGAACGTCAGTGACCTCTGGCTGAGCCGCCTGGGCTACGCCCGCAGGGAGGTGCTCGGCCGCCCCGCCTCCGACTTCATGACCGAGGCCTCCCGCCGCTTCGACCGCGAGCGGCTGATGCCGGAGTTCCTCAGGACCGGGTCCTGCAGCAACGTGCCCTGCCAGTTCGTCACCCGCGGCGGCGAAGTCCTCGAGGTGCTGCTCTCCGCCACCGCCGAGCGCGACGAGGACGGCCTGGTGCTGCACTCCCTGGCCGTGCTGGTCGACGTGACCGAGCAGAAGCGGGCCCTGGACGCCCTCCGGCGCAGCGAGGCGAGGTTCGGCGCCCTGTTCGAGGCCATGACGGAGGGGGTGGCGCTGCACGAGTTGATCCGGGACGCCAGCGGCGCCGCGGTGGACTACCGGGTCCTCGACGCCAATCCGGGTTTCGAGGCCCACCTGGGCATCTCCACCCACCGGGCCCGGGGCGCCCTGGCCTCCGAACTCTACGGCCTGGGGCGCCCGCCCTACCTCGACACCTACAGGGAGGCCGTGGATGCCGGCCGCGCCGCGACCTTCGACACCTACTTCCCGCCGCTGGAGAAGCACCTCCGCATCAGCGTGGTCCCTCTGGACCGCGGCCACTTCGCCACCATCTTCGAGGACGTCACCGACCAGATCAACCGGCTTGAGGCCCTGCGGGAGAGCGAGGCCAGCTACCGCGGCCTGTTCGACGGCGTCCAGGAGGCGATCTACATCCAGGACGCCGCCGGCCGCTTCGTGGACGTCAACCGCGGCGCCCAGGAGATGTACGGCTACGCGCGCGCCGATTTCATCGGCCGCACGCCGGAGTTCCTGTCCGCCCCGGGCCGGAACGACCTCGGGTCCGTGGCCGGTATGGTGCAGCGGGCCTTCGCGGGGGAGCCCCAGCAATTCGCGTTCTGGGGCCTCCGCAAGAACGGCGAGGTCTTTCCCAAGGAGGTGCGCGCCTATCCCGGCACCTATTTCGGCCAGAACGTCGTGGTGGCCCTGGCGATGGACGTCTCCGAGCGGCGCCGCAGCGAGGAGGCGCTGCGTCAGGCGCAGAAGCTGGAGAGCCTCGGCGTGCTCGCCGGCGGCATCGCCCACGATTTCAACAACCTGCTCACCGCGATGATGGGGAACCTCAACCTGGCCCAGTCCAGGCTTCCCCAACTGGCCCCGGCCCAGTCCTACCTGGACGCGGTGGAGCGCACCGTGGTGCAGGCCTCGGAGCTCACCAAGCAGATGCTGGCCTACAGCGGCAAGGGCCGGTTCGTGGTCGAGGCCCAGGACCTCAACCGGGTGGTGGAGGAGATCCTGCACCTGCTGAACGTGTCCATCAGCAAGAAGGCCGCACTGGACATCGACCTGCGCGAGGGGCTGCCGGCGATCATGGCCGAGGCGGCCCAGGTCAAGCAGGTGGTGATGAACCTGGTGACCAACGCCGCCGACGCGCTCGGATCCGCCCCCGGTACCATCCGGGTCTCGACGCGTGCAGAGCGGCTCGAGGCCGAGGCCCTCCGGCGGGACTTCCCGAACCAGGACCTGGCGCCCGGCGACTACGTCGTGCTGGAAGTCGCCGACACCGGATGCGGCATTCCGGCGGACGTGATCGGCCGGATCTTCGACCCCTTCTTCACCACCAAGGCCGCGGGGCGGGGCCTCGGCCTGTCCGCCCTGCTCGGCATCCTCCGCGGCCACAAGGCCGGCATCCGGATCCGCAGCGAGGTGGGCCGGGGCAGCACCTTCGCGGTCTGCTTCCCGGCCTGCATCGAGCCCGCCGCCGCTCTGGCCGGTGTGGCACCGGACCCGCCGGGCGTCCAGTCGGGCCTCGTCCTGCTGGTGGACGACGAGGACATGATCCTGGAGTCCACCGGCCAGGCCCTGGAGAGCCTGGGATTCACGGTGATCACCGCCAAGGACGGGGTGGAGGGGCTGGACCGCTTCCTCGAGGGTGCACCCGAGATCACCCTGGTCCTGATGGACCTGAGCATGCCGCGGATGGACGGTGCGACAGCCTTCCTGGCGATGCACCAGGCCCACCCGGAGATCCCTGTGGTGCTGTCGAGCGGCTACGACCCCCAGGAGCCGGGCGATGACCTGATGGCCCGGGGGCTCGCCGGCTTCATCCAGAAGCCCTACCGCATCAGGGACCTCGCGGCGAAGATCTCGGCGATCCTTGCGGTCAAACCCACCGCCTGATCCTCGACCAGCCCAGGCGCGGGTCCGGGCGGGAATTGGGCACCCCTGTGCCCGGAGTGCCGAGGCGGGATGCGGGCGGATTCAAGGAGGCCAACAAAGGGCAGCATTTTTCCCCCACAAACCCTAAGCTGGATTTGCGCCCGTGCTGGACCCGCGGGGGACCGCGCGCGCCTGGGGAGTTCATGGACAGCAAACGGGCGCGGTTCGCCATCTTCCTCACCGTCTTCGTCGACCTGCTCGGCTTCGGCATCGTGATCCCGATCCTGCCGCTCTACGCGAAGGCGATCGCCGCCCATCCCAGCCCCTGGATGGACGGCGTCAACCACGCCCTCCGGCTGCTCGAGCCCGGGGCCTTCTGGGCCGGCCTCGCCTTCGTGAGCTTCTCGCTGATGCAGTTCCTCGCCTCGCCCCTGCTCGGACGGATCTCCGACATGGCCGGGCGCAAGCCGGTGCTGTGGATCTCCCTGCTCGGAACCGCCGCCAGCTACGTGATCATGGCGGGTACGGGCCGCTACGAGTGGGTGCTGGCCGCCCGCATCCTCGCCGGGGTGCTCGGGGGCAACATCCCGGTGGCCCAGGCGGCGATGGCGGACAGCTCCGCGCCCGAGGAGCGCTCCAAGGCCCTCGGCATGATCGGCGCCGCCTTCGGCCTCGGCTTCGTCATCGGCCCCGCCCTCGCCGGCGTGCTCTCCGGCAGCGCCGCCGGTGCCCGCCTGCACGCCGAGCACGGCTGGCACCTGCCCTTCCTGGTCGCGGCAGGGTTGTCGCTGCTGGCCTCGCTCATGGTGCTCCTGTGGGTCCCGGAGACGCTCAGCCCCGAGGTGCGCCAGCGGGCCCGCACCGAGGAGAGCCGCGGCCACGCCCTGCAGCTCGCCCTGGCGAGGCCGGGGATGCCGCAAGTGCTGGGGATCTCCCTGCTGTCCATGTCGGGCTTCGCCATGATGGAGGGCACCTTCGCCCTGCTCGCCGAGCACCGCTTCGACTTCCACCAGCGCGAGGTGGGCTACCTGTTCGGCCTGGTCGGCATCCTCATCGTCCTCTACCAGGGCGGGCTGGTGCGGCTGGTCGCCCGGCACATCCCCGAACGCCTCGCCCTGATCGCCGGCCTGGGGCTCATGCTGGTCGCGCTGCCGCTGCTGCCCGTGGCGCCCTGGGCCGCGCCCTTCCTGGGCACCTTCATCCCCCTGGCCTGGGGCTCGGGCATGAGCAACACCGCCAGCCAGGCCCTGGCGAGCCAACTGACCCCTCCTGAGGACCAGGGAGGCCTGTTCGGCGTGCTCAACGCCGTCTCCGGCATCGGCCGGATCGTCGGCCCCCTGGTCGGCACCTTCGCCTTCGCCCGCTGGGGCTTCGCTTCGCCCTACTGGCTGGCCACCGGCACCGTCGGGCTCGGATTGGCCCTCGCCTTGACCCTGCCGCGCGGGCCGCGGGCGAACAGCGGCCCGGACTGAGGAGCGGTCCGGCCGCCGCCCTGGGTGGGGGCCGGCTCCCCGAAGCAGGATCCTGCCGTCGCTCCCGGCAGTGATTCCCGCAGGACGGCGTGCGGCCCCTGGCGCGACCCTGGAGGGGATCCAACGGGCCCTCCTGGGGTTGAGGCGTGGATGACCGGCCGACAGGACTAGCGGAACGGTCCGATCGCAGCCTGGAGTTCGGCAGCGGAGAAGGGCTTGGGCAGCAGGGTCACCAAGGGATGGTTCGCGACCAGATCCAGGGCCGCCTGGTCGGCCCGGCCGGTGGCAAGCAGGACTGGGATGGCCGGATTCAGCGCGCGCAGGCGAGGCAGGGTTCCGCTGCCGCCGAGCCCGGGCATGTTCATGTCCAGGATCACCAGGTCCGCCACGTGCCCAGCGGCAAGCATCGTCAGCGCATCCTCGCCGCTCGCGGCGGTCGCAACCTGGTGCCCGAGCACCTCCAGGAGCATCCGGACGGCGGTCTGGATCAGTTCGTCATCGTCCACCAGAAGCACCTTCAGCGAAAGGGACGCCGCTTCCGATGGGCCTTCGATGGCTGGAACCGGCTCGGGAGCCGATCGGTCCAGGACCGGGAACCGCAGCCTTACCCGCGTGCCCTGTCCGACCTGGCTCTGGATCTCGATCTGGCCCTGGTGGGCGCTCACCGCCCCGTAGACCATCGCCAGACCGAGCCCGGTGCCCTTGCCGACCGCCTTGGTGGTGAAGAATGGGTCCATCGCCTTCTCGAGCACCTCTGGGGACATTCCGGACCCGGTGTCGGCCACCTCCACCTCGATCCACTCCTCATCGACATTGCGGGTCCGCAGGGTGAGCGTGCCGCCATCCGGCATGGCATCCACCGCGTTGACGCACAGGTTCATGAAGGCGTGGGTCAGCGCGTTGGCGTCGCCTCGAATGGGCTTCAGGTCGCCGGCGAGGTCCGGGAGGATCCGCACCGTGGCCGGTGTCGTGTGTCTGAGCAGCTCGATCTCCTCGCCAAGGATCGCGTTGATGTCGAGGTCCCGTTCCTCGGCCGGACTCTGCCGGGCGAAGCCGAGCAGACTCTTGACCATCTTTCCGCCCCGGATGGCTGCCTGGCTGATGGTTTCGAAGGCGCGGCCCGTGGCGCTCTCCGCCGGCTGGTCGAGGAGGCGGGCCGAAGCCACCCCGAGGATCGCCCCCAGCACGTTGTTCATGTCGTGGGCGACCCCTCCGGCAAGGCTTCCCAGGCTTTCCATTTTCTGCGCGTGCTGCAGCTGGACCTGGAGCTTCTGCTGAATCTCCTCGGCCTCCCTGCGTGGGGAGATGTCCCGGAGGATGATGCTGGTCTTCTGGACCCCGCGCTTGTCCAGGTAAAGGACGGTGGAGATCTCGCAGGGGAATCGGGACCCGTCGCTGCGGAGGAACGTCAGTTCGCCAGCCCACCTCCCCGTTTTCTCCCGCTCCTCGAGCGCGGCTGGAAGCCTGGGGTCGGCAGTATCCAAGATCCCGTTCCGGCCGAGCGACCGAATCTCCTCCACTGTCCTGCCCAGCATCCGGCAGGCGGCCGGATTGGCATCCAGGATGCGGCCATCGGGCGAAGTGTTCAGGATCCCGTCGAGACTTCGGTTGAAGATCAGCCGGTAATCCTCCGCGGTTTCCTGCAGGGCCAGTTCGAGCTGCCTCCGCTCGGTGATGTCCCGGATGATCGAAAGCAGGGCCGGCCTCCCCTCCAGGGAGATGGTGCGGGTGGAGACGAGGGTGATGACCTCCCCGCCGCGGGGCTTGCGGAAAACGATCTCCAGGTTGTCGACCCTGCCCTCCGGCTGCAGGGCCGCCACCCAGCGTGCGCGATCCTCCGGATCGGCCCAGACGCCCAGGTCCAGGGAGGTCCTTCCGACCGCCTCGGAAACCGGAACCTCCATCAGCCTGGAGAATCCCTCGTTCACCATGAAGTAGGTTCCATCCTCCCTCCCGGTGATGGCGATGGCATCGGGGCTGGCGTGGAAAATGGTGGCGAACTTCTCCTCCGAACGCCTCAGCACCTCTTCGGCCTGCTTGCGCTCGGTTATGTCGGTGATGATGCCGTACCAGAGCGTCCCCCCATCGGGGGTCCGTTCCGGGCGGGCGTCGCACATCCGCCAACGCAGCCCCTGCTGCGGCAGAACCACCCGGAACTCCCAGTGGAACAGGTCCAGGGTGCGGGCGGATTCGAAGATCGCCTCGGCGGTGGCCGCCAGGTCCTCGGGATGGATGCGCCCGAAGACCGGCGTGGCGTCCTCCCGGACCTCCTCGGGCGTCACCTCGTAGATGTCCCACATGCCGGCGCTGGCGTAGGGGAAACAGGAGCGATTGTCGGGGTACAGCCGATACTGGTAGACCACCCCGGGCACCATCGCCGTGACCTTGCTGAGCAGGATCTCCATCTGCTTCAACCCGGTGATGTCACGCGTCACCCCGAGCACGGCGGTCACCTTCCCTTGGCTGTCCAGGTCGGGAGTGAGCCGCATGTCGAGGTGCGCCTTGGCTCCGCTCCGTTCCCATTCGAACGCCACGCTGGCGGGTTCGCCCGAGCGGATGACCCGTTCTAGGCCCTGCTGCCAGAGTTCAACCAGGGCTGGTGGAAACGCCCCCGTCCGGAGGAGCCCCCCGACCGCGTTCGATCCGGATCCGCCGGCCGCTTCGAGGCCGGCGGCGTTCATGTACAGCAGCCGGCCTTCCGCATCGCACTGCATGATGTGGTCGGGGCTGGATTCCGCCAGGGACCGGAATTTGAGCTCGCTTGCCGCCAGGGCTGCGGCGGCCCTGTCGCCGTTCCTCCACTGCCGCCAGAGGAGCGCTCCCAGGGTCCAGAGGGCGAGCACGGCCACCGCTAGCTGCAGGATCGATCGGCTACGGCCCGATCGCCACTCCGCAAGGTAGTCCTCCTCGGCCAGGCTCGCCACGACGATCAGCGGGGCACCCTTGATCTTCCGCACGGTCAGCGTCCGCCGGGACGGGTCGGAGGCTGCGCTTGCAAAACCGGTCTGCCGCCAGCCGGGCGACTCCAGCACTGCGCGAAGGTCGCCGGCAGCTTCCTGGCTTCCCACTTCCAGGGTCCTGCCATCCACCTCGTTCGGAACGCGGGTCACGAACCCGCCCTCCTCATCCCTGAGGGTGAGCCTCCCTCCAGCGCCCAGGTCGAATCCGGCGAGGGCGTCCTGCAGTCCCTTGACATAGACCGGAAGGACCACCACGCCGCCGAACCGTCCATCCGGCATGTTGTAGCGACGGGCAGAAAGGACCACGTACTGCTTGGTGAACCAGCCGAGGACCGGACGGGTGACGAACACAGCGGCGTCCGGGCTGTCCCTCAAGTGGTCCCAGAACGGGCGATCCCGCAGGCGCGCGGCCCGGTCGCCAATCGGATTGTTCACGATCACCGTGCCTTCCGCATCGGTGATCCGGATGGCCACCGCCTCCGGAACCAGCCTCTCCTGGATTTTCACGAACCGTTCCAGGGCAGGCCGGTCCAGCCCTCCCAAGGCGATGCTGCGTTCGGTTTCGGCGGTCACCGTGACCAGGGCATGGTCGATGCGCTTGAGCATCGAGGCGAGGCTCTGGTCCACTGCCTGTGCAAGGTTGCGGGTGTGGACCTCGGCGAGGGCCGCCGCGTGCCGGCGGCGGACGGAAATCCCGCGGACGCCGAAATACACGATCACGAAAGTTCCGGCGACCATCGCCCCCAGGAGCAACCGGCCGAATTGCGATTTGCGCGCTTCCTTCATGTTCGTTCCGGAGCCCAACCCGATGAGCCATTCAACCAGGACGCGCGGCCCCCGGTGTGCCCCAAAGGGACATGCGGAACCCTACCACGGGGCGCGTTTCGATGAAGGGTCATGGACCCCAGCGCCCTTGCACCCGGATGCGGACCTGAAGGCGAGCCCCCGGTCAGTCGGGCCCCCGATCGAGGGATCCCAATCACGCGATGGAACCGTACTGAAGCGGCGCAGCGCCCTGGAATCCCGGCGGGTCGCGGCCCATCCAACGATCGCGAGTATCGGCATCGACTTCGCTCCGGTTCGAGAGGTGGGTACGGGGACCGGTCCGGACGAGGTCGTCGTCCTCGATCCGTGAGCGCCGTCATGGTGGGCACCCCCTCCCCCGGTCATGCTGGACCGGAGCGGAGGCGCCATGATCAGGCTGACCGGAGCAAACCTGGATGCGGCGGGCCTGGCCGCCATCGCCACCGGCGCCGCGGTCGCCCTGGAGGATGCCGCCCTGGCGCGGGTCCAGGAGAACCGCGGGGTGATCGACCGGATCCTGGCGGAGGGCCGGACGGTCTACGGGATCAACACCGGCTTCGGCCAGTTCGCCACCGTGGTGATCCCGCCGGACCAGCTGGCCCGGCTGCAGCTCAACCTGGTCCGCAGCCATGCCGCCGGGGTGGGCGAACCGCTCCCGCTGGACCAGACCCGCGCCCTGATGGCCGCGCGCATCAACTGCCTGCTGAAGGGCTTCTCAGGGATCCGTCCGGAACCGGTGCGGCTGCTGGCGGACTGCCTGAACCTCGGGGTCGTCCCGGTGGTGCCCAGCCAGGGCAGCGTCGGCGCCAGCGGCGACCTCGCGCCCCTCGCCCATGTGGCGCTGCTGCTGGTGGGGGAGGGCCTGGCCTGGCGCGGTGGCTCCCAGGTTCCCGGCGGCGAGGCGCTTGCCGCGGCCGGGCTCGCTCCGGTGGAACTGCAGCCGAAGGAAGGCCTGGCCTTGATCAACGGCACCCAGCTGATCACCGCCCTCGGCTGCCTCGCCGTGCACCGCCTGCGCCGCCTGGTGGCCCTGGCCGAGGAGGTCGCGGCGCTCTCCCTGGAGGCGCTGCGCGGCACCCGCAGCGCCTTCGACCCCCGCATCCACGCCGCCCGGCCCCACCCGGGCCAGGCGGCCTCCGCCGCGCGGATGCGTGCGCTCCTCGGCGAGCGATCCGAGATCTCGGACAGCCACCGCGACTGCCACCGGGTGCAGGACGCCTATTCCCTGCGCTGCATCCCGCAGGTGCACGGGGTGGGCCGCGATGCCCTGGACTTCGCCGGCGCGATCCTGGAGCGCGAATTGAACAGCGCCACCGACAACCCGATGATCTTCACCGACACCCAGGAATCGCGCAGCGGCGGCAACTTCCACGGCCAGTACCCGGCCTTCGCCTGCGATGTCCTGGCGATCGCCGCCTGCGACCTGGCCAGCATCTCCGAGCGCCGCCAGGAGCGGATGGTGAATCCGGCCACCTCGGACCTTCCGGCCTTCCTCACCCAGCAGGGCGGACTGGAATCCGGGTTCATGATGGCCCACGTCACCAGCGCCGCGCTGGTCAGCGAGATGAAGCTCCTGGCCAGCCCGGCCTGCGTCGACAGCATCCCCACCAGCGCCGGCAAGGAGGACCACGTCAGCATGGGGCCGATCGCCGCGCGCAAGCTGCTGCGCTCGGTCGACGCCCTCGAGCAGGTGCTCGCCCTGGAGGCGCGGATGGCCCTGGAGGGTGTCCGCATCCTGGGGCTCCGGCCGGCCGATGGCCTGGCCCCGCTGGTGGCCCGGCTGGCCGCAGCCTGCCCGCCCTGGCAGGACCGGCCGATGCACGCCGAGATCGCGGCTGCGGTCGAGGCCCTGAAAGCCCACACCGCCTGAACCGGCCCGCCGCCCCGGCGTCCCGCTTGACGGCGGGCCGGGTTCGGCGTGCAATGGGACATATTTCATACCAATTCATCGGGATCCCGGAGGGCGACCATGAACAGCCCTGGCGGCAGTGCGCAGCCGGATGCCGGCTCCGACCGGCTGGAACGGCTCGAGGCGCGGCTCGCCTCCCTGGAGGCCCGCCTGGAGGCGCTGGAAGGCCCGCGCGCGGATCGCCCTCCGGCCACTGCTGCGGAACCTCCGGCGGCGGCGCGGCCGGCGGCGGTGCGGCCGGCGGCCGTGTCGCCCCTGTCCCACCTGGCCCTGGCCGGACGCCTCTGCCTCGTCTTCGCCGGCGCCTTCCTGATCCGCAGCCTCACCGACGCCGCGACCGTGCCCAGGGCGGCGGGGGTCGCCCTGGGCCTGGCCTACGCCGCCGCCTGGGCGCTGGCCGCCGGTCGCGCCGCAGGCCGAGGAAGGGCATCCGAGGCAGGCGCGCTCTGCATTTCCGCAGCGCTCATCGCCTATCCGCTGATCTGGGAGGCGACGGTCGGCTTCAAGCTTCTGGCGCCGGCAGGGGCCGCCGCGATGCTGGTCGTCGTGGCCTCCGGCCTGATGGCGGCGGCCTGGCGGGCCGGGCTGCAGGGAGCGGCCTGGGTGGTGACCCTGGGCGCCCTCGGTGCGGGCTTCGCCCTGATGGTCGCCACCGCCGCGGTCGGGGTGTTCTCCCTGGCCTTCCTGCTGCTCGGCGGCGGCCTGCTCTGGTTGACCTACGGCCGCCGCTGGCAGGACCTGCGTTGGCCGGCGGCCCTGGCGGCGGACCTCGCGGTGCTGGTGGCCGCCCTCCTCGCCTCCTGGCCCGGCGGAACGCCGGAGCTTTACCGGAGCCTGACCCCGGGGCGGGCGCTGGCCCTGTGCCTGGCGCTGGTGGGGGTCTACCTGGGCAGCTTCGTGGTGAGGATCCTCATGCGCCAGCGGGAGTTGGTGCCTTTCGAAGGGGTGCAGGGCGCGCTGGCGCTGCTGGTGGGGTTCGGCGGCGCCCTCCGGGTGGCCCAGGCCAGCGGTTCCGGGGACGCGGTCCTCGCGGTCGCCGCGCTCCTGGGCGGCTTCGCCTGCTACGGGGCGGCTTTCGCCTTCGTGGAAAAGCAGGCAGGGCACAGTGGGAACTTCACCTTCTTCACCTCCCTGGCCCTCGTCCTCGTCGCCACCGGCTGCTTCGTGCTGATCGGCGGCGCCGGCCGCACCTGGGCCTTCGCCGGCCTCGGCCTGACCACCACCCTGCTGGGCCTGCGATTCGGGCGCTGGACCCTCCTCGCCCACGGTTCGGCCTACCTGAGCACCGCGGCCCTGGTTTCGGAACTGGCCGCGCGCTCGCTGGAGGCCTTCCTCGCGGCGGACGGGGCCCGGACCCCGGCCACTGCGCCGGCCCTGGTGGCGCTCGCAGCGCTCGCCCTGGTCCACAGCCTGCTTTCCAGAGGGGGCGAGACGCGCCGGTGGCCGGAGCGCCTTCCCTCCCTGGCCGCCGGGGCCTGGGCGGCCCTCGGGGCAGGGGCCCTGCTGGTGGACGCCCTGGGGCGCCTGCTCCCGGGTCAGCCGCCGGAACCGGCCGCCCTGGCCGCGGTGAGGACCGCCGTTCTCGCCGGTTCCGCGGCGACCCTCGCGGCCCTCGCCCGGCGCTGGCCGGGCAGCGAACTGCGCTGGCTGGTCTACCCGCTGCTGGGGCTGGCCGGGCTCAAGCTGGTGATTTCCGACCTGGCCCTGGGCCGCCCGCTCACGCTCTTCCCGTCCCTGGCCGCCTTCGGCGCGGCGCTGATCCTCGCGCCCCGGCTGCTGCGCGCCCAGGCCGAAAAAGTTGATGCGAAAGAATGAGCCGGCGAGAGGCGCCCCGGCGCCTTCCCGGCTTTCGCAAGCTCCGTGCTCCGTGTAGGTTGAGGAGAGGACTGCAGCAATGGAACCCTGGCGTATAGCCTGCGAGCGGGCCCTCCGATGCCATTCGGAGGCGGATGCGCGCGCCGCCTGGGGCTTCGCCCACGACATGCCCGAGGGTCCCCGTCCGGTCTTCGACTACCGGCTGGAACACACCCTCGCCGCGGTGAAGCGCGGCCACTGGCTCGCGCCCCAGGTCGGCGCCGACCTCGAT
>JAYRFV010000167.1:0-4938 GCA_041908165.1 Holophagales bacterium | reverse complement strand
GGACCGGTTCGAGCCCAGAAGGCTGCTTCCAATGCCAGGGCAAGCGAACGGCGGGGCTGACGGGGCTCGGACCCGCGAGTGGGGTTGGGAAGGTGTCCGCGGAGGCCGTCCTGCGGACGGCCGGAGCAGCCTTCCCAAGACCGTTGGGACGCAAGCCCGAAGGGCGCCGCGGACCGGTTCGAGCCCAGAAGGCTGCTTCCAATGCCAGGGCAAGCGAACGGCGGGGCTGACGGGGCTCGGACCCGCGAGAAGCGATGGCGCGGGGGTAGGGGCCCCGTGGAGGTCGTCCTGTGGACGACCGGAGCGGACAAGGCCCCGCCCGCAGCCAGCGCGGGGTTCGAGCTCGGAAGGCTGCTTCCACAGCCACAGTCGAGGAACGGCGGGGCTGACGGGGCTCGGACCCGGGAGAAGCGATGGCGCGCCGGAAGGGCCCCGCCGGAGAGGCTCCTGTGGAGCCTCGAAGGTGAGGGCCCGTGCGTGGCACAGCCGGGGCCAGGCCACCGCGGCGATGGGGCAGCCGGCGGTTCGGCCTCCATGACATTCGGCGGCCGCATTTCCGTCATGCTTGAAGATCCATGAAGCTCCCCCTCGTCGCCCTCTGCGGACGCCCCAACGTGGGCAAGTCCACCCTGTTCAACCGGCTCACCCGCAGCCGGGCGGCGCTGGTGCACGACCTGCCGGGGATGACCCGGGACCGCAGCTACGGCCGGGTGGCCTGCCTGGCGGAGGACGGTTCCGTGGAGGAGGTCTTCGGGCTCATCGACACCGGCGGGCTGGACTACGAGGGCGAGGACGTCATCACCTCCGGCATCACCCGGATGGCCCAGGAGGCCCTGCAGGAGGCCCACGTGATCGTCCTGCTGGTGGACGGCCACGACGGCTGCACCGCCGGCGACGAGGAGATCGCCGCCCGGATCCGCGCCCTCGGCAAGCCGGTGCTGCTGGTCATCAACAAGCTCGACGGCATGAAGGGCGGCGCCCCGGACGGCGCCTTCTACGCCCTCGGCTTCGAGCCCCTGCTGCAGCTGTCGGCGGCCCACGGGTCAGGGGTGGCGGACCTTGTAGAGGCGATCCGCGCCCGGCTGCCCTTCCACCGCAGCGCCGAGGAGGCCGCCCAGCACGAGCCCGACGAGGAACTGCGCATCGCCCTGATCGGCCGGCCCAACGTG
Source organism: Holophagales bacterium (assembly GCA_041908165.1). Classification (GTDB taxonomy): domain Bacteria; phylum Acidobacteriota; class Holophagae; order Holophagales; family Holophagaceae; genus JACQZU01. The sequence goes on along the minus strand of JAYRFV010000167.1, from coordinate 3,769 downwards.
GGCAAGAGCTCCATCACCAACCGGCTGCTGGGCTACGAGCGCAGCCTGGTGAGCGAGGTGGCGGGCACCACCCGCGACACCGTGGACACCCTCTTCCAGGCCGGCGGGAAGGTGTTCCGGCTGATCGACACGGCCGGCATCCGCCGCAAGGGCAAGACCCACGAGGGCGCCGAGAAGCTGTCGATCCTCAAGGCCAAGCAGGCGATGGCGCGGGCCGACGTCTCGCTGCTGATCGTCGATGCGGTCGAGGGCATCACCCACCAGGACGCGGTGGTCGCCGGCTACGCCCAGGAGGCGGGGGCGGCGGTGGTCCTGGTGGTGAACAAGTGGGACCTGGTCGCGAAGGACACCTTCACCGCCATCGATTTCGAGGCGCGCATCCGCCACGAGCTCGGATTCCTGCAGCACGCGCCGATGATCTTCGTCTCCGCGCTCACCGGCCAGCGGGTGAGCAAGCTGCTGGAGCACGTGCGCACGGTGGCCGAGGCCCACGCCCGGCGGGTGAGCACCGGGGAGCTGAACCGCTTCCTGCGCGAGGCGGTGGCCGCCAACAGTCCGCCGGCCGTGGACGGCAAGCTGCCCAAGCTGTTCTTCATGACCCAGGTGGGGGTCCGACCTCCGACCTTTGTGGTCAAGGCCAACACCGACCGGGGCCTGCACTTCAGCTACCTGCGCTACCTGGAGAACCGCCTGCGCGAGGCCTTCGGCCTCACCGGGACCCCGATCCGGCTCAGCGTGCAGAAGCGCGGGAAGGGCGAAGAGGCCGAGCCGGAGCGCGCGCCGGTGCGCCGCATCCTGGATGTCGGCGAGGGCCTCAAGCCGGGCCGCAGGGCGGGCCGGCCGAAGCGCTGAGACCTGCACGGGCCGATGCGTCACGGGCGTGCCACGGCACCGGGACGGACGCCACAGGCCCGTCATAAGGGCGCCGGTTCGCTGGGGACCGGTTTGCCGATCTCGCAGTCCCGCCCCTCGAAAACGAGGTTGAAATCAAGTTTTTAATATTGTTATTAAAGACTTTGATCGTAAATTCGGATTAATGGAAATCGTTTCTAATTTTTTTAACAACGTTTAACTTCGCCGTGACGAAGGGACTGGGGAAGGTGGATGCACTTCACCGTTCCTTTCCATCCCAAACCGTCCGGCCCTTCGGCCGAGGACCCGCGCAGAAGCCACGTGGTTGGGCTGGGATGCGGGGCCTTCAACCTCCACCTTCCTGGGAGTTGCCCATGGCAACCAGAACCAACCGTCTCGCGCTGTCCCTCCTCGCCGCCGCCCTGGTGGCCGGACCGCTCCGCGCCAGCAAGCCCGAGGACAACCCCCGTGTCGCCGCTGCGGCCGGTCGCATCCACGCCCTGCGCGCCGACCTCGGCCTCGACGACCGCCACGCCTTCGCCACGGTGCGCGGCCACGAGGACGAACTCGGCCAGACCCACGTTCGCTTCCAGCAGACCTACCAGGGCCTCCGGGTCGTGGGCGGCGACGCCATCGTCCACATCGACCGCGACGGCCGGGAACTGCCCCTCACCCACGACCTCAAGCGCGGCATCGAGCTCAGCGTCGTCCCCAGCCTGCGCGGCGCCGAGGCCCTCGCGGTGGCGACCGGCGACCTCAACCCGAAGGGCGCCTTCGCCTACGAGCCGACCGTGGAGCTCGTGGTCCTGCCCCTGGAGCGCACCCGCCTGCGGAGCGCCCGCCTGGCGCAGCGTCACGCGGAAGCTGCCGCGGAGCCCAACGCCGAGGACATGGTCCGCGAGGTGATCGGCTACCGCCTGGCCTACCACGTGCACACCCAGCTCGAGAACGGCAGCGAGGAGACCGCCCACACCGACTACCTCATCGACGCCCACAGCGGCGAGATCCTGCGCAAGTGGGACACCCTGCGGACCGCCGACGCCACCGGCACCGGCAATTCCCAGTTCAGCGGCACGGTCACCCTGCACACCAACCTGAACGGCTCCACCTACGAGCTGAAGGACGTGTTCCGTCCGATGAACATCTCCACCTACAACCTCAACCACGCCACCTCCGGCACCGGCACCCTCTACACCGACGCCGACAACACCTGGGGCGATGGCAACAACTACCCGACCGGCACGGGCACCTCCACCACCGGGGCGACCGGCCAGACCGCCGCCGTCGATGCCCACTACGGCATCGAGATGACCTACGACTACTTCAAGAACATGCACGGCCGGAACGGCATCGACAACGCCAACCGCGCCACCTACAGCCGCGTCCACTACAGCTCCTCCTACGACAACGCCTTCTGGGACGACACCTGCTTCTGCATGACCTACGGCGACGGCAGCGTGTTCAAGAGCCTGGAGTCCATGGACGTGGCCGGCCACGAGATGAGCCACGGCGTCTGCGCCAACAGCGCCAACCTGACCTACAGCGGCGAGTCGGGCGGCCTCAACGAGTCCAACTCGGACATCTTCGGCAACATGGTCGAGCTCTTCTCGCGGAGCGGCTTCACGCTTCCCAGCAGCACCACCAACACCAACAGCTGCTGGCTGGTGGGCGAGCAGCTGAGGACCACGCCGCTGCGCTACATGACCAAGCCAAGCAAGGACGGCTCCTCCCCGGACGCCTGGTCCTCCACCCTGAAGAACCTGGACGTGCACTACAGCTCCGGCCCGAACAACCGGATGTTCTTCTTCCTCAGTCAGGGTGCCAGCGCCACCGCCGGCGACTACTACAGCTCCTACACGCCCTCGGGCTTCACCGGCATCGGCCCGGCCAAGGCGGCGGCGATCTGGTACCGCGCCCTGACGGCCTACATGACCAGCAGCACCACCTACGCCGGCGCCCGCACCGCCTGCATCAGCGCCGTGAAGGACCTGTACGGGGCCGGCGGCGCCGAGGAGGCGGCGGTCTGGAACGCCTACGCCGCGATCAACGTCGGGTCCGCCTGGACCAACACCAACACCGCCCCGGCGATCACCAGCCACCCGGCCAGCACCTCGGTCGCGGTGGGCGCCACCGCCACCTTCACCGTCGCCGCCACCGGCCAGGCTCCGCTCAGCTACCAGTGGCGCAAGAACGGCACCGCCATCAGCGGAGCCACCTCCGCCTCGTACACCACCCCGGCGACGGTCGCCGGCGACAGCGGCAGCACCTTCAGCGTGGTCGTCTCCAACAGCCTGGGCAGCGCCACCTCCAACAACGCCACCCTGACCGTCACCTCCACGCCTCCCGGTTCCGAGCTGATCCTCAACGGCGGCTTCGAGTCCGGCGCCACCAGCTGGACCGGCACCACCGCCAGCATCGGCACGTGGACCGGCCAGCCCGCCCGCACCGGCACCAAGAACGCCTGGCTGATGGGCAACGGCAAGACCACCACCGAGAGCCTCCGCCAGACCATCACCATCCCCAGCACCGCCACCTCGGCGACGCTGACCTTCTACCTCCACATCGACTCCGCCGAGACCACCACCAGCACGCAGTACGACAAGTTCTACGTGCGGGTGCGGAACAGCGCCGGCACCACGCTGGCCACCCTGGCCACCTACAGCAACCTGAACAAGGCCACCGGGTACAGCCTCAAGACCTTCAACCTCTCCGCCTACAAGGGGCAGACCATCCAGGTCTACTTCTACGGCACCGAGGACAGCAGCCTGCAGACGTCCTTCGTCCTCGACGACGTCAGCGTGAAGGTCAATTAGGTCTGATCCTGTCCGGGGGTTCCGCGCTTCGCGCACACCGCAGCGGCGGACCGCCCCGGAGCCCCCGCGCAAAAGCCCGGCACAGCCGGGCTTTTGCTTTCCTG
>JAYRFV010000166.1:0-1716 GCA_041908165.1 Holophagales bacterium | reverse complement strand
GCCCGGTAGACAAAGCAGGGCGTGCCGTGCCGATCCGCCAGGCGCAGCAGGTCGGCGTCGCCGCAGGGGAACAGGTTCATGCCCAGTGGGGCGCGAAGCGCCGCACCCCTTCGCGGAGCTGCTCAGGGGTCGCGGCGAAGCTGAGCCGCGCGTGGCGGCGGCCGCCTTCGCCGAAGGCGATGCCCGGGATCAGCACCACGCCGGCCTCGTCGCGGAGCTTCAGGGCGAAGCCGGTGGGATCGGCCCAGGCCCGTTCGGGCAGCGCCATGAAGTGGTAGAAGGTGCCGTCCGGGGGCGGGACGTTCTGCCCAAGCTCGCTGTGCAGGGCGTCGGACAGGGCCTCCCAGCGCAGGCGGATGGCGGCGCGGGCCTCGGCCAGCACCCGCTCGCTGTCGTCGATCAGGGCCAGGGCCGCCCACTGCGCCGGCGTGGCGGTGCCGGTGACCGCGTAGCCGTGGGCCACCCGGGTCGGGACCAGCCAGGCCGGGTCGCCGATGGCCCAGCCGACCCGCAGGCCGGGCGCCCCCCAGCCCTTGCTGACGGAGCTGACCACCACGGCGCGGTCGGTGACCTCGCGGATGCTCGGCGGCGGAGTGCCGAAATGCAGGTCGCGGTAGACCTCGTCGGAGATCAACAGAACGTCGCGGCGGGCGCAGGCGTCGGCGACGATGCGCAGGTCCTCGAGGCTGCCGCCGCCACCGGTGGGGTTCGAGGGCAGGTTGAGGATCACCGCGGACACGTCCTCGGTGGCGTCCAGCACCTTCACCAGGGCCGGGCCATCGAGGCGGAAGCGGTCCGCCGACAGAGGGTAGGGCACGACCTCCGCGCCGGCCAGACCGGCCAGGGCCGGGTAGGCGACGAACCCGGGGTCGGGGATCAGCACCTTCGAGCCGGGCTTGACCCAGGCCTGGAACAGGCAGCTCAACGCGCCCTGGCTGCCGGTGGTGACCAGCACCTGGTCCAGCGCGCAGCCATAGAAGGCGGCCAGCGCCTGGCGCAGCTCGGTAAGCCCGGCGTGGGGCACGTAGGCGCAGGGCCCAGGGGGCCGCAGCAGGGCCTTGCGGGCGGCCTCCGGGAGGTCCCAGGTCGGCTCGCCGAGGCCCAGCGGGATGGCGCCGGGCGGGGTGCCGTCGGTGATCGCCCGGATCGGGCTGGGCTTGATGGCGGAGAGGCGGGCGGAGGGCTGCATGGGGTCCTCGAAGGGCCGGGTGGGCCTCAGCGCAGCGCCGCCTCGAGGGCGGTGGCCGCGTCGGTGCGGGCATCCCGGTACTTGACGATGACCGGCACCGACAGGTGCAGTCCATGACCGGCGGCATAGTCGCCGCTTGCGGGCCGGGAGCCCGGCACCACCACGGCGCCCTCCGGCACCTCGCGCTGCCAGGTGCGGCCGTGGACGAGGTCGTGGATCACGGTGGAGCCGGTGATCACCACGCCCGAGGCCAGGACCGCCCGGGGACCGACGCGGATGCCCTCGAACAGCCCCACCAGGCCGCCGACGAAGGCCTCATCCTCGACGATGACCGGGCGGGCGCCGGCCGGCTCCAGCACGCCGCCCACCTGGGCGGCGGCGCTGAGGTGGACGCGCTTGCCGATCTGCGCGCAGCTCCCGACCAGGGCGTGGCTGTCGACCATGGTGCCCTCGTCGACGAAGGCGCCGACGTTGATGTAGGCGGGCGGCATCACCACCACGCCGCGGGCCAGATGGGCGCCTCGCCG
>JAYRFV010000165.1:0-6266 GCA_041908165.1 Holophagales bacterium | reverse complement strand
GGTGTGGTCGTCGAGGGTGTGGCCGGTGGCGACCCAGGCCGCCCCGCAGCTGGCGGCCTCGGCGCGCAGCCAGGTCCAGCGCAGCTCGCGGGCGGCGGTCTCGAGGCCGATGCCGGCCTCGGCGGCGTGGGCGCGCACGCGCAGGCAGGCCTCGGCCAGGTCCAGGTCGAGGGTCCGGCAGAGCCGCTGGACGAATTCGGCGTCCTCGCCGGAGCCGTCCCTGAGTCCGTGGTCGGCGTGCGCGACCACCAGGTCCAGTCCCAGGCTCCGGCGCACCGCCACCAGGAACAGCAGCAGGGCGACACTGTCGCCGCCGCCGCTGCAGGCCACCAGCACCCGGCCATCGCGGACCCCGTCGCCACGGCGCCGGACCTGCCCCAGCCAGGTCGCCTCGGCGCGGTTCACGGCCGTTCCCAGCCGACGCCGCAGCAGCTTCGCGAAAAGGAGGCCATGAACGGCTCCGGAAACGAGTAAGGATGGTTAAAAAAATAGAAAAATTAAAAAAATGTCTGTAAAAACCAATCAGGTTCTTACCTGCCGGGAAGCACCGTCAGCGCCGCCCGCCCGAGCCGGTTGACGCGCTCCAGTTGGGCCTTCAGGGCGAACAGTTCGGGGACCTCGCTGGAGGAAGCCAGCCCGGCGATGACCCGGTCGGAGGCCGCGAGCAGCTGGTGAACGTCCGAAACCAGGTCATGCGTCCGGGTTTTTGGAGCCGTTCGAGGACGTTCCGGGGTTGGGTTGAGAACCCGGCGCAGCTGCCGGACCGACTTGCCGACGATGATCTCAAGGGCCGGCATGAGCGGCCGGGCCTCCCCTCGTGGCCGGCCTCCCCCGGCTGAATAGGTGTATCCAGCAGCCTTCAGGCGGTCCGCGATACGCTGGATCTCCATGGGGCTGTAGTCCCGCCGCCGTTCGTTCTCGGAGATTTCCACCGCGAGCGCCAGGTCCGCGTCCGAGCCCGCATCGAGGTCCATGCGCCAGACCGGCACGCCGGCAGGGAACAGCTCTTGGAACCGGGCCGGGTCGTTGCCCTGCAGCCAGCGCAGCGCGGCGATCCGGTGGGCTCCGGCCAGCAGCCGGCCTTGGCGGTCCACCGCCGGCGGGTGGATCAGGCCGATGGCCGCGATCGACTCGGCCAGGGCCAGCACATGCCGCGGGGCGAGCTCACGGGTGCGCTGGGTCTCGGTGGCGATCCGTTCAAGCGGAAGGAAGGCGCGGGCCGGTCCGCGGGTTTCGGGCTGCCGGGATTGCGCGGGCTTGGCCATGGCACCTGCCTGAAGGGAATCCAGGCATGGTAGCAAACCACGGCGAGGTCAGGAGCCGGGATGTGGATCCCGGGCCGGGCGGATCAGCTGGCGCTCAACTGGCCCCAGCGGCCGCCGCGGTCGAAGAGGTCGCGCTCGATGGCGCATTCCGGGCAGTAGAGGCCCTCGGTCTCCCAGGGGTCCGCAACGGTCCCGTGGCAGCCCGGCGTGGCGCAGGCCTTGGGGGCCGTGCCCACCGGCGCGGCTTCCCAAACCATGTCCGGGTCGTGCTCGAAGGGGAACTTGTGGGTCATGCGGTCCTCCATGCGTCGTGAGAATCCTGGATGCCCAGGATGGCGAGGGATTCCTTGCGGCAGCGGTCGCGGTAGCCCTCGAAGGTCGCTTCCGGGTCCAACTCCGCCAGCCAGCGCAGCATCAGGCCGTCGAACAGCGCCCGCAGCGAGGTCACCGCCCGGTCCGGGTCCTGGGCCGGGATCAAGCCCTGGGCCATGCCGTCCACCAGGATGGCCCTCTCGATCTCGTGGCAGCCCAGGTAGAAGGCCTCGTTGACCTGGCGGAACGATTCACGGCGCGTGGCCAGCGAGGCGAAGTCCAGGTAGGCGGCATAGAAGGCCCGGTTCCGGGCCGGCGAGGCGAAGACCGTGTCGATGAGCGCGTGCATGCGTCCCACCGGGTCCGCCACCGCCGAGGTGGCCTCGCGCATCTGCTGGTGGATGCGCTCGATCAGCCACTGGAACAGTTCGCGGAACAGCGCTTCCTTGGACTCGAAGTAATACAGGGTGATGCCCTTGGAGACCCCGGCCCGCTCGGCGATGTCCTCCAGGGTGACCGAGGAGAAGCCGCGTTCGGCGACCTCGAGGAAGGCCGCCGACAGCAGCGCCAGCCGCCGCTCGAGTTCCGCGGTGCTGGGGGTCTTGCGGCTGTTCCTCAGGGGCTTGGTCATGTCGGTTCGGGTTCCTGCGGGGATCCGCCGCCCGTCCTGAAGGGAATGAAGGCTTCAAGGCAGCGGTAGAGCCCACCGGTACGGACCCAGAATAAATTCGTTTGACCGGTCAGTCAATCTTTCTCCCGGGGGGAATTCCAGCGAAGCCGCCCTTCTTGACCGGGGTCACTCGCCCAGGGGCTGCAGCTTCGTGACCAGGTCGATCAGGGCGGGCGGAACGGGTTTTTCACACCACAATCCTTCCGCCCATTCGGCAAGGATGAGGCTCCCCCAGTGCATGGCCCGTCCAACGACGCCCCGGCGGAAAGCCGGGTGGGCGATCCGGGTGGGGGGGGCGGTGGGATCCTGGCGGAACTGGCTGCCGAAGGCGTCGAAGGCCTCCATCCGGCGCTCCCAGACCGAGGACACGTCGATGAGCAGGTCCGGGGGGGCGGCGGGCGTCTCCCCCGCCACCCAGGCGACAGCCTGCGGCCGCCAGGGCGTGCCCGGGCAGGGATAGTTGCGCAGGCCGGCGTAGTAGGCAGCCTCCTTCACCAGCCGGTGGGCGCGCCGGTGGTCGGGGTGGCGGTCCTCGGGGGCCGGCAGCACCAGCACCGCGGGGCGCTGGTGGCGCAGTTCCATCATCACCTTGAGGCGGTTGCCTTCGCCTTCGTCGAAACGGCCGTCGGGGAGGTCGAGCAGGGTGCGGGAGACGCCGAGGATGCGGGTGCTCTCCATCGCCTCGATCTTGCGGGTCTCGACCGTGCCGCGGGTCCCCAGTTCGCCGACGGTGAGGTCGAGGATCGCCGCCCGCAGCCCCTGGCGGGAGGCGAGGGCGAGCAGGCCGCCGACATGCACCTCGGCGTCGTCGGGGTGGGCTCCGACCACCAGCAGATCCAGTCCAGGCTCGGTCATGGCGCCTCCAGAAGGACCATCATGGCGGTACCGTCCAGGCCCGCGAGCATGCGCTCCAGCAGGGCCTCGTCGCGCAGCCACGGCAGGCCGGGCAGGACCCGCTCCTGCGGCCGGCCGAAGGGGAACAGGCGCTGGCGAAGGGCCTCCGGATCCCCGCCGAGGCGTCGGCCGGCGGCATCGCGGTGCAGGCGCCGGTCGAGCCGGGCCAGGCGGGCCCGGCTGCGGCCCAGTTCGGCCCGGAAGCGCTCGGCCACGGCCTCGCCCCAGGCCGGGTCGGCGAGCGGGTGGCCGAGGCGCTCCGAAGGAAGTGCGAAGGCCAGGCCGGAGAAGGCCTCCCAGCGGCCCTCCCGCAGCGCCTCCAACCGGTGCGCCTCGAGGTCCAGGCCCCTGGGCAGGAGCACCACCGAAGGCCGGGGCAGGATCTCCGGGGGCCGGAGCCCGACCCGCTCCCACAGGGGCTCCGCCAGCCGCCAGTAGGCGCGCTCGGCCGGACCCAGGACGGCGTGGGTGACCGGCAGCAGCAGCGACTGCATCAGCGGCCGCAGCGCCGCGCCGGGGCTGGTCCAGTGCCCGGCGGGCAGGGCCGCGCCGCGCTCCAGCCGGCGGCGGGCGCCGGTGCGCGGATCCAGGCTGAACCAGGCCGCCTGCTGGCGCGGATCCAGGGGCAGCGGGGCGCCCTCCCGCTCCAGGCGCGCCGCCTGATCCTCCAACAGTGGCTCGAGGGCGAGGCTGCGCCAGCGCTCCAGGTCCGCCTGGATGGCCGTACGGCGGGCCGGGTCGGTGGGCGAGAAGGGCCGCAGGCCCCGCCGCCAGAGCGGCTCGCCGCAGCCGAGGACGTGGCCGCGGAGGGTGGGTTCGGTGGCGGCGGGAACCTCCCCCCAGAGCCCTTCGGCCTCGGCCTGCTGGGCCTCGGTCCAGGGCAGCCAGCCTGTGGCGGTGCCCTCCGGGGCGGCGAACCGGAACCGGTGGCGGCGCAGCTGCCGGTCGCCGGCTCCGACCACGCGGGCCACCTCGAGGCGGTCGTGGTCCTCGTCCGCCAGCCAGTAGACCGCCTCGCCGCCGAGCCGGCGGGCGGCGGCCAGCGCCGCCAGGGCCTTCACCACCGAGAGGGCCGGACTCCAGCCCGCGCCGATCTGCTGGCCGGTGACGACGAGGGGACGGGCCGGATCCATGCAGCCAGACTATCCTGTCGCCGTGGAAGAAGGCCATGCGGAGCCCTGGATTCCGCCCGCGGACCCTGACCTCGGGCGGCTCGCCATGGCCGCCGCGGACGAGGAGGGGATCGCGGCCCTGACGGCCTGGCCGGAGGTCCGGGGCAACGGCCTCGCGTTCGCCGGGCTCCCGCCCTTCCTCTGCTGGCGCGGCCGTGCAGCCGGGTGCACCCAGCTGGTGCTGCTCCAGGCCCGGGAGCTGGGCGGCGTGGTGCCCGGGGCCCGGCCGGCGCCGCTGCCGGAGGGCTGGCTGCGGAACCTGGACCTGGAGGCCCTGGCCCGGCCGCTGCGGCGACATCCGGCCTTTCCCGGCGGCGTGGCGGTGCAGGTCCTGCGCGTGGCCTGCGCAGGGGAAGCCCGGCGCCGCGGCCCGGAGCCCGCGCCGGTGGTCCTCCTCGAGGAGGTGCTCGCCCGCCTCACCGGACTGCGGGGCTGGCGGATCCGCCCGGAGGAACCCCCGGGCGGGTAGCCCGGACGGCCCTCAGGCCCTCAGCCGGGCGTCGACGGCGAGGACCAGTTCCACCAGCCGCGCCGCATAGGCGGTCTCGTTGTCGTGCCAGCCGAACACGCGCAGGAAGCGGCTGCCCAGGCACTGGCTGAGGCCCAGGTCCATCACGACGCTCTCTTCGCGGCCGGTGAAGTCGCAGCTCACCTCCACCCCTTCGGCGAGGCCGAGAATGCCGCGGAAGGGGCCGGTGGCCGCCGCGGTGAAGGCGCCGTTCAGGGCGCCCAGGTCGACGTCGCGGGAGACGCCGGCCATGATCTCCACCAGGTTGACGCTGGTGGTGGGCACGCGCAGGGCCAGGCCGTCGAAGTCCACCGGCAGCCAGGGCAGGGCCTGGCGCAGGGCGCCGATGGCGCTGGTGGTGGTGGGGATGATGCTCTGGAAGGCGGAGCGGGCACGGCGCAGGTCGTGGTGCGGGGCGTCCAGCAGGCGCTGGTCGTTGGTGGCGACGTGGACGGTGCCGAGGCCGGCGTGCTCGAGGCCGAAGCCCTCGTGGAGGACCTTGAGGATCGGCGCGGCGGCGTGGGCGGTGCAGCTGGCGTTGGAGATGATGCGGTGGCGCGCCAGGTCCAGCCGCCCGGGCTCCACCGGCTCGATCACGGTGATGTCCGGATCGGGGCTGGGGGCGCTGATCAGCACATGGCCGACGCCGTCGTGGAGGTGGCGGGCGGCGCCGTCGCGGCGGGTGTAGCGCCCGGAGCACTCCAGCACCAGGGAGGCGCCGACCTCGCCGTAGGGGATGGCGGCCGGGTCCTCGGCGTGGAACAGCGGGACGCTGCAGCCGCCGATGATCAAGTGGTCCCGGCCCGCCGTCCTGCGGCCTTCGACGGGAAGCGGCTCGCGGCCGTGCACCGAATCGAAGCGCAGCAGGTTGACCACCACCTCCAGCGGGGCCGGATCGTTGATCGCCCGGAGCCGCTCCGGCGCCTGGCGGACCAGCCGCTTGACGGCCAGCCGGCCGATCCGTCCGAGTCCGTTGACGGCGATGCCCACCACGTCCTTTCCGGGCGCCCAGGGCGCCGCCGCTGTCCAGCCCGGGAGGGCGACGGGCCCTAGGCCATCACCCGGACCATCTCCAGCACCTTGCAGGAGTAGCCCCACTCGTTGTCGTACCAGGCGACGACCTTGACGAAAGTCGGATCGAGCATGATCCCGGCCCCGGCATCGAAGACCGAGGTGCAGTTCTCGCCGCGGAAGTCGGTGCTGACCACCTTGTCCTCGGTGTAGCCGAGCACGCCCTTCATCGGGCCCTCGGCGGCGGCCTTCATGGCGGCGCAGATGGCCTCGTAGGAGGTCTCCTTCGCCAGCTCGACGGTGAGGTCCACCACCGAGACGTCGGAGGTGGGCACGCGCATCGACATGCCGGTGAGCTTCTTGTTCAGCTCCGGGATCACCTTGCCCACCGCCTTGGCGGCGCCGGTGCTGCTCGGGATGATGTTCTCGAGGAT
>JAYRFV010000164.1:0-3818 GCA_041908165.1 Holophagales bacterium | reverse complement strand
ACGCGCCCGTGGTGAGCTGGGGCTACAGCGAGGCTCCCGGCGGCCACACCGGGTTCGAGGCCTACACCGGCAGCACCCTGCTCGAGCGGCGCCTGCAGTGGCAGGGCACCCGCGACCTGGCGGCCTTCCTGAGCGTGCCGGCGGCGATCGACTTCCAGCGCCGGCACGGCTGGGGAGAGGTGCGAAAACGCTGCCACCGCCTTGCCGAGGCTGCCCTCGCCGCCGCCTGCGAGCTGTCCAGGCTGCCGCCGCCCTGCACCGGCGCGGACTTCGCGCAGATGGTCTGCCTGCCGGTGCGGCCCCAGGACCCGGAAGCCCTGCGGCGGACCCTGTTCGAGCGCCACCGCGTCGAGGTGCCCGTCACCACCCACGGCGACCGGGTGTTCGTGCGGATCAGCGTGCAGGGCTACAACACCCCGGAGGACGTGGACCGGCTCCTGCAGGCGCTGCAGGCCCTCTGCGGGGACTAGCGGGACCGCCCCAGCCGCCAGCGCCAGGCCAGGGCCCAGGTCCCGGCTGCCGCGAGGGCCAGGGCGCAGGCCGAGGCCAGCAGCAGCCCCCGGTCCATGCTGCCCAGTCGGACCAGCGGACCGAAGGGCGCCCGGTGGCCCATCCGGTCCAGCAGGGCCGCGGCGCCCAGGACGCCGGCCAACCCCGCGGCGACGAGCAGGGCGGCGGACCTCGCCACCCCCGCGGCCCAGCGGAGCCCGGGCGCCCGCAGCCAGCGCGGCGCCCGCTGGACGGCCAGCCAGGCCCCGGCCACCAGGGAGAGGCAGGCCGCCGTGCCGTGGGCCAGCAGGAAGGCCGGGCCGGGACGGCTGGCCGCCGCCACCTGCGCGGTTCCGACCAGGGCCGCCAGCAGGGCCCAGCGCCGGGCGCTGAGTTCGAGCCGCGCCTGCAGGCGCTCCTGCGGGGACATCCAGAACAGCTCTGCCCGCGGGGCTTCATAGGGATTCAAGGCCCACCTCGACTCCAGAGTGTGGCCGCCGGGGCCCAGGTTCCTGCATGCCCCCCGCCGCGGGAGGCTGTATACAATCGAGCTTCCGTCCCGGAGGCCCCATGATCAGCCCGAAGATGCAGGACGCCCTCAACACCCAGATCAACCTGGAGCAGTACTCCGCCCAGCTCTACCTGGCCATGAGCGCCCACTGCGATGCCCGCAGCTTCAAGGGGTTCGCCCACTGGCTGCGGGTCCAGGCCGGCGAGGAGACCGCCCACGCCATGAAGCTGATCGCCTTCCTGCTGGACCGCCAGGGCCGGCTGGAACTGCAGCCGATCGCAGCCCCGCCCACCGAGTTCGGCGGCGTGATCCAGGTCTTCGAGCGGACCCTCGAGCACGAGCGCGGCATCACCGCCCGGATCAACGCCCTCTTCGAGCTGGCCCGGTCCGAGAAGGACTACGCCAGCGAGATCACCCTGCAGTGGTACGTGACCGAGCAGGTGGAGGAGGAATCCAACGTCGGCCAGATCGTCGACCACCTGCGGGCGGTGGGCGACCAGGGCGGCGGCATCTGGTACCTCGATTCGAGGATGGGCAAGCGCGCGGTGACCTAGGGCAGGTCCCGGCTACTTCCCCAGCTCCTTCACCACGCGCTCGCCTCCCAGCAGCCGCATCTGCTCCAGGATCCAGGCCTGGCGGCCGCGGACGTAGGGGCTGGGGGCGTCGGCGCGGAACCGCCGTGGGCTGGGCAGCACCGCCGCCAGCAGGGCCGATTCCTCGGCCGAGAGCCGCCTGGCCGGCTTGCGGAAGAAGGTCCGGGCGGCCGCCTCGGCGCCGAAGACGCCCTCGCCGAACTCCACGCTGTTGAGGTAGACCTCCAGGATCCGCCGTTTCGGCCACGCCAACTCCAGCAGCAGGGTGAACCAGGCTTCGAAGCCTTTGCGGACCCAGGTGCGGCCCTCCCAGAGGAACAGGTTCTTGGCGGTCTGCTGGGTCACCGTCGAGGCGCCCTTCTTGCGGCGGCTGCGCTCGTTGTGGGCCAGGGCCTTCTCGATGGCCTGCCAGTCGAAGCCCCAGTGCTCGCTGAAGTTCTGGTCCTCGGCCGCCAGCACCGCCAGGCCCAGGGAGGGGGCGATCTCCTCCAGCGGCACCCAGGCGTGGACCTGGGCCCTGGCCTTCGGCTCCAGCCGCCGCGCCAGCATCAGCGCGGTGGTGGGCACCGGAGCCCAGCGCAGCACCAGCACCCCGGCGAGGCTGCCGCCCAGCAGCAGCAGCACGGCAAGGGCCAGGGCCTTCAACAGCCGGCGGGGCCAGGTGCGGGAACGGGCGATCGCGACCTCCTTGTCGGGTCCCCTCGCGGCCCCCGGGCGTCCGCCCATTTCAGCGAGGCGGCGGGGCGGCCGTCAAGCCGGCTAAACCGTGTACGAAACCCGCCGTATCGATCCCAGACCCTTTTCCCGGAGGAACCATGCGCACCCTGCTTGCCCCCTTCGTGCTGTGCCTCGCCCCGGTGATCGCCTGCGCCCAGAGCGAGGTCGTCCAACCCGCCAAGGCCGAGAAGGCCACCGAGATCCGGACCCTGGCGCTGAAGCCGGGCTCCAGCCTGAAGGTCAAGAACATCAACGGCGCCGTGCGCCTGGAGGCCTGGGACCGGGAGGAGGTCGAGTTCCGCGGCGAGTTCAAGCCGAGCAGCCGCGACGAGCACGTCAAGGTGGTGATCGACCGCACCGGTTCGGGCCTGGAGATCCGTGGGGAGGTGCCCAAGGGGACCGGTTCCACCCGCGGTCCCGAGTGCCGGATGGACCTGAAGGTGCCGCGCCGCGTGCTGGCCGCGATCAGCACGGTGAACGGTTCGATCTCCCTCAAGGGGACCCTCGGCGAATCCACCCTGGAATCGGTGAACGGATCGGTCAGCGCCACCACCCACGGCGAAGGCCTCCATGCCAAGACCGTCAACGGCGGGATCCAGGTGGAATCGATCCAGGGCGAGGTGCACCTCAAGACGGTCAACGGCGGCATCGTCGCCAAGGACCTGGACACCCAGGGCAAGGCCTTCGAGGCCAGCACCGTCAATGGCGGCGTCCACCTGCAGGCCGCCGGGCTCAAGGGCCGCCTGGAGGCCACCACCCTCAACGGCGGCCTCAGCCTGAAGGCCAAGGGCGCCGAACAGGTCGAGGTCGGCAAGCGGCGGATGACGGCCCTTTTCCCCGGCGGCACCCAGACCCTCACGATCAGCACGGTCAACGGCGGCATCACCGTCGACTAGCGCCTTGGCCGACTCCTCCTGGGACACCTACACGCCGGATGCGCCCCGCCGGCAGGCCTGGGGCTGGGTGCTCGGCGCCCTGGGCGGGGCCATCCTGATCGGCGCGGTGCTCATCGCCGGACTGGCGGCCGTGGCCCGGGGCTCCCGTTCAGGCGCCTGGCCCCTGGTCCGGAACGTCGTCACCCGCCTGCGCACCGACGACCGGGCCCTCGACCTCTACCGGCGGAATCCCGCCCTGGCGGAGCGCTACGCGACCGAAGCCGACTTCCTCGCTCGGGTGCGGGAGTTCCGCGACGGACTGCGGCTGGCCGAATCCGAGCCCGCCCCGGGGCCCGAGTTCCGGGTCAGTTCCAGTCCCTTCGACGTCAGGGTCCGCCACCGGGCGGCCGGGGGAACCTGGATCGAGGTCGGCATGGCCTTCGGGGGCCCCTTCCGTCCCTCGCCCCCCGGCGAGGGCCTGGTCCGGCTCAACCTGGCGAAGGACCCGAAGGACCTGCGGCGCAGGAGCGCCCCCCGCGCCCCGGCACCCTGAGGCGACGCCCGTCGCCGCCGCGGGGTTGTCCGCCCGCCCCGGCGAGTGCTAGCGTGGGCTGACCATGCCCCAGGACCTGT
>JAYRFV010000163.1:0-14757 GCA_041908165.1 Holophagales bacterium | reverse complement strand
GTTCAGGGTAGAGCCCGTCGTAGCGCCCGCCGGCGGCCAGTTCCTGCTGCGCCCCCGGCGCCCACAGACGGAGGGTCGGGCCGGTGTAGAAGCGGATGCCGGTGACGTCCGCGGGGTCGACCCGCAGGGCGACGCCGGTGGGCAGCAGCGGCTCCAGCACCGCGATGGCGCGCCGCAGGTGATCGAGGTCGGCCGCCAGCGCTCCGGCGTAGGGGCTGGCCGCCACCGCGCCGAGGCCGCCGCCGTCGTGGGGAGCGAGCCGGGCCTCGGCGTGGGTGAGGAGGCGGGCGGCCGCCGGGTGGCCGGCCAGCGCCTCCGCCGCCCGGTGCGGGCTGCGCCGCGACAGCGCCCGGACCAGCTGGTCCTGGAGCGGCCGGGGCAGCCGCTCCTGCTCCATCGGCCGGCGCAGGAGGGCGGCATGGCCCAGCTGCAGCAGCCCGCCGCGCAGGCCCAGGGCTCCGGGGACCGCCATCAGCAGGGTGGCCAGCTCAACATCGGCGGCGTTGCAGCCCTCGGGATCGTCCTGGATGCGCTCGCAGCCCACCTCGAAGCGCTCCACCGGCTCCCAGGGGTTCTGGGCGCGGCGGAACACCGCCCCGGCGTAGGAGACCCGCGCCGGCGGCTGCTGGAAGCGGCCGGCCAGCATCCGCGCCAGGGCGACGGTGAAGTCCCAGCGCAGGGCGACCAGTTCGTGGCCGTCGAAGAAGCGCAGGGTGTCGTCGTCCATGGGCTCGCGCAGCACCAGGGAAGGGTGCAGCTCGCCGTAGCCGTGCGCCTCCAGCAGGTCCATCAGGGCGTTCTCCCAGCCGCGCAGGCGGCGGGCGGCGGCGAACAGGAGGTCGGGGAAGTGGGGGGTGCGGATCGGCATGGCGGCTCAGCCCGGGGCCTGGGTGGTGCGCGCGGCGTGGCGCTGCTGCAGCGCGGTCGCGGCGTCGGCGAGGGTGAGGCCCTGGGAGACCAGCAGGGTCTGCAGGTGGAACAGCAGGTCGGCGGCCTCCTCGACCACCTCCTGGCGGTTGCCCGGCGTCCGCGCGGACTCGTGCTTCTGCGCCGCCAGCGCCACCTCGCCGGCCTCCTCCACGACCTTCTTGGCGATCCGCTCGGCACCCCGGGCGAACAGCTTCTGGGTGTAGCTGCCCTCCAGGCTGGCGCTGGCCTTGCGCTCGCGCAGGAGCGCCTCGAGCCGCTCCAGCCAGGGCACCGGCGGCATCGGCGCCGCGCCGTCGAAGCAGGACGGGGTGCCGCGGTGGCAGGTGGGGCCCACCGGCTCGGCGGTGACCAGCAGCGCATCGCCGTCGCAGTCGGCGGCGAGGGCGCGCAGCCTGAGGGTGTGGCCGCTGGACTCGCCCTTGGTCCAGAGCCGCCGGCGGGAGCGGCTCCAGAAGGTCACCCGGCCGCTCTCGAGGGTCCGGGCCAGGGCCTCCGCGTTCATCCAGGCGAGCATCCGCAGGTCGCCGCCGGGGGTCTGGACCAGGGCCGGCAGGAGGCCGTCGGGGCCGAAGCTGAGGGTGGCGGGATCGATCATCGGGGGCTCACTGTCGGATGGTCACGCCGTGGGCGGCGAGGTAGGCCTTGAGGCGCGGGATCGGGATCCGCGCCTCGTGGAAGAGGGTGGCCGCCAGCACCGCATCGGCCCCGCACTGGAGCGCCTCCAGGAAGTGCGCCTCGGTGCCGGCGCCGCCGCTGGCGATGAGCGGGACCGCCAGGCCCGACATCTCCTGGAGCAGCCCGGTGTCGAAACCCTCGAGGGTGCCGTCGCGGTCGATGCTGGTCAGCAGGATCTCGCCCGCGCCCAGGTCCACCACCCGGCGGATCCAGGCCGGGCCGGCCAGCTCCGTGTGCATCCTGCCGGCGTGGGTGAACACCCGCCAGCCCAGCTCGGGATCGCCGGCCACGTCCACCGCGACCACGATGCACTGCCGCCCGAAGGCGGCCGCCGCCTCGGCGACGAAGCCGGGGTTGGCGACCGCGGCGCTGTTGATGGCCACCTTGTCGGCGCCGGCGCGGAGCAGGTCGTGGATGTCCTGCAGCTCGCGCACGCCGCCGCCGACGGTGAAGGGGATGCCCAGCTGCCGGGCGGCCTCGCGCACCCAGTCGAGGCGGGTCCGCCGCGCCTCGGTGGTGGCGCTGATGTCGAGGAACACCACCTCGTCGGCGCCTTCCAGGTCGTAGCGCCGGGCCAGGTCGACCGGATTGCCGATGTCGCGGAGCCGCTCGAAGTTGACGCCCTTCACCACGCGGCCGCCCTTCACGTCCAGGCAGGGGATGATGCGCTTGGCCGGCATCTCAGGCCTCCTGCAGGGCGGCGCGGGTGCGCGGGTCGTCGAGGTCGATGCGCCGGTCGAGCAGGGCCTTGCCGCTGATCGCGCCGACCACGCCGGCGACGGCGGCGACCGACGGCAGGTCCGCGAGGTCGCGCAGGCCGCCGCTGGCCTGCACCTGGAAGCCGGCCGCGGCGACCGTGCGCAGCGCCTCCAGGCCGGGGCCCTCGAGGCCGCCGTCGCGGGCGACGTCGGTCACCAGCGCCCGCCGCAGGCCCAGGTCCCGCAGGCTGGCGAAGACCTCGGCGTTTCCGCGTCCGCTGGTTTCGGTCCAGCCGCGGGTCACCACCCGCCCGGCCTTCAGGTCGAGGGCCGCGACCAGCCCTTCCGCGGGCAGGCCCCGCAGGGCCTCCGGCCGCTCCACCGCCAGGGTGCCGACCACCGCATCGAAGCCCTCGGCGAGCACGGCCTCGATCGCCGGGCGGCTGCGCAGGCCGCCGCCGAGCTGGAACCGCGCCCCGGGAAAGCGTGCCGGCAGACCGGCGAAGGCGGACTGCCGTTCCCCGCCGAAGGCGCCGTCCAGGTCGACGAGGTGGATGCGGCGGGCACCCGCCTGCACCAGCCGCTCGATCCAGGCAAGCGGGTCGAGGTCGTAGCAGGTCACGCGGGCGCGGTCGCCTTCGCGCAGGCGGACGATGCGGCCGCCCAGCAGGTCCATGGAGGGGATCAGCTGCACGGGACCTCCCCCATCCAGGCCAGGACGCCCTGCAGCAGCACCAGCCCGAAGGGCCCGGACTTCTCCGGGTGGGGCTGGAAGCCGAGCACCCGCCCGCGGCCCTGGGCGGCGCTGAAGGGCCGGCCGTGGGTGGCGAGGTAGGCGGTCTCCGGGCCGGCGTCCAGGGCGTAGCTGTGGACGAAGTACAGCCATCCGCCGCGGGGATCCGGCAGGGCCGGATGCGGTTCCCCCAGCTGCACCTGGGACCAGCCCATGTGCGGCACCTTCACCCCCGGGCCGAGCCGCCGGGCCAGCCCCGGCAGCAGGCCCAGGCCGGAGGTGCGCGGGGCCTCCTCGCTGCCCTCGGCGAGCAGCTGCAGGCCCAGGCAGATGCCGAGCAGGTGCCGGCCGGCCGCCACCTGGTGCGGGATCTCGTGCCACCAGCCGCGCTTCTTCAGGGCCGCGACCGCCGCCTCAAAGTGGCCGACGCCGGGCAGCACCAGCGCTCCCTCCGGGGGGGCCTGGTCCGGTCGCTCCGCCCGGGTGTGGGCGAAGCCGAGGCGGTCCAGGGCCCCCTCCAGGGAGGCGAGGTTGCCGGCGCCGTAGTCGATGAGGGTGAGCATGGAAGGTCCGTGGGGCTAGTCGGTCAGGGTGCCCTTGGTGCTGGGCACGGCGCCGCCCTCGCGGCGCACGGCCATGCGCAGGGCCCGGGCGAGCGCCTTGAACAGCGCCTCGATCTTGTGGTGGGTGTTCTCGCCGGCGAGCACCGAGGCGTGCAGGGTGAGCTGGCCGCGGGTGGCGAGGGCGACGAAGAACTCCCGCACCATCTCGGTCTGGAAGCCGTCGCCCAGCACGGTCGAGGGCAGCGCGGCGGAGAAGGCGCACCAGGGGCGGCCCGAACAGTCCACCACCACCCGCGCCAGGGCCTCGTCCAGCGGCACGTGGGCCTCGCCGAAGCGGGCGATGCCGGCGCGGTCGCCCAGGCACTGGCGCAGGGCGTCGCCCAGGCACAGGCCCACGTCCTCGACCAGGTGGTGGCTGTCCACCTGCAGGTCGCCGCGGGCCTCGACCACCAGCCCGAAGCCGCCGTGGCGGGCCAGCTGGTGCAGCATGTGGTCGAAAAAGCCGAGGCCGGTGGCGATCCGTGCCTCGCCGCCGTCGAGCCCGAGGGTGAGGGCGACGGAGGTCTCCTGGGTGCGGCGTTCGATGGTGGCGTGGCGCATGTCAGGCCTCCTCGGCCAGCAGGGGCAGGAGCTCGCGCAGGGAGGCCCCCTGCAGGTCCCCGGTTGTGCAGAACCGCTCCCGGTCCGGGCCGATGCCGGCGAAGCGCCAGCGCAGCCAGGGCTTGGCCTCCCGGGCCCGGCTCAAGCAGCGGGCGTCGTCCAGGGTGTCGCCGGCGAATACGATCTGCTCGGCGCGGAATGCGTCGGCCAGCTGCAGCAGCCCCGCCGGCTCGGGCTTGCGCAGGTGCGGCGCCGCGTCGGCCACCGCAGGAAGGCGCCAGCCCAGGACCTTCCAGGCCAGGTCCAGCTCCTCCGGCGGCCGGCCGGTGAGGATCGCCAGGTCGCCGGGGAAGGCCTCCAGCTCCGCGCGCGTGACCAGCGGCCGTTCCAGGGCCAGGGTGTCGGCGTAGTGGCGCTGCACGACCTCCTTGGCCCGCGGTTCCAGGACCGCGATGCGCTCCGCCAGCGCGGTGCAGTCGCAGCCCTCGAGGATCCGGTCGAGCTCGCCGCGCTCGGCCAGGGCCCAGGCGCCGGCCGTGAGCCGGAAGTCGTTGTTGAAGCCGCCGGCGCGCTTGAAGGCGGTGAAGTGGGCATCGCTCCAGGGGGCGCCCGGCAGCAGCTCGGCCACCGCCCGCGCCACCGCCTCCATGAAGCTGCGGTCGGCGTCGATCAGCACGCCGTCGATGTCCAGCACCAGCAGCCGCCTGCGGGGCAGAGGACCCGGTGCCGGCAGGCTGCCCCCGAGGGCGCGGGCGGTGTCCGCAGCCTCGGCCTCGCTGCCCACATTGACCCGTGCGGCGTCCACACCCGGCAGGCCGCGGACCAGCTGGCCGGCGTCCCGCAGGCGCGGGCCCGGGTCCGGCTCGATCCGCAGGAAGTTGGCGGCGCTGGGGGCGGCCCGGTGGCCGCCGAGGTTTTCCGCGAGGCGCCCGCGGCGCTCCACGGTCCGCCGCACAGCCGCCTCGAAGGGGCCGGGGAAGTCCAGGGCCACGTCCAGCGCCTCCAGGCTGGCGGCGGGCAGGGAGTAGGGCAGCTGCAGCGCGGCCAGCCGCGCCACCAGGAGCGGGTCGCCGACCAGGTAGCCGAGGCGCCAGCTCGCGCTGGCCAGCGCCTTGCTGAAGGTGCGCAGCAGCAGGACGTTGGGCCAGCGGTCCGGGGCCAGCCGGTGGCTGCGCGGCGCGAACTCCGCGTAGGCCTCGTCGAGCAGCACCAGGGGCGGATCGGTCCGTCCGGCCGCGGCCTCCAGCAGCGGCTCCAGGTCCTCCGGTCCGACCCAGGCGCCGGTGGGGTTGTTGGGCAGGGTGATCCAGAGCTGCCGGACCCCCTCTTCAAGGGCCTGGAACCAGGGCTGCAGCGGGAAGCCGGTGCCGACCGCGACCGGCCGGAGCCGGCCGCGGTGGCGCTTCACCAGCAGGGGGTACAGCGAGAAGCCGGGTTCGGGCACCGCCACGTGATCCCCGGGGTCGAGTCCAGCCAGCGCCACCAGGTCGAGCAGGGCGCCGCTGCTGGGGCCCAGCAGCAGGCCCCCCTCCGGCGCGCCCAGCCGCAGCCGCAGGCGCTCCCCGATCTCGCCCTGGCGCTCCGGGTAGAACCGGAAGGGCAGGGTGCGGAGCCGCTCCAGCAGCGCCTCGCGGGCCTCCTCCGGCCAGTCCTCGGCGGCTTCGTTCATGTGCAGCCGGGCGAAGCCCTCCCGCCCCTGCTCGCTGGCGGGCCGGCGGTAGGGCTGGAGATCGCTGAGATCGGAACGGAACAGCGGCATGGGAGTCTCGGGAGGATGCGGTGCGGCGGCCTAGGCCCGACCGCCCCTCAATCGGGCGCTGGCGGCGTGGTGGGGAAGGGCCTCGGCCTCGGCGAGGGCAGCGACCCAGGGCGCCAGCCGGGCGGCATCGGCCGCGGAAAGGCGCAGCACGCTCTGGCGCTTGAGGTAGCTGGCGACGCCCAGCGGACTGCTGAAGCGGGCCGTGCGGTTGGTGGGCAGCACGTGGTTGGGGCCGGCACCGTAGTCGCCGAAGGCCTCGGCGCTGCTGGCGCCGACGAACAGCGCGCCGGCGGCGGTCAAGTGCGGGACCCAGGCCTCCGGGTCGCGGACCAGCAGCTCCAGGTGCTCGGGCGCCCAGGCCTGGGCCAGGGCGATGAGGGTGGCGCGGTCGCCGCGGACCAGGCGGCCGTGCCGCCCCAGGCTGGCCTCCAGGATCGGGCGCCGGGGCGAGGCCTCCACCCGGGGCGCGAGGCGCCGGCCGACCTCGGCCAGCAGTCCGGCGTCCTCGGAGGCCAGCACCGCCGCGGCGTCGGGATCGTGCTCGGCTTGCGCCAGCAGGTCCTCGGCCACCTGGTCGGGATCGGCGGAGCCATCGGCGAGCACCAGCAGCTCGGTGGGACCCGCCACCGAATCGATCCCGCAGCGGCCCTGCAGCTGCCGCTTGGCTTCGGCCACGAAGCGGTTGCCGGGACCGGCCACCAGGTCCACCGCCGGCTCGCCGAAGGCCAGCCAGGCCACGCCCTGGGCGCCGCCGAGGGTGACCAGCTCCTCCAGGCCGAGCAGCGCGGCGGTGGCGAGCACCAGCGGGTCGACCCCTTCGGCCCGCGGCGGCGTGACCGCCACGATCCGGCGCACCCCGGCGACCTGGGCCGGCACCACGGTCATGGCCAGGGTGGAGGGATAGAAGGCGCGCCCCCCGGGAACGTAGACGCCGACCGTCTCAAGGGGCACCCAGCGCTCGCCGACCCGGCCGCCGCCCGGCAGCGCCAGGTCCACGTCCTGGATCGCCCGACGCTGGGCCTCGGCGAAGCTGCGCACACCCGCCACCAATTGCTCCAGCGCGGCGACCAGGGCCGCCCGTTCGCGCCGCAGCCGCAGCAGGGCGGCCTCCATCGCGGCCCGCGGCACCCGCAGTCCGGATTCCGCCAGCCGCAGGCCGTCGAAGCGCTCGGTCCAGCGCAGCGCCGCCGCCATGCCCTCGGCCCGCACCTCGGCCAGGACCTGGGCCACGGTGGCCTCCGTGTCCCGCTCCACCTCCGCGCTCCTGGACAAGGCCGCCACCCACCCGGGCAGCTCAGCCCAGGTCAATTCACGGATGATGGGGATGAAGCAACACCTGTGCACCTCGTGCGGGGAAGCCCGATCCTCCCATCCGCCCCCGGGGTCACGCAAGCGGAATTCGCGGTCACCTGCGCCGGGAGCCCTCGCCCGAAGGCGCGGCGAGGGACGCCCGGGTGCAGGTCAGGCCGGCTGCGGCACCGGGTGGAAGAAGGGCCGCAGCGGCCGGGGTTCCCGGCGCTCCTCCACTTCCGTCCAGGTCCAGGCCGAAGGGTCGGCCAGCAGCGCCTTGGTCAGCGCCACGTGCAGGGCGTGGCCCGCGGCGTGGGCCTCGACGAGCCCCTGCAGCGGTCCGCCCAGCAGCGCCAGGTCGCCCACCAGGTCGAGGATCTTGTGGCGGACGGCCTCGTCCTCGAAGCGCAGGGCCTCGTTGAGCGGACCCTCCGGCCCGAACACCACGGCGTTGTCCAGGCTGCCGCCGAGGGCCAGGCCCTTCGACCGCATCCAGTCGATCTCGTGGGACAGGCAGAAGGTGCGGGCGGCGCTGACCTCGTGCTGGAACTTCTCCGGAGTCAGGCCGAGTTCGCGGGTCTGCCGGCCGATGGCCGGATGGTCGAAGTCGATGGTGTAGCGGATCCGCAGCCCGGCCTCGGCGGGGCTCACCCGGATCCACTTGCCTTCCTGGCGGACCTCGACGGTCCGCAGGACCTTGAGGAAGCGGCGCCGGCCGGGCAGCGGACGGAGGCCGGCCTCGAGCAGGGCCTCCACCCAGGGGGCGGCGCTGCCGTCGAGGATCGGAAGTTCCTCGCCATCGACCTCGATGCGCAGGTGCTCGATCTCCAGCCCCATCAGGGCGCTGAGCAGGTGCTCCACGGTCTGGAAGCGGACCCCGTCGCGGACCAGCGTGGTGGCCAGGCGGAGGTCGCCGGTGTGGTCGGCGTGGACGGGGATCTCGGTCCCGGTGGGCAGATGCACGAACCGCAGCCCGGACGGGTTCGAAACCGGCACCAGGCGGACCGTGCAGGGCCGGTTGGAGTGCAGGCCATGGCCGGACACCGTGGTGGTCCGCAGCAGGGTCTGGGGGTGGCGGGATCGGGGCACAGCAACCTCACCGAACCCTGAAGCCAGATCGATGCCAATTCGTAAAGATTATTTTTAAGTAACTTGGATTGGTGTGGCTGCCTTGCCGTGTGGGCTTCCCCACCACAGGGCGTGGTCAGCCGAGCCGGCTCCAGTCCTCCGGCAGGGTGACCTTGAGGTTGCTGGAGGGGCTGGGGACCAGCTTCACGCGCAGCCCCAGGCGCTCCAGCAGGGAGACGTCGTCGGTCCCCTGGAACCCCTCCGCGGCCGCGGCGGCGAAGGCCCGGCGCCAGGCCCCCAGCCGCGCCACCTGCGGAGTCTGGGCGCGGAAGACCTCCTCCCGGGGGAGGGTGCCGACGATCCGGCCGGCGCCGTCCACCCGCTTCAGCGTGTCGGTGGAAGGCTCGCCCAGGACCGCCCCGTCCCAGTCCCGGAGCGCCGCGAGGGCCTCGGCGAGCGGTTCTGCCGGGGGGAAGGGACGCACCGCGTCGTGGATCAGCACCACGGCCCCGGGCTCCTCGGGCAGGGCGGCCAGGGCCGCAGCCACCGACGCCTGGCGGCTGGCGCCGCCCTCCACCACCCAGGCCGGGACCGGCAGGGACCAGCACCGCACGGCGTCCAGGCGGTCCGCCGGCACGGCGAGCGCGAGGCCGGACAGGCGGGGCATCCCCGGACCGAAGAACGCCTCGAGGGTGGCCCGCAGCAGCGGCCGGCCGTGCCACTCGCGGAACTGCTTGGGCACGCCGCCGCCCATGCGCTCGCCCCGTCCGCCGGCGGCGACGACCAGGTACACCGGGAGGGATGCTTCCACAGGCATGACGCATTCTCTCCTGATGCGGGGATCGGCGCCGCCGCAGGTTGCAGTCAGGTTGAAGGACCGTGGTGGACAACCCGACACGGCAGTCCCAAAATGGCCCCACTTCCCCCCGTCCCACCGCCCCGGATCCACCCGCGCCCCACCGCGAACCCAGAACCCAGGACCTTGTCCCGACCAAGGAGCCCCGAACCATGTCCAACGACCTCTACCCCGTCAAGCCTCACATCCAGGAACGGGCCCACCTCCGCAGCATGGAGGAGTACCAGCGGCTGTACCGGCTCTCCATCGACAACCCCGAGTGGTTCTGGGGCGAGCAGGCCAAGGCGCTGACCTGGTACCACCCCTGGCAGTCGGTGTTCGACGCGGACTACAACGAGGTCGACTTCTCCTGGTTCCTGGGCGGGCGGCTGAACGCCTCCTTCAACTGCATCGACCGCCACCTGGCCACCCTCGGCGACCGCACCGCGATCATCTGGGCCAAGGACGAGCCCGGCCAGTACCAGCACATCACCTACCGCGAACTGAAGCACAACGTCGCCCGGGTCGCCAACGTGCTGCTCCACCACGGCGTGCGCAAGGGCGACCGGGTGTGCATCTACCTGACCATGATCCCGGAGCTGGTCTACACCATGCTCGCCTGCGCCCGCATCGGCGCCGTCCACTCGGTGGTGTTCGGCGGCTTCTCCGCCGAGTCCCTGCGCGACCGCATCGTCGACGCCCACTGCAAGGTGGTGGTGACCGCCAACGAGGGCCTGCGCGGCGGCAAGAAGGTTCCGCTCAAGCGCACCGTGGACCGCGCGGTGGAGGGCATGTCCTTCGTGCAGACGGTGCTGGTGGCGAGGCGCACCGACGTCGACGTGCCGATGGAGGCCGGCCGCGACTGCTGGCTGGACGAGGAGACCTCGAAACAGCGCTCCACCTGCACCAACGCCTGGATGGGCTCGGAGGACCCGCTGTTCATCCTCTACACGTCCGGCAGCACCGGGAAGCCCAAGGGCCTGCTGCACACCACCGGCGGCTACATGACCTACGCCGCCTTCACCCACAAGATGGTGTTCGACTACCACCCGGGCGACATCTACTTCTGCGCCGCCGACATCGGCTGGGTGACCGGGCACAGCTACATCGTCTACGGGCCCCTGGCCAACGGCGCCACCAGCGTGATCTTCGAGTCCACCCCGCTGTACCCCGACGCCGGCCGCTACTGGCAGATCGTGGACGACCTCGGCGTGAACATCCTCTACACCGCGCCCACCGCCCTGCGCGCCCTGGCCCAGGCCGGCGACAGCTGGGTGAAGAAGTACAAGCGTGACTCCCTGCGCATCCTCGGCACCGTCGGCGAGCCGATCAATCCCGAGGTCTGGCGCTGGTACCACGACGTCTGCGGCGACTCCAAGTGCACCATCGTGGACACCTGGTGGCAGACCGAGACCGGCGGCATCCTCATCACGCCCCTGCCCGGCGTCACCCCCACCAAGCCCGGCTCCGCCACGCTGCCCTTCTTCGGGGTCAAGCCGGTGATCGTCGAGCCCGCCACCGGCGTGGTGCAGGAGGGCAACGGCGTCAGCGGCGCGCTGTGCCTGGCCTCGCCCTGGCCGGGCCAGGCGCGCACCGTGTTCGGCGACCACAAGCGCTTCGGCGAGACCTACTTCAGCCAGTACCGGGGCTACTACTTCACCGGCGACGGCGCCCGTCGCGACGAGGACGGCTACTACTGGATCACCGGCCGCATCGACGACGTCATCAACGTCTCCGGCCACCGGCTGGGCACCGCCGAGGTCGAGAGCGCCCTGGTGGCCCACGAAGCGGTCGCCGAGGCGGCGGTGGTCGGCTGCCCGCACCCGATCAAGGGCCAGGGCATCTACTGCTACGTCCTGATCAACTCCGGCTACGCCAAGGAGGACAGGGACCAGCTGATCGGCGCGCTGAAGGAGCAGGTGCGCCAGGTGATCGGGGCCTTCGCCGCGCCGGACGTGATCCACATCGCCTCCGGCCTGCCCAAGACCCGCAGCGGCAAGATCATGCGCCGCATCCTGCGGAAGATCGCCTCCTCCGAGTACGAGGGCCTGGGCGACACCTCCACCCTGGCCGAACCGGAGGTGGTCAACCGGCTCATCGACGAGCACCGGAGCAACGTGAACTGATCCGCCGGCGATCGGCGCGGAAAGGGCGGGGGCTTCCCCGCCCTTTCCTGTCCGGGCCGGTCCGGGTCCTCCCCTTAAGCGAACCTGAAGGCGACCTGTGATCTAGGTCATTTTGGATGGAGCTTTCACGGGGGGTCCGCAACCTCGAACCTGAAAACAAACTGAAAAATGCCGTGAAAAGGCCTTCAGTTTCAAAAGAAGTGGATCGGAAAGGAATTGCCGGCGGGCGCTTTTCCCGGGGTGGTCCGGAGCGGTTTCAGCGACCCTGCGACGGATCGTGATTGAAGTCTGGACAACGCTCTCTAATATCGTGACCAGAGAGTCTTGTTGGTTCCCGCCTTTATGGTTTTTCCTCAACGACCGATGGGTCCATGTCAAGGAAGGAGGTCCTGCGTGGGCAAGAGAACCTTGAACAGGCCGGCCGCAAGTCTGGGGCTGGCTCCTGTGGCGGCGAAGCCGTCGCCAGGGCGTGGCGCGAGAGGAGGCGAGCGATGAAGCAACGAACGAGCGTCGCGCTCCTGGCCACGCTGCTGAGCGCGGGCGCCTGGGGCCAGGACGTGACGGTCTACGGCACGACCATGGCGCAGATGTGGAAGGCGGAGACGCCGGGCTTCGAGAAGGCGACCTTCAACCCGTTGACCCAGTACCTGGGGATCGACGCCAGCAACCTGGGCACGGAGCGGCTGTCGCTGCACCTGTTCGGCTGGGGCCGCGCCGACCTGGGCGAGCAGTCCGCCTACTACGGCCTGAACGGCGGCAAGACCAACGGCGACCTGGCCTTCGGCTACCTCCAGTACCGCCTCCCCTACGCGAACGCGGAGATCAAGGCGGGCCGCTTCGCGGCCACCTCCACCTCCGGCATCGAGCAGGTCGACGGCGTCAGCGCGCGGGCCGACCTCAAGGGCGGCTTCACGGTGTCGGCCTTCGCCGGCCAGCCGGTGCTCTACCGGAACGCCCTGCGGACCGGCGCCGAGAAGAACGACTACGAATTCCAGCGCAACTGGATCGCCGGCGCCCGCATCGGCCTGCGCATCGCGAAGGTCGGCGAGTTCGGCCTGTCCTACCTGCAGGACGGCCAGAACGCGGCGAAGGACCTGCCGATCCCGTCGGCGGTCGACTACACCCGCCGGCACATGGGCCTCGACCTGCGCATCGCCCCCCACGCCGCGGTGGACTTCAGCGGGCGCACGGTGTTCGACGTCGCCAAGCACCCCGACACCCCGGCCGGCGCCGAGAGCCCGTCCAACATCGCCGAGCACGACTACACCCTGGCGGTGAAGTTCATGGACAGCCTCGGCATGGCCGCGACCTACACCGAGCGCAACTACCGCGCCTACTTCGCTGGCACCAACCTGCACTCCCTGTTCAACCAGCAGGAGAAGGGCAAGTTCAACGCGATGGGCGCGAGCCTGACCTGGGGCTCCGCCGCCAGCCTGCAGCTGGTCGCCGACTTCCGGCAGACCAAGCGGGAAGCCTACGGCGACGCCACCCGCGTCGGCGCCGACCTGCGCTGGGCCATCAGCGGCCTGAAGCTGGCGACGGGCCTCGGCTACCACAAGGTGTCCGCCGACGACATGGCCATGAAGGGCGGCTCCGTCCTCTACGGCTACTCGCACTCGGAGATCCGGGCCTGGGTGATGCACGAGAAGGGCAAGCTGTCCGCCAGCCTGGACGGCATCTTCTACACCTTCGACGACCAGGACAACCCGAACCTGAACGGCAAGTCCTCGCTCTACGAGGTGGTCGGCTCCCTGGGCTACCAGGCGACCCCGAGCGTGAAGATCTCGGGCGACCTCAGCTTCGGCGCCAACCCCGAGGTGAAGAAGGAAGTGCGCGGCCTGCTGCGCGCCGAGTACCGGTTCGGCGGGGCGGCGAAGGGAGGGAAGAAATGAGAATGAAAACCTCTCTGCTGACGCTGGCCGCGACCGCTGTGCTGGGGCTCTTCACCGCCTGCAGCCTGCTGTCCACCGAGAAGAGCTTCGCCCCCTCCCACCCCGAGCAGCTGGGGGCGGGCCGGCCGATGTGCTCCGAGTGCCACACCAACGAGTCCATGAAGGGCGGGTTCAAGACCTACGCCGCCTTCGACCACACCCCGACCTTCGTCAAGGCGCACAAGAACCTCGCCAACCAGGACGCCGGCACCTGCGTTTCCTGCCACGCGCCGTCCTTCTGCACCGACTGCCACGGCGGCAAGCTGCCGATGGCGCCGTCGACCCGCCTGAGCGACCGGCCCGACCGCACCTCGCCGCACCGGACCGGCTACCTGAGCCTGCACCGGCTGGACGGCAAGCTGGATCCGACCGGCTGCTTCAAGTGCCACGGCCGCGCCAACAACGACAAGTGCTCGGCATGCCACAGGTGATCACGATGAGCAGAGTCAACCCAGTGATCCGCATCCTCTTCGTCCTGGCCTTCGCCCTGCTTTCCTGGGGCTGCAGCAGCACCGCCAACGACGGCGCCGCCAAGTTCGAGCCCATCGCCGGCGCGCACCCCAGCAACTGGACCGCCAACCACTATGCCGAGTTCATCAAGAACCCGGCCCAGTGCCAGACCTGCCACGGCTCCACCAGCGACAAGGCCAAGGCCGGCGGCACCTCCGGCGTGTCCTGCTTCAAGTGCCACCTGAACGGGCCCAGCCACCAGCCCGGGTTCGAGGCCGGCCTGCAGCACGGCCGACTCGCGGCCCAGGGCGTCCCCGGCAACACCAGCGGCTTCGCCTACTGCACCAAGTGCCACGGCTCGCATTACGACAACCCGATCGGGATCGGCGCGCCCTCCTGCACCAAGTGCCACACCAAGGCGCCGCACCCGAACAAGCCCTGGAACGGCCCCACCGCCGCGACCTCGAACCACACCTTCACCCAGAACGGCAACGCCGCCGAGTGCGCCAAGTGCCACACGGCCGGGGCGAACTCCACCCTCAAGCCGTCCTACACGCCGCCGGCGGGGACCGCCCCGGGGTGCTTCAACAACACGCTGTGCCACGCCACGACTCCGGTTTCCTAGGGGAGGTGCGCGATCGACATGAACGAACGTCCCGCTTCAATCCCCTATCGAACGAGCAGTCCGACCATCAGAAGGAGAACCTAGAATGCAAACTCGATCCCTGAAAAAGCTGTGCGGCTTCCTCACCGCCGCCGCCATGGCCCTCGTGCTGATCGGTTGCCGGGGCGCCTCGGGCCAGAACGGCACCAACGGCACCAATGGCACCAACGGCAGCAACGGCAGCAACGGCCCGGCCGGCCCGGCGGGCCCGACCTACGCCCTCGACGCCTCCACCTTCACCCCCGACCAGTGGAGCGAACTGACCCTCAAGGGCAGCATCACCAGCGTGACGATGGGCACCACCCCGATCGTCAACTTCAAGGTCACCGACGGCAACAACACCCCGCTCAAGGGCCTCGGCTTCGCCGGCCAGAGCAGCACCGACCTGTACAAGACCTACCTGAACATGGCCTTCTCGGTGGCCAAGCTGATGCC
>JAYRFV010000162.1:0-10560 GCA_041908165.1 Holophagales bacterium | reverse complement strand
CGAGATCCGCCTGCGGGTGCGCGGCGTCCACTGGGTTCGCGCCATGGAGGAGGCGCCTCCGGCCCTGCCGGAGTTTCGCATCAGCCCCGACGCCGACGGAAAGTCCGCGGTCGTGAGTTTCATGGCCCAGGCCCTGCTCGCACCGACCCGCTGGCTGCTGCAGTTCGGCGATGCGGTCACCATCGAGGCCCCCGAGGCGCTGAAGGCGCATGTGAAGACCGTGGTGGCAGGCATGCAGAAGAACCTGGGCTGAGGGGAATCTCGTACCCACGAAGCACGAACACCACGGAAAGGAACCGGCGGAGGACTCAGGGCCGCAGGGCGAGCAGGGCCTGCTCAAGGTCCCGTCCCAGGCCATCCGGAAGGGCGCGCGGCAACGGCATGACATCGTCTTCAGCAGGGTCGAGAAACGCCAGCTCGTAGGTGGTCTCACCTTCCTTCGCGGGGGCATCCCGGGCTGCGCACAGCAGTGGCAGGGCCGGGGCCCAGGCATCCACAGGAGGCTGCAGATACTCGTGCAGGCTGGGATTTGGCCCATAGGTCACCGCGGAGAAGTACCGTCCGTCCCACTCGAGGTGGTGCTCCGGATAGGGTCTCCAGACATGCATGCGGAAGGCCGGCGGGTAGCGCAGGTCCGGCTTTCGGGCCAGGGCCAGCAGGGCCCGGCTCACGGCGTCGAAGCCCGGAGGGAAGGCGTTGCTGCCGGAGCAGCTGTGGCTGCGCCCGTTCCATTCGAGGGACAAGCGCCACTGCGTGCCGTCCCGCACCTCCGGGTCCTCCGAATGCTGCGGCCAGGCGAAGAACCCGCTTCGTTCCAGAGCCACCTGGAGGCGCTTCCAGGCGGATGGCGATGGCGTCACGCCCGCCCGCCACGGATGGCGCTCCAGACCTTCGTCGGAGTGCGGACTCTCGCGGAACCAGAGCTGTCCATCGGACCACTCCAGTTCCTGGCTGAGGCCGCTGAAGCCGCCCTCGCAGAAGGCGAGGCGGGAAGGGCAGGTCGCAGGTGCAGGTGGGCGGGCCATGGAGTCTCCGGGGTTCCCAAGGTCCCGCCGCGACCGCGACAGCAACTGTCTCGCCTGGGCGCCGGACAGGGGCTGTCCAGACCATCGGCCCACCTTGGGGATCCGCACTTCCGCGGGCCACCTTCGGAGTCCCCATGTTTCGCACCCCCATCGCCCTGCTGATTACCGCCGCCCTCGGCGCCCAGGACCTGCCCAGCCGGGTCGGCCTGTCCCTGGGCGCGGTCCTGCCCCAGGGCACCTGGAAGGACACCTACGACAGTGGCGGTACCCTTTCCCTCCAGGTGTTCTTCAACCGCGAAGGCAACCATGAGCAGCGCCTGCGCATCGACCTCACCGGCATGAAGGAGTTCAAGGAGAGCGGCCGCTACCTGTCTGCCAACTACGAGGTGAAGGCCAACGCTGCCGGCCTCGGCATCGGCTACGACTGGCTGCCCCGCGCCGCCGCCTGGGGCCAGGGCGGCGGCTTCCACTTCGTCCTCGGCATCGGCGGCATCTCCTGGGCCCAGCGGGTCCAGGCCAACGCCCGCAGCCCCTACGGATCCGCCTCCGTCGACGAGACCGAGAACGGCGTCGCCATCAGCCCCACCGCGGGCTTCCAGGTGCGTTTCAACCGCTACGTCAACCTCGAGGCCCGCTACACCTGGTCGCGGGTCACGGCGTCCACCAGCACCGACCTGGTCTGGGAGGACCTCCACCACGGCACCGTGGCGCTGGGCTTCCGGTTCTGAACAGGAGTCTTCCCGTACGCCCATCCCGGGCTCCCTGCCTTCCCCAGGCGGGGAGCCCGTGGGCAACTAAACCAAGGACGCCGGGTAGACCTTGGAAAGAACCCAAATGCCGAAAGGGGCCGATGGCCGGTACCTTTGGCGAACCTGTGTCGAGGATCCTTCCGTAACGGCCCCTGCATTCCTTGCCCCCAAACCTTAGTGGATTGCCCCAGAGAACTGGAGTCCCATGAGCTTCCATCCCTGTCCTGACCACCACGGTCAAGCGGTTCCCATCCGTCAGCCCCATGCACCGACACTACTTTCCACATGGCAGGATCCGACCGCCCTCGCCACCACTGTGCCGCTGGGGCCCTGTCCCGCGGTTCTCAACGGGATCGCCGTCACGCCGTGGACGAAAGCGCCCACAGACGTCGCGGGCTGGCGGGCTTCCGACGGGAGCTGGCTGGCGGACGAGCCGCCCTTTCCCAGCCACCCGCACCCCACTGCTGGGGCGGTGGTCCTCGAATCCGATGGACGGGTCTGGGTGGTGTCGCCCACCAATGCCTTCGGCGGCTACACGAACACTTTCCCCAAGGGCCACCCGGACCCCGGTCTCAGTCTGGCTGCCACGGCGGTCAAGGAGACCTTCGAGGAAACCGGCCTTCACATTCGGATACTCGCCCACCTCATTGACGTGGTGCGCACCACCTCCATCGCCCGCTACTACCTGGCTAAGCGCCTGGGCGGCAGCCCTGCCGCCATGGGTTGGGAGTCCCAGGCTGTGCATCTGGTCCCGACGTCGGCGCTCGCCGAGTTCGTCACCCACCCCAAGGACCAGCCCATCCTCCAGGCCCTCGCGGCTCACCTGAATCAGCGCTAGGAGTCCCTATGTGGATCTTCTTGAACAACGCCTTCCTGTCCATCGTTGAGGAGGGCGCCGAGGCCCAATTCCTGCTGGTCCGGGCCCGTCGCCAGGGCGACCTGGAACGGATCTTCCCCGAGGCCGTAGTCGAAGAAACCCCGCGGCGGGATTACCGGTTCCGAGCCCGTATCGACCGTGAAACCGTGGCCCAGGCCCTGGCAGATACCGTGCGCGGCATACACTATCCCAACTTCAAGAATTCGGTCGATGAATCGCACCGCCACCATGCCTACGCGGAAGTGTGGTCCGTGATGTACCGCTTCCAGAGCGGGGCTCGGCACTGACATGGGGTACCCAGGCTTCCCCATCGGTGGAATCCGCGGTTCCATGAGGGCATGAGCGATTCTTGGGCGGCCTATGATCGGGACGCAGAGGTCCTGGCCGAGCAATACGAGACCCTGCCTTTCGAGGTCATCCACGCCAAACTCCTCGGCGTCATTCCAGACCGCCCTGGGGCGGTGCTCGATGTGGGTGCAGGATCCGGACGCGATGCGACGTGGTTTGCGGAGCACGGTCATTCGGTCATCGCTGTAGAACCATCCTTTGCGATGCGAGGGGAAGGAACCCGCCGCCATCCGGGCCTGACCATCCAATGGATTCCCGACGCCCTTCCGGATCTGGGCTGGGTATCTCGGTGCGGACTGTCATTCGACTTCATCCTGCTGTCGGGAGTGTGGATGCATGTCATCCCTTCGGAGCGATCCCGCGCTTTTCGAAAACTTGCCGCACTTCTCGCGCCTGGGGGACGTTTGGCATTTACCCTCCGGCACGGTCCTGTCCCTCCGGGACGGACTTTCTATGCCGTTTCTTCAGAAGAATTGGAAGTCCTCGCCGCCCGCAACGGATTGTCTCCGGTCTTGCTGGCCCAGGAACAGGACGCTCTGGACCGTCCTGGAGTTGCTTGGACCACGCTGGTATTCCAGTTGCCGGATGACGCAACCGGGGCGCTCCCCTTGCTTCGCAGCATCATCCTGCGGGACCGTAGATCATCGACGTACAAGCTGGCGTTGCTCCGGGTGCTGTGTCGAATCGCAGAAAGCCACCCAGGGATGGCTATTCAAAGGGATGACGAGAACCTTGAATTGCCAATGGGACTGGTCGCCCTTGGTTGGTTGCGTGCCTATCTCCCGCTATTCAGAATGGGGCTCCCTCAGCATCCCCAGGATGCTGCTGGTTTCGCGCGCATGCTCGGCCGGTTGGATCAGGTGGATCCCCAACAATTGCGTCCTGGGATGGCCTTCTATGGGCAGGCGGCACGGGACCTGAGATCTTCAATGGTCGAGGCTGTGAGGTTGATTGACCGCATGCCGGTGCAACACATCAGTGCCCCTGGGTGTTCCGGCCATTTGTTTTCGGTCATCAAGGGGAAATCGAGTCGGGCGACAGACCTTTGCTTCGATGAACCAACCTTGTGGTCATTCGGATCGTTCGTGGTTCCGAGAAGCCTCTGGCGCACCTTCCTCCGTCTTGCCCCCTGGATCGAACCTTTGCTGCGGCAAGAGTGGGCCGGCTACATGTCGGCACTGCAAGGAGCACCGTCCGCTATGGACCATTGGGGGGTCCTCGCCTGGAGCGATCCGGTGCGGGATACCCGCGAAGTTCGGGCGATTGCCGAAGGCCTCATTCAACAAGGAGGCCTGCGTTGCATATGGACCGACCGACGTCTGGAAAGCTCCAGTCTGGACGTGGATCATGCCTTCCCCATGGCGGTGTGGCCTTGCCAGGACCTCTGGAACCTCGTTCCTGCACATCGTTCCGTGAACCTTCAAAAGAGTGATCGACTCTTGAGTTCCCAGCGCCTGAAGGCGGCCCAGGAACGCTTGGAGGCGTGGTGGGAACAGGCCTTTTTTAAGGACAATGGATCCCCACTGGAAGGTCGATTCATGCTGGAGGCGCGGATGAGTTTGGCCCTGCCCGAATCGCCTCTGGTTCGGCTTCAGGATGTCTATCAAGGGATGGCCTTGAAGCGGCTCGCCCTGAGCCAGGTTCATGCTGTACCGGAATGGGTCTAGCCAGCGGTAACTGAAAAGGTGCAAGCAATTCGGGTAAAACCAAGCCCTAGCAAGGGTTTGGACAAGGATTGGCTGGACAGCCATTGTCCGGTTTTCGGACCCATCCTGGTCTTCCCCAGGAGGTTCCATGTCCGCTCCCACCTTGCTTGTCCAGCCCCTCACCCAGGGACTGCGCGCCGTCCAGCCCTTCCAGCTCGACCTGCTGGTGCGGGTGCAGGCGCCGGACGCTCCGGCCGACGCCGCGACGCCCCGGGCCCCGCTGCACCTGGCGCTGGTCCTCGACCGCTCCGGTTCCATGTCCGGAAAGCCCCTCCAGGAGGCCAAGCGCTGCGCCGTGGCGATCATGGAGCGGCTCGAGGCGCAGGACCGCATCGCCCTGGTCACCTACGACAACCGCGCCGACACCGTGCTGCCGCTGGCCGAGGTGGGTGATCGCGAGGCCTTCCGACAGGCGGTGTCCCGCATCCACTCCGGCGGCTGCACCAACCTGCACCTGGGCTGGAGCACCGGCCTGCAGCAGCTGCAGGCGGACCACCGGCCCGAGGTGCTCAGCCGGGTGCTGCTGCTCTCCGACGGCCAGGCCAACGACGGCCTCCAGGATCCGCAGGCGCTGGCGGAAGAGGCCCGCCGTGGCCTGGGCCAGGGGATCGGCACCTCCACCTACGGCCTGGGGCACCAATTCCAGGAGGGCCTGATGACCGCCATGGCCCGGGCCGGACAGGGGCGGGCCTACTACGGCGAACAGGCCAGCGACCTCATGGACCCCTTCATGGAGGAGTTCGACCTGCTGTCGAACCTGTTCGCGCGGAGGCTGGTGCTGGCCCTGCAGGTGCCGCCCGGGGTCCGGGTGACCCAGCTGAACAAGTACAGTTCCCCCGCGCCCGGGGCCTGGGAACTGCCTGAACTGGGCTATGCCGCGGAGGCCTGGGCGGTGTTCCGCCTGGAGGGCGATCCGGCCGGCCTGGCCGCGTGGGCGCAGGACGGGGCGCTGGCCCTGGCCCATGTGGCCCTGACCTATGTCGACCTGAAGGGCCACCCGGGGTCCGTTCCTGCCCAGCCGTTGGCCCTGCCGTTGCTGGGAGCCGAGGCCTTCGCGGGGCTGGCGCTGGATCCGCTTGTGCGCCGCCGGGTCGGCGAACTGCGCGCCGCCGACCTGCAGGAGCGCGCCTACCGGGCCTGCCTCGAGGGGGACTGGGATCAGGTCCACCGTCTGTTGGATGAACTCCGCGAGCTCGCCAAGGACAATCCCTGGACCGAAGCCACCTTCAAGGAGCTCGAATCCCTAGCCAGCCGCCGCGAGGCCGCCAGCTTCGCCAAGGAGACCTACTACCAGTCCATCACCTGGTCCGCCCGCCTTGCCGACAAGGACGAGGACATCTCCCCGCACATGGAGAGTTTCACCGCCTACACCCGGCGCAAGAAGCGGCAGGGGAAGGGGGAGCAGCCAGAAGCCTGAGGCTGCACTCTCCAAATCCAGAACGCGCTTGCGGGTGTGAACTCCGCCCTTCCTCCATTGCCCGTAGGATGAGTTCTTGCAGGGAAACGCTAAACCGACCCCGTGACCATCAAGTCCACTGAACGCCATCCACACTCCAAGAAGGCCTGAAGTGTTGTCTTACCTGGGGCTCTTGAACCCGCCTGGATTCAAGAGCCTCGAGCTTTCGAGATGGCCGAGGCAGTTGAGTTCCCAGGGCAGAGAAGGGGTTCAATGAGGATTGTCTGCATCAGCGATACTCACAGCGTGCCCTGGCTTTCGGAGCTGGTGATTCCGTCAGGGGATGTCCTGGTCCACGCTGGGGATGGCACCAATTCTGGAAAGCCGGAAGACATTCGTGCCTGGCTTGAATGGGTCGGCTCACAGCCCCACCGGCACAAAATTGTGATCGCCGGGAACCATGATTGGGTTTTCGAGAGGGACCCTGAAGCCGCCAGGCGATTGGTTCCCGAAGGCGTGACGTATCTCCAGGATTCAGGGTGCATTCTTGACGGGGTCAGGTTCTGGGGATCCCCATGGCAGCCCTCCTATTCGACGTGGGCGTTCTATTTGCCAGGGGCCAGCCAAGGGATTCGGGAGCGCTGGGACAGGATCCCTAGCGATACAGACGTGGTGGTGACCCACACTCCGCCGCATGGAATCCTGGACAAAGCGGGTCGAAAGGAAGGACGGCTTGGCTGCGAGGAGCTCACCATTCGGCTCTCTGCCATCAAGCCGCAATTGCATATTTTCGGACACGTGCACGAGGCGCATGGAACCAGGAGAAAAGCAGGCACTTTGCACGTTAATGCCTGCGTCTTGGATGACTGCCACGATCTTGCGTACCCTTCGATCGTGGTCGACCTCGAAAAGACCCGTGCAAACCGCGTGAATATCCAGGCTGAACCTAGCCAGTAGAGTTCGAGTCAACTTTACACACGGTTGCAGGCGACAGGACGCCGTCCCTCTTGGTAGCGAAGGTGCAGGGAAAGGAAACCAGTCAAGGGCACCAACTCTGTTAGGGATCAACCTCCCGGCGCTGCCCAAGTCACGACCGTCTCCTCCACCGGCGGCAGCACCGGGATGGCGATCTCCTGGACGGCCAGAAGGAACACGCGGCTGCGGGTCTGCCGGGCCAGCTGCTCGGCGCGGATGCGGGCGCTGTCGAGGCTGACGAAGGCCTGGGTGGGGAAGCCACCGCCTTCGACCTTGAGTGCATAGAACGTTTCGCTCAAGACGCTTCTCCAGGGGATGAGGGGCCGATGTCGGCCTCGACCGTCTCGAAGTCGATGCGGCAGCCGTCGATGCTGCTCCAGCAGGGGGGCTGGCCGGGCTCGGCCAGGGGCTCCTCCACCAGCCAGACGTTCTTGCCGCCCCAGCTGGGGGGCCTGGGGCCGGGCGCGCCCGGATCGTCCACGTGGTCGCGGCCGAAGGAGGTGCACACGCGGCGGGGACGGCCTGGTTCGCGCGGCAGACCGGGGGCAAGGGTCTGGGTGCGGACCAGGTGCTGGGCGTCGCCGCCCAACCTCCAGGCGCCGGTGAGCTGGCCAACGCCGCCCTGCCAGGCCAGCCAGCGCACCGGGAAGGTCGGTCCCGTCGCCATGTCCACGACCGCCCAGTCCTTGCCGCGGATCAGGCCGCAGCGACGCTCCAGGGCCATGCCGAAGGCGCGGACGAGACGGGGGGCCATGAAGGACGTGGCCAGCAGTTCTGGGTCCTCGCGCAGCCAGTCGGGCTCGTGGGCGAACATGCGGCGGGCCAGGGCGGCCCTGGCCGGGGGCAGGAAGTTCAGGGCGTTCTTGCGCAGGAGCACGGTGAGGAAGGTCACTTCGACGGCCACGATCCCTCCTTCCTGGACACCTGGACGGGTGCGCTCTGCGGCACCTCCTGCTCCCGTTCCCGCATCAGGACCGGCTCCGGAGTGCTGCCGGGCCACATGCGGAAGGGACCTCGGTTGCTGGGCCAGCCTTCGTCGATCCAGGTGCCGGCGAGGCAGTGCCCGTCCCAGCGGCCGAGGTAGGCGAGCCGGGGTGGCACCGGGATGCGGGGCAGGTCGTAGACCTTGAGCAGGCGGACCGTGCGATCCGGATGGACCGCGCCGGTGTAGTTGAAGGTGCCGTCGGCGTCGATGCCGCTGCCGGTCACCACGGAGCCGCGGAAGGCCAGGGCCAGTTCCTCCAGTTCGCTGCGCGGCCCCTGCACCCAACGGCAGCGCCAGGCGCCGCTGGGCAGGTCGTGGGTGGTTCCGGGATCAGGCTTCATGGTCGTTCCCCTGGGTTTCGAAGCGGTCGAGGAGGGTGTTGCGCCGGACCTGCGGCGGCGGCTCACAATCCCGCCTTGGCGGCGCGTTCCCAGAATTCCCACCCGGTGGCGATGGCATCGCGCACCAGGCTGTTGAAGAGCGCCTGGTGGATCCCCTGCTCCAGGAACAGCTGCAGGTCCAGGACCAGGAGAGCCGAGGCGGCCTCGCGGCCTTCCTCTCCCTCCCTGGGCTCCATGCGGGGGATCTCCAGGAAGGCGCGGGGCCAGCGGCAGTCCTGGTTCCAGGCGTTGCAGAGGCGGAGGGCCTCCGGGAACCGCTCGGCGTCGACCCGCCGGTCGCCGGTCCAGCGCATCGCCAGGACCGTCTCCCGCTTCCCTTCGACGGCCAGCACCAGGCGCAGGACGCGATCGGACTCCGCGCTGTAGCGGAAGAACACTTGGACGGCCTTCCAGTGGGCCTCCCAGTAGCTGTACCCGCGGTCCGCGAGGAAGCGCTTGATGGTGTCGAGGGTGAAGGGAAGGACCGCCTGCGGGTCCACGTCGGTCGAAGGGAGATCGGGGTCGCCCACGGGGGCCTCCAGGGGTGTCCGGACCGGTTTCGCCACCTCCCACGGATCGTGGAAGTCATCCCAGGCCGCCTCGTCGAGCTGCCGGACCAGCTCGGGATCGCGGTCGCCGGCCCCGTAGCGCTTGATGAGTCTGTTCATGGACCGCTTGTCCATGGATCCTCCTTTTTCAGGTTGTCTCCTGCGCATGGGATCGGGCGATCCTGGGCACCGTGGCGTCTTGCTCGGTTGCCGGCCCCTGGCGGGGCGCTCGTCATGCAGGGATGAGGGTAGCACGCGGGTGCGCGGGGATGCGTCCCGATTCAAGGGTGGGGCGGACACACGGACAGTGGCTGTCCGTGGCGGTGGCGCATCCTGCCGGGGTGGACCCGAAGAGGACAGAATGGACCGCAGGGGATTTCTCGAAAGCCTGTTCGCCGCCGGGATCGCCACCCGCCTGCGGCCCCTGGCTCCGGGCCGGGCGGGGGTGCAGGCCGTCTGGGGGGCGCTCGCGGCGGACCCGGTCGTGTTCGAGGTCGATGCCTACGGGACGCTGCGCGCCGCCGGCGTGGCGGAACCGGTGACCCGCGCCGAGGCCCTGGACCTGGATCCCGATCCGCCGGGCAGCGCGGAGGAACTGCTCGGGCTGGCGACCGAACACGGTGACGTGCGGGACCTGCTGGTCTGGGCCTACCTGGATGCCCAACCGGAGTGCACCTCCAGAGCGGAGGATATCTCCGACGCCGACCTGGCTCGCTGGCTCGCCAACGACCCGGACGCGGTCGGCTACTGTGCCGGCGAGGTCGGGCGGTGGCTCGAGGACACCCATCTGGGCGAGGCCGACTGGGAGGCCGCCGAGCGGCACGGCAGCACCCCCCAGGGGGCCGCCCTGCGGTTCTGGCGCGATCGGCGGGAGGAACGCCGGGCCTTCGCCATCCGCATCGTCGAAGGCGAACACCCCGGGAGCAGCTACTTCGCAGCGGAATTCCACGGCTCCATCGAGGAGGCGAACACCGAGGCGGTCCGCCGTGGAATCCCCATCCGCTTTGCCGCGGAAGGATAGCCCGGTGGGTGGCCGAAAGCCGCTCCGAGCACTCCGGTCGCGGATGCCGGGGATTCCCTTCCGGGTCCAGCTGGATTTCATGTCCCTTGCTGCGCCAGGGACGGTCTGGCGTGGAACCTCCAGGCCGCGGCACTGGCTGCGCACGGCGCTTAACGGCTCCGACCGTCCACTGGACGGTCTCCGCCTACGCCACCATTCGCCGAAGGCGAATAGGACGGCATCGCCGTAGGCGATGGCCGGGGCAAAGCCCCGAGGCCCTTTGGGCCGAGTCAGCCTGCCAGCGATTCAGTGATTTCTCACCCCGTAGCCCTACCAAAAAGGCCGTGGACTTCGATGATCGCAGTGGTTGCTTGTCCCGGGGATTCCCTTCCGGGTCCAAATGATTCTCATGTCCCTGGCTGCGCCAGGGACGTCCTGGCGTGGACCCTCCAGGCCGCGGCACTGGCTGCGCACGGCGCTTAACGGCTCCGACCGTCCACTGGACGGTCTCCGCCTACGCCTACCTGCGCGCCATTGCCGACTTCGAATCCCCGTAGCCCTACAAAAAAGG
>JAYRFV010000161.1:0-13542 GCA_041908165.1 Holophagales bacterium | reverse complement strand
GTTCGGGTGCCTGGGACCGCTTCGGCTTCGTGCCCCGGAACCCTGGCAGATCGCACCGCAGGCCGCATCATGGCACGCCGCCAGGTAGGCGGAGACCGAGGACCACGGACCACTCCGACGTCGGTGCATGGGCCCGGGCAGCGCTTCCGGCTGCCGGGTTCATGCCCGCTTCGAGCCGGTCCAGGTCGGAAAGGTAGTCTTCCGCCGTGACGCCCGGCCGGGAAAGCGGAATCGCGATTTCCAGACCCGCAAACCAGCGTCCGGAACCCCGCCCCGACCAGCGAAGGGTGCTGCGCAGCCACGGACGGACCAGGCGGGTGCCGCTGGTTCCATTGTGAACCTCGAGGGCGACCCGCTCCTGGCGCAGGTCGATCCCGAACCCGGTGCACCAGGCACCACCGGCACGCGATAGGTCCTTCGAAACCAGCCCGCCCAGCAGGACCTGCTCCTTGAGAACCAGGCCGGCATCGAGGTTCCCTGCCCCGGCGCGGTCGCTTCGGTAGTGGAGTGTGCTGCGGCTTCGTCCGCGCCAGCCCAGCGAAGCCTCCAAGCCCCAGCCGTCGCGCAGCGCGAGGCCGAGGAGCCCGCGAACCTGCCAGGACGGCTGAGGATCCGCATCCACGGCCAGATTTCCGGAGGACGCGCTGAGGTCGACACCCTGCGGCCGCGTTCGGTTCAAGCCGAGTTGGAGTCCGCAGGATGGTTCCCGGGCGCCGAGCGGGCTGACGAGAAAAAGGGCAACGGCCAGGGTCCGGATCATGGCAGGCGGCTCCTGCGGGAGGCCTGTGATCGGTTCCTTCGTGGGGACCCGGCAGGCACAGGAACGGGTGGAGGGCAGGGCGGCAGGGGGGTTTCCTGCAGCGTCAGGACCGGCACGACGGCCGGGGGCGGCTGGGTGGCGGTGAACGCGAGGGAGCCGCTCCACCAGGTACCTGCCTTGCCGCAGTCCCAGGGGAAGGACTCGAGCAGCAAGGGGATCTGGACCGGCAGGATGGCCGACCACCACCCCTGCTCATCAGGCCCTGCGCCCACCGGAAGTTCCCACGCCCAGGGCCCCGGATGAGGCCGCAGGCCCAGGCGCAGGTTCCGCTGCGCTTCGACCAGAAGCGGCTGCTCACTCAGCCCGAGCATTCGCACCTGGGCGGGCACCCAGGCTGGCGTGGACTCCACCAGCTCCACGGAGAGTTCCTCCCCTGCCTTGGCCTCCAGCGGCAGGCGCCCCCACCGTCCGGCCTGGGCCTCGACAGCCACGTAGGCTGGGGCTCCGGATCCGTCCTCGACCGCCGTGCCCCGGAGGTTCCATTCCGCCGCCCAGAGACCACCCGTGAGCGGCACGCGCACCTGGGGCAGCCACCTGCCGGTGGGCTGCGGGGGGTCTTCGAGATCGGGCACTTCGGTGGGATCCCAGTAGTCCACGCGGTAGCCCGGCCGGAGCCCCTCTTCGGAAAGCCAGGCCGCCAGTGGAAGCGCAGTGAACCCACTGCCATCCCAGAGCCACGAGGATCCATCGGGCCAGACCATCCCGGGCGCTTCCGCATCCATGGCCAGAAGCAGGCGCAGGGGTGATTCGCCACTGGTGGACGCCAGCGAGGCCGACCGAAGCCAGGCGTGCGGGGCGAGGGCGCGTTCCTCAGTGTGGAT
The DNA here is from genome assembly GCA_041908165.1 of Holophagales bacterium. GTDB lineage: Bacteria > Acidobacteriota > Holophagae > Holophagales > Holophagaceae > JACQZU01. Next base: position 11,901 of record JAYRFV010000161.1, on the reverse strand, counting down.
GGACCCCAGGGCAGGCACCGTGATCGTCACCCGCTGGCCCAGGCCGGAGTCCGGATCGTACAGCCCGAGAGCGACCCTGCTGGAAGCGGGCTCACCCAGCAGCACGCCATGCTTGACGCCGCCCAGGTCGACGGTCGGGCATCGATCCGGCTGACCCGGTTCGCCCTCGCCGAGAGCCACCAGGCCCTGCGCCTCGAGGGCCGATCCATCCGTTCCGGTGAGGCGGGTCCGGACCACCGTCAGTGGGATCTCCAGGATCGCCTTCAGGTTGCCGCCAGTGCGGAAGGCCAGCGCGGGGGAGCGGAGGGGCACCGGCTGCCGGCGCGGCCGGAACCGGGCCTGCAGCGTGACATCCTCCTGGTCCGGGCCGTGAAGCTCGAGAAGGGTTCCGCGTTCCGCGTCCCAGGCCGAAGATCGCGCGAGTACGGCCTCGCTCCCATCCGCCCGGAGGAGCACCAGATCTGCATCCGGAACCGGGGTCGCGTGGTCACCGGCTCGGATCTGCAGATCGAGGGAACTCACCGACCAGGGCAGCACCACGGGAGCCAGGATTTCCTTGCCATCGTCGGCAGCCGTGATCGTGACGCGGACCGGCGCCAGCATGCCCCATGGCCAGGAATGCAGCTCAAACGTGTGGGTTCCCTCCGGGACGATTTCCGGCAGAACTGCCTGGCTGAACTCCGAAACCGCCAAGGTGGGCCCGCCACAGGCCGCATCCTTGAGGCGGAGCATCAGGGACCCGCCCTTCACGGGTCCGGTCAGGACCTGCCCGGAGCGGTCCTTGAACACGAAACGCACGGAGGCCAGGGCCGGAAGGGTGAGTGATCGGACCTCGGAAGCTTGACCGGGGGTGAAGGTCACCCCTGCCGACCACGGGGTGCACAGGAACACCGGGCTTCCCTGGAATAGCACGGCGCACGCACCGGCAATCCGCTGCTCTGTCCCTTGGGGCAGGTCCACCCATGTCTGTCTGGGTCCATCCCCTGTGGGCGGTTCACCCTCTCCTCCCGGGAGGATGCTCCAGGACCAGCCGCTGGGCGGGAGCGCCTGGCCGTTCGGCCGCATCAACTCCACCCGGACTTCCGCCAGGGGCGGCCACTCCACATCCAGGATGGTTTCGCTCTGGGTAAGCAGGATCTCCCGGACCAGGGTCGCAGGGTGGCGGCGCAGTGTTGCAGTGATGGCCGCATGATCAGGCAGGTCGGTCAAAGTCACCAGGCCCGCCGAATCGGAGGGCCCCTGTTCCAGCAGGTTCACCGCCCCGGCCAGGTCAACCCGGACACCTTCAACCGGCTTTCCTCCTCGGGAGATCCGCAGCACCAGCCGGTGGTCCGGCCAGGCAATGGGCCAGGTTTCGGAGCCACTGGAGAGGGTGAATGTCCGTGGCAGTGTCCTCCCCTGCCAGGTCAGGGTGGCCTCCACGGCAACATGCATCGGCACGTCGGAGACAGCGAGCCGTCCGCTGCTGTCGGTGTAGTTGCCATAGCCGTGGGCCCCTCCCACCCAGGGCCACACCCGCGGTTTCCCGGCGATGGAGAGTTCCACCCGGACATCCGCAAGGGGAGCGCCCGATCGGTTGACCTGCACCGTCATCCTGCCCATCGGGACTGATAGGGTCAGCGATTTGGCCTCCCCGCTGGAGAGGGTGAAGGTCTGCTCCGGGAGGAGCGGGTTCCAGGGGCCGGTCGAAACGGAGCTGTCCTTCAGCGTGATGGGCGTGCCCACGGGCAGGTCGTAGAAGGCCAGGGATGTCCCCACCAGGCTCTGGCTCCGGCCACCCTCCGCCCAGCCCAGGGAGATCGTCTTTCCCTGGAGCGGCCGCCCCTCCTCGGTCGCCACCTGGAGGGTCAACGTCCCCCGGCGGACCACCTGGAAGGTGGCGCTGCCCTTGACCGCGGGGTTGGTGGGACTGGAGGCGGTGACGGTCACCGGTCCATCGGCCTGGGGCGGGGTGAAGTCGACGTCGAGGCCCGAACCGGCGAGGGTGCCCGCGGTCGCGGTCCAGTCTAGGCGGGTGTCGGCCAGTCCGGAGACTGTGGCCCAAATCCGGACCTTCTCGCCACGGTAGAGTTGGCCAGATTCTGGAGTCAAGCCGATCGTGCCCTTCACCACCACGATGGTTAGCGATGCCCTCACGCCGCTCTCCCGGTCACTGGTGACGGTGAGGACGAGGTCCCCCGCAACCTCGGGCGCCGTGAATCGGACGCTGCGGTTGTCTGGGGCCGGCGACAGGATTCCCGCCGTTGCGGACCAGACCAGATCGGCGGGCTCCACATCTGCGAGGACCGCCTGGACGATTGCCTGCTGGCCGGGTTGCAGCACGAGGCTGGACGGATTGAGGACGATCGGTCGGCGGACTTCCACGGCAGCCTTGGCCTGCTGGGCAGGATCGGCGAGGCTTCGGGCGGTCAGGACCACCGGACCGGGCTCCGCCGGGGCGGTGAACACGCCGTCGGCTGCGATGGAGCCGGCGCTGGCGGACCACTCCACGCCCTTCTCGGAAGCGCCCGCCACGAAGGCCTTGAAGGGCTTACGGGACGACAGGCGCTGTACGACAGAGGCGGGTTCGATGACCACGGCGACACCCGGCCGACGATCGGCGCTCCAGGCATTCTCGAGCGGCAGCGCCGAGCCCGCCAGGGAACGGCCATCCGGGGTGAAGGTCGCCTCGATCGTGGCCTTGACGGTTCCGGTGGAATCCTTCACCGGGGCCTTGAACGCCAGTTCAGCCAGGTCCCCGTCCAGAACCCAGTTAGGCGTGGATTTCTCCCAGGTACCGAAGATCCGCGGACCGTCCTGGAACAGCAGCAGCGGGATCCCGGAACGATCCAGGTAGCGCCCGGACACGTCCAGCCGACCACCCAGGGCGATCTGGACGGACAGCTGCTGACCATCCTCCCCGAGGTCCCCGGAAGCCTGGCCGGCCGCATCCCCCGAAACCGCGTGGAAGGTCCGCGCCCCGCGATCCAGGTCCGCGAAGAGGCAGGTCCCAGACGCATCGGTGGTGGCCCGAAGTCCGCCGTCGCCCTGCACATGGGCGCCCGACGCGACGCCACCGCCAGGCTTCGACACGGTCACGAGCACCGTGCCAAAGGGCGGGGCGACCAGGTCGAGTTCGGTGTCCCCGTTCTTGACCATGGGGACGCCCGCAAAGGCGAACCTGCGCCCGCCGTCCGGCAACTGGACCTCGACGGTCATCGGGACGGCCGAATAGAGCAGATCGAGGGTTTCACCCAGCGTTCCGTCGGAACGGAGTTCGACGCTGTGGCCGGCGATCCTGGCCACGGTTCCCGAGGGCCAGGGCACGGCGGCCCCGGCACGGCGAATGGAACCGCGAACCAGGGTCGCGTCCGGCGCCCTCAGGTCCAGCGCCAGACTGCTGCCCGAGTGCAGCGTGCCGTTGGCCTGGACAAGCCGGCCTTCCAGAGTGGCCTTCGCCGCGATCGTCGCGGCCATGACGTTCTCGAGCAGGGCCTGCCCTGAAGGATCGGAAATGGCGGTCCTTTCAGCATCGCGACGGTCCTGGGTGGTCACCACGATCCCGACCCCGGGCGCAGGGTTCCCGTGGCGGTCCTGGGTGGTGACGCGGACCGTGCCCGTGCCCGGAAGCCGCAGGTCGACCACCTTAAGTTCGCCGTCGGCCGCGACCTGGGCCTGGACGGCCACCCACTCCGGGCTGCTTCCGATGCCCTCCGCACGGATCGTGTGGAATCCTGCGGCGGTGACCGCGTCGAAACGGTAGCTGCCCGCGGCATCGGTTGTCTGGGGCCCGTTTCCATTGAGAAAGACGGAGGCACCAGAGGCAGGCTGGCCGCCAGCCGCCGACACCGTACCGCGGAGGCTGCCCTGGTCCGGCGCGGGCCAGGTCACCTCCAGGGTCTGGCCATGGCTGGCGATCCTGGCCGCGGGCGCGGCCCGGAGAACGCCGAACCCGCTGGCTGAGAGTTGCAGGTCGCGACCGACCCACACCTGCTCGATCTGGAAGGAGCCATCCGCCTGCGCCGCGCCGACCCAGTCGGGCGAGCCTGCGGAACGCGCAACCAGGATCCCTCCAGTCAGGTCCCGCCCCGCGTCGGTCTTCAGGCGCACCTTCAGGCTGCCCTCTCCAAGGGCAGCTACATCCACCTCCTGCGGCCCGCTCCCCGTGACCAGGGTCAGGATCACAGCAATCGGAGGCTGATTGCGGACCCCGTTCACTTCCAGCCTTGCTTCACCAAGTGGAAGGCCCTTGAGGACCAGGTTCCCGTTTGCGTCGAAGTCGCCCTCGCGCGCGTCCGCCGGCGCCAGGATGGGCGTCAGCTTGGCGTGGCCCTTGGCAGCCAGGACCGAGCCATCCGGATACTTCAGCTGGAGCTTCAGGTCCCGGGCCGACCAGGCCGTCAGGTCCGCGGTTTGGACCGCAGGGGCCGCGGCGACGGTCACGGTTCGCCTCGCCAGGAGGCTGACCTGGTCGTAGCCGCGCAGATCGTACTCGCCCGGTTCAAGGTAGGCGAACTGGAAGGTGGGGTGGTCGGCGCTGGTGGTGGCCCTTCGCAACAGCCGGGTGCCAGCCTTGTCGTAGAGCTGGACGTTCATGCTGCGGTGGGTCCCGCCCCCGACGGCGAGGGTGTGCCCCTCGAGGTGCGGGCGCGGCTCCAGATGGAGCGTTCGGGTCTCCATCGACCCGTCGGAATCGAGGGAGAGGCTTCCGGAGTATGCGAAGGTGACCCCATCGTCCATGCGGACCTTGACCGTCATGGGCTTGCCCACGGGAATGTCCCTGAGCAGGAAGGTGCCAGCCGGATCGACCGTGCTGCTCGCGAAGATGAGGTTCTGCATCCAGAGTTCCACGGCGACCGAGGGCACGTTGCTGCGCAGCGGGTCCACGACGGTGCCTTGGAACCCCCCCGACCCGCCGAGCGAGAAGTCGGCATCGACCAATCCATCGACCGCGTCCATGACGAGGGGCCTCGAACCAACGCGGCCGTGGCCGTCGTCCGCGGACAGAAGGTAGGTGCCCAGGGGAAGTGTGGGCGAGGTGAACCTGCCGGTGCCGTCCGTGGCAAGCTGGCCGGCCACCCGCAGCCCTTCGGACCGGTAGGAGACCAGGGTCCAGGGCACCGGCTGGCCGCCGGACCGGCTCAGGATGCCCTGGAATCGGGCCGAGGGGCCGAGGGATAGGACCAGGTCCGCAACCGTCCCCTCGGACTTCAGTGAGGTCCCTCCCTGCGCGTGAAGACGACGGTCCTCGCTCCAGGCAACCGCCTCCACCGGCCCCTCCAGGATGGATGGGTAGGTCACCTTGCCATCTGGATCCGTACCCAATTCTGGAAGGCTGGTCGAGGCGTCCCCGGGAGCCCTGGCCTGAACACGTCCCACGGCCACCGGCGCACCGTGGGCATCCTGCAGGGTGACCTGGAAAGGCCCCCGCGCCAACGCCTGGACCGCGACTTCCTGGGGTCCCTGCCCTTCCACGACGGTGGTGCTGCGCGAGCCACGGAAACGGCCCGATGCATCCCACAGGGTAAGCGTGTAGCTGTCTGCCATCATGGCCGTCAGGGTCGAGCCGCCCTGATCGTTGAGGGTGGCCGTTCGCAAGGGATGGCTGGATTTCGATGCCTGGAGCCGCCACCCTCCCAAGGTGCCGGTCCAGCCGCGGGGCGGGGCCACCGTCACGACCACATCACGGGTGGGGCGCAGCCCGACCTCGAGATCAAGAGGTCCCTGTCCAGGTGTGCGGGTGAAGGAGAGGGCACCGGTTGCCAGGGTGATCGGGTCGGTGGCCTGGATGGCGAAATCCCCAGGCGGCAGCATGAAGGTGGCGCGGCCCCCCGCGTCCGTGGTGGCTTCCGTCCGGAAGCTGAGCGCGGACCCGCCCAGGTAGCGCACCTGGAGCGTTGCGCGCTCCACCGGCACGGCGGCCTTGGAGACGCGGATGTCCACCTGGCCGAGGTCGTTGCTGGTGAGCACCAGCTCCGTGGTCTGGTTCTCGCGCACCTGTGCTGTCGCTCGACAGGTCTGCCGGGTGTCGGGATCCCATCCTTCCAGCAGAACCACCCCGGTGGGAAGACCTGTGAAGGCGAAGTGGCCCACCACGCCCTCTTGCTGCGTGTGGCTGAGCCCGAGCCAGCGTCCGCCCTGGTACGCGTCCACCCGGCCGGCCGGTACCGCCGTGCCGTCCGGCTGGAGGAGCATCCCGCGGAGGTTGCCGACCGGCTGTAACCGCACGACGACCTCGGCGTCCCCGCCGCCGAAGGGGATCTCGGTCGCCGCCACCCCCTGGAGACCATTCGGGTCCTGGAGGTGGACCTTGACCCGACCCTCGAGCAGGTCTTCCCACAGCAAGGTGCCATTGCTGGACGCTTGCAGCCTCTGGCCCAGGGGCGGGAAATCGCTGGCCGCGGCGGCAGCCTGGAGGTTGTGCAGGAGGGTCACCGTGCCCTCCTGGAGGATGCGGCCGTTCGAGTCCTGCACGCGCACGGTGAGCCGGCCCCTGCCCCAGAGCCGGATGTTGTGGATCAGGCTGGCATTGGCAGGCAGGCGCAGGAATTCCACCGAAATCGCACCCGATTTCGGGTCATCTGCCCGAAGGGTGTAATCCCCGGCGGGCAAGGCCTGGGGAAAGGCGTACCGACCGTCGGCTCCAGATTCCACCATGAGTTCGCCGATGCGCGCCCCGGTGACCGTGACGCGTACGCCGCCGGGGCCGGGGCTCTGTCCATCCGGAAGGTGGATCTGGCCTTCCAGGGCTCCAGCCGGCCGGGCGACCAGCGTGAGGTCCCGTTCCAGCGTCTCGGCCGGTCCGCGGAATTCGCCAGTGGTTCTCACCCAGTCCGGGAAGAACACGTTGCTGGCCTGGAGGGTGAAGGGGCCGCTGGGAAGGCCGTCGATCCGGTAGCTCCCATCGGCCCCGCTGCGTGTGACGCCGCCCAGTACGGCCACAGGGAGGCCCCAGCCGGGGTTCCCCTGCGGGCTCGGGGCGATATCAGGAAGGAAGCCGTAGGCCTCGAGATCCGCAACCGCCGGAAGACCCGACGCGCCAGGCTGCTTCACCCGGCCCTTAAGGCTGTTGGTGCCGACGAAGGGCAGTTGAAGATCGAGGTGCTGGGCGTGTTCGGCGTTCCCCTGGACGGCCTGGTTCACCCCGGTGGCCAGTTCGGGGCCGACGCAGGCGAGCCGCTCCCCCCTGTCCGTCGCGAGGCCCACCAGCCGATAGGCTCCCTTTGTATCTGTGCGGACCAGGCGGTTCCGAGCAGGGGCGTTGTACACCGGTGGGATCGCGATGTATGCGCCCACCACCGGAGTGCCATCGGGACGGGTGATCCGACCCTCGACGGCACAGCGGGGGGGCAGGTTGACCTGCATCACCAGGTTCTCACCGCTTCGGGGGACAAGGGTCGGGCTGGCGGTCCCTTCGGGCGGCCAGTCGGGGTGGTGGACGATGACGCCGAAGGGCTTGTCCGGAAGGGCTGGAAGGGCCGCCTGGCCATTCGTGTCGGTCCGCGCGTTCCAGGTGTCCCGTTGGCCGCCGTAGAGGAGGGCCAGCCCGGCCCCTGGAACGGGCGAACCCGCGGCATCCCTCACCTCCACGGAGATGCGTGCCAGTTGGCGCGGGTCGAGCAGCCTCAACGTGAGGTCGAGCCCTTCGCCGGGTTTCAGGAACCCGTACCAGACGGGACCTTGGCCGGATTTGTAGGGCAGCCTGACGCTGACATCCCCGGCAGGAACCTGGCTGAACGCAATCCTCCCGCTGGCGTCGGCTCCGGCCGACTCCACGTAGAGAAAGTCCACCTGCGTGCCCGAGCGCAGGAGGCCGGCGGGGATGCCGAGCAGCGCCTTCTGGTTCGGGCTGGGGGTCCCGTCAGCGTTGAGGACCAGGACCCTCAAGGTTCCGGTGGCGGCGTCGAGCCTGATGTCGCCGAGGTCGACCCGACCGCCTTCGGCCGGCATGGCCGAAGAACGCGCGGCCCCCCTGTCGCCCTTCCGCAGGCGCAGGCTGAAGGCGCCGGCCAGCACCTTCGGGATGTGGAAAGTGCCATCCTTGCCGGTCTGCAGGACCCGGGATTCGTTCCGGTCAAGTGAGCCTCCGGAGGACGCCTGCTCGGAATAGAGCGCCACGTCAGCTCCCGCGATGGGCAGGCCGCTCCCATCGACAATCCGGCCGAGGACGTCACCACGTCCTTCCAGGACGACGTCCATGTCCAGCTTTTGGCCGTTCCCCAGCACCGCGGCGGATCCGTAGGCCGCTCCCTCCACCGTCCGTGCCTCCAGGGTGAACATCCCTTGGGCGGTCTTGGCCCGCTGGGGGATGTAGTCGAACTGGAAGCTCCCATCCGCGCCGACCTCGATGTTGTTGCTGACCAGCGCCCAGTAGGAATCCTCGAAGGCTTCGCCGGAATAGAGATCTACCCCGCCTTCTTCCGCAGCCACGAAGTGCCAGTAGGTGAGGGTCGCAGCCATGGGCTCGCCGGTGGCCTTCCGCACTTTCCCACGAACCTGCGCGCCTCCGGGAACCTCGCCGCAGAGGATGGGGAACGCGCACGGCGCGAGCCCCTCGCCCTCCGCGGAGGCCCACTCCCCGGACAGGGTGAGGTTGCGCGGGATGTCGGGGCCCACTGGCCGTTCGAGGTAAACCGAAACGACCCTCGGGAGGCACTGGACCACCGCAGGTGGTGAAGGCGGTGCGAGTCCGGTCTCGGGATTGACCGGGAGGACCTTCTGCCATAGACGGTTGCCTTCCACCTGGACCAGGGCCGATCCGATCCGGAAACCGGGGTCGCCATCCGGGAGATGGATCGGCCGGTTCGGCTTGTTGAACAGCACCATGACGTGCGTCCCGAAGGGCGTCGCGTGCGGATCCATGGACAGGTCGTAGCGATGCACGGAGAGGACCCTGAAGCTCTCGGGATGGATATCCGACGTCGATTCGGCAACCGCTGAAGATGTCCCACCGCCGGGCTGTGAAATCACCGCCGGCGGGCCACGCAGGCGTCCAAGCTCGATGGCGGCTTCTGAGCCGGGGGGGAGAATCAGGTGATAGGTGTTCAGCGTTGCAGGCAGCGCCGGGTTGTCGAGCGGGGTCGCCACGGTGATCCGGAGGTCCTGCGAGGTGGTACCGCCATTGGCGACCCGCAGTTGGCCTCCCCCGGAAGGGAACCGCTGCTGGAGCAGCATGGAGGCGCCGTCAAGGGCAAAGGCCGACCAGGCCCCGCCCAGCATGGTTTCCTTGGCCGTCGCGCGGCTCTGGCTCCCATCCACACCCAGGAAGGCAACCTGCAACCCTTCCCCGCCGCCTTCGATGGCGGCCAGCACCGGCAGTTCCCCTTCGAGGTTCCAGGCAGCGAGCAGCCCTAGACGGTCAGTGAGACTACCCCCTCCAGCCCACGCAGCCCTGGCCCCAAGCAATTCCCGGCGCAGTTCGGCTCCCGCCTCGGTGCTTCTCAGCAGCTGGTCGAAGCCGGCATCGGAGCTCTGCGTGAAGGCGCGCCAGAGCATCGCCCAGACCCGCTCGCGTTCGGTCCCCATGGACAGGAACAGCCCGGCCTCAGCCAAGGCGCTGCCCAGGTTCCCGGTGACCGTCGAAGCCCGCACCGGCAGGACACCGGGGGGCAAGGATCCCTTGGTGGTGGCGATGCTCCAGGCCTGGCCCAGGACGCGAAGCATTGCGTCGCGCAGGGCCTCCGGGAGCGGATCCAGGGACTGCGGCAGCAGCAGGGTATCGGGGTTCAACCGCACATTCCGCTCGCCAAGACCGGCGGCCAGCTGAAAGCCGATGCCGCCCGATTCCGAAAACAGGTAGGACGCGATCACCGTTCCGTTTCGGAGAGCGCGGAGCCGGAACTTCAGGCCGGTCGTCTCGCCGGGAGCAAGGGTGTCCACGGTCAGTGTCGAAGGACCGACGATCCTGGCACCCCCCATCCGGGCCTGATCCAGGCCCACCGAGATGCCATTGGCGAGGATCCCCGAGGTGTTGGTCAGCCGGGCTTCGAGGATGTACGTCTCCCCCCGCAGGACCACCTCGGGGTGGACGAGCAGCAGATCGAACTTCGGGTTCCGCACCAGTACCTTGGTGCGGGCCGTTCCAAGAATCGGGACCGGACCGGTCAGGGCGCCCCCGGTAAACTCGCCCTGGATCTGGAATTCGAGCAGATGGCTGCCCTCCCGGGCGCCCTTCACGATCCAGGTTCCAGCAGCGGTTTCGCCCGGACCGACGCTGTTCCCACCCTCGCCGCTCAATCCCTGCACCAGCGGGCTTCCAGGGATCAGGGCCGTGCTCTCCGACGCCGGGATGTTGAGGATCGCACTGAGGTTGCCGACCCGGTAGGACGTGTACTCGGGGCGGTCCTTCGGCAAGGCGTTGAGCACGACCACCTGCGCCTTGAAGAACTGCTGCAGGTAGCCGATGGAGCCCGGGATCACCACCAGGGACTTGAAGGCGTGGCGTGCCAGGTGGGCGAGTCCAGGACGAGCCAGGCTGAAGGTGCTGGGCGGGGACATGCCGCCCACGGCGACCTGCAGGTCGGGGATCAGGTCTGTCCCTGCCGCATCCAGTTCCAACCGCTCCAGGGAAGGTTCGCCCACAATCGATTCCTGGCCGTTGTACACCGGGATGGCCACCGGAACCTTGAGGTTGACCCGCTTCGAACCGATGGCCAGGGCCAGAGTGAACCGCGTTGCCACGTAGTCCCCCTGGCCGAGTTGGATGCCCGAGGCGCGGATCTCGTCCATGGTCATGGGGGTGGAGGTGACCGCGTTGACCAGGACCTCACCCAGGCAGCGGATGGACAGGGAGGCGCCCGCGGCATCGAGCAGGGTTGTTCCACCCCTGCTTATCCTGATGCCACTGACCAGATAGTCTCCGGCCGCCCCGAGAGCCGGGACTGGAAGACCCGAACCGATCGCCCCGACCAGCGGCGTCGCAGGCAGCCCGGGACCGGTGAGGAGGCCTTCGAGTTGCGCTTCGCGCGGAAAAAGGTCCGCCAGTTCGGTCGCGCTAGCCGCGCGATCCCCGATCACCAACGGGATCGGGACCAGCAGGGTCGCTCCGGCCGGCACGTCGATGCGTTCCGCTGGCGGGACGAGGCGCATCCCGACCAAGTGCAGGGTGCCCTCCGCCAGGCATCCGCTGCGAAGCGCGGTGATATGGGGCGCCACGGCGGCGCGTGCCTTTGTACCGGGCCGGTTCATCCCGTCGAAGCCGATCGGGGCCTCTCCATGCATCCACGATCCGGAGGCGGCCCAGAGCGCGGCCGCCCAAGCGAGGCGCTTGATGCAGGCCACCCAAAATGTCGTGGACCCCTTCACGTTTTTGCCTCGGACATCCAACGAAATGCGCCTGGGATTGCGCCACGGGCCATGGCCTTCATCGCAAGCAGGTACAGCATAGGAGGCGACGCGCAGAATTTCTCAAAGCGAAAAAAATTAAACGCGAAAAATTCATTTGAAAATTAATTTTCAAATGTTTGTATAAACAACAAATTTTTTTTTAAACCATTTGATATTTGCATTTAATTAATCTTAACATTAATTAACATCTGTTTTTTCTTATTATTTAATTATTTAATGAAACGAGATTCCAAAATTGGCTGCGATTGCCAAGAATCAGGACCTCGATTCGAAATCCCTAAGCATTGAAAAACCGTCGAAGACTTGACAATCAGATCGACCGGGCGGAGTAGGGGAAACAGGCGATTCGGACGTGATGGGCGCCAGGTCGGAAAGGCGGGCTTCCTCCTGCCAGACCGGAGGCTTTCCCCTTCCGAAAAGCAGCGAATCCTCGCGAGCGCACAGACCGCCCCGCTCGAGCGCCGCACAGCCTCCTCGAGTGGGAAGGCCGGCTTCACCGGTCCACGGGTGACCAACTGTTGACTCCCCCACCCTCGCGATACAATGCACAACCCCATCCCGAGGCTACGAATGCGC
>JAYRFV010000160.1:0-19554 GCA_041908165.1 Holophagales bacterium | reverse complement strand
GGTGCCGTGGAAGCGCGCCAGGTAGTCCAGGGTCAGGGCGGCCATGTCGTTGCCGGTCATCTGGAGCCACTCGCCCTCGTGCTTCAGCACCACGCCCAGGCGGTCGGCGTCGGGATCGTTGGCGAGGATGGCGTCGACGCCGAGGGCCTCGGCATCCTCCAGGGTGACCTTGAAGGCGGCCATCTCTTCCGGATTGGGCCGGGGGGCGGTGGGGAAGGTGCCGTCCTGGACCGCCTGCCGGGCGCAGACCTCCAGCGGCAGGCCGGCGCGGCGGAACAGTTCCGGCACGAAGGCGATGCCGGTGCCGTGGAAGGGCGTGAACAGCACCTTGGCCGGCGTGAATGCCTTGGGACGGGCCAGGAAGGACAGGCTCATCTCAAGGAAGGCCTCCTCCACCTCCTTGGGGACGGGGACGATGCGCGCATCGGCCGCCGCCGACGGCGGCGGCGGGACCTGGGGCAGGGCGCCCATGGCCGCCTCGATCTCGCCGTCCCAGGGATCCACCACCTGTCCGCCGCGGTCGTCGTAGGCCTTGTAGCCGTTGTAGATCTTGGGATTGTGGCTGGCGGTGACGATCACCCCGCAGGCGGTGCCCAGGCGGCGCATGGCGAAGCAGAGGAAGGGCGTGGGCAGGGGGCGGTCGCTCAGGTACACCGTGTAGCCGGCTTCGGCCAGCACCCGGGCGGCCTCCCGGCCGAACTCGGCGCTGTTGATGCGGGTGTCGAAGCCGACGATGGCGGTGCGGCCCCCCGGGGCGCGCCGGGTCGCCACCTGCGCCAGGGCCAGGGTGGTGCGGCGGATGTTGGGCTTGTTCATGCGCCGCAGGCCGGCGGCCATGATCCCGCGCAGGCCGCCGGTGCCGAAGGCGAGCGGCTCGAAGAAGCGGTCGTGCAGCTCCGCCTGGGCGGCGGCATCGCCGGCCTCCGCCGCGGCGACGAGAGGTTCCAGTTCCGACCGGAGCTCCGGCTCCAGGTGCGGTGATGCGAGGTAGGCGCGGGCGGCATCGAGGCTCATGGGATTCCCTTCTCGCCCCAGGGTACCGCCCCGCCCCCGGGACTGCCCACGGTCGCACGCCGGGGCGGAAGCCAGAAGCCCGGCGCTCCGGGCGGGCGGTCATCCGCCGCCGAGGGTGATGTCCTCCAGCAGCAGGCTGACCCCGGCGCTGGAGCCGTACCAGCGCAGGTCCGCGCCCACCGCCACGATGCGGGTGAGGAAGTCGCGCAGGTTGCCGGCGAAGGTCAGCTTGTCCACCGGCTCGGCCACCTGGCCGGCCCGGATCCGCAGCCCGGAGGCGCCGACGCTCAGGTCGCCGCTGACCGGGTCGACCGTGTGCAGGCCCATGATCTCCGTGATCAGGACGGCCTCCCCGGCCAGCCGGAAAAGCGCTTCTGGTTCGTGCTCCCCGGCTTGCGGGAACAGGTTGAAGGTGGTCACCGAGGGGTTGCTGGCCGGCCCACGGCCCGCGCTGGCCGTGGGGGCCACGCCCATCTCCGCGGCGCTGCGCAGGGTGTGCAGGAAGGTCCGGAGCTCACCGCCCTCGATCAGGACATTGCGGCGGGTGGGCAGGCCCTCGCCGTCCCAGGGCTCGCTGCCGAGGCCGCCAGGCAGGCGGCCGTCGTCGACCAGGGTGAGCAGGGGCGAGGCGATGGCCTGGCCGAGCCGGCCGGCGAACAGGCTGCGCTGGCGCAGAACCTCCTCGCCGCTGAGCATGCCGGCGATGATCCCGAGCAGGTCCACCGTGACCTCCGGATGCAGCACCACCGGGTAGCGCCCGGCGGGCAGGGCGGCCGGCTTGAGCTTGCGCTCCCCCTTGAGCGCCGCCTCCCGGCCGATGGCCTGGAGGCTGATGGCCTGAGGATGCCTTCCCATGTCCCAGTGCCAGGCGGCCTGACGGTCGCCGTCCCGCTCCACCGCCAGTTCGATGCTGGCCGCGCAGGAACTGGCCACGTCGGAGCTGCGGACCCCCTTGTCGGTCAGCAGCAGGCTGGCGCCGGAGCCGTCGGACCAGGCCGCCTCCCGGACCGCGGCCACCAGGCCGGAGGCCTTCCGGGCCTCCGCCTCGAGCTCGAGGGCCCGCCGGATCCGGTCCTCGGGCGCCAGGCCGTCGGCCCGGGGGTCGTACCGCGGCGGCAGGTCGTCGCTGCCGGCGGGATCCGCCTGGCGGATCCAGGGGTCGGCATCGCCGAGCTCCGAAAGGTCCCAGGCCTGGCGGAACAGGCCGGTGAAATCGGTCTGGGCGAGGTCGGTGCTGGTGGCGATCCCGGCGCGCAGTCCGCCGCCGCCCTCGCGCAGGACGCGGACGCCGAGCCCGCCGCGCTTGCTCGCGCTGAGGTCCTCGAGCGCGCCGTTCTGGACCTTGGCCTTGCGGGACCGGGACACCTGGACGAAGGCCTCGGCCCCGGCCGCGCCCTGGGAGAGCGCCCGGCCGATGCCTTCGCGCAGGGCGGCTTCGAGGTCCTCGGGGATGAACCGGCGGAAGGGATCGGGCGTCAAGGCAGGGTTTCCCGGAGCACCTTCTGGTGCATCTGGTAGGTGGTCACGTCGTAGCAGACCAGGACCACGCGTTCGGGGAGCTCGTTGCGGTCGAGGAAGTCCAGGATCGTGCGCACCGCGATCGGAGCCGCCACCTCCAGGGGGATCTGCGGCTGCGGCCCCGAGCCCAGGCTGGGGAAGGCCAGTGACCGGGTGCCGCGCGCCTTGGCCAGCTCGAGGGACTTGCGGTAGCAGCGGGCGAGGGCCTCGGGTTCGCCGTGCCCCCCTCCCATCCAGGTGGGGGCCACCGCGTGGATGAGGAACCGGAAGGGGAGCCGGTGGGCCCCGGTCACCCGCACATCGCCTTCGGCGCAGGGTCCGAGGTTCTCGCACTCCGTCGCCAGCCCGGGTCCGGCAGCGGCGTGGACGGCGTGGTGCAGCGGGCCTCCCTCGGTCAGGTTCTCGCGGGAACTGTTGACGATCGCATCCACCTTGGCCGCGGTCAGGTCGCCGAGCTGGAGGGTCAGCCGAGTGTCCATGGGCACCTCAGAAGGCGGAGGGGCCGTCGAGGGCGGCCCTGAGGGCGGCGTGGCCCTCGTCGTCGAAGGCCACCAGGATCACCTTCTCCGGGAGGGCGTGCGCGGCCAGGAAGGCGCGCACCTCGCGGACCGCGATGGTGGCGGCGGGGTCCTTCGGATAGCCGTAGATGCCGGTGCTGATGCCGGGAAAGGCGACGCTGTGGAATCCCTGCTCGGCGGCGAGGGCCAGGCTGCTGCGGTAGCAGCGCGCCAACTGCTCGGGTTCGCCCTGGCCGCCTCCGTTCCAGACCGGACCCACGGTGTGGATCACGAAGCGGGCCGGGAGCCGGAAGCCCGGGGTCAGCCGGGCCTCCCCGGGCGGACAGCCGCCGAGGGCGGCGCAGGCGATCTGCAGTTCCATCCCCGCGGCCTGGTGGATCGCCCCGTCGACCCCGCCCCCGGCCATGAGGCTGGCGTTGGCGGCATTGACGACGGCATCGACCTCCATCCGCGTGAGGTCGCCTTTGAGCAGGAAGATGCGCTGGGTCATGGGGGCTTCACACCACGCTGGGAAGGGCTTCGGCGGTCCCGCCGACCACCAGGGCAGGGCAGAGGATGGTGGGCAGGGCGTCGCTGACCGGAACCCCCTGGCCGTCCTTGCCGCAGGTGCCGATGTCGAAGTGCTGCAGGTCGCGACCGATGCGGGTGAGCTGCTTGAGGACGTCGGGACCGCAGCCGCTGAGGGTGGCGTTCTTCACCGGATGCACGGGCTGCCCCTGCTCCACCCAGTAGCCTTCGGTGACCTGGAAGACGAAGTTGCCGGTGACCGTGTCGACCTGGCCGCCGCCCATGCGCTTCACCAGGAGGCCGCGGTCGAGGCCGGCGAGGATCGCCTCCGGGGCCTCGCCGCCCGGGGCCAGGAAGGTGTTGCGCATGCGCGGGATCGGCAGGTGCCGGTAGCTCTCGCGCCGGCCGTTCCCGGTGGGCGGGACGGCCATCCTCCGGGCGGTCTTGCGGCTCTGCAGGTACTGCTTGAGCACGCCGTTCTCGATCAGCACCACCCGGGTGGACGGCTGGCCCTCGTCGTCCATGGCCGCGCTGCCGCGCTTGTGCGGAAGGGTGCCGTCATCGATGATCGTGACGCCCTCGGCGGCGACCTTCTGGCCGAGGAGGCCGGAGAAGGCGCTCATCCCGGCCAGGGCCAGATCGGCCTCCAGGCCGTGGCCGCAGGCCTCGTGGATCATGGTGCCGCCGGCGCTCGAGGACAGCACCACGGGGAAGGTCCCGGCGGGTGCCGGGCGGGCGTCGAGGGCCTGGACCGCGAGCCGGACCGCCTCCTCGACGGTGGCGCCGACGGCCTCGGGGGTGAACAGCTCGAAGCCCCGCGATTCGCCCAGGGCCTGGTAGCCGGTCTGCAGCTGGGCGACGTCGCCGGCGGTGACCCGCACCCGGAGCACCCCCTGGACCCGCAGGTCGGAGCCCAGCCGGCAGTCCCATCCGCCCTCGGCCTGCTCGGCGGTGGCCACCCAGACCGCCTGGACGCTGTCGCCGTAGCCCACCGACACCTGCCGCAGGGCGCCGGGACGGAGCGCTTCGCCCCGCCTCCGGGCCAGCGCTTCGGCGCCCTTGACCAGCTCAACCTTGCGCGCCACCGGCACGCCGGCCGGATCCTCCAGCACGGGGCTCGGGCTGGGAAGGGGAACGGCCCGGGGCTCCGGAACGGGAACGGCCGGGCCGCCGTGGCCGACTCCCTCCCCCGGCGCGGCCAGGGTGGCCGCGGCTTCGAGGAGGTCCTCCAGGGACGGCGCGATCAGGTCGGCGAAGCGGGTGGTCTCGCCGTCCATCAGCCGCAGGCTGGCGCCGAAGGAGGTGCTGGCGAGGAGGTCCTCCATGCGCCCGTCGTCCATGCCGAGCGCGCAGGCCTGGCGACGCTCCACGAAGACTTCGGCGAATTCGCCGCCGCGCGCCAGCAGCGCCTGCAGGACCGACTGGAACTGCGCGGGGCTGAAGGGGGACGCCATGCAGGGGCTCCAGATGCGGTCGCGGCGGGCCTTCCATTCTGCCAGAAGGGCGGCCTCCGCACGCGCCACCTCGGGGGCCAGGTCCCCGCCTTCGTTCAGGAACACCCGGTCGGCGTGGAGCCGCTTCTCCGGGGCGCTCGCCTGGGCCCGCAGCCGGGCCGCCGCGGCAGGGCCGGACAGCCCGTCCCGACGGGCGAGCCGCTCGAGGCGGACGGCCTCGGAGGCTTCGACCACCCAGAAGGCGTCGAAGTGGTGGGCCTTCCCGCCTTCCACCCAGAGCGCAGCGTCGAGCACGGCGCCCCGGGTTCCGGCCGGCAGGCCCCGCAGCAGGGCCTCCAGGTGGGCCTCGATCCGCGGGTGGAGGAGGGCGTCGAGGCGGGTCCGGGCTGTTGGGTCCCGGAACACCCGGTCGCCCAGGGCGGCGCGGTCCAGGCTGCCGTCCGCGGCCAGGATGCCCGGACCGAAGGTCCGCACCAGCTCGGCCAGCCCCTCGGTCCCGGGGCGGACCACCTCCCGGGCGGCCTGGTCCGCGTCCAGGTGGACCCAGCCATGCGAGGCCAGCAGTCCGGCAACGTGGCTCTTGCCCGCGGCGATGCCGCCGCTGAGGCCGAGCACAGGGAACGGGAGCCGGTGGAATCGCATGTCCAACCAGGGTACCTCCGGCCCCTGACTTCGATGTCCCACGAAGTTCCGAACTGACCTCGAAAAGGAATTGACAGCTGTCTCAAAAAATTCCAAGTTTTTCGATTATAAATTTAAAATAATGATCATTTTTTGATCGTTATTTCGAATCGAAAGGTCTCCTTTTCGGCGCCGTCCTCCATGGTGTCCACCAGGAAGAAGAAGGGGGTCGCCACCGGGTTCGGATTGACGAACGAGGCTTCCGGGTTGCCGGTGGGGATGCGGTTCTGCAGCATGCCCTGTTCCATCTGCCCCCACTTGTTCACCGTCCGCACGCGGAACCAGCCCTCGTGCCCTGATCGCAGCCGGGCGTGAACCGTGGCGCGGGGCGGAGCCTCCACCCGGTAGGCCTTCCAGCCGGAGGGGAAGGCGACCCGGTCCTCGACGATCGCCGGCACCGCCGGCACCGCCACGGCGGGCACCGTTGCAGCGCGGCGGGCCTGGCCACGGATCTCCCGGTTGAACCCGTCGGAGCCGAGTCCCGACGCGGGATCCGGTCCCCGGGGTGGCTGGGGTCCGGGCACGACGGCCAGCTTGGCCCCTTCGAACACGGGGGGGGCCTGGACCAGGGACAGCAGGAGGAGGATGGCAGGGAAGGGGGGCATGGCACGCTCCGGTCACCACCCCCAATATGCGTGGGCCGAGCCCCGGTTCAATGGTCCTTCCGCATCCTTCCGCCCCCGGGATCCTCGGCCGGAGCCACCCGGCTACACTCGTAGTCTGCACATTCGAGGCGCCATGAGCGACAAGACACCCCCCGCGGCCCAGGACCTGAGCGAGCTGGAGAAGCCCATCCTGGAGCTGGAGGCGCAGATCCGGGCGCTGGAACTGGATCCTTCGAAGGCCAAGGAGCAGGAGAAGCTGGAGCGCAGGCTGCAGAAGCTCAAGTCCGAGGTGTTCGCGAACATCACCGACTGGCAGCGGGCGCAGCTGGCCCGGCACCCCCGCCGGCCCTACGTCCTCGACCACATCGAGCGGATCTGCGACCGGTTCGAGGAGATCCACGGCGACCGCAGCTTCAGCGACGACGCGGCCATCGTCGGCGGGATGGGCTGGATCGACGGCCGCCCGCTGATGGTCATCGGCCAGCAGAAGGGCCGCGACACCAAGCAGAAGATCCTCCGCAACTTCGGGATGCCCAGGCCGGAGGGCTACCGCAAGGCGCTGCGCCTCATGAAGCTGGCCGAGAAGTTCGGGCGGCCGGTGCTGACCCTCATCGACACCCCCGGGGCCTACCCGGGCATCGATGCGGAGGAGCGCGGGCAGGCCGAGGCCATCGCCCGCAACCTGCTGGAAATGGCCAAGCTGGAGGTGCCGATCGTGGCGGTGGTGATCGGCGAGGGGGGCTCCGGCGGGGCCCTTGCACTCGGGGTTGCCGATCGCGTCCTGATGATGGAATACGCGATCTACTCCGTGATCTCGCCCGAGGGCTGCGCCTCGATCCTCTGGAAGGATGCGGGCATGGCGCCGAAGGCCGCCGCCGCGCTCAAGCTGACCGCGCCCCACCTGCTCGACCTCGGGGTCATCGACCAGATCATCCCGGAACCCCTCGGCGGGGCCCACATGGACTGGGACGGCGCCGCCATTAACCTCCGGAAGGCGGTCCTGGACGCCTTCGACAGCCTGGCCGGCCCGTCCCCGGCGGACCTGCTGGAGTCGCGCTACCTGAAATTCGCCCGCATGGGCAGCTTCACGGCATGACCTCCCCCGGAGCGGCCTCCACCCGGGGGGAAGTGCGGCTGCGCCGCCCGCTGCCCGCAGGCGCTGCTCCGTGGAACCGCCTGGCGGAGACCACCGGGCTCGAACCGAGGCTGGCCCGGCTGGCCTGGCTGCGCGGCGCGGATTCGCCCGGGGAGTTGGCCTGGCGCCTGGATCCGTCCTGGGGAAGGGCCCGCGACCCCTACGCCGTGGAGGGGGTGGGCACCGCCGTCGAGGTGCTGCGCCAGGCGGTGGCCGGCGGCCGTCGGATCTGCATCTACGGCGACTACGATGTCGACGGCGTCACCGCCACGGCCCTGCTGGTCCGCGCCCTCGAACGCCTGGGCGCGCGGCCGGACTTCTTCATCCCGAACCGGTTCAGCGACGGCTACGGGCTGAGCCTGGAGTGCATCCGCGAGGTGCGGGAACGCCTGGCCCCCGACCTCCTCGTCTCGGTGGACTGCGGGATCAGGTCCGCCGCCGAGGTGACCGCTTCGCGGGAGCTCGGACTGGACTGGATCATCACGGACCACCACACCCCCGGCGCCGAGCTCCCCGCGGCCCGGGCGGTGGTGCACCCGGCCCTCGGCGCCGACCCCAGCCCCCACCTGGCCGGCGTCGGGGTGGCCTTCAAGCTGGCCCAGGCGCTGCTGGGGCTGGAGCGCCCGGGCGGACCGGACAGCGCCTTCCTGGACGGGATGCTGAAGCTCGTGGCCATCGGCACCATCGCGGACATGGTGCCGCTCGTCGGCGAGAACGCCCTGCTGGTGCGCCGCGGCCTGCTCGCCCTGGGCGGCGGCAACGGCCCCGGCCTTCGCGCCCTGCTCGGCGCGGCACGGGTGGAAGCCGCGCCCGGCGCTTCGGACATCGCCTTCGGCGTCGCCCCGCGGCTCAACGCGGTCGGCCGCATGGGCGGCGCCGAGGACGCGGTGCGCCTGCTGCTGACCCGCGACGGCGCCGAAGCCGCGGCGCTCATGGAGCGGGTCGAGCAGCTGAACGCCGACCGCCGGGCGGTCCAGGCGGAGCTGTCCCGGACCCTGCCGGCGCCGGGGGCGGAGGCCTTCGACCTGGTGGTCGATCCGTCCGCCCACAAGGGGGTCATCGGCATCGTGGCCGGCCAGCGCATGCGCCTCAGCGGGCGGCCCGCGGCGGTCTGCACCGTGCTCGAAGGGGTGGCGCAGTGCTCCCTGCGCGCCCCCGAAGGCTACGACCTCGGCGCCCTGCTGGACCTGGCGCGGCCCTACCTGGCCAGCGGCGGCGGCCACCGGCTCGCCGCCGGGATGACCTTCCAGCTCGCCAAGCTCGATTTCGTGCGGCGCACGCTCGTCCAGGGCGCGGAGGCGCAGGCCGCGGGTTCGCCGCTTCCCGGAATCCCGGTGGACGCCTTCGCGGCGGCGGAACTGCCCGGGCCGGGCGGCCTCGAAGTCCTGGAGCCCTGGGGCCAGGGCTTT
Source organism: Holophagales bacterium (assembly GCA_041908165.1). Lineage (GTDB taxonomy): Bacteria > Acidobacteriota > Holophagae > Holophagales > Holophagaceae > JACQZU01. Next base: position 10,713 of record JAYRFV010000160.1, on the reverse strand, counting down.
CCCGTCCCGGTGGCCCGACTCGAAGGCCGGCTCGCCCGCGCCCCCGAGACCTTCGGCGGGGGACACTTGCGGCTTCGCCTGCAGGGACTCGCGGAACCCCTGGCCTGGTTCTCTCCGGGCCCCGAAGCCGGCGTCCTGGCCGCCGGGCAGTCCGTGGCCTTCACCGCCACCCCCCAGGACCAGCCGCGCTGGGGCCGGAGCTGGGTGGTGGGCGAGCCGCTGGCGCCCCGGATCGGCTGACCCGTGGCCCTTCCCGACCTGCCTCCCTTCCGCAGCGCCGTCTGGCGAATCCTGGGCTCGACCCTGCTCGCCGGGACCTTGGGCCTCACCTACTTCCTCTCCAGGCGCGGCGCCGAGCGCCGACCGGTCGTCCAGCAGGGCAGCCTGGAGGGCTTCGAAGCGGGCCAGCAGGGCGGCTACGGCACGCTGACCGAGCGCCTCGGGCGCGGCCGGTTCGACCTGCACTACGCCGGCATCGAGGGACGCCGGACCGATCTCCGCCTGCGCGGCGTGGACGGCCGGCTGGAGGAGCCCGAGGCCTCCTGGCGCCTGCTCTCGCCCTCGGCGCACCGGGCCCAGGAAGGCGTCTGGGACCTGGACGGTCCGGTGCGGATCCAAGGGCGGGACGGTACCGGGGCCGAGATCGGGAACGGCGAAGCCGGCGGCGCCGGGCCGGCCCTGCGCTGGGAGAAGGGGGCCTGGATCGGCCTGGCGCCACTGCAGTGGCAGAGCCTCGAAGGCCAGGGCCGGGGCCGCTGGACCCTGCCCGCCGGCTGGCGCCGGGAAGGGGTCGGGGTGCTCAAGGTCCAGCAGGGCCCGGTGGCCTGGGAAGCGCCGGCCGGCAGCCAACTCCAGCGGATGGTCGCCCAGCGGCTCCAACTGTCCCCGAACTTCGAAGCGGGCCGGCTGGAGGACGTGGAGGCCGGATTCAGCGACGGCAAGGTCTGGGCTAGGCGGGCCGACTTCACGCGCAGCGTCATCACCTGGCACGCACCGATCCGCTTCGAACGGCAGGACGGCTGGATGGGCGAGGCCGAGGGCGGATCGGCACCGAGGCCGCCGCCGGGCAGCGCCCTCCAGAGCCTGGAGTTCAGGGGGTTCGCGGGCCACCGCCGGGTGGCGGAAGGCGAGGAGCGCGCCGAGGCGCGGGGGGCGCGGTGGACCCCGGCCGGACTTCGGCTCGAAGGGTCGGTGCGATGGGAGCAGCCCGTGGACGGCCTCCGGCTGCGCCTGGACGCGCCGCGGATCCTCCTGCGCGAAGGGGCGGGCGAGGACCTGCCTCCGGACCTGCCCCTGCACTGGGCCCGGGCCGAAGGCCAGGCGGTGCTCCGCTGGGGTGGACGGAGCCTCTCGGGTCCGTCGATGGAGGTCAACCGGCGGACCCGGGCCTGGCGGATCGCGCCGCCGGTCCTCGGCCGTTCGGAGGAAGGCACCTTCACCGCCGGGGAGGGCAGGGGCGGACCCTCCAGCTGGACCTTCGACGGCCCGGTGACGGCCAGCCTCGCGGACGGCGGCCAGCTCCGCGGGCAGCGCCTGGCCTGGTCTGGGGAGCAGTGGATCCTGAGCGGCCGCCCCGCCACCTGGACCCGGCTTCGGGAGCGTCTCTCCGGGGCCCGCCTGGTCCGCCGGGGCGACCGGCTGACTTTCCCGGAAGGGGTAAGCGGCGCCCTCGCGACGGTGGACGGCGACCTCACCCTGCGGGCCGACCGCGGAGAGCGGGAGACCTCCCATCTGTTCGTCGAAGGCCAGGTCGAAGTGAGGGGCAGGGGATGGACCTTGAAGGCCGACCGCGTGACGGTGGAACTGGCCCCGGGGCGGGTGGTCCGGCAGGTGCGCGCCCGCGGGCGCGTGGTCCTCGAGGGGCAGATGGGGCGGGGCCAGGGCGAGTCCCTGGACCTCGATCCGGCCGGCCGTCAAGCGACCTGGGCCGGGCGGGTCCATGGCACGGGAACGGCGAAGCCGTGGTAAAGCTCTAGCGATGCCTGCCGAGCCGGCCGCGAGCCCCTGCGATCCCCCCGAGGCCCACTGCCTGCGGGCGGAGGGGCTCAAGAAGTCCTACGGGGACCGGATGGTCGTGCGCGGTGTGAGCCTCGGCATGTCCCCCGGCGAAGTCGTGGGGTTGCTGGGGCCCAACGGGGCGGGCAAGACGACGACCTTTTACATGGTGGTCGGTGTGGAGGCCCCCGACGAGGGCCGCATCACCTGGAAGGACCAGGACATCACCGGTTCCCCGATGCACCGGCGCGCCCGCCTCGGGATCGGCTACCTGCCCCAGGAATCCAGCGTCTTCCGCGGCCTCACGGTGATGGAGAACCTCATGGCCCTGGCCGAGTTGCAGCCGGTCCCGCGGGCGGAGCAGGTGGCGCGGTGCGAACGGCTGCTCGAGGAGTTCCACCTCCAGAAGGTGCGGGGCACCCTCGGCCGCAGCCTCTCCGGCGGCGAGCGGCGCCGCTGCGAACTCGCCCGGGCGCTGGTCACCGAGCCGTCCATCATGCTGCTGGACGAACCCTTCGCCGGCGTGGATCCGAAATCGGTGGGCGAGATCCAGGGCCTCATCGCCGACCTCAAGGCCCGGGGGATCGGCGTCCTGATCACCGACCACAATGTCCGGGAGACCTTGCGGATCGCCGATCGGGCCTATATCTTGGCGGATGGAACGATCATGAAGCACGGCCTGCCCAGCGAGATCGCCGAGGACCCGGACATCCGGATGATCTACCTCGGCGACCAGTTCCGGCTCGACTGATGGCGAACATCGGCCCGAACCTCTCCCAGCGGCTGGCCCAGAGCCAGACGCTGGCCTTGACCCCGGCGATGCAGCTGAAGCTCAAGCTCTGGCAGATGAACCTCATCGAGCTGAGCCAGACGATCGAGCGGGAGCTGGAGGAGAACCCGCTGCTGGACCGGGTGGAGGAAGGCGACGAGCTGCCCACCATGGAGGCCATCGAGGAGGGCCGGGACAGCGAGGTGCCCGAGGGAACGCCGGCCCAGGAGGGCGTCGAGCTGCCCGAGGGCGTCGACACCGTGGACCTGGGCGCGCTCATGGATTCCGCCCAGGAGATGAACCCGGAATCGAACCTGGAGGCCTTCACGGAGGCGGGCGTTGCCCAGGTCCAGGAGACCGAACTGGGCGCCGAGAACAGCTGGGACGCCGACATCCCCCGCACCAGCAGCCTGTCCGAGGATGAACGGGGAAGCTGGGAGGACCGCATCACCAGCACCGAGACCCTCCAGGAGCACCTCGTCTCGCAGCTGTACCAGACCCTGGATTCGGAGGACCCCAAGGCTGCCCTGCTCGAGCGGGTCATCGGGCACGTGGACCCCAAGGGCTTCCTGCGCATCGACCCGGGCGACTACTCCCGCGAGGCCACCCTCGCCGGGCTGGCCCAGGAGCTGGGCATCGGCGAGGAGGTCCTCGCCGACCTTCTCGAGATCCTCCAGGAATTCGATCCCAGCGGCGTCGGCTGTTTCACCGTGCAGGAGAGCCTCCTCCTGCAGCTGCGCCACGCCGGCTGCGAACCGGACGACCTCGCGGTGCGGATCGTGCGCGACTTCTCCGAGCAGCTCGCCCTGCGGGACAGCGGGAAGCTGCGCAAGACCCTGGGCTGCAGCGAGGAGGAGCTCTCGGAGGCGCTGGCGATCCTGCGCCACCTCCACCCGGCCCCTGGCCGGGCCTTCGACGCCGAAGGCGACCGGGTGGTCAAGCCCGACGTGGTGGTCCTGCGGGGCGAGGACGGCAACTGGAAGGTCTACCTCAACGACGAGGGCCTGCCTCGACTGCGGGTCAGCGGCGAGTACAAGACCTTCCTGAACAGCAGCGACAGCAAGGGCGACCGGGAATTCATCCGCGACCGCTACCGCAGCGCCCGCGACTTCATCCGCGGCGTCGAGGACCGCAACCGGACCGTGCTCAGGGTTTCAGCCTCGATCGTCGAACTGCAGCGGGAGTTCATCGAACACGGGATCGAGCGCCTGCGGCCGATGGTGCTGAGGGACGTGGCCGAGGCCACGGGGTTCCACGAAAGCACCATCTCCCGGGTCGTCAAGGCCAAGACCATCCACACGCCCCAGGGACTCTTCGACCTGAACTACTTCTTCAGTGCCTCGCTCGGCTCGGACTCCGGCGACGATGTGTCCGCCACGGTGGTCAAGCACAAGATCAAGGCCTTGATCCAGGCCGAAGACCCGGCCAAGCCCCTTTCCGACGAGACGATCGCCAAACTGCTGGCCCGGGACGGCATCCAGGTGGCCCGGCGGACCGTGAACAAGTACCGTGAAGAGCTCAAGATTCCTCCAGCCTCCAGCCGAAGGCGCCGATAAGGGGGCTGAACCCTTTCGCCCGCAGGACGCACCTGAATCCATAAGCCAAGCCATCCCGGTACCCGACCCGTTCCCCCCCGGGCCCACCAGGGCCCTTTCAAAGGAGTCCGCGATGAAGGTGCACTTCACCGGCCGCCACGTTGAGGTTTCCGACGCGCTCAAGCTGCTGGCGAACGACCGCGTCAAGAAGCTCAGCCATTTCCTCGACGACATCATGGACGTGCACGTGGTCCTGGCCGTCGAGAAGCACCGCCACCAGGCGGAGGTGACCCTCAAGACCCGGCACGGCAGCTTCCTGGCCAGCGCCGAAACCGATGACATGTACGTCAGCCTCGGGCAGGCCATGGATCGCTTGGAGAACCAGACCCACCGTCACCAGGAGCGGAAGAACACCAAGGAGCACGAGAGCGTGCGAAAGCCGGCGGTCGCCGAAGCCGACTAGCCGCAGGCATCGCGCCAGGGGGCCCCGGGGATCCTTCCCGGGGCCCCCGCGCATTCCGGCCCGGGATAGACTGGAAGGGCGGAGGCACCATGCCCGATCCCACCCACCTGTACGCGCCGAAGGACTGCAAGGACGAGGTCAGGACCTGCGAGAAGTGCCGGAGCGCCTACACCCTCGGCCACTTCGCCCACGGCGTCGAGGGCCAGGAATGCGTCTGCAGGCGCTGCCTGCAGGTCATGGGCTACAAGGCCTGATGGCCATTCCCGGAATCCTCGCCCGGATCCAGGGCGGCGCGCGGGTCTCCGCCGAGGAGGCCCTGGAACTGCTCGAATCCGCCTCGCTGCCGGACCTGTCAAGGGCCGCCACCGCCGTGCGGAACCGGCACAACGATCCACGCCGGGTGAGCTACGTCGTCGACCGCAATGTCAACTACACCGACGTCTGCAATGTCTACTGCACCTTCTGCGCCTTCTACCACCGGCCCGGGGATGCGCGCGGCTACGTGCTGACCAAGGAGCAGCTGCGGAGGAAGGCCGAGGAGACGCGGGCGGTGGGCGGCACCGGGTTCCTCCTGCAGGGCGGCGTCAACCCGGACCTGCCCTGGTCCTACTACCTGGACCTCGTCGCCTTCCTCCACGGCGAGCTGGGCCTCTGGGTGCACGGCTTCTCGCCGGTGGAGATCCAGATGATGGCCCGCCTGGCTGGGCTGTCCCTGCGGGACACGGTGGCCGCCCTGCGCGAGGCGGGCCTGGGCTCGATCCCGGGAGGCGGCGCGGAGATCCTGGTGGACCGCGTCCGCAAGCGGATCGCCCCGCTGAAGGGGGGCGCGGACAAGTGGCTCGAGGTCATGGAGGCGGCCCATGAGGAGGGGATGCGCACCACCGGCACGATGATGTTCGGCATCGGCGAGACGCTGGCCGAGCGGGTCGAGCACTTCCGGGTCCTGCGGGAGCAGCAGGACCGCGCCCAGGCCCGCGCCAACGGGGGGGGCCACACCGCCTTCGCCGCCTGGCCCTTCCAGAGCGGCCATACGGTCTGGGAGGGCCGGATCCCCCGGCCCACGGACACCGAGTACCTGCGCACCATCGCGGTGGCCCGCATCTTCCTGGACAACGTCCCGCACGTCCAGAGCTCGTGGGTGACCATGGGGCGCAAGACCGGCCAGGTCGCCCTCCACTACGGCTGCGACGACATGGGCAGCCTGATGCTGGAGGAGAACGTGGTCAGCGCGGCCGGAACCTGCCACTCGGTGAACCGCGGCGAGATGCTGAGGATGATCGGCCAGGCCGGCTTCGAGGCCTGGCAGCGGGACAACGTCTACGGCACCGTGGCGACCGTCTGATCAGCCCGGTTCCGGCAGGTGCCGGTTGGCCACGGAGAAGCGCATGAGGTCCTCCAGCCGGCCGGCCAGGGCGCTCATCGAATCCGCCTCGAGCAGGAACTGCTTCTCCACGGGCTCGAATTCCAGCGCCAGGCAGAGGGTGTAGATCAGGGCGTCCTCGTCGAGGTTCATGCCGAGCAGGTCGGAAACCTGGGCGCCGATCCGGAAGTGCGCCCCGTACGCGTCGAGGGTGGCGAAGAAGCGTTCCCGATCGACCAGCGTCCAGGGGCTGCCGGCCTCGAAGGGGGTCGCTTCGAAGCGGGCCTGACGGTAGGGATTCCCCTGTGCCTCCTCGTAAAGGCGGACCGCCTGCACGCCCTGGACCAGCAGGTTCCAGCGGCCGTCCACCAAGGGTTCGGCGCGCACGATCCGGGCGAGGGTGCCGACCGGGTGGAACCCGGCGGCGGCCGGCAGGGGATCCTGGCCCTCGGAGTCCATCGACAACGCCAGCAGGAAGTGGTTGTGGCTGCCCAGGACGTCCCGGGTCATCTCGCGGTAGCGCGGCTCGAAGATGTGCAGCGGCAGGAAGGTGCGCGGGAAGAGCACCGTCCGGGGCAGGGGGAAGAGCGGGAGGAGGGCTGGTAGCATGAAGACCTGCATCCCATGCATCGGAGTCGGGCCCATGGAGCATGAAACTGGAGCATCCACGCCCGGCCAGCCCCACCCGGGGCCCGGACTCCTGAAGGCCGTGAGGAGCGCCCTGGACGTGCTGGCCCGGGACTTCGACCAGGCCAGGGTGGACGCCTGGTCGAGCCGGATGCTGCAGATCCGGGGCCGGCTGGTGCTCTCCGGGATGGGCAAGTCCGGGCTGGTGGCGCAGAAGATCGCCGCCACCTTCGCGTCCACGGGTTTCCCGAGCTTCTTCCTGCACCCGGCCGAGGCCCTGCACGGCGACCTGGGCATGGTCACCGCGGAGGACTCGGTGCTCCTGCTCTCCAACAGCGGCGAGAGCGAAGAGTTGACCCGGCTCCTGCCCAGCCTCCTGAGGCTGGGCATCCCCCTGGCGGCGATCACCTCGAAACCCGGGAGCAGCCTGGGGAGGTCGGTCCACTGGTGCTTCTCCTACGCGCTCCCGGAGGGAGAGGGCTGTCCTCTCGACTTGGCCCCCATGGCCAGCACGACGCTCCAGCTGCTCTGGGGAGATCTCCTGGCCGCCGACCAGATGGTGCGCCGGGGATTCACCGAGGAACATTTCGCCCGTTATCATCCCGGTGGAACACTTGGCGCGAAATTACTAAAAATAAACGAAATAATGAGGAATTCCTGGCCGTCCGCCAAGACAGGATCCGGGTTGATCGAACTGCTCGAGGTCATGTCCGGCGGAAAGCTGGGAATGGCGGTGGTCATGGAAGAGGAACGCATGGTCGGGGTCGTCAGCGACGGCGACATCCGGCGAGCCCTGCAGAATGCCCAGGCTTCCAGGACGAATCCCCTCGACCTCCGGGCTGGCGACATCATGACCCGGACGCCGGTCATGGTGTCCCGGACGGTTTCCGCCCTCGAAGCCGCAGGGACGATGGAGGCTCGCAAGATCACCTTCCTGCTGGTGGGGGAGGGGCAACGACTGGAAGGGGTGGTTCACATCCACGATCTGCTCGAAGCCAAGGTGCTCTAGGATTGGTTCAAGGTTACATAATATACATTATCGAAAGTTGAACGTGCCGGATCGCTTCAGCCGATACCTCCTGCGCCGGATCGCCGGCGCCTTCCTCGGAGGACTCCTCTTCTACGGTGGCCTGCTCCTGGCCAACGAACTGATCCGCATCTCGAAGGACATCTTCGCGCTGGGCATTCCCTACGTCTGGGTGCTCCCGTTGCTGCTCGGCACCCTCCCGGAGGTGTTCTCCTTCGTCATGCCCATGGCAGGCATCCTGGGCGGACTGATGGCTGCGCAGACCCTGGCAAACGACTCTGAACTTGTCGCGGCACAAGGTCTTGGGGTTGGAACATCGAACATCATCCGGGGCTGGTCGCTGCTTGCCCTGGTCCTGTTCATCCTGGCCTCGCTCAATGCCAACTGGGTGGTTCCGGCTGCGAGCCGGTTCCAGCAGGCCATGAAGCTCCGCACCATGGAGGTGGCGCGGGCGCACTACCTGCGACCGGGGGGGCCGGTCCGGTTTCCTCCCGCCGAACCCGGCCGGGCGCTCTGGATGGCGGAGGATGGCCGCGTCCACTGGGTGGAGACCCTTCCCGGGAGCGTCCAGCACCTCATCGCAGATCGCATTGAAATCATAAAAAATGATAAGTTTGCAGAAAATACTTCAATCATTATCAAACTGGAGAACCTGAAAGGATGCCTCTACCAGATCAAGGATGATCGGGTGGTGCTGCTGGCCCAATCGAACCATACCTTGCGGTTCGACCTGCCGAGTTCGGCGCGCCTCCTTCCGGCAAGCCCCCTACCCCATCTCGACACGAGCGACCTTCTCCAGCACGCCCAACCCAAAGCCCATGTTGAACTTGCGCGTCGTTTCGCATTGCCTTTCGCGACCGCGGCCCTGCTGCTGCTTGGGCTGGCCTTCGGAGCCGAGCACGCCCGGTTCCGGAAAGGAGGGGCGATCGTCCGCAGCCTGGGGGTGATCGTCCTCTACTACGTCCTTCTGAAGGTGTTCGAAGATCGGGTCAAGACCGCCGCCTGGTCGGAGGCGCTGCCCCTGATCCTGCTCCCTTTCGGGTTCCTCGGGTGGGGCATGGTGCTGCTGCGGAGGAAGTTCCGGCCACACCGGGGCTCGCGGCCACGGTTGGCGAAGCTCCGGTCCGCACTGTCCACCCGGTTCCGGCTCCCGGCCTCCGCTCCCCCTGGGGCCACGTCGTCGAACCTGGTAGACGCGGGAGGGCTGGCCGGCCGGTTCGTCCTGAGCCGGTGGTCGGTCCGGCTCTGGTTCCGGAACTGGGGAGGGGTGCTCGGTTCGTTGATGGCGCTCGACCTTGTCATCCAGTTCGCCTCCCTTGGCGGGGACCTGGCCAAGAACAAGGTCCCCATCGGGGTGTTCCTGGCCTACTGGGCCTGGGACCTCCCGCCCTTCCTGGTGGTGCTGCTGCCCTTGGCCTTCCTCCTGGGGGCCACCCTGGCGCTTTCGGAGGCGGCCCTCAGCCAGGAGTGGACGGCCATCCGGGCGGGAGGGGTGGGCCTGGGACGCTGGATCCGCAGCGCCGCCCCGGCCTGGGGCGCGACCCTGGTTGCGACCTTCCTCCTGCAGGTCTGGGTGGGGCCCTGGGCCTTCAACCGCGCGGACGGCCTGTACCGGAAGATCCTCGACCGGCCTTCGCGCCAGTCCCAGACCAAGCCCTGGCTGCACCTCGGTGCCACCGGAACCCTCTGGAGGCTCGAAGGGGACACCCGGTGGGGGTTCCCCCTGCTGTCCCCGGGTCAGGCTCCGATCCTGCTCCGCTGGCAGCGCGGGGAGGCCCACTCCGAAGGCGTCCCCTGGGGGGGGCTCGGCCTGGTCCAGGGGCCCTCGGCGACCGCCCTCTTTCCGGACGAAAGCCTGCGCCTGGCCGCAAGCCCGGAGGGGGCGGCGACCCGGGACCTGATGCACTGGCAGCGGTGGGCGCCGGACCCCGAACGGGCCGTGCTGATCTGGCAGCGATTCCTCGGCTGGCTGGCCGGGCCGGTTCTGTTCTTCGCCATGGCCGCCTCCGCCTTCCCCGGTCCCAGGCAGGGCCGTGGCGGCGCGCTCGGCTCGGCGCTCGCAGCCGGCCTCGCCTTCCTCGGGCTCCAGGCGCTTTTCGGCGGCGCAGCCCGCGCGGGGCAACTGCCGGCGGCCTGGGGGGTTGCAGCCCCCCTCTTCCTGCTTCTTGCCTTCGGCCTCCTCCGGCTCCGTGAGTTGCGGACCTGATCCGGGTCCCCCTCCCGCGGCGGGGCCGATATCCTGGGTGCAGGAGGGTGTCCCGGCCCATGTCCAAGGGGGATGAAGCCAGCGTGCGAATTCCGGAGATGCTGGATGCCCTCCGGACCCAGCCGGGCTTCGGGCGGATCGGCCGGGTCGTGGTGGCCATGTCCGGCGGCGTCGACAGTTCGGTCACGGCCGCCCTGCTTCACCGCGCCGGCCTGGAAATCATCGGGATCTCCATGCGACTCTTCGAGAGCCGGAATACCGGAACATCAAATGGATCAGAGGGTAGATGCTGTTCATTGGATGATTTCCAGGATGCTCGAAGGGTCGCACAGGACCTGGGGTTTCCCCACTACATCCTCGATTTCGAAGCCCGGTTCCGGTTTGAGGTCATCCAGCCCTTCCTCCAGGACTATGTTCACGGATTAACACCAAGTCCATGTATAAACTGTAATAAGGCGATAAAATTCGAATCCTTGATCGACCGGATGGGGGCACTCGGGGCCACCCACTTGGCCACGGGCCATTATGCGCGGATCCATCCTGTCCAGGGCGGCTTTGCCCTGCTCGCCGGGACCGATCCTGGAAAGGATCAGAGCTATTTTTTGTATCACTTAAATGAAAAGAATTTAAATAGAATCCTGTTTCCGCTCGGAGGCTTCTCGAAGGAGGACATCCGGGCCATTAGCAGGCAACTCGGCCTGCATTTGTCGGAAAAGCCGGACAGCCAGGAG
>JAYRFV010000159.1:0-19805 GCA_041908165.1 Holophagales bacterium | reverse complement strand
GGCGGCGTGCGGTCGCGGGTGGAGGTGCGCAGGGTGGTGATCAAGGAGGACTCGCCGGAGCAGGCCGTGGCGGCGGTGCAGCGGCTGATCAACCAGGAGAAGGTGTGCGCGATCCTCGGACCGCAGCTCAGCGACGAGGCCATTCCGGCGGGAGGCGTGGCCGAACGCTCCGGCATCCCGTTGATCTCGCCCATTTCCTCGCACAGCGGCACCACCCAGGACCGGGCCTACGTGTTCCGAGCCTGCTTCCGCGATGCCGATCAGGGCCGGGTCCTGGCCGAGCTGGCCCGCGGGGTGCTCCGGGCACGGACCGCCGCCCTGCTCGTGCAGGTCAACGTCGCCTACAGCCGGACCGTGGCGGAGGTCTTCCGCCGCGAGTTCACGGCGCTGGGCGGCCGGATCGCGGCCGATGCCTCCTTCACCGACGCCGGGAAGGGGCTGGGCCCCCAGCTCGCCGCGATCCGCCGGGCCGCCCCGGATGTCCTCCTGCTGCCCAACTTCCAGAACGCCACCCTGGAGGCCGGCAGGGCCGCCCGCCGCGCCGGTGTCCGCAGCGCCTTCCTGGGCACCGATGCCTGGAGCCGCAGCCGCCTCGGCGGGGTGGCCGAATTCGAAGGCGCCTACATGGTCACCAACTGGAGCCCGGACCTGGCGAGCGCCGAGAATGCCCGGTTCATGGCCGAGTACGCCCGCCGCTTCGCCGCCGAGCCCAGCGAGACCGCGGCCCTGACCTACGACGCGGCCCGCTTCCTGTTCGCCGCCATCGGCGCCAGCGGGGACGGGACCCCGGCGGCCATCCGCACGGCCATGGCGGGCCCCCTGGCCTTCGAGGGGGTCTGCGGCCCGCTCCGCTACAGGGGCGGGGGCGACCCGCGGAAGGCGGTGGTGGTGCTCCGCTTCCGCGGCGGCCGGGCCGAGTTCGACCGGGTGATCCCGTCCCAGGCCTCGCCATGAGCCGGCCGCAGCGGAGCCTGGTCACCCGCATCGTCGGCTCGCTCCTGCTGTTCTCCCTGGCGCTCACGGCCCTGGCCGGCCTGTTCGCGTACCTGCGGCTGAGCGACTCGCTGCGCCAGTCCATCCTGGACCGGCTGACCATCGCCGCCGCCCTCAGGGAGGCCGAGCTTCGGCGGATGGTGGACCAGCAGCGCCAGGCGGTGGAGGCCTTCAGCCGCCTCCCCGACCTGGCGCGGCAGGCCCAGGTGCTGGCCGCCGCGGAAGCCCCCGGCGTGCGGGGCGAGGCGCGGGCGGTCCTCGCGGCGGTCTTCCCGGAGGCCACGATCCAGCGCCTGGGCTGGCGCGAGGTGCTGCTGCTGAACGCCCGCGGCGGCCGCGTCGAGTTCGCCTCCGACCGCTCCCACGAAGGCGACTTCCGGCGCGAGGACCAGTTCTTCGTGCACGGCCGCAGGGGGACCTTCACCCAGAACGTCTACCCCTGGCCGGTGACGCTCCAGCCGACCCTGACCATCTCCACCCCGGTGCCGGCCGGCAGCCCGGACCCGGCGGCGGTGCTCGCCGTCCACCTGAACCTCGACCGCATGGACGAGATCGTCCAGGCCGGCGGCCTCGGCGCCTCGAGCGAGACCTACCTGGTGGACCGCTACAACGAGTTCGTCTCCTCGAGCCGGTTCGGCCGCAAGGAACACCCGCGCGGCGTGCACAGCGCGGGGATCGACGCCGCGGTGCAGGGGCGCAGCGTTGCCGGCCTGTTCCGCAACTACGGCGGGGTGCCGGTGGTCGGCGTCTACCGCTGGCTGCCGGACCTGCAGCTGGCCCTGGTCGCCGAGGTCGCCCAGGCCGAGGCCCTGGCGCCGGCGCGCCGGCTGGGCGTGAGCATCGCCGGCGTGGGCCTGGCGGGTGCCACCCTGCTGCTGGCCGGCATCTACCTGCTGGCCCGGCGCATCGCCCGGCCGATCCTGGCGATCAAGGACACCGCGCTGGCCGTCGCCGAAGGTGACCTGGACGCGGTCGCCCCGGAACTTTCGGCCGACGAGGTGGGGGTGCTGGCCCGCGCCTTCAACGGCATGACGGCGCGGCTGCGGGCGAGCCTGTCGGGACTGGAACGCGAGCTGGCCGAGCGGACCCGGGCCGAGGGCGCCCTGCGGGAGTCGGAGCAGGCCTTCCGCACCATCTTCGACGCCAGCCCGCTTTCGATCTTCCTGCTGGACCGGGACGGCCGCATCGTCGACGCCAACCACTCCGCGGAGCTGCTGCTGCACACCGAAAAGGCCGGGATCCGCGGCCAGACGCCGGCCGGGCTCGGCCTCCACGGACTGGAGGAGGACGGCGCCGGCGCGCGCTTCCTCGAGCCCGGCGAAGGGGACAGCTTCGAGATGGTCCTGGACCACCCCGGTGCCGGCCGGCTGAACCTGCTCACCCTGGCCAGCGTGGTCACCCTGCGGGAGGACCGCTTCGTCCTGCTCTTCCTGGTCGACGTCACGGACCGCAAGCGCCTGGAGGACGACAAGCTGGCCATGGAGCGCCAGCTCCTGCACACCCAGAAGCTGGAGAGCCTGGGCGTGCTGGCCGGCGGGGTCGCCCACGACTTCAACAACCTGCTGATGGCCATGCTGGGCAACCTGGACATCGCCCTGCTCAGCCTGCCGGAGGATGCCGAGGCGCGGGCCAACATCGAGCGCGCCAGCCAGGCCGCCAGCCGGGCCGCCGACCTGACCCGGCAGATGCTCGCCTACTCGGGGCGGGGCCGCTTCGTCATCGAGGTCGTCCAGCTCGCCGACCTGGTGACCGAGTGCGCCCAGCTGCTGCGCACCTCCGTGCCCCGGACCATCGGCTTCAACCTCGCCCTGGACTTCGCCATCCCTCCGGTCAAGGCCGACCCCGGGCAGGTGGAGCATGTGGTGATGAACCTCATCACCAACGCCGCCGAGGCCATCGGCGACCGCCCCGGGGAGATCACCCTGGCCACCGGCAGCGCGCACTTCGACGCCGCCGCCCTGAAGGGCTCGCGGCTGGAGCAGCACCCGGCCCCCGGGAGGTTCTCCTGGATCGAGGTGGCCGACACCGGCTGCGGCATGGACGAGGCGACCACCCGGCGGATCTTCGAGCCGTTCTTCACCACCAAGTTCACCGGCCGGGGCCTCGGCATGTCGGCCGTGCTGGGGATCCTGCGCGGCCACCAGGGGGCGATCTTCGTCGACAGCCGGCCCGGAGGGGGCACCCGCATGCGGGCGCTGTTCCCCGCCTTCGACGCGCGCGCCGAGCCCGGGCCGGGTCGTTCCGCGACGCCCGCCCCGGCCCCGCCGGCCGGCGGCACGGTGCTGGTGGTGGACGACGAGCCGATGGTGCGGGAGGCCTGCGCCGCCATGGTGCGCTCCCTGGGCCTGCAGGTGGTCACCGCCGCGGACGGCGAGGAGGCGGTGCGGATCGTGGCCGATCCCGCCCGGTCCCTCGCCTGCGTGGTCCTCGACCTGACCATGCCCCGGATGGACGGCGCCACCGCCTTCGGGCGCCTCCGGGACCTCCGCCCCGGCCTCCCGGTCGTCCTCTCCAGCGGCTACGGAGAGCAGTCCACGCTGCAGCGGTTCGGCGACCGCGGGCCGGACGGATTCATCCAGAAGCCCTACACCCTGGAGTCGATCCGCGCCACCCTCGGACGGGTGATGGCCTAGCCGGCCGCTTCCCCGGCCAGCCCCTTCAGGCGGCGGTCGGCGCCCTCGAAGTGGCTCACCAGCCAGTGCTCGAAGAAGTCGATCAGGTAGTCCAGGGTGCCCGGATCGCCGTTCCGGCAGAGCGCCAGCAGCCCGTCGATCCGCTGGGCGCAGTCCTCGTGCTCCTCGCGGTGGGCGGCCAGCCCGGGGTAGCCGTGGCGCTCCATCAGCGCCTCCTCGTCCTTGAAGTGCGTCTCGGTGTACATCAGCAGGAAGGAGATGGCCTGCTTGACCTCCGCCTGGGCGCGGTTGGCGCGGACCGCCTCCGCCTGCCGGTTGAAGGCGGCCACCATGGCCTGGTGCTGCTGGTCGAGGCCGGCCACGCCGGTCTCCCAGTCCCGATCCCAGGCCAGAACCCGCACACCCCCTCCCCTGGCGAGCATCCTCCCACGGCGACCCCGGCCCGGCCATAGGGTCCATCCCTTAGTCGGCCGGCGCCGGCGAGGCCCGCCCCGTGATCCCCATCACCCCTTCCGGACCCTAGAGTTTCAAATGAATCCGACCCTTCAGGAGCCGTCCATGGAAACCCTGCTCGCCGCCCCCGAGACCAAGTCCCTCTGGCAGTACTTCCTCGAACTGTCGAAGATCCCCCGCGGGTCCAAGAACGAGGCCGCCGCAGCCCAGTGGGTGGCCGACCAGGCCAAGGCCCTCGGCTGCAGCGTCGAGCGTGACGCGGTCGGCAACGTCATCATCCGCAAGCCCGCCACCCCCGGCCGCGAGGGCCGCCCCGGCGTGTGCCTGCAGGCCCACGTGGACATGGTGTGCGAAAAGAACGAGGGCACCGACCACGACTTCCTGAAGGACCCGCTCAAGCTGTGGCGCGACGGCGACCTGCTGCGCGCCCGCGGCACCACCCTCGGCGCCGACAACGGCGTCGGCGTCTGCGCGGCGCTGGCGGTGCTGGCCAGCAAGGACATCGCCCACGGCCCGCTGGAAGTGCTGGTCACCATCGACGAGGAGACCGGCCTCACCGGCGCCAACGGCCTCAAGGGCGGCATCCTGACCTCGAAATTCCTGCTCAACCTCGACAGCGAGGAGGAGGGCTTCCTCACCATCGGTTGCGCCGGCGGCATCGACACCATCGTCAACCGCACCCTCACCCTGCAGGCGCCCCCCGCCGGCGCCAAGGCCTACCGCCTGCGCGTGCTCGGCCTGAAGGGCGGCCACAGCGGCATCGACATCCACGCCGGCCGCGGCAACGCCATCCGCCTGCTGGCCCAGCTGCTGAACGCCCTGCGCCCGGCCTTCAAGCTCGAGCTGGCGTCGATCAAGGGCGGCAACAAGCGCAACGCCATCCCCCGCGAAGCCTCGGCGATGGTGTTCCTCGACCCGGCCCGGGAGGCCGCCTTCCGCACCGCCCTGGCCGAGCACGAGGCCCACTGGAAGGCCGCCTACGGCGCCTTCGACCCGGGCCTGCAGCTGGCCCTGGAGGCCGGCAGCGGCGAGCAGGCCATGAGCCCCGCCGACGCCGACGCCCTGGTCGGCCTGCTGCTGGCCCTGCCCCACGGCGTCGAGGCCATGAGCCCGGACATCAAGGGCCTGGTGCAGACCTCCACCAACCTCGGCGTGATCAGCACGGACAACGGCAAGGTCGAGATCAACCTGCTCACCCGCAGCTCCATCAACCCCTCCAAGGCCGCCCTCGCCGAGCGCATCGCCGCCACCTGCGCCCTCGCCGGCTTCACCGCCCGCCTCGACGGCGGCTACCCCGGCTGGAAGCCGGAGCCGGAAGCCTCCCTGGTGCGCATCGTCCAGGAGGCCAACCAGCAGGTGTTCGGCAAGCCCCTGGAGATCATGGCCATCCACGCCGGCCTCGAGTGCGGCCTGATCGGCGAGAAGTACGCCGGCATGGAGATGGTGTCCTTCGGCCCCAGCATGTGGGACGTCCACACCCCCGACGAGCACGTCAGCATCCCCAGCGTCGGCAATTTCTGGAAACTGCTGGTCGCCGTCCTCGAACGCGCCTGAGGGCTTAGGAGCAACGCAAGGGCCCCGGGAGCAATCCCGGGGCTTTTTCGTGGAACAGACACGGACACGGACACGGTCACGGACACGGTCACGGACACGGCCACGGACACGGGCACGGCAACCGTCAACGTGCACGTCCACCGTGCACGTGCACGTGGCCGTCTCCGTCTTTTCCCCCGGAACCTCCTTCGCCCCGCCCTCGCCACGCGGCCCCGCAGCGGGGCGAGGACCGCGCGCCGCGGTCAGGACGAAGGAGGTTGGATCATGCTGGAAAGGAACAACTCAGCGCCGCAGCTCGACCACGAACGCCTGGACGCCTACACCGCCGCGGTGGAACTGGATGCACTGGTCGTCGCCCTCACCCGTAGCGCGCCGCGCGGGCACGCCTGGCTGGGCGACCAGGCGCAGCGAGCCAGCGCCAGTGTGGTGCTGAATCTCGCAGAGGCGCTCGGCCGCGAAGGCGCCGACCGGGCGCGGATGCTGCGGATTAGCAAGGGGTCTGCCCTGGAACTGGATGCCGCCTTGACGTTGCTGGCCCAGCGCGGGGCTTGCCGGATGGCGGGGCGCCGGGAAGCGCGAGGGCTGACCGTACGGGTTGTGGCGATGCTCACCGGGCTGGGGGCGTGGGCCGCCCCTTGAAAGGGGAAGCAAGCCGGATCCAACCCAATCAGCCGGGAGCAAAATTCACTTGCACTCCCCACAGTGGTAGAGGATTCCGCGAGACAGCGTGTTCCAGATTGGTGTGCTTTTGGACTACGCCACTTCAAACAAACTCAAGGCGCCTTCCCATCGGGCCCTTGAGGCCCATTGAGCGTGGGAGGGATAAAGCCCTGGTCGGACAGGGCCCGGATCACGCAGCGCAGCAGGGTGTTATGGGTGAATCCGATGACGTACTGGCGGGCGCCCGGTTTCACTGGCTGCAGCATGCCGCTGTCCACCAGCTTCTTGACCTGGTAGGTGCGCTGAGCGGGGTTCAACCCGGGCATGGCCTCTGTGAGATCCCCCGCCTTCACAAGCCCCGCCTTGATAGTGGCCGACAGTATCGCTTCTTCTGCAGGGGTTACCATCTGGCGCTGCCGGGCATAGGCCAAAGCGGGCAGGAGCACCTGGGCCTTTAGGTGGTTGTAGTCGGCCAGGCGTTCAACCTTGGTCAGTTCGTCGCGCACCCCGGTCAGCACATAGGTGCACCATGCTTCCAACTCCGCGTCCGAGCCGGTGTCGGCCCCAGCCAGCATGCCGTAGTAGCGTTCGCGGTCCGCGCAGAAGACCGCCGCCGGGTTCAGCAGGCGTCCCACGGCGTTGACCCGGAATCCGTACTTCATCAGCAGGGCGTAGGTGAGCAGGCGCACCACCCGGCCATTGCCATTGCCGAAGGGGTGCACCCAGGCGAAACGATGGTGGGCTAGAGCCACCTTCATCAGGTCGTACTTGGGGGCATCAGCGCGGTTCATGAACGCCACCAGATCCTGCATGTAGCCTGGAACCTGGAGATGACCGGGCGGCAGGTGTTCGGCCTTGGCGATGGTCACTGGTCCGCCGCGGTAGGCGCCGGGGGTCCGGTCTCCCTCCCGCTCAAGACCTTCCACGGCCATGGCGTGTAGGCTGCGAATCAACGCCTCGCTGATGGAATCGCCCGGCGCCACGGCTTCTTCGATGTGCGACATGGCGGCTTCGATGTTTGCGATTTCGCGCAGGGTATCGGTGGTGGGTGGGGCATCGCCCATCTTCGTTTCGATGTAGTCCGCCAAGGTGGTGTGGTTGCCCTCGATGCGGGCCGAAGCCAGGCTCTCCAGCAGGTGAAACACGTTCTTGAGTTGGAGGAAGACCGGCCACGGGGTGCTGCCCCGCATCTGCAGCCGACGCAGGTGCTCCAGATCCGTAAGGACATCCAGCAGCGGCGAAGAAAATGCCGGGTTGAGTAGGCGCAGGTCGTGGTGGACAAATCGGGCCATAGGCGGAGCGATCTCCATAGGGCACTGATGATGATCTCGAATATACAACAGATAATCGCTGATTAAAAAGGGTTTGTTTTTCGATTTTGTTACTAACGATATTAAATTCGAGGTGGAGCGATCTGGAAAGGCTGGGCCCAGCGAAGTGGAAGGCCGTCGCCCTGAGGCCTCACCGGAGCCTAGCTGATCGCCTCGGTCTGCACTTGGTCCCCGGCCGTGGTGTTCACCTCGAAGGTCTGGCAGAACTCGCTCGGCTCCTTCAACGCAAGGCGGATCGAGGACCGGGCGATTTCCGCCCCGGCGCACCGGGCGATGAGCACCAGGTCGCCCGCGCCTGCCCTGCGCCCCTCCAGGAGGAACGGCATCACCTGGCCATCCGGCTTCACGAACCGGTTGGGCACTTGCACTTCCTTGGAATCCACCGTCAACAGCAACACCTTCTGGATTTGCTTCGTGGCTGTGTCATGGGAAGTCAGGTAATCCAGAGTCTCGTCCACGGCCTCGAACAGGTTCACCGCCGGCGCGCCCTGGGCCCCGTTCTCGAATTTCAGCCAATAGGTCATCGCCGACAGGTTGGCCGTGGCGGCGTCCACCCGGGGGCAGTCCTCACGGTTTGAACCAATCCTTCACCTTGTCCACGAGAGGCCGGCTCTGCTCCCAGAGTTTCACCCGCTGCGCGAGGTTCGGGGCCTCGGGACGTTCGCCGCGCCGGTGGGCCTCCTCCGCTTCTCCGCGGATGGCACGAGCTACCGGCCACGGCAGGTCAGTCGCCTCCTCGAGGATGCGTTCGCCGTAGGGGTTGAAGGTGGCCGATGCACTGAGATGGATCGAGGCGACCGGTGCGTCGCCCTTCTTCGGAGGCGGCGCCCAGGACGCCCGGATCTCCTCTCCCAGGTCGATCCGTGAATAGATGGAATGGGTCGGTTCCTTTCGGCTGCGCAGGTACAGGTACCTCGCAGGCACCGGAGTCCGGATTAAATCTCCGGATCTTGGTTCCCGGTTCATCATTGCCGGAACCAGGATGGTTAGGCTGGGTTGGTAGCCCGTGGCCGGCGCTTCGTAGAGCAGGTCCTTTGACGCCAGGATCCCGCCGTCGGCGTTGCCGGGCGCCAGGACCAAGGTCCACAGGCTGCTCGTGGGATCAAAGGTGGCCCGGATCCGCAGGTCGCAGGTCACGGGTTCGCCGTAGACCTTCGGATGCTCGAGTTCTTCGTGTTGTATCGGAAAGGCCGAGCCCTCTCGGAAGAAGTCGTAACCCTTGTAAGTTCCGCTTTCGTCAATAGTGAAAGAAAACCCGCCCCCGCCTTTCATCAGGAAAGCCTCAGGACCTTTTTTCCGGAGGCGATAAGCCACCGGGTTTCTCGGATCAGGGACGAGTTTGGAGAGCCCTCCTTCGCCAATATTTTGATAATAGAATAAAACATTACCATTATCTTCAATAAAATCAAAACCTTTAGGTGACTCATGAAATGACTTATTATCATATTTATTTTTTGTTATTTTTTCAATAATTAATCTTCTTCCTCGCTCATTTTGAATGGAAAAAATCCCATCCTTGCTGGATTTCAACTGGACGCGATCCGCAGTTTCAAACCAGGGTGGTCTAAGAGAAAATCGACGAATGACCAGATGGACCTCCGCACCTTCCACCGGGCGGCCGGAATCATCAACCACCCTTCCGAAGAAGGTCATGTCCACGTCTCTTGACCTCATGAAATCCCTTAGCTTAGTTTCCCGCGGGTTCGACTGGCAGGCCAAGTGGGTGGGAATGGTTGCACCTAGTAGACCTACCAGGAACACTGAATTGAAAAATTTCAAATACATGAAATTCTCCGCGAGTTATTTTTTAATAATTTCAAAATGATCCCCAACTTGAACCCAGAAGTCCCGTTCGGCAATGATGTTTGAGCGAAATTCACGGCTGTGAGAATAGTGCCAACTATCATACCAAATTGGTTCTTTCGAAAGATCGAAACCGTTGAACTGAATTACCTCTGAAGTTGCTCCCAGAGCCGTTGACCTAGACTGTGCGCACCTCGAAAAAATTTCAAACCGGTCCTTGGGCAATGTCAGGAACTGGACGTACGAGCGAAATACATCTCCCAGGGCTGGCTGGTCGGGGTTTGGATGGTATGTGTTAATATCTCCATCAAAATCTTCGTAGGCATAACCAGAATTTTCGCCTGGTTTCAGTAAATTATTTGAAATCCATTTATCCAAGGCATAATCTTCTTGATTATAATAATTAAAAATTCGCTTTTTTTCAATCTGATTTTGACATTCGTTCAAGTAGGAATCATTTGTTTTTCCTTCAGGATAGTGTCCAAAAATATCTGGCGTATCAATCCATCCAATACCAAGACGGACCTTGAACCAATTTTGTTGAATATTATTTGAATTATTATCATAGAATCGAGTTGAGATTGCTCCCTGGACTGCGATATAACCATACATTGTTTCTTTAATTTCCTTGAGCTCCTTGAGTGTTTGACCCATCACCACATTTCCCATGCTGTGGGCAAAAATCCGGATTCCACCCTGATGATCGCGCTTCAATTTCATCAGTAGGGTTTTCAATGCCTCCCCAGAATTCCACGCCCGTTGTTCGCTCTGGTCGTAGGTCGTCAGTCCCGTGAATGAAGTGAGCGTCGGCCACTGGAATGCCCCCACGTGGCCCTTGTAGCCCAGCCACCATAGGCGCTTGAACACGGTCTGCGTCCAGCGGTCCTTTTCGTGCTCGTGCATGTTCCAGCCGTGCACGTACAGCACGTATTCGCCATTGTTCTTGGGGGTGTAGGTGTAGGGCCCCTTCTGGATCGCAACGGTCTGCACCTGGTCCCCGACCGTGGTGTTCACCTCGAAGGTCTCGCAGAACTCGCTCGGTTCCTTCAAGGTCAGGCGGATCGAGGACCGGGCGATTTCCGCCCCGGCGCACCGGGCGATGAGCACCAGGTCGCCCGCGCCTGCCCGGCGCCCCTCCAGGAGGAAAGGCATCACCTGGCCATCCGGTTTCACGAGATGGCTGGGCACTTGCACTTCCTTGGAATCCACTGTCAACAACATTCCTTTCTTGAGTTGGTCCTCCGCGTCACCTGTATTTTTCAAATACTTTTCGTCTGATCGTACGGCCTCGAACAGATTCAACGCCGGCGCGACGTTGGTCGCATTCTCGAATCTCAGCCAATAGGTCATCGCGGACAGGTTGGCCGTGGCGGCGTCCACCCTGAGATGCAGCCGGGTGAAATCCTCCAGGTCCCGCTTGCACTGGATGGATTCCCCCGGCTCCCGGTCGCAGTTGGGCTTCACTGATTTGCTTGCGGTTTCGGCCACCGAAAGGTAGACCGATCCGTCCGCGGGAAGATCGTCCTCGACCGGCACCCTGGTCACCAGGTAGTCTCCCTCGAAACTCCAGTGCTGGTAATCGTAGTCGTCGTTCACCCAGAACAGGTACGACGCCTCCTTCCCGCAATCCCTGGGGTTGTTGAAATCGATCGCTCCGTTCCGGTCCCCGTCCATGGCGATCTCCACCTTCGGTTCGAAGGTGTAGCACTCGCCGGTGTCGACGCCGGGAACCCCGGCGAGGACCCTGCGGATCGCCACGGCATCGCCTCCTCCGGGAAGCCGGGTGGCGGTGCTCAGGAGGCCGTTGTGGAAGCTGCCGAAGTGGCTGCCGGATTCGATCCGGGCGACGGTCCGTGGTTCCCTGGGGCGGGCGAGGTCCAGGACGTACCAGGCGGTCCTGCCAGAGGCGGTGACGACCACCGGCACCGCCACCAGGCCGGTGACCGGATCCACACTCGGCGTGACGAAGGCCAACTGGTAGGCCTGCGGCGTGCCGTCGGCATTGGTTCCCAGGGGCTCGCGCGGCCACCGGCCCAGGTACACCGGCACCTGCGGATCGCTCTCGTCCACGATCGCCAGGCTGTTGCCGCCGAACCCGGAGTCCGCGGCGGTCCAGGCCAGCGCCAGGCTGGTCCGGCGCAGGCTGCCGTCGCCCTGCAGCACCTGCACCTCGGCCACCGCCACCCGCATCCCGGCGGCCTCGCCCGCCAGTGGGCCGGGCTGCACCCGCTGGTCGGGTTCCAGCCCCGCCGGATGTCCGGCCTCCATGAGGAAGGGCAAGGACGGTTGCACGGCCCCCATCGCATCGGTCGGCAGGATCACGTTGGGCAGGCCGCGCAGGGGCTTGCCCGCCCGGGTGATCTCGCCGGCGGTGAATCCCGCCACGATCGCGAGGCCGGGAACCAGTCTGCCGACCGGGTCCACCTGCGGCGGCAGCATGGCCACGCCGGGGTGGTGGGGAGCGTACTTCCCCTCGGGGTTCGCCAGGTAGAACGGCTGGAGGATCGCCTGGCCGTTGCTGCCCGCAGGAGAGACCGCCCGGCCGGGTTCGCGGTTCCCGATCGCCGGGTCGAGCCAGCCCCGCATCGCCGCATCCACGCTGACCAGGGCCACGGACGTGCCCAGCCGGCCGACCGTGATGTACCCCCCGCGGCAGTCCAGGGTCGGCGCGGTGCCGCTGGCTCCGACCCCCAGGCTCACCGCGAACAGCAGCTTCGGCACCGCCTGCGAACTACAGGCGCTGAAGGCCCACAGCGCGCCCTGGTGCTGCCAGTCCCCCGGCCGCGGCGAGGTGGTCACCAGCAGCAGATCCACCGGCGCGCCCAGCACCGGAACCTGCCGGAACACCTTCATTTCGTTGACCTCCTGGCGGAGGAAGTCGCCCTCGAGTCCGGTTGCACCAAAGGGCACAGGGGCAGGATCGGGATGGACGCCTCCCACCCGCAGCAGGTGGATCCGCTCCGATGTGGCGACGAAGGTGCGCCCGCCAAGCACCGCGACCCGGCGGATGGCGCCTGGGATTCCGTAGGTGCCGAGGTCCGTCCAATTGGCCACCCTGAATTCCACCGGTGGCGAATTCATCGCCTTCGAGGGGTTGTCCAGGTCCCGGATCGCGGGTGTCCCGCGCACCCGGTACAGTCCGCCCACTTCCAGCCGGGCGCTCGGGGCCAGGTACACAGTGTGCACCTGCTGCGGCGTGAACTCCGGCAGCGGCAGCGGCCCCTGGTTGCTGATCCGCCGCGCCGTGACTTCAACCCAGGAATCAGCCCCCTCCTGCCGCTCCAGCAGCAGCGACTGGGCAGAGACGCCCGCCACGGGTTCAGTGAAGGTCACCCGGATCCCGGCCTCCGGCAACGCCCCCCCCAGCCCACCCTCCACCTCGATGGAGAACCCCGGCGGCCGTGAGGGATCGATGGCGGGAGCTGCGCCGAAGGCAAGGACGCTCAGCATCCGTTGCAGCCGCGTCTGATTGCGGTTCCCGTCCTCCACTCGGGCCTCGACCGTGTGCATGCCCGGCGGCAGCCGCACCAGCGCCGCCCGCCATTTCCCCGCAGCGCCGGCGCGGGTGACCTTGACCAGGGCCGGATCGACGGCCATGCCATCCACGCGGATCTCAACCCGGAGGTCTGCCTGGCTGCGGTTGTCGTAGCCGTTCACCACCGCATGAACGTCCATCACCTGGGTGTCCTGATAGCGGGCTTCGCTGTCGCCCAGCACATCCGAGCCCTCGAACTTCAGCTCCGCCCAGGGCGCGATGCGGTCCTCCTGATCCGAAGGGCTGACCTTCAGAACCAGGAGGTCGGCCTTGTAGAGGCTGCCGTAGGCCCCGGCCAGCAGGACCGCGGAACTGGTGGCCTGGGCGGTGACGCCGTAGTCCGGATCCACCGCCATCAGCCGGGCGCCGCCGCGGATGAGTTCCTCCACTTGGCTGGACATGACGAGGTAGCGGCCGCGGGCGTCGGTGCGCTGCACCAGCCGTCCGGCGCGCTTCACGGCGCCCGGTCCCGACGACAGCCCGGCGACGAACACGAAGGCGCCGGGCTGGGGCTTCTGTTCCTGGAGGGCGACCAACAGGCGGTCCACCTGGCCGGACAGGACGTGCTCCCCGGAATCCACGGCCAGGGCGGTCAGCCCGGCGGAAACCGTGTCCAGGATGTCGGGTGCTGCGGCGCCCGCCTTCCCCCGAATGCGGCCGGGACGGGTCGCCGTCCTGCCGGCCGCCTTCGATCCTTCCAGGATCCACCCCTCCCAGTCCACCTCCGGAAATCCGCCGAAGCTGCGCAACCGGCCGTCCACGTACCGGGCGCTGTCCTGCAGTTCCCAGGTGCTGCTGGGGCTGCCGTCGTCCTCGAATCCATCGACCTTGACGTAGACCCCGTAGGGTCCGAGGCCATTGGGGCGCGGACGGGTGTTCAGGTCGCTGGTGGGCTTGGGGAACTCCCAGAGCGGTCGAATGCGGTAGGCCAGCTCGCCGTTGAATCGCAGGTTCAGCACGCCGGCGACCTTCTCGTTGGCGTGGTCGGGGTGCATCCCGTCCGGGCGAGCGGTACTGTGCGCGAGGGTGAACTCCACCGGCCGCTCCAGGGCGCCGACCGGCCACAGCACGGCGGCGCCGGAGCCGTCGCCTGCTTCGACACGACCTCCGTCCACCCCGACAGTCACCCGGCCGTCGCCCGCGTCGTACCTCGACGCGAAGCCTTCGCTGGTGCGTCCGCCAATCTGGACGGTGAGCTTGAATCGCTCACCCAGGCTGGCGCGGACCGTCAGCTTCAGTTCAGCCTGGGGCATGATGCCGGTATGGCTGAAGCCCATGCCCAGGCCTTCGACAAGGATCGCGGCACCCGCAGGGATCGCGCCGGCGGGAATGGTCATCACGACGTTGAAGGCGGCATCGGGATAACCCAGCGTGATCCGGCTGAAATCGCATTCCGCGGGCGGCGGCGGAAGGGCCGTGGTCGTGACGTGGCGCTCGGTCCGCGGAGCGACTTCCCCGGCCAGGGACCGCAGGCCGTCAACGACCAGCGTGAAGGCTGCACCCGGCGCCAGCGACCCCTCCGGCGTCAGCAGCAGGGTTCGGCCGTCCAGGGACAGCTGGCGGCGAAGGGGGACCCCGACCGTCCCTTGCAGCAGGCTCACTCCTGAAAGCGAGCCCGGATCCATCGGCGTCGAGGTCAGCACGGTGAACACCGCGGAGGTCTCAAGCTCCGCGCCTTCGAGCGGCAGGATGGCGGCGATCGAGAAGGGAATGGTGGTCAGCCGCAGAGCGTTGCCGCTGGAGGGCAACGCCACCTCGAGGGCGCCGGTGAGGCCCAGGTCCCAGCGGCTGCCGGTGATCGCCAGCCTGCCCGCCGCCGGCGCAAAGGCCGGCAGTGCGAAGACCCCGTCCGGACCGCTGACCGCCGGGATCATGTTGCCGGAGACCAGGGCATCGCGGACGGCGACATCACCGGAGGGCAATACCGGGTGAGCCTGGAGTGGACGAGGATGCACGGCGGTGAAGGAAGGCTTCCTGTCCTTGAATCGTCGTCCATCGGCGTCCATCGCCTGCGCCAATACCGCCGGCATCGATACCGCACCCGTCACCCACGCCCACGGCCGCGACGGCACCAGCACCGCGAAGTTCCCGCCCTCCAGGATCGGA
The DNA here is from genome assembly GCA_041908165.1 of Holophagales bacterium. GTDB lineage: Bacteria > Acidobacteriota > Holophagae > Holophagales > Holophagaceae > JACQZU01. Next base: position 4,737 of record JAYRFV010000159.1, on the reverse strand, counting down.
TTCGATTCCGCCGGTCGGCTCAGGTTCCACCCGTCAGTCACTGCCTCCAGAGCCCCCACCACCACCAGCACCCGCTGGTCCGCCGCGATCCGCCGCTGCACCAGGATCGGCGCGGCCCCCGCCGGCACAGCGCCAAGATCGGCAAGACTCAGATCCATGCCCTTGGACAGCGTGCCGGTGATCTCCACGTTGAAGCTCGCCGCCACACGGCCTTGGTCCTTCAATTCCGGCCAAAGGGATTCCCAGGAGCCCGCCGGATCGCCCTGCACCCGCACCAAGGTCGCGGACGCAAAGGATCCCGCCTCGAAGCCCACGGTCACCCCGTCCCGGTTGATGGAGCCGCCACCGGGCCCGATCAGTTCCCCGCCCACCGCCACCACCTGGTACTCGTGGTAGAAGCCCACCTGGATCAGGCCGTCCACCAGTTCCGCTGTACCGAAGGTGCGCGACATCCGCACCGGCAGGTCCAGGGCCAGGCCGTCGCCCGCCGACCGCAGCGTCGGCGCGCCGCCGTCCACGCCCAGCACGAAGCGGCAGGCCACCGCGTCCTGCACCCGCTTCTGCGGCTCGATCAGGCTTAGGTCCAGCAATGTGTAGGTCTCAACCACCTCCGCCAGCAGCCCGGTGCCACTGGCGACCGGCGTCCCCCCGCCAAAGGCCAGATCGAGCCGGGCGGTGGCGCGGACGCCGTTGATCGCCTGCACGGTCGGCAGCAGCGCGGGGTCCACCACCCCCTGGGCGCCGAGCCCCGAACGCCAGCCCCCGTCCGTGGTCCCGGGCAGGTCCTTCCCTGCTTCCGCCGGCACCATGCCGGGGTCGGGTGCAACCAGGGCAAACCCGCCGGCCATGGGGACCGGCAGGGCGTTCCTGGCTGGATCCACCCCCAGGCAGGTCCAGGACCGCCGGGTTTCATCCCAGCGCGCCCAGGCAAGGCCCGAAGCCGGCGTTGACGCGGTCAGGTCCAAGGCCAGCGAAGCCGGCGCGGCCAGGCTGGCACCATCGATCTGCAGCCAGAGCGCGGCCACGGCGCTCCAGCCCTTCGGCAGGAGGCCTGGCAGGCCCTGGGTCGTCAGGGCAGTGGCGGAAACCTTGGCGGCGGCAGCCAGGGCGCCGGAGGGAATCACCAGCCTGTACGCGCCCTGGGCGAAACTTCCGCCGAAGCCCGTCACGGCTGCATCCTGGCCCGGATCCAGCGGCGTGGGCCGGGCGTCGAACAGGGAAAGCGGCTTCGATCCGAGCTGGTCGCCACGCCGCCAGACCGGCGAATAGCCGGTGCGGGCGAGCCGGACCCAGGCCCCGGGAGCCAAGGCGGGGAGGGTGGCCCGGCCTTCGCCGCCGAGGTCGAGCGGAGCCGGGAATCCGTCCAGGAAGGCCGAGGCTTGCGCCAGGGGCAGGCCGGAGCGGTCGTCGAAGGCCGACAGCACCAACGGTCCACCGCCCCCTGCGCCTCCGGCGAGGACCACCACGTAGGCCCGGGCCGTGACCGTTTCGCCCTCGGCATCGCGTCCGATGGCTTCGACCCGGATGCGATCGCCAGAGGTGGCGGCGGCGGGCACGGTCGCCTTGACAGGAGCAAACGGTTCCACAAGATGGCTGATCAAGGCGCCGTTCCAGGACAGGTCCGCGCTGACCAGGCGGGTACCCGGCGCCGGCTGGACCGACAGCGTGATGTCCTCTCCGGGCCGGGCGCTGTCCGGAACGGACAGGACCAGCCTCGGCAGGGGCAGATCGATGATGACGTCGCGGCGCTCGCTGAGGTGTTCCCCGACCAGGGTGGAGGCCTCGAGAAGCAGGGCCTGGGGCCCCTTGGGGAGCACCACGGCACCCTGGAAGGCCCCTTCGGCGCCACTGCCGCTCAGGAGCATGGGGCTGCCATTCACGGTCACGGCGGTGACGCCAGGAAGGTCGACCTGGCCGCGGACCTGGACCGTGCGGCTGGACAACCGGGCGCCCGGGGCCGGAAGGTCCCAGCGCAGCTTGGCCTCCCCTGGGGTGAAACGGGTGCCGTGGACGGTCACCGTGCCGATTCGTCCCTGTGCGTCGTGCGCGCGGGCGACCAGGCTGTTGGCCCCTGGAACCAGGTCGGCGGTGGCAGAGAACCGAAGGGTCAGGGGATCGACGAAAACCGCCCGGCCCTGCACGTTCACCGTGAGCCCGGCCTGGTTGACCCGGCCTTGCACGGGAACCGTGGACGAGCCGGTGGCGAATCCCTCCAGGGGACGTTCCACGAAGATCCGGGGCTCCAGGTCGCCCCCGGCATCCTGGATGCGCTCGATGGTGCGTTCCACGCTGGTACCCAGTCCGAAGGCGTCGACCACCCGGGCGCGCAGCGGGTTGGGGCCGTAGGCCAGGCCGGCGAGGACCCAGGAAAACCTTCCCTGGGGATCGAGCGGCACGGCCTGTCCGTTCAGGGTCATTGTCAGGGGCCCAGCGCTTTCCTTCGCGAACACCTCGCCCCTGATTTCCACCCCCGGGCTGAGCGTGCGGAAGGTGCCCGAAGGATCGAAGCCCGGATCGAAAAAGGTCAAGGTAGGTGGGGTGAGGCCGACCGCGATGCTGCGGGCCAGGCTGGCCCGGTTGCCCGCCGCGTCCACGGCGGTGGCGGTGAGTTGGACAACGCCCTCCTCGACCTCGAGGGAGGCCTCGGCCCTGAAGGGGTGGAGGCTGCCGTCGGTGGTCTCGAGCACCCCGGCCTGTCCATTGATATCCACGAGCGCCGTCCGCGACAGGGTCACCGCGGCGGGGACCGACCGGGATCGGACCCGCGCCCCCTCCACCGGGGTCGGGGCCGCCCAGGCCATGGTGAGACCGCTCCACTGGAAACTCACGTACAGGGCATTGCGGCCGGTTCCGTGGGCGTTGGTGGCCTCGGCGCGAATGCCCAGGACACCCTCGCGGTCCGCGACGACCGGCACCTCGAACCGCCCCGATTCGTCCAACTGGACAGCCCTCCCCTGAACCCTGAAGGCCGACTTGGGATCGTCCACCCGGCCTTTCAGGGTGATGGACTTGGCAGAGGTTGCATGACCGTCACGCGGATGGTCGAAGGTGATGACCGGGGCATGGCCGACATCACCCACGGGATCGAAGGTGACCGTTCGCACCGCCTCCGCGGCCACCCCTGCAACCGTGGTTGCCAGGAAGCGGAGCACGTTGGTCCCTTCCGTCAGGGGCAGTTCGCCGGCGAAGGAACCATCGCTCTGGACCGCCTGGCGGTATCCGTTGACCGTCACCGTGGCGCCTGGATCGTTCACGCGACCGGCGAATCCCGCGCGGGGCTGGCTGAAACGCTGGCCTTCCTCCGGCGTGGTCACGGCGAGCGTGAGCGACCCTGGAGGAGGCGGCGGCACGTCCAGTTGCACCGCGAGGGTCAACTGGCTCGGGTTGCCGAGCGTGTCACGTGCGAAGAGGGTGATGCTGTTGAGTCCGGGTCCCAGCCCCCATGGGAAGGTGAACAGGTTGTCCGGGTAGGGCTGGGCTGTTCCCGCTGCACTGAAGGCCTGCACTCCGCTGGGATCGACCAGGCGGCCTCGCACAGTCACCGTGGCTTCCTGGGTGGTGGTGGGCAGAGGAGCGTCCAGGAGGATCTCTGGTCCGAGGGTGTCCCGGACGACCTCGAATTCGAGCAGTCCCTGGTTGCCCGCGGCGTCCACCGCCTTCAGGGGAACCCGGTTCAGGCCCTCGACGAGCGCGAGCGAGGTCGAGAACTGCCGATTGGCGTCCAGGGGCGTCGCCGCCCCAGCCACCCACAGCAGGCAGGGCGAAGCGTCGATCACGTTGCCCACCAAGGGCAGCTGGGTGAGCGAGACCCGGGCCGAACGTGATCCCGCCATGGAGATCTGCGGAGGGGTGCGGTCGATGGTTCCGTGGCGTTCGTCCCAGTGAACCTGCCCGTCCAGGCCGACCGCTTCGGCGCGGATGGTCAGCGGCCCCTCCCCGGGCTTCAGGACAGTGGAAAACGAGGCCCCGGGCCCCGGCACGACCGTCTGTCCCTGCACGCGAAGCACGGTGATGGCGCCCGCAACCGTACCTTCAACCCGGACTTCGGCTTCGCGGCTCAGGAAGCCTTCGGCAGGAAGGGCCAGCTTCACACCGGGCGCCGCCGGCTGGGAATACTCGATCCGCAGGTCCGCCCGCGCTTTTCGCCCCCCAGGGGCGATGGCTTCGGCCTGGACAGTGTTGATCCCGGGAAGGAGTTCCACCGGAGTCTCGAACCGCCCGCTGGCGTCGACCGCGGTCGCTGATCCGTTGACCGTCAACGCAGCCCCGGCTTCGGAAACCAATCCCGAAACCCGGGCAGGGCTTGCGTGGACCACGGATCCCTCGACCGGCGCCGTGAAGCGGACCGTCAATTCGGGCCAGGCGAACTGGACGCTGCGGACCAGGTGCAGCGCCGGGGGTGTGTTGGGCAGCAGCGCAGAGCCCCGGCCCGTGACCGGCTCCGGCCAGACGTCGAAGACCAGCCGGTTGGGCCCCTCCATGAGGTTCAGGTTCGTGGCGAATCCTCCATCGGCGGCGAGAGGCACCGCCTGACCGTTGAGACCCAGTACCGCGGGTCCGCCGCTCACCTTTCCTCGCACCGCAACGGTTGGTACCCGCAGGAGCGCGCCCTCGGCGGGATCGAGCAGGAGGAGACTGAGGGGCTGGGGGGGCGGCAGGGTGGCCCGCTCACGACCGCCACAGGCAGCCATCAGGGCGGCGCAGAAGAGGGCCAGGGATCCCCTGACCCAGTGGGTT
>JAYRFV010000158.1:0-7227 GCA_041908165.1 Holophagales bacterium | reverse complement strand
TTCGTCAACGGCAGCGCGCGGCGCCACCGCGGCACCTACTTCTACTTCGGACCCTCCGCGGACTTCGAGCGCTGGGACTACCGCGAGGACGGCGGCAGCGACCACTGGCACGACTACTGGGACTACACCACCTACGAGCGGAAGAGCCGAATGGGCGCCAATTTCGGCATCGGCAACAGCTTCGGCACCCACGTCGGCCGCTTCACGATGGAGGTCGGGTTCCACAAGACCCTCTCCGGCAACGACGCCGCCAAGGGCGAGCCGCCCAGCGCCGACTTCGTCAAGGTCAGCTTCGGCTGGGTGTTCTGACCGGGCCTTCCGGACGCGGGCGGGCCCCCCCCGGGGGGGGGCCCCGCGGCGGAGGGTCACTTCTTGCGGGGCTTCTTCTTCGGCGCCGGCTTGGCCTCCTCCGGCTCCTCGATGCCCAGCAGGCCGTTGACGAAGCGCCGGCAGTCGGGGCTGGCGGGGTCGAGGCGCAGGAGGCGCCGCCCGTAGGCGATCCGCTCGTAGCGCGGCCGCGCGTCGTCGGCCTTCACCTGCTCGAGCTTCTCGGCCGCGTAGCGGGCGGGGGAACCGGCCTGGGCGGCCTCCAGCTTCTCCTTGACCAGGAAGCCCTGCCACTCGGCAAGGGACTTGGCGTAGGTGTCGCGGTCGACCTTCAGCTGGGCGAGGACGTCGTCGATGGACTTCAGCGCGCGCTCGCTGTGGGCCATCGCGTTCCGCTGCTCGTCGAGGAAGGCCTTGATCTGGGTGCGCGACTTCATCTGCGCCTGGGTCAGCCCGGGCTGGGCCTCCAGCTCCTTCAGCCGCTGCTCCTGGCGCGCCTGGGATTCCTTCCACTCGGCCAGCTTGTCCAGGTGCTGCTGGCGGACCCGGCCCAGGTTCTGGGCGGCGTTGGCGGCGTTCTCCTCGGCCGCGGCGGAGGCCTTGCGCAGCTGCTCCACCGCGTCCTCCCAGGCGCCCTCCACCACGCAGGCCTGGGCCACCAGGTTCCGCAGCCCCACCAGCGCGTGCATCTCGTTGTAGTCGGAGCTGTTGACGGCGGCGCCCTCGCGCTCCAGAACGGCCTCCAGGGCGCGGCGGACGTGGGCGCCGTCGCCGCGCTGGAGGGCCTGCTCCCAGCCGTTCCGGCCCTCCCGGAAGCGGTCGGAGAGGCTGACGAAGACCTGCGGCGCCGGCGGCGCCTGGGCCCCGGCGGGGGCGACCGCGACGAGAGCCAGGGCCAGCAGCGGCCGGATCATGCTACTTGCTCTTCTTGGCCGGGGCCTTCTTGGCGGGGGCGGCCGGCTTCTTCTTCTCCTCCGGCACCGGGACCTCCTGGCCGAGGATGGCGGCCTCCAGGGACTTCCCGGCGCGGACGTTGGCCGGATCCAGGAACACCAGGCGGTGCAGCAGCTTGACCTTGTCGGCCTGGGTGGGCAGCGCGAAGTTGCCCGGGGTGTTCAGCACCGCGGCCACGTACTTGGCCTTGTCGCCCTTGAACTTGTCGGACGCCAGGATCTCCGCTTCGGCCTTCAGGTCCTTCTCCACGCCCTCGATCGGCTTGGCGAAGGCCTCGCTGTCCTTGCGCAGCCCCTCGGTGTGGTCCTGCAGCTGCTTGATGATCTTGCCGCCGTTCTTGACGTTGCCTTCCCAGACCGCCACCGCGGACAGGACCTCCTGGTCCTGCGGGGTGCGGTCCTTCTCCGCCTTGGCCTCGACCTCCTTGCGGCGGGCGGCATTCTCCTCCAGCGACTTGGTGGAGTCCTCCATGGCCTTCTGCCAGGTCTGGACCAGCGGCGTCACCACCTCGGCGAAGTTGGCGTGGTTCTCCTTCGCCACCGCCTGGGCCTTGCTGAAGTGGTCCTTGGCGCGGCTCCAGTCGCCGCCCATCAGGGCCATCTTGCCGCTCAGGGAGTAGGCCGCCATCAGGCTGCTGTACTCCTGGCTGCTCTCGAGCCCCTTGCGCGGGTCGCCCTTCACGTACTCGGGCTTGGTCGCCGGGATCAGGGCCTCGGCCCGCGCCAGGCCTTCCTTGAACTTGAACTCCTTGCCGAGGGCTTCGACCGCGGGCGCCTCGGTGCGCAGCCGCTGGGAGAGGGAAGGGGCCGGGCTCTGCGCAGCGAGGAGGGCCGGAACGGCGAACAGGGCGATGGTTTTCATGGAGTCTCCTGAACCACCCCAAGGGTAGCCGAACTGCGCCGGCCGCGAAGGCCCCGCCGCTGTGACCGCCGTCTATTCGGGGAAGCGCAGGTTCGGGCTGCGCTCCAGGACAAGGTTCACCAGCCGCTCCAGGTCCTCCACCAGCAGGAACTTGAGCCGCTCCGGCGGGACCGGGCCGGGGGCCTCGCCGGGGCCGCCCTTCAGGACGAACAGCGGGCCGGTGCGGCCCAGGCCCACCACCTGCTTCCAGGCCAGCCGGCCGGCCCCCAGCCAGCGGCCGAAGGGTCCCGGCAGCAGGTGGTGCTCCACCGAGATGCCGATCTCGTCCACCAGCACCACCGAGCCCTCGACCATCAGGAACCCGAGGATGGACAGCAGCAGCAGGCCGCCCGCGGCCACCAGCGCGGCCACCGCGGCCACCAGCAGCAGCCAGAAGCCCCAGGTGGGCTCGCCGGCCAGCTCCGCCGCACGCAGCGCCCGGCTGAGCCGGGGCACGCTCTCCAGGAAGGCCGCCGAGGCCCGCACCCCCACCAGCCAGGAGCCCACGCAGAGCAGCCCGGCCAGCGCCCGCTGGGCGAGGCTGGGCCGGAACACCAGCGGCGTGGAGGTGCTCAAGGCCGCCCCTCCAGCTCCCGCACCAGGGCGTCGGCCGCGGCCGCCGGGTCGGCGGCGTGGGTGATCGGCCGGCCCACCACCAGCCAGGTGGACCCGGCCGCCAAGGCGCCCGCAGGATCCATCACCCGCGCCTGGTCCTGCGCCGCCTCGCCCCGGGGGCGGATCCCCGGGGTCAGCCGGTGGAAGCCCTCGCCGCAGGCCTCCCGCACCGCCCCGGCCTCCCAGGCGCTGCAGACCACGCCGTCGCAACCGCAGCCGTGGGCCAGCCGGGCCAGCTCCAGCGCCAGGGCGCCGGGCTCGGCGGCGTGGCCGGTGCGCTGCAGGGCGGCCCGGTCGAGGCTGGTGAGCACGGTCACCGCCAGCAGCTCGGTGCGGCCGCCCCGGGCGCGGTGGGCCCGCACCGCCTCGGCGGCGGCCTCCAGCATGGCCGGCCCGCCCTGGGCGTGGACGTTGATCAGCCGCGGGTCCAGCTCCAGCAGGCGCTGCAGGGCCCGGGCCACGGTGGTGGGGATGTCGTGCAGCTTGAGGTCGAGGAACACCGGCCCGAGGGCCTGCAACTCGCGGACCAGCCCCGGCCCCTCGGCGCAGAACAGCTCCAGGCCGACCTTGTACATCCCGACCCGGCCGCGCAGGCGCCGGGCCAGGGCCAGGGCCTCCCCGGCGCCGGGGACGTCGAGGGCGACCACCAGCCGGTCCACCGCGGTGAGGGAATGCTCCATGACGGCTCCAGGCAACCCGGGCATTCTCTCAGAGAGGTGCCCATGTTGCCGATCCCGGTTCCCGCCCTCGTCCAGTCCGCCGCCGAGGCCCCGGTCCCGCTCGCGGTGGCCATCGAACGGCTGCTGGACAGCTACGACCGCGCCGGCGAGGGCCGACCCGGCGCGGGCCGACCCCTGCGTCCCGAGCGGGTGCGCCCGGCGGACCAGCCGGCGCTGACCTGGCTGCTGCAGGCCCTGACCCGGGACCTGCCCGCCAACCCCTTCCCCCGGGGCAGCGCCGCCTTCGCCGAGGCCGAGGCGGTGCGCGCCCTGCTGCGCGAGGGCGGATCCCCGGCCCGGCTGGCGGCCCTGCCGCTGCAGGAGGCCGGCAGCCCGATGGCGCTGTGGCGCTGGGGCCGCCGCCTGGACCGCGCCGGCCGCCTGCCGAAGCCGCTGCGGCGGGCCTTCGAGGACGCCCTGCTGGCGCAGCCGGAGCCCGGCCTGGCTGGCGCCTACGCCCTGCGCCACGCGCTCTGCTACGCCCTGGCGGAGGGCGACCTCGACCGCTTCGCCCGGCTCAAGACCGACCACGGCACCGACGCCGCCGCGACCTTCCTCGACTTCCAGCGGCTGTTCGCCCTGCTCGGGTCCCCCGGGCCGGTGCTGCGGCTGTGGACCCTGCCGGCCCTGCAGCCGGTCCAGAAGCGCCTGCAGGAGCTGGGCGGCCGGCGCATCTGGATCTGCCCGGCCGGCGCCGCCGACCCCGCGCCCCCCGCCGACGTGGCCTGGGTGGTCCCCTCCGCCGCCGGGGTCCTGGCCGAGGCGACCCCGGCCCAGGAGACGAAGGCCCGCCAGGAGGGCGAGGCCCTGGGCAAGCGGATCGCCGCCCCAGCGCGCTCATGGTACGCCCCCGCCCGCGACGACCTGGAGGCCGCCGGCCTTACCCTGTTCCCGGTGCTGATCGAGCTGGACGCCGGCGGCCTCATCACCGCCCTCCGCATGGGCGAGGCGGCGCCGCGGCGGCCCTGATCAGCCCAGCCCGGCGCCCTGCAGGAAGCCGGTCAGCGCCCCCCAGACCAGCTGCGACCAGTAGTGGAAGCCGCGCCGGGCCGGCTTCGCCACCCAGTGGGCGTGCAGGCGGTCCTTGAGCAGCGGGTAGTTGCCGTCGGGATCGAGGATCGCCGCCTGGATCGGCGCGTCGAACAGGGCCGGATCGTCGAAGGTCACCCAGCGGTCCCTGCCGTCCCACTGCAGCCGGTGCTCGCGGCGGTTCTCCAGGCGCACCCAGAGCGTGACCGGCGCGACGATCCCGCCGCGGCGGTGGAGGGTGATGGAACTGGCCGTGCCCGGCGCCACCTGCTGCGGCGGCACGAAGGTCATGCCCTTCGGCCCCTCCACCCAGCCGCCGGTGCGGGTCGGCATCTGCCCCACCCGCTCGATGACGATGTCGAGCACCTCGGTGCCCTCCACGTAGTCGCGCCAGAAGCCCCCGAGGTCGCGCCCGGTCACCCGCTCGGCGATGCGGCGGAAGTCCTGCCGGGTGGGGTGCTTGAAGGCCATCTCCTGGGCGTAGGCGGCCATCACCCGGTCCATCAGCGGCCGGCCCAGCAGCGCCTCCAGCTGGTCCAGCACCAGGGTGGGCTTGGCGTAGGCGGAACGGAAGGTGCTCGCCTGGTCCTTGCACTCGGGCCCGCGGCGCACCAGCGGGTCGATGCCGGGGGCGGTCCAGTATCCGGCCCACTCGCCGAACCGGGTGTCCACCTGGAACCGCCGGGTGCCCAGCAGGGCGTGGTAGGAGCGGCCCAGCACCCGGTGGGTGAACCAGGAGGTGAGGCCCTCGTCCAGCCAGGGCTCGTCCACCTCGTTGGAGGCCAGCATGCCCTGGAAGTACTGGTGGCCGAACTCGTGGATCGCCACCGTCTCCAGCATCCGCAGCCCGAGCGGCTCGAAGGGCGAGGAGGAGGCGGTGAACAGGGTCGGATACTCCATGCCGTCGGCGCCGCGGGCCTCTTTGGGCACGTCGACCACGGTGAGCACCGGGTAGGGATAGGGGAAGTACCACTCCGACGCCGAGCGCAGCGCCGCCTCCACCGCCGCCCGCTGCCGCGGCAGGTTGTCCAGGTTGGCGCCCTGGTAGTAGTAGTAGATCTCCACGCCGCGGTAGGTCCAGCCCTTCATCCCCCAGGACAGCTTCGGCATCGCCGCCCAGGCGAAGTCGTGGACGTCCTCCGCGTGCAGCCGCCAGAGGTGGTGGTTGGGCCGTTTCGGGTCGACGCTGGCGTCAAGCATCCTGCCGTCCTCCCCTCGCACCGGGATCGGGGTGCCGGTGTAGGCCGGGCGCAGGAAGTTGGGCAGCGACAGGTTCACGTCGTAGACGCCGAAATCGGCAAAGAACTCGGTGCTGGCGTGGTAGGGCGCGCAGATCCAGCGGTCGCCCAGGTAAACCCCGGCCTTCGGGTACCACTGCCCGGCCATCAGGAAGCTCCCCTCCCAGCCGGAGCGCGCGAACACCCGCGGGAAGCGCGCCTCCCAGGCCACCTCCAGGCGGATCGTCTCGCCCGGCGCCACCGGCCGCGGCAGCTTCACCCAGTAGACCGTCTCGTCGGCCCCGAAGTGGCCGTCCAGGCGCACCCCCTCCAGGTCCACCCGCAGCAGCCGGCAGTAGCCCCAGGACTGCGGGTCCGCGTCCGCGCCCATGCGGTCCCCGCGCAGCCGCCCCCCGCTCTCCTTCACGAACAGGCTCTGCGGCCCCTTGAAGGCGTTCAGGTAGAGGTGCAGCGGGAACTCCGCCGTCGCCGCCGTGCCGGTGTTGCGCCAGCTGAGGGTCTCGCTGCCCTGCAGCGTCTTGCCCGGCCAGTCCAGCGCCGCCTCGATCCGGTAGTTGGCGATGCGCGGCGACTTCGGCTCCGCGAACCAGCGCTCCGGCGACCCCGCCGCCAGCACGCCCCAGCCCAGCAGCCCCACCAGGAACCCACGCAGCATGCCCGACCCCCGCAACCCAGACACCCTAGCACTCCACCCTTGAGTTCCGCCCCCAGGATGCTATACTTACCATCCGCCGCGGGGTGGAGCAGTCCGGTAGCTCGTTGGGCTCATAACCCAAAGGTCGTAGGTTCAAATCCTACCCCCGCTACCAACAGGAAAGGGGTCCGACGAAAAATCGGACCCCTTCGTTTTTCTAGGAATGGCGCGGGTTTGCGGGTAATTCCATTCTCGATGGATCCTGGCCTGAGGGTTTGGTGAAGGCCGTCGGTCGATCTGTTCGCTGGCACGATCTGGAACATGTAAGTGTTGATCTGGAGCGACTGGGAACGGCCATTTGTAATGGGATTTGTAACGGGGTGGATCGGGAGGAGGGACAGTGGGTGATGGACAAGGAATTCTATTCGTCGATCCTCGAATGGATCCTAATTCGTTGACCCCGCGCCCTTCACCCTTCGTTGATTAGACCCGGAAGCATTGATGACGGATCAAGCTGTGGATTGTCGATTCGCGGTGCTAGGAATGCGTCGATGTAATCCGACCAAGCCACAGCCTCCTGACGGACACCTCGAAGAATCCGCAGGGCCTCCTCTAGGTCATTGAGAGCAAGCACAGTGATGGTCTGATGGACAGAGCCCACCAATCGCCGGTTCCGGAGGTAGGTCCGCAATTCTTGGCGACTTGATGGAGTGGTGTAGGCGATGACCTCCATGGGGACCTCCTGGAGGTAAAATATAAACGAAATAAAAACGAAAATCAAGGACGACATAATTTGAAATCTATTTTTTAA